>NZ_CP045429.1:1557566-2165099 GCF_005886805.2 Pseudoalteromonas rubra
CGGCTAATTTACAGTCACAGCTAGATAGTGAAGAGCTAAGTGATCCTGAACATCGTGCAAAAGCGGAGCAGTTGTTGCAGCAGTTGGGTGTCAAACCGACCGGGACAACGTCCGGCAAAGCTGAAGGTGTAACAGCACCAGTTGTGTCAAATGTGGAGCAGTCAGGTCAAGCTGAGCAGGCCAAAGTGTCTGATAAAGACAATAACGCTGCCAGAATAACTGATCCGATAGCGCCAGAAAAGGTTAACAAACAGGCGGCGACAGTGAGCCAGTCTGGAGCAAATAGCGTAGATCAGAAACCGCAAAGTAAAGATGCTCAACATCAGACGACTGTTACTGAGTTGCAAGAGAGTGAGCATCCGGAATTAGCCCAGCTTAAAAAAGAGGGTGGACAGTCCGAACAGCAAAATTCACAACAGCGTAGTGCTATGCCTGCACCGGTAGAAAATATCTTTAAAGCCATTCGTGGCGAGCGCATAGATGATGGACTGAAGCATGAATTTAATGAAGTGCTGGCACAGGTAGAGCAGGTTCGCCAGAATCAACAGGTTAATCAACAAAGCGCAGTAAATCAAAAAGCCATGCAAACCGACCCAGCTGTTAGTCAGGCCATCAACATTGCCCGCAATGATGCTGTGAAAGCATTGCAAGAGCGTGTGAACATGATGCTGAATATCAACAATAAAGAAGCAGAAATTCGTCTGGACCCACCCGAATTGGGCAGTATGCAGATCCGAATTCGTTCTGAAGGCGAGCAGGCTCAGGTAAACTTTGTGGTGCAAAACCAGCAAGCCAAAGAGCAGTTAGAACAGTCCATGCCCAAGCTCAGAGAGATGCTTGCTGAGCAGGGGATCCAGCTCGGAGAAAGCAATATTCAGCAGGGGCAGGGGGGAGAGCAACAGCAACAGGAATCATCCCAAGGTCATGGAACACTTGCTAATAATGGCAGTGAAGCGCAAAATAACGGCCAACAATCAACGACTAGCAGACGGCAAAGTGATTCAGCAATAGATTACTATGCATAACAGCTGCTATGATTAAGGTTAAAGTGATTTAAAGAAGCGCGAATATGGCAGAAGAAAGCGATTTAGAAATAGAAGAAACTGGTGGATCAAAGAAAAAGTTGATCATCATTATTGCCGCTGTGGTTGTTGTTTTAGGCGCAGTAGCAGGCTACTTTTTATTTGCAGGGTCAGATGACGCGCCCGAATCGCTGGCAGAAGAGACGACTGAGCAGCAAGAGCAGGCATCGCAGGAAAATGCGGCGCAAACAGGCAGCGCACTGTATGTTGCCATGCCTCGTCCCTTTGTATTTAACGTACCAGGCGCCAGTCGCGACCGCATTGTACAAATCAAAGTGCAACTGTTGGTACGCGGTGACGTCAACGAAGAGGTTGCAAAGAAGCATATACCTCTGATTGAAGGGACACTGCTAAGTGTGTTTTCGACCACAACCGCTGATGAACTGAGTACCAGTGCGGGTAAAGAAACTCTGCGCCTTGGTGCACTGGACAAAGTTCAGGCTGCAATGGAAAGCGTTGAGGGCAGCAAGGTGGTCGAGCGCGTGTTATTCACCGGTTTTGTAATGCAGTAGGAAGAGTCAGTGAGCGACTTATTATCACAAGACGAAATCGATGCCTTATTGCATGGTGTCGATGAGGTCGAAGAAGAAGAAGTCCCGGATAGTGACGATGGCGGCACCAGTAACGCCTTACAATATGACTTTTCGTCACAGGACCGTATCGTCCGTGGTCGCATGCCGACTTTGGAAATCGTTAATGAGCGATTCGCGCGGCACATGCGGATCAGTTTGTTTAACATGATGCGTCGTACTGCCGAGGTATCAATCAATGGCGTACAGATGCTCAAGTTCGGTGAGTACATTCACACGCTATTTGTTCCTACCAGTCTGAACATGGTACGTTTTCGTCCGCTCAAAGGAACAGGGTTGATCACTATGGAAGCCCGCCTGGTGTTTATCCTGGTGGATAACTTCTTTGGTGGGGATGGGCGCTACCATGCGAAAATCGAAGGGCGAGAATTTACGCCTACAGAGCGGCGGATCGTTCAGATGCTGCTCAAAATCATTTTTGAAGATTATAAAGAAGCCTGGGCACCGGTTATGGATGTGTCGTTTGAATATCTCGACTCGGAAGTGAACCCGGCGATGGCGAACATAGTCTCTCCAACAGAGGTTGTGGTGATCAGCTCATTCCATATTGAGCTGGATGGCGGGGGAGGAGACTTCCATATATCCTTGCCTTACTCAATGCTTGAACCTATTCGTGAACTGCTAGACGCGGGTGTTCAGTCTGACACTGAAGACACCGACCTGCGTTGGAGTAAGGCGCTGCGTGACGAAATTATGGATGTTGAAGTGGAGCTGTCTACACAATTACTCGAAGTAGACTTATCGCTTGACCAAATCATGCAGTTAAAAGCGGGTGATATCATTCCTGTTGAGATGCCCGAGCATATCACAGTATTTGTGGAAGAACTGCCGACCTTTAGGGCTAAAATGGGGCGTTCTCGTGACAATGTTGCGCTGCAAATCAGTGAGAAGATTAAACGTCCAGAATCTGTGAAGTCAGAACTTCACGTGTTTACGAAGGGCGGCAAGAAGCTGGACTCGGATGCTGAGTTGGCGGAGTTAGAAGAAGATCTGCACCTGTCTGAAGGTGTGGATTTAGATTGGTGATGAAGAAGTTAATTAAGGTAGTCAGTGCATGAGTGATGATCAAGATACAATGGACGAATGGGCGGCTGCACTCGCAGAGGCCGAGGAAGCTGACCAGGACGGTGCTGAAGCCGAAGTTGCGGAATTGGAAGAGTTGCAAGACAGCGGCGCTTCTCTGAGCGCTGATGAAAAGCGTAAGCTCGATACGATTTTAGACATCCCGGTCACCATTTCGATGGAAGTTGGGCGCTCTAAGATCAACATACGGAACTTACTTCAGTTGAACCAGGGGTCTGTTGTTGAACTGGACCGAGTGGCCGGTGAGCCTCTGGATGTGCTGGTCAATGGCACCCTGATTGCCCATGGCGAAGTGGTTGTTGTTAACGATAAGTTCGGTATTCGCCTGACTGACGTTATCAGCCAGGTTGAACGTATCAAAAAGCTTCGCTAACAGACCGCTAATGAGTGCTTTGATATTCTCCAGTGTGGCTGCGGTGCAGCCACCAGGTGGGCTCAGCAGTGAGCTGTTGTCTATGGGCCTGTCTTTGGCGTTTGTGGTGGTGGCAATCATTGGACTGGCCCTGCTTGTGAAACGCTTCAATCCCAATCTCGGTAATAGCCAGGATTTTAAAGTGATCCGCAGTCTGCCGCTTGGCAGCAAAGAGCGATTACTGGTCATTGAAATAGACGATAAACAACACTTGCTTGGTGTGACACCACACAGTATTAATTATTTATATCAGTTAGAGTCGCCTTTAGAAGTGACACCCACAGCCCCATTTGCTCAAGAACTCAGCCGCTTAATGTCTGGCGCAAATAACAATAAGAAATGAACCTATGATCCGATTTTTACTCCTTATCACAGTGTTGTGCTTTGCTCCGGGGGCGTTAGCTGACGGCATTGAGGCACTGAGTGTGACAACCAATCCGGATGGCTCTCAGGAATATTCAGTCACGCTGCAAGTGCTGGCCATAATGACAGCGCTGAGTTTTATTCCTGCTGCTGTGATTATGATGACTTCCTTTACCCGCATCATTGTGGTTTTGGCTATCCTGCGTCAGGCGATTGGCTTGCAGCAATCACCGTCTAACCAGGTATTGGTGGGAATGTCTTTGTTTCTGACCTTTTTTATTATGGCACCTATCTTTAACCAGATTAATGACCGTGCGGTACAGCCTTATCTGAATGAAGAAATGACGTCAATTCAGGCGCTTGAGCAAGCCAAGGAACCGATCAAAGCGTTTATGTTATCGCAAACTCGGATAAAGGATTTGGAAACATTTGCTAAAATAGCAGGCTACGATAAGCTGGACAGCCCGGAAGATACCCCGTTTGTGGTCATTATTCCGGCGTTTGTGACCAGTGAACTGCAAACCGCTTTTATCATCGGCTTTATGTTTTTCATCCCCTTCCTGATTGTGGATCTGGTGGTTGCCAGTGTACTGATGGCGATGGGTATGATGATGCTGTCACCTATGATAGTGGCCTTGCCTTTTAAGATTATGTTGTTTGTGCTGGTCGATGGCTGGTCTCTGATCATGGGTACCCTGGCTCGCAGCTTTGGCTTAGGAGTGTGACATGGAACCAGAAGTTTTTGTCGATATTCTGAGTGATTCGCTTTTTATTGTTATTAAACTGGTGACCGCCATTGTATTGCCGGGCCTGATGATAGGTCTGGTCGTGGCGGTATTCCAGGCGGCAACCTCGATCAACGAACAAACCTTAAGCTTCCTGCCCAGACTTATCGTCACCATTGTAGCCCTGATTTTCGGTGGTCACTGGATGACTCAAGTACTGATGGATTTTTTCAACCAGTTGGTGCTTCAGATCCCAGAAATCGCAGGGTAACGTGCCATGGAGTACCCCTTCGAACTCATTATTCAGGCGCTCAGTGACTATATGTTGCCGTTTATCAGGATCAGTTCGATGATTATGATAATGGCAGGTTTAGGGGCACAGAGTGTCCCAACCCGTATCAAGCTTGCTATGTCAGTTGTTGTGACTGTTTCGGTTGTTCCGGCTATTCCTCAGACCCAGTTCACCGACTTATTTTCTTTCGCCATGGTACTGGTGGTGATGCATGAAATTATAGTCGGGGTCTCAATCGGGTTTGCTTCTATACTGCTGCTCAATACGTTTATTGTTGCGGGTCAGATTCTGGCAATGCAAACGGGGCTTGGTTTTGCTTCAGTGGTCGACCCGGCCAATGGTTTGAGCGTACCGGCAGTCGGTCAGTTTTATCTGATTCTGGCGACATTGTTGTTTTTTGTTTTTAATGGCCACCTGATGATGATCAAGATGGTGGTGTATAGCTTTCAGAGCTGGCCCATTGATGGTAGCTGGTGGGTCGTTGATAATTATTGGCAGATTGTGACCTGGGGCAGCTGGCTATTTGCCACTGCGCTGGCATTGTCGCTGGCACCACTAACCGCCATGCTACTGATAAACCTGTCATTCGGTATTATGACGCGTGCAGCACCGCAGATGAATATTTTCTCTGTGGGGTTTGCTTTTACTATGGTGTCGGGTTTGTTGATCATCTGGGCAACGATGGGGAACTTTGTGATTCAATACGAGTTTCAGTGGCTGAAAATGACAGAATTAATGTGTAACCTGATCGGGTGCACGGTGTAATCGAGTAGCGGGAGCAAAACGATGGCAGAAGATTCTGGTCAGGAACGTACAGAAGAACCCACGGATAAGAAAATTGCAGATGCCCGTAAGAAAGGGCAAGTTGCCCGCTCAAAAGAGTTGGGCACGACATTTGTACTTATATTTTCTGCTGTGTCATTGTTGCTGTACGGCCCGGACATCGCCAAGGGGCTGTACAACATGATGGGTCGAATGTTTACACTGAACCGCAATGAAACCTATGACACCACCAAAATGTTTTCTGTCTGGGGAGATGCATTTTCCGAAATTATTTTTCCGCTGAGTATGTTTGTATTGATCATTATGGTGGCTGGGATTATTGGTAATACGCTGTTAGGTGGCTTTAATTTTAGCTGGCAAGCAGCGGCACCTAAGCCAAGTAAAATGTCCCCAATGAAAGGCATTAAACGGATGTTTGGGCCACAGGCCGCGGTGGAGTTGGTTAAGTCGATCCTCAAGTTTGTATTGGTGGCCGGGTTTGCGATATTGCTAATTAAGGTTTTCTTTTACGAGATACTGCACCTCAGTATCGAGCAAATCCCGGGCAGCATTATGCACTCCCTGGAAATTTTGGCCTGGATGTTTCTGGCGCTGAGTTGCACCATGATCATTATCTCGGCAATTGATGCGCCATATCAGAGTTACAATCATCATAAACAGCTCAAGATGACGCTACAAGAGGTCAAAGATGAGTATAAAAACTCGGAAGGTGATCCTCAGATTAAAGCCCGTATCCGGCGCACACAGCGTGAAATGTCGCAACGACGGATGATGCAGGAAGTGCCTGATGCCGATGTGGTGGTCACCAACCCAACTCATTACTCTGTGGCGCTAAAATACGACACAGAAAAAGCGGGGGCGCCTATGGTGATTGCCAAAGGCGTTGATGAACTCGCCATGCAGATCCGTAAAATTGCTAAAGGGAACGAAGTCCCCATTGTTGAATCACCTGTTTTAACCCGCTCTTTGTATCATACGACCGAAGTTGGCGACCAAATCCCACAAAAACTATTCACCGCTGTGGCCCAGGTGCTGGCCTACGTGTTTCAATTGAAAAAATTTAACAAGGGCCGTGGTAAGCGCCCGGTTGAATTAAAGAAAGACCTGCCCATTCCAGATGAACTGAAACACTAAGCTAATTGGTATCAAACTTGCTTTAATGTAACTGCGTCAATAATTTGTGGTTTGTAAGTTATGGATTTTAAAGCGGTTTTACAACAGATTAATCGAGATAAAAAAGAATATGCAAAAGGGGTCGGTACACCGGTACTGGTTCTGGCTGCATTGGGCATGGTGGTGTTACCTATGCCGCCATTTTTGCTCGATATCTTATTCTCATTCAATATCGCGCTGGCCCTGGTGGTTCTGCTGGTGACGGTTTACACCATGAAACCGCTTGAATTCGGTATGTTTCCATCAGTGCTACTGATTGCGACCATTTTGCGATTGGCGCTGAACGTTGCCAGTACCCGGGTGGTTTTGTTGGAGGGTCATAACGGCGGTGACGCAGCCGGTAAAGTGATCGAAGCATTTGGTTCCGTTGTGATTGGCGGTAACTATGCGGTGGGTCTGGTGGTCTTCCTTATTCTAATCATCATTAACTTTGTGGTTATTACCAAAGGTGCCGGTCGTATCTCTGAAGTATCTGCACGTTTTACCCTGGATGCAATGCCGGGTAAACAGATGGCGATAGACGCAGATTTGAATGCCGGATTTATCTCAGCAGACGAAGCGAGAACACGACGTGAAGAAGTAACCCGTGAAGCCGATTTTTATGGTTCGATGGATGGTGCCAGTAAATTCGTAAAAGGGGATGCCATCGCAGGCATCGTTATCCTGGCAATTAACATCATTGGTGGGTTGTTTGTAGGTATGGTTCAGCACGACCTGACGTTTAGCAGAGCCATGGAGGTATATACCTTACTGACAATCGGAGATGGTCTGGTTGCCCAGCTTCCTTCACTGTTACTGTCAATTGGTACTGCGATTGTGGTGACGCGTCAGAATGAATCGCACAACATGGGTGAGCAAATGACGCAGCAGCTGGGCAATGAGAAATCTTTGTCTATCGCTGCGGGGATCCTGATTGTTATGGGACTCGTACCTGGTATGCCTCATGTTGCCTTCCTCGGTCTGGGTGCCCTGATTGGATATCTGGCTTATTACTCACATCAACAAAAAATTAAAGCACAAGAACAGGAAGCTGAAGAGTCGAAAGGTGGCGCGGTTGCGTCTCAACAGCAGGAACAAAAAGAGCTAGGCTGGGATGATGTACAGCCAGTCGATGTGATTGGCCTGGAAGTGGGTTATCGCCTGATCCCGCTGGTTGATCAGTCGCAAGGTGGTGAGCTGTTAAATCGAATTAAAGGGGTGCGTAAAAAGCTATCTCAGGAACTGGGCTTTTTGGTACCGCCCGTCCACATCCGCGATAACCTGGAACTGGACCCAAATGCATATCGCATCACCTTGATGGGTGTGGGTTCTGGAGATGGTGAGCTGAAGCATGGTGATGAGCTGGCCATCAACCCTGGTCAGGTATTTGGTCCAATTAATGGCGTGGCGACCAAAGATCCTGCGTTTGGCCTGGAAGCGGTATGGATCAAACCAGAGCAAAAAGATGAAGCACATTCTCTGGGCTACACAGTGGTTGACGCAGCGACGGTCGTGGCGACACATATCAGTCAGCTGTTGACCAATAACGCGTCTTTACTTCTGGGGCATGAAGAGGTACAGAATCTGCTTGATATGCTGGCTAAGAGTCATCCTCGTCTGGTTGAAGGTCTGGTACCAGATATCTTGCCACTCACTACGATTGTGAAAGTACTGCAAAACTTGCTGAATGAAGGCGTTGCAATTCGTGACATGCGCTCTATTGTTCAGACCCTGGTTGAGTACGGTCCACGCAGTCAGGACCCGGATGTACTGACGGCTGCAGTGCGTATTTCACTGCGTCGATTGATCGTTCAGGATGCGGTAGGTGGGGCTGAAGAAATCCCTGTCATAACATTGGCGCCCGAGTTGGAACAGATGTTGCATAAGTCTCTACAGAACGCAGGTGATGAGGGGGCAGGCATAGAGCCAGGCCTTGCAGAGCGGCTTCAAGGTTCATTAAGAGAAGCCCATCAAACGCAAGAAATGCTCGGCGAGCCGTCCATCTTATTAACCTCAGGTATGTTAAGAAGTGTGCTGTCAAGATTTGTAAAACACACCATACCGGGACTGAGAGTGATGTCATATCAGGAAGTACCGGATGAGAGACAAATCAAGATAGTGAGCTCAGTTGGACAGTAGAGGACTAGAAGGGGCTGACCATGAAAATTAAACGTTTTTTTGCAAAAGATATGCGTACTGCTTTAAAAGAAGTGAAAGAAGAGCTAGGTGCAGATGCAGTGATCATGTCAAATAAGAAACTGGCAGATGGCGTTGAAATCGTCGCTGCAGTAGACAATGATCGGACACCCGCTCCACAGCCTCAGGCAGCGCAGTCAGCTCCTCAGCAAAGCGCAGCGCAGGCTGCACCTCGCCAGGCAGCCCCAGGGCAAAGTGCTCAGCATAGTTACAGCCAGCCTGCCAGAATGGTTCGTCCTCAACCTCGCCGCGCAGAGCCTCAGAAGCAGGCGCAGGTTGCAGACAGTCTTGAAGCCTTGCTTGAGCGCCAAGCCCCTCGTCCTAAGTCGCCCGAGCTTGCTTCTATGTTTTCTCAGTCTGGCATTAACACCGATGACATGTTCGGCGCTCAGCAACGTAACGAAGCACCGGCAAAAGCAGCGCCCCAGGCTGCACGTCAACCGCGTTATGAAGCGCAAAGTCATGACTTTGATGGCCGTGATGCAGCCACTTCCTGGGAGTTTGGAGATGACCTCGATCAGGGCTTTGGTGACGAACCAGCGGCGCAGAAAAAAGCCAACGATGATGAAATGTCTTCGATGCGTGATGAAATGAACGCCATCCGCCAGTTACTCGAGTTTCAGTTGTCTGGGCTGATGAATCAGGAAATGGCACGTCGTGATCCAACCCGCGCTTGTTTGGTTGAGCGTCTTAAAGGCATGGGAATTGGTGCGGAGGTCGCAGAGCAGATGGCTTGCTTCATTCCTGATGACGTTTCTCGTAAAGAAGCGTGGAACGCATTGCTGAATATGGTTGTCAATCAAATGCATACAACAAACAACGATATTTTGCGTCAGGGCGGTGTATATGCGATGGTCGGACCAACAGGGGTTGGAAAAACCACAACAGTTGCAAAATTAGCAGCGCTGGGCGCACAGAAATATGGTGCAGACAATGTGGCACTGATCACAACGGATACCTATCGTATCGGTGCGTACGAGCAATTGGCGACCTATGGTCGGATCATCGGCTGTCCTGTTAAGCAAGTAAAAGATGCCAATGAACTTGCAGAGGTTCTTTATCATTTACGCAATAAGCGTCTAATATTAATAGACACGGCGGGAATGAGTCAGCGTGACTTGCGTCTGACGGAGCAGCTAAACACCCTGATGCGTAGTAGCCGTGTTGACATTCGCAGCTACCTGGTATTAAGTGCGACTGCGCAGATGCATGTACTGCAAGAAACCGTAAACCACTTCAAAAAAGTCAATTTAAGTGGTTGTATTTTTACAAAACTTGATGAAAGTCTAAGTTTAGGTGAGATAATTAGCATAGCGATTCAAAATCGTCTGCCAATAGGGTATCTTACCAATGGTCAACGAGTGCCTGAAGACATTCGCGTGGCAAACGCTCAGAAGTTAGTCAAAAAGGCTGAGCAATTGTATTTAAAGAGAACAAAAGCACAACATTCGCGACGTGTACCAGTGGCGTCCCAGACAGTAGGAATGTATGATTAATACAGTTTTAGATCAAGCAAGTGGCCTGCGGAGAATGAACCAAAAAAATAACCACAGTGTAAAAGTAATCGCAGTGACTGGTGGTAAAGGTGGAGTAGGTAAAACCAATGTATCCCTCAACACTGCCATCGCATTAGGACAGCAGGGTAACCGGGTCTTGGTGCTTGATGCTGACTTAGGTCTGGCTAACTGTGATGTCATGCTAGGCTTGAGGGTCGAGAAGAATTTATCTCATGTATTGTCCGGCGAATGCGAGCTAGACGAAATTTTGGTAGAGGGTCCGGCTGGGATCCGTATCGTGCCTGCAACGTCAGGCTCACAAAATATGGTCGAATTAACGCCTGCCGAGCACGCTGGTTTGATCCGTGCCTTCAGTGAGCTGAGCAGCGAATTTGATATTTTAATCGTCGATACGGCGGCTGGTATTTCAGACATGGTGCTGAGCTTCTCTCGAGCTGCACAGGATGTACTGGTCGTAGTGTGTGACGAGCCGACTTCTATTACCGATGCGTATGCGCTTATCAAAGTATTAAGCCGTGAACATGGCGTCTACAAGTTCAAAATTGTGGCCAACATGGTACGCAGCTTAAGAGAAGGGCAGGAGCTATTTGCTAAGCTGTCCAAGGTTACAGACCGATTCTTAGATGTCGCTTTAGAGCTGGTTGCAACGATCCCATTTGACGAAAATATGCGTAAGTCTTCGCGTCGTCAAAAAACCATCGTTGAGCTTTATCCTAATTCACCTGCTGCTGTGGCATTTAGAGGCCTGGCAAGCAAAGCTGTCAAGTGGCCCATTCCCCACCAACCTTCAGGTCATTTGGAATTCTTTATTGAGCAATTGGTAAACGGTTAAAGATGGCTTCACCGGTCAACCGCATGGCGGGATATAAAACGACAGACCACCTGCATAAGGTGGTGGAACGTCATACGCCTTTAGTTAAAAAGGTGGCCTGTCATTTGTTAGCCAGATTACCAGCTAGTGTTCAGCTCGATGATTTAGTCCAGTCAGGTATGATTGGACTGATCGAAGCCTGCAAAAATTTTGACGCGAGCAAAGGGGCAAGTTTTGAAACCTTTGCAGGAATTCGAATTCGTGGCGCAATGATTGATGAGATCCGCCGTGGAGACTGGGCGCCCCGCTCGGTACACAAAAACGGTCGCATGGTTGCTGAGGCCATTGCTGAGCTAGAAGCACAGCTTGGGCGAGAACCAAAAGATACTGAAATCGCTGAAAAACTTGATATTACGCTAGATGAGTACCATCATATTTTACATGATGTCAATGCAAGTAAAGTGATCGGCATCGAAGACTTGGGGGTAGATGAAGACGTAATTTCTCCCGCAGGCAACGATTTTGCGCTAGACAAACCATTCAATAATGTTAAAAATGAGCGCTTTAACGAATCGTTAGTCAATGCGATCAAGACTTTACCTGAGCGCGATGCTTTGGTGTTGTCTTTGTATTATAACGATGAGATGAATTTAAAAGAGATTGGTGCGATCTTAGAGGTCAGCGAATCTCGAGTGAGTCAGATTCACGGTCAAGCAATGATCAAGCTTCGTGCGAAGATCAATGACTGGATCAATTAGAGTTAGTTTTACAATATAGGTTCAAACCTCACCGGAGGAAGTTTTGGATAAGAACATGAAAATTCTCGTGGTTGATGATTTTTCTACGATGAGAAGAATAATCAAAAACCTGCTAAGAGACTTAGGCTTTACCAATGTTCAAGAGGCTGATGATGGCAGTACGGCACTTCCAATGTTGCAAAATCAGGAATTCGACTTCGTCGTAACTGACTGGAATATGCCAGGCATGCAAGGTATCGATTTGCTTCGTGCAATTCGTGCTGATGATAAGCTTAAACACATCCCAGTACTCATGGTTACAGCGGAAGCGAAAAAAGAACAAATCGTAGCTGCTGCCCAAGCTGGAGTTAATGGTTATATCGTTAAACCGTTTACGGCAGGTACCCTGAAAACCAAACTAGAAAAAGTGTTCGAACGTTTAGGCTAGTATTGATAAGGGTAGGCTTATGTCAACATCTTCTGTGCCACAGATAACTCTGGAACAGGCTAAACTGCTCGTTGAATACCTTGAACAAGGTGAGCAGGAAAAGGCTGATGAGATATTAATTGAGGCCACCAATAAAGAACAATCAGAGCTTTTTGCTGAAGTGGGCAAGCTAACTCGACAACTTCATGAATCGTTGAAGAACTTTGAGTTAGATACCCGTTTATCTGATCTCACGACAGAAGCCATTCCAGATGCCAAGCAGCGCCTTAATTACGTCATGGAGATGACCGAAAGCGCTGCCAATAAAACCATGGATGCCGTAGAAGCAAGTCTTCCCTTAGCCCAAGAACTAGCCGATGAACTCTCTGAAATTAAGCCCACCTGGGACAGATTAATGAGCCGGGATATCCAGCTTGGAGAGTTCAAATCCTTGTGCCACGATCTTGACAGTTTTATGCAGTCGTCAAAAGGCCGTACAGATGAATTACAAAATCTGATGACCAATGTGTTGATGGCACAAGATTATCAAGATTTAACCGGACAGGTTATCCGGCGTGTCATTGAGTTGGTTCGTGAAGTTGAAGACAGCCTAATTCACTTGTTGACCGTATTCGGCAGCGCAGATGAAAGTCAACAAACTGCAGCCCAGCCACAGGCACAAACTAAAGCCCCCGCCGTTACTGATGAGTTATCAGGTCCTGAGGGTCCAATTTTGGACGCTGAGTCTCGAGATGATGTCGTATCCGGGCAGGATGAAGTTGATGACCTGTTGTCTAGTTTGGGCTTCTAATAGGAGAGTATGCGAATGAGCTTTGAAGTCGATGAAGATATCTTACAAGACTTTCTTGTTGAAGCTGGGGAAATACTCGAACTGTTATCTGAGCAGCTTGTCGAACTAGAAAACAACCCGGAAGATAAAGAGCTGTTAAATGCGATTTTCCGTGGTTTCCATACCGTTAAAGGGGGCGCAGGCTTCCTTAGCATGACTGAGCTGGTAGATGCTTGTCACGGTGCGGAAAACGTGTTTGATGTCCTGCGTCAGGGGCAGCGTCAGGTAACACCAGAATTGATGGATGTGATTTTACAATCACTCGATACCATCAATGAAATGTTCTCGTGTATTCAAAACAGAGAGCAACCAGACCCCGCTGATCCACACTTACTGGAAGTTTTACATCAGCTCAGTCAGCCACAGTCAGAAGACGAAGTGATTGATGCACCCGCTGCAGCAGAGCCTGAGCCTGAACCGGTTGTGGCGACACCCAGTGCTGATGATGTGCTGTTCGATGCGCCAGCAGATCCTGTTGATGAACCTGCAAGTGACGGTGCTGACAGCATAGACGAGATTTCTGAAGAAGAATT
Organism: Pseudoalteromonas rubra; assembly: GCF_005886805.2. Lineage (NCBI taxonomy): Bacteria > Pseudomonadati > Pseudomonadota > Gammaproteobacteria > Alteromonadales > Pseudoalteromonadaceae > Pseudoalteromonas > Pseudoalteromonas rubra. The sequence goes on from NZ_CP045429.1 coordinate 1,571,120, forward strand.
TGAGAGCTTGCTCGATGAGTTACATGGCTCAGGTAATGGACCCTCAGTCGCATCGCAAGAACCTGCCGCACCGAGTGCAACACCGGCTCCATCAAGCAGCGATGATGGCGACATTACCGATGATGAATTTGACAGCTTGCTTGATGAGTTGCACGGAGTCGGAAAATTTGGTGCGACACCAGAACAAGCGCCAGCTGAGCAGCCTAAGGCGCCGACCCAACCTGCAGCGTCAGAGCCGCCGAAAGCATCTGGCGGTGATGACGATGAAATCAATGATGACGAATTTGAAGCTTTACTGGATGAGTTGCACGGAAAAGGGCAAGCACCAAAATCAACGGAAGAGGAAGTAGCAGCAGCGCCGAAAGAAGCGCCCAAAGCACCTCCTAAACCTGAGCCTAAACCAGCTGCACCTGCGGCTAAGGCGCCCGCACCTGCTGCCAAACCGGCACCTGCTAAACCAGCAGCTGAGAGCAAGCCTGCGGCCGACAATAAAGCCGCCGCGAAAAAACCAGCAGCACAGGCAGAAACAACCGTTCGGGTTGATACTAAGCGCCTGGATGAGATCATGAATATGGTCGGTGAGCTGGTATTGGTGCGTAACCGGTTGGTTAGCTTAGCCAATAACTCTAACAGCGAAGCCATGGGTAAAGCCATTTCCAACCTCGATGTGGTGACCGCAGACCTTCAGGGCGCGGTGATGAAAACCCGGATGCAGCCAATCAAGAAAGTGTTTGGTCGTTTCCCTCGAGTGGTTCGGGACTTGGCTCGTAGCCTTAAGAAAGACATTAGCCTGGTGCTGGAAGGGGAAGACACCGATCTGGATAAAAACCTGGTAGAAGCCCTTGCGGATCCTTTGGTTCACTTGGTTCGTAACTCAGTGGACCATGGTATTGAAATGCCGGATGTTCGTGAAGCTGCAGGTAAATCAAGAACCGGTACTGTGACCTTATCTGCTTCTCAGGAAGGTGATCATATTCTGCTGACTATTCGTGATGATGGTGCAGGTATGGACCCGGAGAAGTTGAAGAAGATTGCGATAAGCAAAGGGGTTATTGATTCTGACCAGGCAAGTCGCTTGTCAGATAATGAAGCCTACAATCTGATCTTCGCACCAGGTTTCTCAACCAAAGAACAAATTTCTGACATCTCTGGCCGAGGTGTTGGTATGGACGTGGTCAAAACTAAAATCACCCAATTAAATGGTTCCGTCAACATTCAGTCAGAGCTGGGTGTGGGTACCATACTGGAAATTAAAGTGCCACTGACATTGGCCATTCTGCCAACACTGATGGTGATGATTGGTCAGCAAACATTTGCACTGCCGCTGGCTGGGGTAAGTGAAATATTCCACCTTGATTTGACCAAGACCAACGTGGTTGATGGTCAATTGACTATCATAGTGCGTGAAAAAGCAATTCCACTGTTTTATCTGGAGCACTGGTTAGTAAAAGGTGCTGACAGAGGCGCCCGGAAAGCAGAAGGGCACGTGGTAATCGTCCAGATGGGTACTAAGCAAGTAGGCTTTGTGGTTGACTCTCTGATAGGCCAGGAAGAGGTGGTGATTAAGCCGCTTGATGCCTTATTGCAAGGTACTCCGGGTATGGCTGGTGCGACTATCACATCTGATGGTGGCATCGCGCTGATTCTGGACGTCCCCAGCATGTTAAAATATTACGCCGGCAAGTAAATTCCCGGCGCATTTATACCGACAAAGTGGTGTCAAAGACACCACTTTTCGGATCTGTAACGAATAAAAGAGCAATGCCAATGGCAGTTAAAGTATTAGTTGTAGATGACTCGAGCTTCTTTCGTCGTCGAGTGAGTGAAATACTAGAAAAAGATCCTGAAATCAAAGTGATTGACTTTGCGGTAAATGGTCAGGAAGCGGTTGATAAAGCTGCTAAACTGAGGCCAGACGTCATCACAATGGACGTGGAAATGCCGGTAATGGATGGGATTAGCGCAGTAAAGCAGATAATGCAGAGTTCCCCCACTCCCATTCTGATGTTTTCGTCATTGACCCGTGAAGGAGCCAGCGCGACGTTAGACGCGCTGGATGCCGGTGCGGTCGATTTCTTACCGAAGAAGTTTGAAGATATTGCCCGTAACAGTGAAGAAGCTATCCGCTCTTTACAGAATAAAGTCAAAGAAATTGGCCGACGTCGTGTGAGCCGCTTTACCCGACCTATTAGTTCGTCATCAGCGCCTGCACCAACACGTAGCGCGCCAAGTGCATCTTCAGGCCTGCGTCCTGCTGCTAAGCCAATTGCACAACCAGATCGAACTTTTTCACGTCCTGCATCAGACACACCAAGTTCAGGTGCGTCGTTCAAAGCGTCTGGCAAAAAGTATCAAATTGTTGCTATCGGTACATCTACCGGTGGCCCGGTTGCACTGCAAACCATTTTAACTCAGTTGCCTGCAAATTTTCCGCACCCTATCTTATTGATCCAGCATATGCCAGCAGCATTTACGCCAGCGTTTGCGCAACGTCTGAATAGTCTGTGCAAAATCAAAGTAAAAGAAGCGGAGCAGGGGGATCGTTTGCAACCAGGTGTCGCTTATTTGGCGCCGGGAGGCCAGCAGATGTTGGTTGAAGCCAGAGGCGGTAGTAAAACCTTAAAGGTGTTTGAGGATGACAGCCCTCGTATTACCTATAAACCCAGTGTAGATGTTACTTTTGCCAGTACAGCCAAAGCATATAACGGAGATGTGCTCGCGGTGATACTGACTGGTATGGGTGCGGATGGGCGAGACGGTGCCAGAATGTTGAAACAAAACGGTGCGACTATCTGGGCACAGGATGAAAAAACCTGTGTGGTGTACGGCATGCCACAAGCTGTTGCAAGCGCGGGGATTTCAACTGAAGATATCGCTTTGCAGGATGTCGCACTGAGAATAAACAAAGAAATAGGCTGCGCATAATTGATGTTAGCCTGAATGCGATCTGTGTTTGGCCGAAGGAATAAAAAAATAACGTGAAAATCTGGACGGTAGCGAACCAAAAAGGCGGGGTGGGTAAAACCACCACCACAGTTAGTCTCGGCGGGATCCTGGCGCTCCAGGGGAAACGTGTATTATTGATAGACACAGATCCGCATGCCTCATTAACATACTACTTTGGCATTGATTCGGAAGAGTTAGAAGTCAGTGTGTACGATATTTTCATTCGCGGTTCAAATATGGCCAGCGAAGAAATTCTTCAGGCTCTTTGTCCTTCAACTATCGAGAATCTCGACATATTACCGGCGACTATGGCTATTGCGACACTGGATCGCAGCATGGGCAATCGCTCGGGGATGGGGCTCATTCTGAAAAAGGCGCTTGCCAAGATCAGTGAGCATTATGACTATGCCATTTTGGATTGCCCGCCTGTACTTGGTGTGCTTATGGTGAATGCTCTCGCTGCAAGCGAGCGTATTCTCATCCCGGTACAAACAGAGTTTCTGGCATTGAAAGGGCTGGATCGTATGATGCGGACAATGTCATTAATGCAAAGTTCGCATTCCAAGCAATATCAATATACTATAGTGCCAACTATGTATGATAAGCGCACTAAAGCATCTCTCGAAGCCTATAAGTCTTTGGTAGAGACTTATCAGGATAAAGTTTGGCCTGGTGTGATCCCGGTTGATACCAAGTTCAGAGATGCTAGTTTAGCGCAGCAAGTGCCGGTGCAGTATTGCCCTAAATCGCGTGGCGTCTATGCATATCGTGCCTTATTAGAACACCTTGCAGAAGTTGATAGAGGTAGTAATGAGTAAGCATCTGTTTGCCAATGAACAGGTCATGAAACAGTATCTGGGTGCCTTGTTACGCGAAGAAGAGGAAGATGAAGTCGCGCTTGCACCTGTGGCTAAATTGTTGGAGTCTGTGCCTGAAGCACAGGAAGACAATGCCGCAGCTCCCAGTGTTGTTGAGCGCTCAGAGACTGCTCATACTGAAACACTCGCGGAGCAACCCATTGCTCAACCTCCGACTGAACCCGTTGTTGAGCAGGAAACCGCTCAGGACGTGCAGGTAATTACCCCTGCCGGTGATCTTGAGATAACTGAAAATACTACTATTATCAAAGAAGAAGCTGAGCAGGCTGTGCCAGCTCGCGCGCGTGATGCTTATCTAGAAAATGAATTTCAGGCGCTGTTTTTCGAAGTAGCAGGGCTTACTTTGGCTGTGCCATTGAAGTCACTGGGTGGTATACATCAGCTTACTGAAGTTAATCAATTGTTTGGTAAGCCAAAATGGTTTAAAGGTGTGATGCTTAACCGGGAAGAAAAACTCAATGTGGTGGATACAGCCCGTTGGGTGATGCCGGAAAAATTCACGCCTGAGCTGGAAGAGAACCTGGACTACCAGTACTTGATCATGCTGGGCGATAGTCAGTGGGGTTTGTTAGCCGAAAATCTGGTCAATAATATTACGTTGAAGCCAGAAGATGTGAAATGGCGAACAGCCGATGGGAAAAGGCCATGGCTGGCGGGCGTCATTAAAGAAAAAATGTGCGCACTGATAGATGTTGAGAATTTAAATCGATTGCTAGAGCATGGCCTCGATAGCCGAGAGCAGTAGCTAGCATCTAACTGGAGTAAAATCATGAGTCAAGAGAGAATACTTTCGGCTGATAAAAATGCAGATAGTAATGATGAAGTCCTTCAGTGGGTTACCTATAAGCTAGAGGATGAAACCTACGGCATTAACGTAATGCAGGTGCAGGAAGTATTACGCTATACCGAGATTGCCCCTGTACCAGGTGCACCAACCTATGTGCTTGGTATCATCAATCTACGTGGTAATGTTGTGACTGTCATCGATACCCGCTCTCGTTTTGGGCTACCAAGCTCTGAGGTCACAGACAACTCTCGTATCGTGATCATCGAGGCAGAAAAGCAAGTTGTTGGTATTCTGGTCGACAGTGTTGCTGAGGTAGTGTATCTGCGCAGCTCTGAGATTGACAGTGCACCAAATATTGGCACAGAAGAAAGCGCTAAATTCATTCAGGGTGTTTCCAACCGTGAAGGTGAGCTGCTGATCCTGGTTGATTTAAATAAACTACTCAGTGATGATGAGTGGGATGAGTTGAGCCATATTTAACCCGTGCAAGCAGTAACCCAAAACGAGATTTTATTGCTCCTAGTAATCGCCTCAAGCCTGCTGTGTTTAGTGTGCTTGGGGTTTATTTTTGCGCTAAGCAAAAAAGTACAAAAGCAAAATAACGAACATGGTAAGTTGCTTCAGCATCTCAAGCGCGAAAATGAACAAGTTGCTATCCTACGTAGCGAAATAGCAGAAGTTCGCGCCAGTGTCCTGAGTATTGGTAAGCGTCTGGTTGCCTGTGAAAATTATGCCAAGGATCTTGCCCAGCAACAGGCCGCTCAAAAGTATGACGATCCTGATGCGAAGATTTATTCCCGCGCAGTCAAGATGGTCGAACTGGGCGCCGACATCGAAGAGATAATGCGAGAGTGTGAACTGCCTCGCGCTGAAGCAGAATTGTTGATGTCCCTACATAACAAACAATGAGATGGTTGCTCATTGTCAGCCAACGACGAACCGGGATGAATAAACCGGCTGTGCGTTGGCTGCCTTTCCTCAGGCTGAGAAGGCCTTAAACGTTTTACTGATAAACAGATCTTTTTGTTTAATATTAACCAATGCCTTACAGGTTGACACCATAAAGGGCAATTGCACCACTCCGGTTTTCTGTCCAGTGGGGCACTAACGCCATAAACGAGTGGCGTTTATTGGGTTTGACTTGTTTGCTGCGATATTGGTGTGTGATCAAGTCTGCCTGCTACTTGCCTTGCTCAACCGCCAGGTAGCCTGGTTTGGTTTCGCCAACATCTGCAATGTCGCCTAGTGCAAACGTATATTGACAGTTATGGTATGCCGACTGCCGACTGCCGACTGCCGACTGCCGACTGCCGACTGCCGACTGCCGACTGCCGACTGCCGACTGCCGACACATTGCACCAACACAAATTTATCGCGCTGAATGAGCGACTGGCACATTTACCCTGGAACGAGTGGATCAATATGCATGCAGCAGTCGAAAATATCTCATTTACCAGCTCGGCTGCGCAGATTATCACGGCTGCATTACACCAGAGCTTGGGTATCTCAGTATCCACGGTACAGGCAATTGCAAAGTACGAGCAGTTGATCGTGCTTGGCTTACATGACCCCGGACACTGGATTGTTGGTTGCTTGTACACAGGGATATCCTGAATATCCTCAAAGTGCGTAAGTTTATTGATCTGATTAAAGAGAGCCCGGCACCAGACGGTTCCTTGCTGGGCTAAACTGGGCTCATATATTCAGAATGGACTTCACAGCGCTTAAGGGCGCTCGGATTGCAGATGAAACTGGCTAGGCGCGACGCCATATTGTGCTTTAAAACACAGACTAAAGTAGCTTTGCGACGAAAAACCGCATTCAAAGGCAACCTGAGTCACACTCATACCACTTGCAAGCATTTCGGCGCCTTTATTGAGCCTGAATTTTTTGACGTAATCAGAAAAAGTTTGTCCTAACAGGGCTTTGAACTTTCTTTGTAGCTGTCGCTCACTCATGGCAACCGTGGGCAGAAGTGATTTGATTGTTAAGCTTTGCTCTGCAAAATGCGCAGTCATCCAGTGCTCCAGTTGGTCGATAAACTGAGCATCTTTGCTGCTGATCCCGGCGTATCTTTCACTGTGTGTTATGTTGGCGGCCAGAGCGCTGGGTTGTTCGCCCACTCTTTGACTGATTAGGCTGCGTATGTTGAGTAAGTTATGGATCCGGATTCGTAATCGCTCTGCGTTAAAAGGCTTACTCATAAATGCATCAATGTCCATTCTCCAGGCCAGTGTCTGACTGTCTTCGTCGCCCTTTGCTGTGAGCATGAGTATTGGGATATGACAGGTTGTGAGCTCTTCACGCAGTTTTTGTGCTAACTGAAATCCATCCACATTTGGCATCATTAGATCAGTTAAGAGGAGATCGGGCACATGTGTTTTTGCCAGGGCGAATCCGCTTTCTCCTTCACTGGCAAACAACACCTGGTATGTGCTGTGCAGGCAATCCGCTAGGTAAGCTCGCATATCAGGGTTGTCCTCGACAATCAGTATACTGGGCTGATGTTGTACATCTTCATGGGGGCATTGCGGCACACTGGGTGTGATTTGATGTTGCAGATTAGCTTGCTCCAGTGTAACCACATCGCTTATTTGCAGGGGTATTCTGTATTGGACATGTTGTTGCTCAGAGGGAAGGTGACGGTGAATTGCGTTCCCGAAACACCATCGCTACACACTGTGATGTGACCATGTGCGCGCTGCACCAAATCTTTGACGAGAGCAAGGCCAATGCCCGTGCCCGCAACTGTGTTAGCTAAATCTGTGTCGAGGTGCACAAAGCGTTCAAAAATACGGTGTTGATCCTGAGGCGCAATACCAATGCCGGCGTCGTTGACGCTAAGCTGCACGGTATTGTCGACCTGTTCACACCTGATCTGTATTTCGCTGTCAGGTTTTGAATATTTAATTGCATTAGATATCAAATTACAGAGGATGGCTTCAGCATCTTGTATTGGCATATCAATCAGGCAGTCGCTGTGCGTATGGCATTGAATGTCTATCTTCTCTTCCCTCGCCAGGGCGATAAAAGCAGTGGTTATTTGTTCTGCGATACTGTCTAGCGCCAGTGTATGCTTATCCTCAGGCAGGATGAAATCAGATTTGGTCAGCTCTAAGGTTTGTTCTACTAATCTTTGCAGGCGCTTTGCGTTGCTCAGGATTCTTGTCAGTGCTGCCTTTTCCGGTGTCTCAGAGCTTGTGATGATGGATTCAAGGGGGCCTGTTATAAGCGTTAACGGGGTTCTGAACTCATGGGAGATGTTGGCGAAAAAGGTGTTTTTCTTTGCAAGGGCTTCTTCGGTCAGCTGTACTTTCTCTGCTGCCATCTTGGCAATTTCTTGCTCTGCTGCCATCTTGGCAATTTCTTGCTCTGCTTCCATGGTGGCATTATAAAAATGAAAGCAGGTGAGGCCCAGTGCTATAAACGCAATGATCAGATTGGATACATGAATATAGGGCAGCAGTTCTGAATAGGCATACGTGTACTCAATGTCCTGAGCAAACAGGTAAAACGCAACAAATAGCCCCATACAAGACACCGTACAGGTGACTATTCCCCACAACGGAATTTTCCGGTAAAACAGGATAAAGGGGACTGCGGCCCATAAATAATGTTGGAATCCGGGTGCCAAACCCAGAAAGAGGACCACGATTGTGGAGTGGACAAGCACTTCGCCGACCATCAGCAATACGGCACCTGACGTGTTATTCGTGCGATTTAATCGCAGTGCAACATACCAGGCAATGGTGCTGCACACTTCCAGTGCAACCAGCTAGGGGATCGCCAGAATAATAAAATCGACTATCAGTAAGGCGTGTACAACCAGACCCAGTATACCCACCGCGTTGATGATGGTTTGCATCCGGGTATGACTTACGGTGATGAAGGGGTTCTGTGCAGCGTCCATAATGTCTCAGCGATGAAATTCAATAATTAAAAAATAACCCAGAATAACATAGCGCAAAAGTGTGTAACAAAACTGGAGTTCAGGCAAAGCTGCCCGATCATTCTGATGGCAAGGCTTTCACTGGCAAACGAGTATGCAGCATTGTGAGCTGTTTGTCGGCTTCTTCTCTCACCCAAAGGGTTAACCCATAGTTGGCCAGATAACTCAGGTGCTGTTCAATCTGAGGTGCATCCTTGATTTCCAGTAATCTAACTAATGCTTCCTCCTGCACATCTTCGTATTGTGATGTCAGATAAGGTATGAGCGCGTCGAGATGTTCAGGTTGCAGTACATTTTCCAGTGAGATCAGTAAATTTTCTTGTAACAGGGCATCAAGTGCTTGTGATTGGTTCAGAATCTTATTCGCATGCGCGAAGAGTAACTCTGGTTGTTTTTAGAGTAACGCTTGCTCGGTTAAGGTCAGTAAATCATATGGTTGTTCAGCGGAGGCGAAGCGTTTATTCAGCTCGTCTTTCAGATTTGTGAGCGACTGACTGATCAGCTGAGCAGACGGCACTGAAGCGAGTTGGGCTGTTTGTGGATCAAGCATGATGTTGGGTTGCTTAACCGTGTTTTTCTGATCCATAGGCACTGGTTGTTGAACAACAGGGTTGTCAATGGGCGGACGGACAACACTATGGCAAGTATGAGTGTTTGGTGTGATCGGTTGCGTGTCAGGCGTTACCCAGTAGAGTGCTATGAGTCCATGAATAACCAGACTCACTACGGCGATAAATGCGACTTTGCTCATCAGGAATACTTTGATTTGTTTTTAGTTGAGTGACACAGGGAAGCACATTGACGAGTCTGCCCTGTGTGGTTAGCTATTAGCACTGTGGCTCATTTTTACTCACGGAGACGTAAAAATAGTTTTGCATGTTACCATGTCGGGTAATGTCCAGTTTTAGCCATTTGCGTTTGCCAATCTTACCTTTACGGTAACTAAACCGTGTGTCCTGTACATCAAAGCGGCAGCGATTCGAGTCACATTTTAACTGCGCAGTTTCTCCAGACTTGACTTGTTTTTTACTGTGGGGTGAAAACATCGAGCTGTCTGAACTGTTGTAAGACGCCACTTGCACCCGCTCAATAGTTGTGCAGTTTTTGACTCTGAAACGTTTTGCTTCAGCCGGAGCTGAAATCGCCAGCGTACCCAAAGCGCCAATCACCAGCGCTGTGTTCATGAATAGTTTGATGTGTGACATGGTATTTTCCTCTACCGTTTTTGCTTTACGTGATATGTCCTGTGGGACGCAGCAAGATTATAAAAGCCGGGTAGCACGCGCATTCAATTGACCGACAAACTCAGTCAATGACACGACAGGAAGTGAAAAAATTATGATATATGTCAGGATTTTAAATGAAATGTCGTCAATTTATATGTGGTGCAGACGGGCCTAGAGCGAGGGCAAGGCGTGAGCATTTTGATATGTAATGGCATGCTCAGGCTTTGATATTCAATTTGCCCTGAAAGTGTTTCCAGCCTGGGGGAAATTTACCACGCAATACGTAGGAAAAAGCGATGAGCTCTGCAATCACATAATACAGTTCTTTGGGGATTTCTTCGTGTAGGTCGAGCTGACTGAGCGTCTGAACGAGCGTAGCATCTTCGTGGATCATGATGTCTTTTTCTTTGGCGAGTGCAATGATCTCTTCAGCCAGTTCGCCAAAGCCTTTACAGACCACTTCGGGTGACTTACCTGCTTCATATAATAAGCCAATGGCGGTTTTTTGTTCCATAGGGTTCAACTACATACACATCACTGTTATCAAAGTAGCATGTAACATGCGGGGAGGCCATTAGTTTACGAGCCCTTACCCGGATAAACGGCCGGATAAGGGCAAACAATTTAGCGCGGATAACACAGTCGGCCATTCACCCAGGTCTGATGAACTGGCACATCCCTCAGCCCTTCGGCGGGACGTGTTAAGGGATCTTCATCAAGTATCGTCAGATCGGCTTGTTTACCCACGACCAGCTCCCCAATCAGGTGATCCATATGACATTGCCAGGCGGCATCATAGGTTGCGGCACGCAGTGCCTGCGCCATAGTTGCACACTCCTGCTCATTGAGGATAGGTGGGTGACCATTTCGATAGGCCTCTTCCGGGGCGTCTTCCATCATGCGGGTTACCGCTTGTTCCATCATACGCAGTGGTCCAATAGGAGAGACAAAATGGTCACTGTGTAGGGTATAGCGAAGTGCGTGCTGGCTAGCGGAGGCTGTACGGTCCAGGTGTTCAACCACTGGCTGCTCAGGAAACACTTTACGCTTGAAAGTGTAACCCCAGTAACCCACATGCCCGATCAAGAAGCTCGGTGACAGCCCAAGGTATTCCATATCGGCTAAGTTTTGGTCACTCAGTAAAGAAGCGTGCTCGATACGGTGGCGTTTTTCTAGGCCTGATTTTTCCTGGTTGTTGAGTACATCACGATAAGCCAGGATGGTATTGTTTATGGCATGCGTTCCATTGGCGTGGATCATCAACGGCCAGCCCCGCTCGACTAATTCGGTCACAAGGACCCTGAATGGAGACTCTACTTCATGATCCGCTTCGCCTCCGGGCGGGTTGAAATTCCATACACCATTGGGGTAAGTGTCATTGATATTGCTGTCCGGGAATTGATACTTGGTAAGCTGATACCCGGTCAGACCCTGATTAGACCCATCACTGACGATTTTTGCATTAGCAATATTGAACCAGTCTGTATGGTAATGGGCAGGTTTGGTTGGGGTGATCTTAGTCCACTGATCGGGGCAGGTATAAAACAATGCACCGCCCAGTCGTAACTCGGCAAGGCCACTGGTGGCCATCTTGCTCAATATCTCCAGTTCCGCATTTTTTAAAGACGCACCGAGCGCGGCATCCCACATCAGGGTTACGCCCCTTGACAACGCGAGTTTAAAAATCTTTTGTAGATTACCAAATAGGTCCGTAAAACCTTTAGGGTGCTCCAAAAAGTACTGTTCCAGAGCAATTTTAATGACCGGACCTATCTCATCTGATTCCAGCAATATACCGTTTCCACTCGTGGATTGCTTGGTTGCATTCAGTGCATTGGTATTGACGTAAGCAACGTGGCCGGATGCATTCATAATAAAAATGCACAGGTCTTTTCTGCCAGCCTGATCATTGATTTTATCCAGGTCTTCTTTTGTGAAGTCCTGCCAGGGAGTTGGACTCACTGTTCCGTCAGCAGACGTTGTCGTAATGGGATTGAATTGACTGGGATCGACGCCAAAAGCTAACAGCCATTTACGGTTTTTTGGCAACTCCCGGGCGGCTTCAATCAAAGTCGTGCATACCGACTGTTTGTTGTAGTCCCTGCCTATCAGATATTGGTCGTCACCATCTCCGCCACTTTCAACCCCTTGTCTGAACGGTGCCAGCTGCACCCAGGCGTTAAAGGAGGCTGTCGGTGTCAGGTGGACATGGGGTTCTATCAGTCCGGGTAGTAGACACGCCCCCTGTAAGTCTTCCGGACCAGCGTCTGGGTACAGGCTTTGACATTGATCCCGACTGCCCGTGTGGACAATCTGACCATGCTTGATGACCACCGCTTCAACGGTCTTGGTTACATCGCCGTTTTCAAGTGTCCGGATGGTACCACCGAAAAAAATCTTGTGTTGCTGGGGTGGCCTGACAAACTTATTGGCAATGTAATCATCGATATAATGCTCTGCGGCAATCAGTAGTTTATCGAGATTGAAAACCCCTTTTTCTGATTGGCTGCTATCCCCTTGTACTGCATGACCAAACAGCTGGTAATTACAACAGGCGCAGCCAAGGTGCGGATGATGTGAAGACATAGCGTTCTCCTTTGCATATGTGATGTAGTGTTAGGCAAGTGAATTCTTGCGCTATAAACGTAGAACATCTAAGCAAAAGTGAAAGCAGGTCGATTTTCTTTTGATCTTGGGTAGTAAAAATTGAGTTACACCTGAATACTGACGATGGCATGGCTGTCGTAAAAGCGCTTTACCTGCGAGGCATCTTCGCGCAATTCGATTTCACCAACCTGCAGACCATGTGCGGCAAGTTTGCTACGCAGTGCATCCAGATGCGGCTGTGCCAGCTGGCAGACAGAGGGGCTGTCGCCCACTATCTCACAGTCAACGGCTTTGTCCATCAACTCAGCCTGAACGCTTAACTGGCCGAGTTTAGCGTAATCAAAGTTGAGCCGCACAAACCAGACTTGTTTTTCCGGCATATTGGCTTTGGCCGGTTTCTTGTATTTGCCAATCTGTAGCTCACTTTGGCGACATTCCTGTGGCAATTTGAGCGGCATAAACAAGTTGATCAGCAACTGGCTCTCGCTGTCAAATTTCTGTGCCAACGGTGCCGGGCCGGCATTCGTAGCCAGGTTGTTTTGCAGCAGTGCCAGGTCGTCCATCAGGCTTGACTGTGCCTGTTGAGTTACCGCCTGAATAAACTGACTGGGCGCAGAGAGCTTGGTGCCGGGTTGCAGCGTTTCAACCAACGCGGCAACGCGCTGCTCTATGCTGGTTTGCGGCGTCATAGTCTGAGTTTTGGCTGCAAGTTGGGTGCCCAATAAGGTTACTATGAGCTTGTCCAGCGCTTGTGCAAAGCTACTGTTGGGCAGGGCAGGTTGAAGCTGACTGGCCAAAGCAGGAAGCCGGGCAAATAGCTCATGACTCACTTGCTCTGGTGAGTGTCGTGTTTCGTCCATCATCTTACTGAAGGCCTGATGGACCAGGCGCATCAGGTCGGCAGACTGTGGGTTACGAAATTGCTGGGTTGCTGACAGGGTTTCACTGAGCTGCTGCTGCAGCGGTGGGCCCGATTGATTTGGGGCTGCCTCAGCCTGGCGTAAGGTTTTACTCAGGATCTGGGCAATAGGCAAAGATAAACTGGGCTTTGCTGTGGCCAGTTGCTCTGCCTTTGTCTGACTCATCTGGCCTTGCAGGTGCTCAAGGGGTTTGCCTGGTATCTCAGCTTTAACAGGCTTATCAGTTGCACCTTCAGCTAAAGCCATAGCTTGTTGTACTTGTGGGTTGATTATCTGCTGGGCATTGTACGGTTTTGACTGCTGAGGAACGACAGCCGAAAATACCTGCTGTAGCAGTGCCAGGCGCTGGGTAAAGGCGTTTGACGCTGAGGCCGCAGGCGGGGCTGGGGTCACCGGTTTGTCATTTACAGAGTGACCCGAGGTTGGCGGGTTTTTAGTCTCTGTGGCAGGGGCCGTGCTGCTTAATGCCGCAGTCGTTTGCGGTGATGCTTGAGTCGACTTGCTTTGAGGGCTGGTTGTTGGTGTCGGCGGCACGCCGCGTTCAGCAGCTGGAGTGTTTTTGGCTGCAGTAGACGGTGCAAGGAAGTTGTCTTTAGTGTGGCTTGCCTTTGTTATGTTAGTAAATACTTGCTCTACGCTATCAAGCAGCTGCAATAAAGGCTGACTGTGTACCGGCGTCATACTTTTCAGAACCAGGGCGGTATTATTTGCGGTCATCTGGGGCAAAGCAGCGCTGGGTGATTGAGGTTTGGCTTGTGGCGCTTGCGTGGTGGCCTGTGTTAGAGGCGTGCTGTTAGCTGAGTGAGCGGGTGTTGCATTGAAAAAGGGCCGTGACAGCCACTGACCTATGGCTTGTTTAACCGTCTGTTTTATGTCTGTCATCGACACATTGAGTAAAGGTTTGTCGTAATTCAGTGTCGACTTGGATCCTGCGGCGGTGCTGGTTGCCTGCTCCAGATCTGCGGCAAAACGGTGTGTGGCCAGGTTGGGCAAGGCCTGTTGCAACGATGTGTTCAGCTTAACCTGTGTTGACTGCTTAGCAACACCGATTTGCAACCCGTCAGGTTGTGCTTTTAACTGGGCGTTAAACCAGCTATTAAGTTTCAGTCCACTCTCTGAATGTGGGGTTTTTACTTCAACCTGCTGGTTGGCAAGCTGGAGTGTCGCACTGTTGCGACCCAGTTTAATCTTGGGCTGTTCCTGGTTACCAAGTTGGGCAAGTAAAGAAGTAAGTTTGTGTTTACTTACTGGTGCTTTCATCAGCTCATCACCGAAGGCATTAAAAATTTGTAGCAGCAGGGTATTCTGCCGGGTACTCAGATTCGCGACGAGTTTATTTTCCTGTTTGAGTAAGTCAGCCAGGGCCGGGGGAACGGGCAACGCCAGACCAATTTTGTCCAGTATTAAAGTCGCCTGATTGCCGCCTTTGAGTTGTGCGTCGAGCTGTAAGGCGCTTTGGCTACCCAGCCCTTTGATCAAACTTAACAGGCTCAGTAACGTTTGCGCGGGTTTTATTTGCAGTTTTAATTCCGGGGTGCTGACCGTCAGTAAGGTACCGTCAGCGCTGAGTTTTACTTCGGCTTCAGGGAGTTTGAGTGGCTGCTGTAACTGGCTCTGGCTCGCCAGTCGTACGCCTTGCCAGCGACCATCTATGGTGACTTCCATCTGAATGCTGTCGGGTTTTATTACCAGGTTGCGCGCATTGAAGGTTTGCTCAGCTGCCAGGGTGGGGTTTGCTGATGAACCGCGCTCATTAAGCTGTGAAGTGGCTAAATTTGCATTGTTTTGAATAGAAATCGTCGGCTTATTCATTATTTTAAATCAAATTTTCGTTGATCGGTCGCATCCAATTATTCGTATTACCCTACCATTATGATAGACTAACGCCCAATTTTTTAGCGTCAGAGAGTCGCGCCTTGCTAGAGATAAAGTCCGTCACGTGTGTTAAACAGGACCGCTGTTTGTTTGAGTCATTGAGTTTTTCGCTTCAGGCGGGTCAAATCATGCAAGTTGAAGGCCCAAATGGTGCAGGTAAAACGTCTTTATTACGTATCATTGCGGGTTTCGCCCGAGCCGACGAAGGTCAAATCTGTTTTGAAGGCCAGGATATCAGTCGCGATTACGACACATTCGCTGAGTCCTTGCTGTTTATCGGTCATAAAACCGGGGTGAATCAGCAATTAACGGCCTACGAAAACGTGCAATATTGGTTGCAGGTACATGGCTACGGGGCTGACGAAGAGGAAGTCTATCCCTTATTAGGTCAGCTTGGACTGGTGGGTTTGGAAGATGTTCCGGTACGAACCCTTTCGGCGGGACAGCAACGCCGGGTTGCACTGGTCAGGCTGTGGCTTAACAAGGCCCGCTTGTGGATCCTTGATGAGCCCTTCACTGCACTCGATAAAAAAGGCGTGGCACTGCTGCAACGGCAGTTTGAATCGCATCTTGCAAATGGCGGCGCCATTTTACTGACGACCCACCAGGATCTGACAACTCAGTTCAGCTCCCTGAAAACCCTGGCTCTGGAGTACCGCCATTAATGAAGGTTGAGCATTCTTATTGGCATTTATTTGTCGCTGTTTATCGTAAAGACGTGACTTTGGCGTTCCGTCAACGTGCCGAAATCGTTAACCCTCTTCTGTTTTTTCTGATAGTCATTTCGTTATTTCCGTTGGCAATTGGACCCGAACCGGCCTTGCTGGGGCGTATGGCTGCAGGTATCATTTGGGTAGCCGCGTTACTGTCTACCATGTTGGGTTTGGACAAGTTATTTCGCGATGATTATGCCGATGGATCGCTGGAGCAAATGATTGCTTCACCATATCCTTTGTCTTTGTCTGTGCTGGCTAAAGTTGCCGCACACTGGACCATCACCGGATTGCCTATGGTGCTGATGGCACCTTTGTTTGCGCTGTTGATGAATCTCGACAGCCAGGCGCTGGGCGCAACCATTCTGACTTTGTTGATTGGAACGCCTTTATTAAGTTTTATCGGTGCCATTGGCGCCGCGTTAACCGTGGGTTTGCAAAAAGGGGGCATTCTGATGAGTCTGCTTGTTTTACCTTTGTATATTCCGGTTCTGATTTTCGCAACCTCTGCCATTGATACCGCCAGTATGTCGGTCGCTTATGGCGGACAACTTGCGATCCTTGGTGCCATGCTGGCTGTTGCCATAGTCACGGCACCAATTGCTATATCGTCAGCTTTAAGAGTGAGTGTAAGTTAAAATGTGGAAGTGGTTACATCCCTATGCCAAAGCGGAGCGTGCTTACCAATTGTGTAACACCTTGCTTCCGTACTTTGTTACCGTAACGGCGGTGTGTATCGCCGTCGGATGGATCTGGGGCCTGGCATTTGCCCCAGCAGATTATCAGCAAAAGGACAGCTATCGCATTATCTTTATCCACGTGCCTTCGGCTATTTTGTCTATGGGTGCGTATTCTTCTATGGCCATTGCTGCGATTGTTGCCCTGGTCTGGCAGATCCGTAATGCCGAACTCGCTGTGGTTGCGATTGCGCCAGTTGGTGCAGCTATGACCGCCATTGCACTTATCACCGGTGCTGCCTGGGGTAAACCTATGTGGGGTGCCTGGTGGGTATGGGATGCACGTTTAACCTCTGAGTTAATTCTGCTGTTTTTGTACTTCGGGGTATTGTCTTTATATCACGCTTTTGAAGACAAGAAGTCTGGCGGCAGAGCGGCCTGTATTCTGGCCATTGTTGGGGTGATTAACCTGCCAATTATTCATTTTTCTGTTGAGTGGTGGAACACCTTGCATCAGGGTTCAACCATCACCAAGTTTGATACGTCAGCCATCGATCCGTCTATGTTATGGCCGTTACTTATCAATATTTTAGGATTTGCTGCATTTGTCGGGGCACTGTCACTGGTACGCCTTAAAAATGAGATCCTTCAGGTCGAGAAGCACCGCCCCTGGGTGCGTCAGCTGGTTAGTCGAGGTTAAGTATGCAGTTTGAATCTTTGAGTGACTTTTTTCATATGGGTGGTTACGCCTTTTATGTGTGGCTGTCTTTTGGCAGTTGTGCCTTTATCTTGCTGGGATTAGTGTGGGCGTCGCTAAATGATGCCAAGCGCATTAAGCGTGAAGTAGCAGCACAAATTAAGCGTGAAGCGCGCATCAAGCAGGCTCGCGAAGAGGAGGTAAAAGCATGAACCCAAGACGTAAAAAACGCCTGTTTGCCGTTGTAGCCGTGATCTTTGGGATCGGCTCTGCCGTAGGTCTGACCCTGTATGCGTTGCAGGAAAACATCAATCTTTTCTATACGCCCAGTGAGCTAATTGAAGGTAAAGGGCCAGAGAAAGAGCTGCCTTATATCGGGCAAAAACTGCGCATCGGCGGTATGGTTGTGCCAGGGAGTGTCGATCGAGTTGAAACGTCTCTGGATGTGACCTTCAAGCTCATCGATACTGGTCCTATGGTAACCATTAAATACCACGGCATTTTACCTGACTTGTTCCGTGAAGGTCAGGGGATTGTAGCGCAGGGGACACTGGTTGAACCTAACGTCATTGAAGCATTTGAAGTGTTGGCAAAGCACGATGAAGAGTATATGCCAGCTGAAATCGCTGAGGCAGTGAAAGGGATCAAGCATGAAAAACCTAAGTATAATTTAAACAGCGAGAACTAATATGATCCCTGAGATAGGTTATTTTTCATTAGTTCTGGCCATGGGCCTGAGCCTGCTGTTGTGTATTTTTCCTCTCTGGGGTGCTTATACCGGCAACTTGCGCCTGATGCGCACAGCCCCTTCGCTGGCTGTGGGTCAGTGCTTGCTGGTGTTGTTCTCTTTTGGTGTACTGATTTACATCACATTGACTGATGACTTTACCGTTGCTTATGTAGCGCATCATTCTTCCAGCACACTGCCTTGGTACTACAAAGTCACTTCGACCTGGGGAGGCCATGAAGGCGCGATCCTGTTGTGGTTGGTGATGCAGGCGAGCTGGACCGCACTGGTTGCTATGATGTCTAAGTCCTTGCCTTGGGTGCTGCGGGCGCGCGTACTGGGCGTGCTGGGCTTCCTGGGTGTTGGCTTCATGCTCTACACCTTGTGGATGTCGAGCCCGTTTGAGCGACTACTACCTTATTATCCGGTTGAAGGCCGTGACCTCAACCCTCTATTGCAAGACCCGGGGATGATCATTCACCCACCTCTGCTTTATATGGGCTATGTGGGATTATCTGTGTCTTTCTCTTTTGCTATCGCAGCCCTTTTGACAGGCAAGCTGGACAATACCTGGGCTAAATGGTCGCGCCCCTGGACAATGGCAGCATGGGGTTTCTTAACCTTAGGTATTACCATCGGCAGCTGGTGGGCTTATGCAGAGCTTGGCTGGGGCGGCTGGTGGTTCTGGGATCCGGTTGAAAATGCTTCTTTAATGCCCTGGTTGGTTGCAACCGCGTTATTACACTCTCTGGCTATAACAGAGAAGCGAGGCGTATTTAAGTCCTGGACTGTTTTATTAGCCATCGCGGCCTTTAGCTTATGTCTGTTAGGCACTTTTATCGTTCGTTCCGGCATTATTGTTTCTGTACACGCTTTTGCGACAGACCCGGATCGTGGTTTGTTTATTTTATCTTTCCTCGCCTTAGTGGTTGGCGGCAGTTTGGCACTGTACGGGCTGCGCGTCAGTCAGGTTTACAGCGAAGGTCGTTATAAGCTTGTATCACGTGAAGTCGGGTTATGGGTGAATAATATTTTCCTGGTTGTGGCAACATTGATTGTATTACTGGGTACGTTATTACCCATGATCCATAAAGAGTTGGGGCTGGGGTCAATCTCCATTGGTGTGCCGTTCTTTAATCAGATGTTTGCGATTTTGATTGTGCCGTTTGCCATCTTAATGGGTATGGCGCCCATGCTGCGCTGGAAACAGAACAAGTTGCCACCTCTGGCTAAAAAGTGGGCGGGTATTTTTGTTGCGACCATAGTGATCACCAGTGCCTGGTTGTTCTCCAGCTTTGATGAAATCAGCACGCTGACCTATCTGGCTACGGCATTGGCGGTGTGGATCTGTATCGCCACGGTAGTCGACCTGGTGGAAAAAGTCAGTGTTCACCCAAGTACAGCACAGGGCCTGAAGCGTCTGGGCATGAGCTATTGGGCTATGGTGCTGGGCCATGTAGGTATCGCGTTTGTGATTGCCAGTGTGACTCTGACCTCTGCTTATTCAGTAGAGCGCTCAGTGGTGATGAAAAAAGGTGAAACCGCAACGCTCAATGACTACGAGTATCGCTTTGAAGGGGTGAACGAGATCCGTGGCCCTAACTATGGTGGTCATGCTGGCGAAGTCACCGTATTTAAAGACGGTGAGTACGTGACCTTACTACACGCAGAAAAGCGCTTGTACGATGTGGGTATGCAATTTATGACTGAAGCTGCGATTGACGATGGTTTCTTCCGCGACTTGTATCTGGCGCTGGGAGAATCTATGGGCAATGGTGCCTGGTCACTGCGTATCTATCACAAGCCTTATGTTCGCTGGATGTGGCTGGGTGGTATCCTTATCTCCGTGGCTGGTTTCATTGTTCTGGCTGATAAACGTTATCGTCGTCGCAAGCAAACCTCTGTGGAGCATGCATAATGAACAAAAAGTTTTTAGGCCTGGCGCCACTACTGATTTTTGTGTTGCTGTGCGTGTTCTTGTATCAGGGCTTGTTTGGCAATCCAAGAGAGCTGCAAACCGGCCGACTGGGCCAGACTATGCCTGCGTTTGAGTTGCCAGACTTGATGGATGAACAAAAACGCTGGACAGATCAGGACTTGCTGGGCGAGGTTTACCTGCTGAACGTATGGGGCACCTGGTGCCCAACCTGTATTGCGGAGCTTGGTTACCTTACCGAGCTGCGCGAGCAGGGCGTGCGGATCATTGGCTTATACTACGAGCAAGCCTATGATCCCGATTTTGGCGATCAGTTTGATATCAACTACCTGCGTACCGATGTCCAGCAAATGCTGGCGCGAGCAGGGGACCCTTATCAGTTTAATATTCTGGATTTGGAGCGCACTTTAGCGCTGGATTTAGGGGTTTCCGGCGCACCGGAAACTTTCCTGGTAGACAAAAACGGTAAGATCATTTTGCACCACACTGGCGATATTAATCCTCGGGTATGGCGCAGCAAATTTGCTCCGGCAATTCAGGAGTTGCAACCATGAAAAAACTAATGCTGGCATTGGCATTACTGGCTGGCCTGTGGTCGCTCAGTGCCAATGCTGTTGAAGATAAGTACCAGTTCAAAGATGCGGAAAGAGAGCAAACCTTTAAAGAGCTGGTGCAGGAGCTGAGATGTCCAAAGTGTCAGAACCAGAACATAGCTGATTCTGATGCGGTGGTCGCAAAAGACCTACGTGACCGGGTTTTGGACATGGTTCATGAAGGTAAATCTAAGCAGGAAGTGATTGATTTTATGATCGATCGTTACGGCTACTTTGTTCATTACCAGCCACCCGTTACACCTGCCACGATTGTACTGTGGGTGATGCCTGTGGTGATCCTGGTGTTGGGTTTTGGTTTTATTGTATTCAGACAGAAAAAAGCAGCACGTAAACAAAGCTGGAGCCCGGAAGATGAGCAAAAGCTCGCGGAGCTTATCAAACAAAGCCAGCGTAAGGAGCGTACTTCATGAATGAAATGATGCAAATGTGGGGTCTGTTTGCGCTCTTGACCGTGTTGGCAGCGTTGTTTGTGGTGATGCCGTTTTTCCGTCGCGATAAACTGGTTGCCGTGGATCATGATGCCAATGCTGAACGTATTGATATCTATCAGCAACGTTTACAGGAGCTGGCGGACGAGCTGGCCAATCAGCGCATCGATCAGAGCAGTCATGATGAATCTGTGCTGGAAATGAAACGTCGTTTGCTCAACGAGTTGTCACCAGAGCGTACACTGGATACTCGGGGTAATAATCTGGTACTGGCAGGCACTGGCGTGGCGTTTTTGTTGGTTGTCAGTGCGGTATTTTACTCTTTTACCGGCAGTCAGAAGCAAATCGCAGATTGGTATAAAGCCATTGATATGCTCCCTGAATACGGCCAGCGTGCTGTGATGCAAAGCGGTGATCCTCTTAGCCCGAATGAACTTCAGGCGTTTGCTTTGGGTCTGCGCACTAAGTTGGCAAACAGTGGTGATGATGCCGTTGCCTGGATGCTGTTAGGTCGTGTTGCAATGTCGCTCAATGACTTCGAAATGGCGATGCAGGCATTCGATAAAGCGCTGGAGATGCAACCTAATAACAGTAATGTGAAGGTGAGTTATGCTCAGGCGTTATTGGTTGAAGGATCAGAGAATGCGATGAACCGTGCCGCACGTATGTTGTCTCAGGTATTGCAACGTGAGCCACGTAATATTGATGCAATTTCTTTACTTGCGCTGATCGCTTATGAGCGTCAGGACTGGAAAGAATCTAAAGCGGCGTTTGAAGTCTTGCTGGCATCGATGACGCAGGATGATCCACGTTATACGATGATCAAACAGCGTATCACGGACTTGGACCAGAAGCTGAGCAGCGCGCAAGTTGCACAGCCTGCAATGCCTGAAAATGGCTTGCAAGTGTCGGTTTCCCTGGCAAACGAGCTGGCTGACAAAATTCCTGAGAATGCGACTTTGTTCGTCTTTGCCAAAGCGGCACAGGGACCACCTATGCCATTAGCTGTGGCTAAACTTACAGATTTTAACTTGCCATTGAGTGTCAATTTGGACGATAGTATGGCGATGATGCCTAACCTGAAACTGTCAGGGTTTAAAGAAGTGATTGTTACAGCGCGTATTTCAGTGGATGGCAACGTGGCTCTGCAGAGCGGTGAGCTTGAAGGTGCGACTCAAACTATTACTTTGACCCCAGAGGCACAGCAGGTTTCGGTCACTATCAGTCGTGTTATAACCAGCACAGGAAGCTAAATGTATAAAAAACTCGTTGGCGCCGCTTTGGCGCTAATTTTATCCGGGTGTGCGCAAGTCCCCGAAGAAAAACAAGATCCGCGCGATCCACTGCAGTCGCTCAACCGACCGTTGTATGACTTTAATATGGATGTACTGGATGCCTATATCCTGCGCCCGGCTGCGAAAGGCTATATTGCCATTACGCCTGCGCCGGTCCGCAGTAGTCTGGTAAACTTTACCACTAACCTGTCAGCGCCTACGGACGCGGTTAACGCGGCCTTACAGGCAAAGCCTGGTGATGCAGGTGTCAACGTGGCGCGTTTTCTGGTTAACTCAACGGTGGGTATTTTCGGCCTGTTTGATGTCGCTAAGTCGCTGGGTTTGGAACACAAAGACGAAGATTTTGGTCAAACCCTGGGTGTCTGGGGTGTAGGTGACGGCGCGTATTTGATGCTCCCGGGTTACGGTCCTTCAACGGTGCGTAATCTCTCCGGTGATGTCGTCGACAATGTCGTTATTCCCAAAATTGCACTTACAACACCAGAAACAATTCTGGTATTTGCATTGCGTGCAGTGGAAGCCAGAGCTAGCCTGATGTCACAGGAAAAGCTCCTCAATGAGTCACTTGATCCTTATATTTTCTTTAAGGATGTCTATTTACAGCGTCAGCTTTATGAACTCCACGACGGCAACCCGCCAATTGAAGAGGAGCCAGAAGAGTTTGATGAGGATTTCCTCGAAAACCTGTAAATGAGCGCCTTGTAGCCAAGCCCGGTAATACGGGGCTTGGCTACGTATTCATATCTTTTATTTCCTCTCGTTATCTCGAGCTTATGAGGCGCACAGGCTCATGGAGCATGAAGAAAATATATAGACCAGTTATTTGCCAGGGGCTTTGAGAACTCGAATGACCGTTGCCAGTTTATTTTAGTGAAATCATGAACATCTGGGTTGAACTGAGTTAACGTGTTGCTGTTATAAACGAGGCTGTAGTATTGTCCTGACGATCCCCACCAATTATCCCAGTAAGGAAGAGATAGTAGGCAGCCTTGCTGAGTCCATTCAATTCTTAAGCTATCAAAATTCAACGCTTTAATATTAGAAACCAGTTCATTAAGCTCACTTTTGGCAACCTGGTTCAACTTAGTTTGAGCCTGATCTAAGCGAAAGTAGACAAAGTTAATCTTGTACTTTTTCTGCAGAGCACACGCTAGCTTCTGCACAGAAGCTAGCTTGTCTTGATTGCGAAAATAAAATGCTTCCATCTCACCGAGCTCAGGCCTATGCCTATCACAGCCTGTGAGCAAGGTGATGAGTACAGCCAGGCCGACAAGAGGTTTTTTGCTCTTCATCGGCGTTTTCCTTAATGACACGGCACCATATCTCGCCAGTAGTTACAACCGCCAGTCGTACACACCTGGCCATATTGTGTGCAAAACTCCCAGCCCCCGCCGTAACCACCATAGCCACCGTAGCCGTCATAGCCGCCGTAACCACCATCGCCACTGCCACCTGAGTTGCTGTTTCCACTACCACCTTCAGCATTCACGGTTTTTTGATCTTTGCATGAGCTGGAGCGTTGGTCGGATTTATTATTTTGATAGACTTCTTCAGCATAACGATAACCTCTGGATTCCAGTGCGGCGTCTCCAGGACCATTGCCGCTTTTTGTTACAAAATTGATTAGGCCCTGTGCTAATATCTGGGCCATGTTTTCACCATTGGCTTTGCCATTTTGCAGTGCCTGATAGGCCGCTGCATACCTATGGGTTGAATCTAAAGAAAAACCATGTACTTGCATTACCGCACCATACAAAAAGTTACCTAAGTCCTCGTTACCAGCCCAAGGGCTTTCTGAGGATTTTACGTCTAATGCGCCACCCATCTGATGGTTCGTATAGAGGCGATAATACGTTGCGGTCGTTGCTGCTCCTGGCTGCGTTGCCAGCATACGACTTACTGTTTTTTGCCATCTTTCCTCTTGTCTTAATAGCTTGTTTAAGTCGAGCTGCTGATGTTTGTTGTCCTCTTTACTACCGTAGGGCATCGCTTCAGGTGGTCGATTACTATTGTTACATTGGCTAGCTTCTGATTCGCTCGATCTTGCTGCAGTGTTAGTGGCATACCCCTCAATCGAAAACTGACGTACTTTAGAATACTGCTGTGAGTTTGAAAAACGAACATCATTTACAGTGCTGGTTGAGCGCAATGATTGTGGCAATTCGCCATGCAAGTCAACATAGTATGCGACTGGGTCAAAGTATGCGATGGGAATGGTAATGCCATTACTGTGTATAAAGACCAGTTTATTTTTAAGGTCTCCCGGATCTTCTTTGTGAATAGCACGCAGGGAAATATAAATGATGTTCATTCCCTGGTCGTCATTACCGTGAATGATGTTAAATGTGTAGTGGTGATCTTTTGCACCGTATTGGCTGTCTGGAACTATGGTCAGCTTTGCATTCTTCCCACGCATACCTGACTTGGTAAAGTAAAAACCGTCTTGGTGTGTACGTCCGCTTTTTCTGAATCCATCTGTAGTAAAGGTGGTAGTATAAGCAATTTGATTGGGTGACGTGAAACCACTGATAACAGGGTCTGCAGCAATGATAACCTTATCGTTGCTAAAGTTTGAGAAGTCCAGGCACAGTGATAGCCCACTTTCTGCGGGTATCACATATTGTATTTGTTTATTTTCACTTAAAGTGCGGCACTCTGCTTGTGCAAAGCCTGACATGAGCAATAGAATTGCCGATAGTAGTATTTTCATGATCCTTATCCATACCTAAAATAGGTACTCTACTACGGTTTAATCTGTTCTTCAATGCCCTGTTTGGCTTAACAATGGAGGCACCTGGTGGGAAGGCAAGCTTGATGCATTAATCCAGGACACCGAACGGTCTTTCTTTATTATGGTCTGCAAAACGTTTCTTCTCTTGTGAACGGGCGGTATGCCAGATATTGAGCGTTTTACCTAAAAAGGGTAGTCCATTTAGTAACCAAAAAGCAAATAAGTTTTGTCAAATAGCTGTATTTACGGATATTGCATCCGATCATAGACAACCTGCGTTGTAGCTCAGTATAAACTTGCTTTTATACAGTTGTCGCCTGTATAGAGACGGTGATATTTGCTGCTCTTCCTATTACCTTATCAAGTTTCAGCCTATAGACACTTTGTTGACATTCAGCGCGTTATAGTGGCTGTAATTTCACTCAACAAGGAACTATGACATGAAATACCTAAAATCACTTCTGGCCGTGTGTATTGCATTAAACCTGAGCGCTTGTGGCGATGATGACAAAATTAATCCACCAGGTGGAGGTGGGGAGCAGCCAGCACCTGGTCGTGTTGTGCATGATTTGGCACTCATTGCACCTCAAGCAGGTCGTGAGCTGGTTGAAGACTTTCCGGTCTCAGAATATCTCGATTATGCACCGGGCGCGCAGCCGCTCACCAATCTGACAAGTTTGGACATCAATGGCCCAGACCTGCATACATTTCAGCAAGGCATTGAGGTGGGTAGCATTGATATCAGTGCTTCACCGCGTGTTTATCAGCCGCTGGCGCTGAGATTAACCGCACTGGATAGCATTGTGGCTACAGAACAGTATGAAGATGAGCTGTGGTATGTCACGGGCACCAATGAGATTTTCCAGCGCCATCTGACAAGTGATGAAACCACATCCTGGCGTTTAGAAACGAGCTTAACAATCACCGAATTAGGCCTGGACAGCGATGACAACAGTGATATCTGGGGCTACGACGCGAGTGCCCATCAGGTGATCCGATTTAAACCAGAAGACGAGCAGCTATTGCTGTACCCGTTGTCGGACAATATGACTATTCAGGGCGTGTCTTATCTGGGGCAGCAGCTTTGGATATTGGCCTCAGAGTCCGGGCAGCCTGTGGTCATGCAGTTTGACGTATCAGAAGAGCAGGTAACACAGCTTAATGGCTGGTATGTTACCGGGTTTGGTCAAGCGGAAATAACTGACTTAACGATATTTTCTGGCGAGCAGGTTGTGATCACCACCAATGCCCAACAGAATAACCTGGTACTGCTGGCCGACAGGGACAAGTTGCTGGGAGACGGACCTATTGACGATACCGGTGAACTGGTGGTGCAGAATCGTTACACGTTACCAGACGAGATTAAGCAGCCATCTGGACTTTGGTACACGCAGCAAGGGGGGTGGGAAATCGTCACCGATCAAGCTGAAGTCTACTCTTTGAATGCGGATTTGCAGATCCAGACCCGCACTGAACTGGCGTTTGCCTCGATACACTGTGGACAGGGTTGTACTGAAGCGGTAACAAGCAAAGACGGGGAGATCTTTGTATTAGCTGATTCTAAGCTGATAGGACATTTTACATTGTCAGAGCAAGGGTATCAGCTGGTGCAAGAATACCCATTAGCACTGCATGAAGAGGGAGAGCCGCCTTATGAGTTCTTAGGTCTAGCGTACGACGCACTCACTGACCGTTACTTCATGGTATCCAATAGCGATGACGCGTCACAACAGGACTGGTTATTTACCCTGGATAGCCAATTTAATCTTGTATCTCGCCAGCCGCTCAGTTACACCGGGGAGACAGAAGGGAGTCTCAATGAATATACTGCAATGGGCCTGTATTTCGCTGAAGATGCGTTGTGGATGGTATCTGAGCAATTCACAAAAGTGCTTAAGTTGACGCTGAGTGGTGAGATTGTGGCCGTCTACGATCTGCTGCCAGAGGATATGACTATGCCCAGTGATCTGGTTGTCAAAGATGGCAAAGTATATTTGATTGGGGATCACGAAAATGGTGAGCCGGTGCCACCGCTTATCGAGTTGACGATTGAATAAGTAGTGATACAGGGGCTGGCATTGCCAGCCCCATTAGCTCAATCAGAAGCGCCAGTTGACGTTGGCCCACAGTGTACGGCCGGCCTCATTCACTTTGTCGATTTGCGCATAGCCACTGACCATAGCGCCTGCGCGACTCAAATGTTCGGCATAGGTTTTATCCAGCACATTATCTACCCCGAGACTCAATAACAGCTCATCTGAATGGCTATAAGATAAGTTCAGTGCCAGTGTGCCAAAGCCATGGCTGGTTCCGACATCCTGACCGGCAATGTTACCCTGGCCGATAGCAACGCGGTTCTGGCTTTTTACGAGACGCCATAAACCGCCTACTTGCCATTTATCCAGCGTGTAATCCATAGCGAAACGTGCCTGCAGGGGAGGCTGCTGTGCCAGCGCCGTATGATCGGTTTTATTACTGCCACGCACATAGTTGATGCTGGTTGTGAAATTCAGTTGTTTGCTGAGCTCAACCCGGGTTTCCATTTCCAGCCCCATTGTTTGCGCATCAATGTTCCGGGTCACCGCCAGCGTTTTGTCCATCACTTCGTACTGATTATCGGTGAGTAAGTAATCATCTATGCGGTTGTAAAACAGAGACACTGAGGTAGTCATAGCGGATTTTTGTAGCATCCAGCCGATATCCAGCTGGTTTGTTTTCTCTGTCTCCAGTAAGAAGGCACCCATGCTATCTATACTCCGGCGTCCGCCACCCATTAACTCCCAGTAATCGGGGAAACGTTCACTGTGCCCGGCACCGATGTAATAGCTCATATCTTTATGCTGGACCTGATAGCGTGTAAATCCGCTCCAGAGGGTGTCATCACGCGTCTGGTCGGCCGTTGGGTTAGGCATTGGCATCATCATGGAGCCAAGTTGCTGACGCTTATCAGTTGCTGACCAGTCATCAATACGCAGCCCGCTGACCCACTGGCTGCGCTTTGGGCCCTCTGTGTTGAGTGCGTATTCAAACTCGCCAAATAGCCCGGTTTGTTTAAACTCGGCATTATCACGGCGAGGCAGTGTTTCCACCGGCATCATTGGCTGGTTCATGCTAACGCGAATGCGGTGGCGGTTTTGCTGATGATCGACCCCGTAACGCAATGTGTGCTCTGTATTGATGTTTGAGGTGAGCATCAGTTTGCTACCCCAGGTGCGACGGTCGGGATTGGATGAGGTCGGGGTTTTCATCATCATAGTGGGCGTAAATGTGCGCAGGCTATGGTTATCCATGATGTGATCTATGTTGTTGTAATACACATTGGCTTCCAGCGCTTGGATAAACCCGGTGAGTTCATCCAGTTCAACGCTGAGTGCAACGTGATTACGGTCAAACTTGCTGCCATCCATCATGCGATCGGCATAGGCGACCTCGCCATCACTGCGACCCAGGCTCAGGCTATAGAGGCTGTCATCATCGGGCGTGTAGGCAAACTCGGAATCGAGGTTCCACTTGTCATATGCCGAGTGAATGGACTGACCTTCGCCGTCCTCATAGTCATCGGCGTCGCTTTTACTGGCAGCAAGGCGTGCATAGTAATCTTCTGTGCCCCCTTTAACATCTGCATTTACCATGCGCTTACCAAAACTGCCCAGGGTTGCATTGGCAAACCCTTGCCAGCCCGTTTCGCTCAGGCGCTCAGATTCACGCTCAAAAATGACAGTGGCGGCGCTGTTACCGGGGCCATAAAGGACGGTTTGAGGTCCTTTAATCACCGTTAAGGTATCGTAGGTTTGCGGTGTAATGTAAGCCGTAGGTGGATCCATACGGCCACCGCAGCCGCCAAGCGTCTGGCCGCCATCAGTAATAATGTTCAGACGTGATCCGGCCATTCCCCGAAAAACAGGGTCGCTGCTCGCGCCGCCTTTTTTAACTAAAGAAAAGCCGGCAATACTGGATAGCAGATCTGCACCATCCTGTGCTGGCAAAGGTTGCCTTGGGGCTTTAGGGTCGGTTTTGATATCTAAAGGACTGTGCATGGGCGCGATAACGACGATGCGCTCTAAACTGTCAGAGTGTGTGTCGTGCTGTGCATCCTGGCTGTGTGCAGAAAAAGCGGCCGTAACAGCAAGCCAAATAAGGTTTCTGGTCATGATTCTTCCCAAAGTGTTTTCACGTTGTTATTGAGAAGAATTTTACTTGTCAGACAAAAGGTTGGGATGTGACAAATTGTCGCACTTGCGTAAGATGTAGGGGAAAATATCGAAAACTTTGACCTAAAACAAAAACAGCCACCAAATGGCAGCTGTTTTTTGGATGATAAAATGCAGTGCAACCTATATGGCCATCACTTCCATTTGTTGATCACACCATTGCAGGGCTTCGTGGTAATAATCAGGCAACAGATCAGGGTCAAGTCCCAGATGTTGCGCCAGTTCATTGGCCCCCTGCCAGTCGGCTTGCTCATAGAGTTTGATGAGCGCAAGGTAACTGGCCAGCAGACCTTCTTGCTTCAATAGGGCATCTTTGATTTCAATGGCCAGTGGCAGCTTGCTCATTACACTGTCCATGCTTTCATCTAAAATTGCGTCCATCAGTGACATCATACCTGCCAGGAAGGCCATGCCGGTATCTTTTAGTTTACGGTGTTTAACCGCCAATAACTCGGCAAAACGCGCGCGAGTCAGAGACAGACGGACCAGTTCGAGTGGTTTCTCTGAAGACACCTGAGAGGCAAACAGTAAAGAAAGAAACTTCTTCAGCTCCTGATTGCCAAGTACCACCAAAGCTTGCTTAATGGTGGAGATCTCGGCACGACGTTTAAACGCGGCTGAATTCGAGTAGCGTAGCAGCTTATAGCTGAGGTTAACGTCGCGCTCGAACACTTGTGTGATGCGCTTTAAGTCGACGTCAACACTGGATGTTTCGTATAGCAGTTCGGCCAGTGCCATCTCTGAAGGGGGCAGTGTTTTACTCTGAACCACTTCGGGCTTAGCGAAAAAGAACCCCTGGAAATAACTGAACCCAAGATCGAGGGCCTGCTGGTACTGCTCATGTGTTTCGACTTTTTCGGCAACCAGTTCAATGTTTTTAAACGGCGCAATGGCTTCTTTGATCTCTTCAATGGTCGCGACATCTGTGGTCAGCATGTCTATTTTGATCTGATCAATGAAGGGATAGAAATGTCGCCACACTTTTTGATGCTGATAATCATCAAGCACTATGGTGTAGCCTTTTTGCTTCAGGTCCTGCACTGCACCCAGCAGTCGTTTGCCTGGCTGCACGGTTTCAAGGATTTCCACAACCAACTGCTCGCGCCCCATCATTGTGGGGTAACCTTTCAGCAAGGTGTCGAGTGTGAAGTTGATATAAGCCGGTTTATTGTCGGTTAAATCTTCCAGACCAAAGTTAAACTGACTGCCTTCGATCAATCTGGAGGTCGCTTCTGAGCCATCTATTTCAGGGAAGACATTGTCTAAACCATCGCGAAAGAGCAGCTCGTAGCCCACGAGTTCTTTGTTTTTGTTTAGGATTGGCTGCCTGGCGGCATAAAAATACATGAAAGATACACCTGACTGAATACTTCTACTGTTCATCAATATAAGGCAATCTCAGGCATATTTCATTAATTAATTCAGCTTGTTTCAGCTTTTGGTATTAAGGTATGAGGTTGTTTGCGCGCAATTCATAGGCACTTCACCTTGTGTAACTTGGGTGGCGATCTTTGCCATGTTATAGTGGCCCTTTCGCAATGGCTTTTGTCCCAATCTCAGCTAACAACAAAACAGCATCTGATATTGTGGAGAGGAGCCCGACTATAGGAGGTAATTTTGGAAACTGGCACTATGATCTCTCTTGCCATGTATTTCATCGCCATGTTGGGAATTGGACTGTACGCGTATCGTAAGTCTACCAGCGATGTGTCGGGTTATATGTTAGGTGGAAGAAGCCTTCCACCCAGTGTCGCGGCCCTGTCTGCGGGTGCCTCGGATATGAGTGGTTGGATCCTGATGGGTCTGCCCGGCGCCATGTTTGTAAGCGGTTTTAGCAGTACCTGGATTGCCATAGGTCTGCTGATTGGCGCATTTTTAAATTACTTGCTGGTGGCACCGCGTTTACGTGTGTATACCGAGCTGGCGAACGACGCGATAACCATTCCGGACTATTTTGCCAATCGCTTTGAAGATAAAGGCAATGCGTTGCGTATTGTATCCGCGTTAGTGATCATTGTTTTCTTCACGCTGTACACCTCTGCAGGTGTGGTTTCCGGCGGTAAGCTGTTTGAAAACTCCTTTGGTATGAGTTATGAAGCCGGTTTGTATATCACGACTGGCGTGGTTGTTTTGTATACTTTGTTTGGTGGGTTTCTGGCGGTTAGCCTGACTGACTTTGTGCAGGGGTGTATTATGTTCCTGGCGCTAATTTTAGTGCCTGCGGTGACTTATTCTTTACTGGATAACCCGCTGAGCGTTACGCTTAATGAAATCAACCCACAGTTACTGACCTGGATTGGCGCAGGTGGCGCAATCGGTATCGTTTCTGCCATGTCCTGGGGGTTGGGTTATTTCGGGCAGCCACACATTATCGTGCGCTTTATGTCAGTGCGCAGCGTTAAAGATATGCCAACGGCGCGTCGCATTGGCATGAGCTGGATGCTGGTGGCTACTTTAGGTGCCATCACAACGGGCCTGTTTGGTGCAGCGTATGCCCACGAAAAGGGCATTGTGGTTGAAGATCCCGAAACCATTTTCCTGATCTTATCTGAATTGCTCTTCCACCCGCTGATTGCTGGTTTCTTACTGGCTGCGATTCTGGCGGCGATTATGAGTACCATTTCGTCTCAGCTGCTGGTGAGCTCCAGTTCATTGACTGAAGACTTCTATAAGATCTTCCTGCGCAAAGAGGCGTCAGATAAAGAGCTTGTGCTGGTAGGGCGGATCAGCGTGGCGCTGGTTTCCATGTTTGCAATCTATCTTGCATACGACAGAGACAGCACCATTTTAAGCCTGGTGAGTAATGCGTGGGCTGGCTTTGGTGCCGCATTCGGTCCTCTGGTACTGCTTAGCTTATTCTGGAAGCGTATGAACTTTGCAGGCGCATTGTCGGGCATGATAGTGGGCGCAGCAACCGTATTGTTCTGGATCTATGGCCCGGTAACGGTAGATGGCCAACCGCTTAGTGCGCTTATCTACGAAATCGTACCAGGGTTTATTGCTTCAGCCATCGCGATTGTTGCCGTGAGCCTGGCGACATCCGAGCCTCGTGCTGAGATCACAAACAAGTTCGAAGAAATGCAAAAAGCACTTTAAAGTGTTGCATCGACTTCAATAGCCGCAGCGTTTTAGCTGCGGCTTTTTTGTATTTGATTTCTGACACAGACGGATTTTTCTACCATTTAGCCAGAAAATCTGACAGTTGAGCAGATTTATGGTCTCGCCAGTTTTGACCAGGTATAGTTTTCGCATGTCCGATTTGTCGTATTGTTGTTTCAATTTTTCTAATTTTCCTTATGATAAGTCTTACTGTGGGAGGGTCACTACCCATTTTTGACCAACCTCATAGTGTGTAAGACCATTTGCAATGAAGTGAATTTAATACAATTAATGCTTGTTACTATATGTCAATAAGGTTAACATGTGCGCAACCTTCTTGTGGGTGGTCCTTTTAAACCTAAATGAAGGACGGATAGTATGAAATTTTTTATAAAGCGCTTAAATAAGAAAGCAAAAACGAGTCAGTTGGAAGGAATCTCAAACATGAGTGTTGAGTCTGTTCAGTTGGTTACTGGTGGCTCTGGGTCTGGAAATGGTGCGCAACCAAAAATGCAGCGTTTTTCCCCTGAAGCTAAAACGGTTTATTTTGGCGGGTAAATAGTAAGGTTTTTGCCGAGCATGAATGAGTTTTTTATAGTTACTGGATGGATAATAACAGCGTTAGAGCTATTCGTTGTGTTATTCCTGCTGTATTGTTTTAAGCAGCACCGCTTTGATCTGTTTTTCGGGGGGAAAAAGACCCTGAAAAAACAAGGTGACCATGAGCTGCATTCATGCTTTCTTGCTTCTTTGGCAGTGCTTGTTTTTTATACCTCCAGCTCTAGTTTAGGAACTTATATATTAAGCCTTCCTTTTGAACCGACACAGATGCGCCAAGTCTATTACTTTGCTCTTGTGTGTACTGGTGCGGCCTTTATCACTGTATTATTCCTATTGCATGTCATTCGAGGTTGTAACTTTTCTGCTACAGCTCGGCTTGTATCCTATATCTCGTTTATGTTGATGTTTATGAACTTTAGCCAGTTGGTCCTGCGTGGTTATTTAGACAACGATATGTTGTATGACGTATATGGGCCATTTGTAGTGATGGGAAATGTTTGTATATTCGTTACACTTGCCAAATACCCTTTCTATAGAATAATGGAATCTAAACTAGCCAAAGGAGAGATATAATATGGAACTGATATTGATTGGTAGTATGTTAATTATTATGGCGCTGATTTTTGTTTTGGCCATGATTGTAAAGGGGTCCAGCCTGAAGCCGTTTGAACAACGCTTTAGGTCGTTGATAACTGTTTCAAAAGACGAAGAAGAAGTCGACGACAAGTACAGTGAAGCCTATGAAATTGTGATGGAGTTTGGTGATTTGCTTGCTGCTGAAAAGAACCTGGAACAATATTACGGTGTTAAAGATATTTACGACCGCGTTGAAGAATTCAGAGCGGAGAACAATCAGGCCGTTGATAAAGGCAAAGTCGTCCTGAAGGTGGTTAAATAGGCCTGTTACGCCGCGCGCTTTCCCATGGGTGTTTTACACGTATTTCCAGTGGTATTCGCCACGGTATCAGGCGCTCTCGATTGCTGATAGGCGAGTAAATCTCTTGGCGCAATCATTAACCCATATTGTTAGACCAATTTCACTTAATACCTGTTCTATTTGAAGGATCAAATATGACGCTAATAGCGTTAACAGTTTCTCATTTAGAACCTTAGACATAGGTTCACAAATTTTTTGCCTGCCTATATGGATGTAGATGCCTCTGCGATAGCAGGGCGCGGGAGCGGTGTTATCGACCCTATTTTCTCTCCTCAAAATAGAGCACTTAATCAAGCAAATTGGTATTACTCTTTAGTCCCACTAAATTCTGAACCCATTCAATAAATTTTACGGCGTTGTGCGTTCTGAATCGCGATTTATTGGGGATGTAGTAACATAATGACGAAGCAATGCTTCTTCCTCCTACTGGAGTTAACTGGCCGGCTGAACACATACCACGGACCAGTACCTCTGAGCAAAACACCAATGCGTTTTCTATCACTGCCTGCTGTATACCAAACAACTCCTGATCAAACTCTCGGATAACAAAGTCTTCCTTATTCAGCTCGTTGTGTGCCAGCCAGTCATCCAGTGGTGGTGCGCACAGTGCGCGGTTTTTCCAACGTGTTGTATAGATTACTGGTCGGTCCGCTGAGTTTTGTATTGCTCTGAGCGCTTTGTTTCCGAACAGATTATATTGTTCCTCGCTCAGGCGATCTTCGAGCGGGACATCTTTGATATTGCCCAGCCTTACAGGGATTGAATTGGGCAGATTGTCCGTCAGCTCTCCGCTTGAAACCTGCATCGAGATGTCCGGGTAACGTGCTGAGAACGCGCCTTGTGCAGGCAATAGCACCAGCGCCGCAAATGAAGAAGTGGTGCTCACCTGGACGACTTCATTGAGTTGCTGAATGTCTGCCAGCGCACTTTCAATTGTTGCAAAGCCCTCGGAAGTCGCATTGGCCAGCAACAAGCCTGTTTCTGTGAGTAGGACCTTTCTGGGCAAGCGTTGAAATAAACGCACATTGAGGCGGTCTTCAAGCTTACTGATATGATGAGAGATCGCTGTAGGCGTTAAAGAGAGCTCTTCTGCGGCGCGTTTGAAGCTGCCATGACGTGCTGCAGCGTCGAACGCCCTGAGTGCCTGTAACGAAACAGATAATGCCATGGTAGTCATCCAATCAAAAAATATATAGATGATTTTAACTCATCTATAGGTGCAAGAGTATCGTTTGTTCAGCTGATTGCCTTAACGCACACTATGACGCGTTCAGTAATTAAAAAGGTAATTAGCATGAGTACAATTTTGCACATAGATTCGAGCGTCAGAGCGATTGACAATGAAAACCCCTCACATAATTCACTGTCAAAGCAGATTGCCCAGCAGTTTGTTAAAAGCTGGCAGAAAACCTCTTCAATAGATGAGTATATCTATCGTGACGTGGGATCACATCCTCCACACTTTATCACTCAGGATTGGATTGGAGCTGTATTCACCCCGGAAGGTAAAAGAACTAGGGAGCAGAGGCAGCTATTGGCCTTATCCGATACGCTGATCGATGAGCTGACTCGCGCTGATATTATTGTTATTTCAACACCTATGTACAATTATGGTATGCCAGCACAACTCAAGGCCTGGTTTGATCAGATTGTTCGGGTTAACAAAACATTTGATTTTGATCTCAAGCGAGGAGACTTTCCGTTAGCGCCATTATTGTCTGGCAAGACACTGGTTGCCATAGCCTCATGTGGCGAATTTGGCTTCGAGGAGCCCGAGATCAGAGCTAAGAGTAATCATCTGATGCCACATTTACGCACGTTAAGTCGTTATCTTGGAGTTGAAACTATGCATGAAATAGTGAGTGAATATCAGGAGTTTGCCGATGACAGGCATCAGGCGTCGCTCACACAGGCTTTTGAGCAAGCGCAAAGCCTGGCAGTTGCACTGGCACGGAGTCAGCAAGTGCAACACACCGATGTACAGTTTGTATGAGCGTGATCACTTAGATTGACCCGTCAAACTACAAAAGTGGTCGCTTTGGGTTACTTTTGTTTTATTCAATAACGCGCTTTGTTAAGCCCGTCTTTTTTCATTGTGTGCGACCGAACTCTGCTGGAGGATGGGTTTCAGGTCGCGCAAAATAATATGGCCATAATCCTGATATCCTGCCTGCGTGCCAGGTGTAAACCACTTCATATGGGAAATAAACTCAAGGGAATTAGCAATGCTGGTGATCAGGCTTTGTTCCATGTCAGAGTGGTAAGCCATCGGCGGCTCTACAGGGGCTGGAGGCGTATGGGTTACGTTTTGATGCTCTCCGGTCAGCAGCCATAATGCACTGTCTTTAGTCACCGGATGTAAAAAGAATTTGCTTACTACCGACAGGGTAGGTTCCCTAACATCTTTCTCATACTTTCGATACGAAGCAGTGGGAATATCCAGCATTTCTGAAAAGCCAACCTGAGAATAACCCAAGTTGATACGTAACTGTTTTAATCTTGTAGCAAAAGTATTTGACATATGACCCAATCCGGTTAATTATTTATCCACCTGACCCGTTCAGACTACATGACTCTCAGTCAAATGTCTAACCGGGACGAAAAATTAAACACTTGGCCGGGACGCTCTCCGGGTAGGTGTAGGCTCAGACCTGTGTTTAGACGTTTGTAAATTTCATGGCTTTAAACACGTTGCTTTAGGTTTGTAAGACACTGTGATTGATAATAAGCGGATATGTTATGACTACTGTTAAAAGAAATGAATCTGTGCGTAAAGCACACACCATAGCAGCCAGGAAGCAAATTCAAACTGCTATTCGTCGCCTACGTAGAGAAATGAACTTAACTCAGGCTGAGTTAGGTAAAAAACTTGTTACGCCTGTTGATCAGGCAACCATCTCTAACTGGGAGTGCGGTAAGTCTGACTTATCTGCCTGTCAATTACTGGATATTATGATGATTTTTGGCCAGCCAAACTTTATGAGTTTGCTGGAGCAGGGAGCGCAAAGCGACCTGGTCGACGAAAAGCAGTCGGCCTAACGCAATTATTCACTGACAGCTCCTCTGTCAGATAAGCCTCCTAGCTAACATATCGTGTTGTCTGGGCACACTCGTGCCCGCTTCTCTTTTTTATTCGTCTAATTGCTGATCTTGTACTAGCTTTCCATTGGGAGCGAGAGTCCTGACTCATGCGATTCTTATCTGGTCAATGGCCAAAGTGCACTGTTTTTAAAAAGAGCAGGCTCTTCTGCTGGTGGTCCCGCCTCGTCACGCCCAACATACCTGTATTGCTTTTTCTATGGTGCGCTGGGTGCAATTAAGCAAGTATAAGGAACCATTTTATGTCGTCAGTTAAATCGAAGTTAGGGTTTGATCAGAACCAACGTAAGATTATTATTGGGGAACAGCAGGACTCTGAACTAGGGCCGTTATGCCACCTCCCTGGCACCTGGAAAAACATAGGTAATCTTGAAGGCCATGGCTGGAATATGATTGCTTTGCCTTTTGCCGCGGGCGATCTGGATTATCGGCTGCTCATGAATCAGTATGACGAAGAGCTGACTTTCAGCTTGGTGGACAAAGGCGTACCAAACCGGGGTATTCCGGAAGATCAATCTGTCGCTACGCTCGACTACACCCAAATCATTAACCAGATTGCTGCACAAGACTATCCACATTCAGGGCTTGAGGGTAAACCTGGCCTGGCAATTCACCATGAACCTGGTCTGTGGTTGCATATGCGTGATCAGTTAACCGATGATCTGGATATCGCCCGGCTGTCCAGTATTCCCCATGGCGATGCGGTGATCGCATTGGGTAAGAGTGCACATTCTCAGTCTGGCTTTGAGATCCCTGCACTGAATGGCTTACCCATAGGCGTATCGGGCGATATAGACACCAATCCCTATCTGGCACCTTATAAACACTTCAGAGATCAGCCTTTTGAAGGCCTGTTTGATCCTACCCAGGCAAATGCTCTGCTGCAAAAAGCGATTGCTCCTTTACTCAGCGCTGGCAAAGTGAAAAATACCACTAAGCTGGAAGTACGTACAACCGCGGCGTCGGGCTCTGTAAACAATATTCCGTTTGTCACACGCCAGGCGAATGCCGCTGAAGTACATTCCACATTTTGGATCTACGAATTAACGGAGACTGACCAAAACGGCAATCCAAAGCTTTGGTTACAATATTCTCAGAACGTGATCCTGGACTTTTTCAATCGTAAGGACAGACCAGGCGAATTAATCCGCTGGCCACACATCAGCATCAACACGCTGGAAAAAGTCGACACCTGATAGTCGCAGTTGCTGCTGCTTACTTTTTGTTTGCAGCAGTGGTGCTTTCTCGCCATGTTATGGAGTCATTTGGATTTTACGTGTGAAACGAGGGGGCACCGACCCATTGCATCTTGCAATTTAACTAATAAGGGAACACACTAGGTGTAAATAATTAACAATAAAGCCACAAGCTAATGGCGCGATTCGCGCCTCAAGCAACACGTCGGTTAGAATTAACATGTTTACACTGGTCATATTATCTTTGGGTTGCCTTCATGGTCTGTATCTCAGTTACGAGCTGATACGGAAGAATACGG
This sequence comes from Pseudoalteromonas rubra, assembly GCF_005886805.2. NCBI lineage: Bacteria > Pseudomonadati > Pseudomonadota > Gammaproteobacteria > Alteromonadales > Pseudoalteromonadaceae > Pseudoalteromonas > Pseudoalteromonas rubra. The sequence goes on from NZ_CP045429.1 coordinate 1,609,528, forward strand.
CGAATGATGCAAACAGGATGCTTGCTTTGTGTATTCAGTGCTTTGTTGCACTGTTGTTTTTTATACTGCTTGATGAAAGTGGGGCGTTTTACTATTTGCCTCATCTGATTGGAATTCAGGAGCCTCTGACTTTTCTGTTGGCACCGTGTTTTTATTACTACGTACTCAGATTAACATCGCCCGCCTATATTCCGTTTAATCGCGTTCATTTACTCCCGTTTGTTCTGGCGCTGCTCTGTGCCATTCCTTTCTTTTTGCTTGATGCACGCAGCAAATGGCAGTTTTTGTACGGCGATATGTATGCCCCTGACCTGCCATCCTGGTATCTGGCAGGGTTTGAAAATGTCTTTATATTTGGCGCTATGTTGCAGGTTGCAGTGTATCTGATATTTGCGTGGCGCAGGCTCAATGCCTACCAGATCCTGTCGGCCAATAACTTTTCATCCCTTGAACTGATCAACCTGAACTGGCTAAGACGCTTGCTTATGATGTTGTTATCGCTTTATGGGCTGTGGTTCATCGATGAAGCGATAGAAGTGAATGTTATGGCGTGTATTGATCACGACAGTGGGCTTGGCTGTGAGTATGACTGGTTGATTGGCGAGCGCTGGTTCTTTTTCTCTGAGTTGGGAGTGGTCATTGTTTTTTATTTGATGAGTTATTACGGCTTGCGTCAGCCAGAAATATTTATCCAGAGTAATCAATATGTTGAACTGGATAAGCCGAACAGTGAAAAGTACTTAAATTCAGCACTGTCAGAATCACTGGCTGTGCAGCTTTGTGACCTAATTGAAGAGCAGGTGCAGGACGAAAAGCTGTATCTTAAAGCGGATTTAACGCTGCACGACCTAGCCTGTGCATGTGGTCATTCCCGGCACCACGTTTCCCAGGCGATTAATCAAAGTAAAAACATGAGTTTTTTTGATTTTATCAATCAACTCAGAGTGATGCATGCCCAGCAGCTGCTATTGTCCCAGCCAGACAGAAGTATTCTGGATATCTCTTTGGACAGTGGGTTTAACTCCCGCTCTGCGTTTTATGGGGCATTCAAACGTTATACCGAGTTAACACCAGGCGCTTATCGAAAACAAAGTAAAATATTGGCAGAAAATATGTCCTGATCAGTCGGTCAGGACGACAAGCAGCCCTCGCTGCGCAAGGATGTCATTGTTATTTCAATGGAGAAAACAACAATGACAAGACAAATACCCGTTCAGCAGGACAGGCTTTTACGACCGCGGCCATTGCCTTTTTTACTGCCCGGTGCGCCATCAGATCATGGCACTCACCCCGAACAAGCAAAAAATATAACTCAGGTGACTGGCAAGTATCTGGCGCAAGCATCAGGATCACCAATTGTTCTGTTGATTTGTGCCTTTTTAAATACCGCTGTGGTACATGTCAATGCTGCACCGTCTGATCTGGAGCGCATAACGGTCACCGGCAGCCAGTATACGTTAGCCACCCGGCACAATACGCACTTCCTCTCCAAAGAGCGTATTGAGTCAATGCCGCACATTGCCGATGATATTTTTCGACTGATGCCCGCTTTACCGGGGGTTGCCGCAGGTGATTATTCTGCTAACTTTTTTGTGCGCGGTGGGCATTCGGATGAAGTTCTCGTGTTACTGGATGGTCAGCAGCTTTACCGGCCTTTTCATATGAAAAGCTTCAATAGTGCGTTTAGCATTGTCGACACGGACAATGTAGGCGCGATGGACTTTTCCAGTGGCGGATTCACGGCACGTTATGGCAATAAAATGAGCGGTGTCATGGCGATAGAAAGCCTCTATGACATTCCCCAATACAAACATAGTCTGGGTGTAAGCTTCATTAATGCCAGAGCCGGGTCACAGGGCACATTTGACGATGATAAAGGCACCTGGCTGGTATCAGTCAGACGCGGTTATCTTGATCTGGTACTGGATGCGGTAGAAGATGAATCGAACAAATTTGAGCCCATTTATGCGGATTTATTTGCGAAGGTCAGTTATGAGCTGACGGATACCCAGTCTTTGTCAGGACACTTTCTTTACGCCTGGGACGATGAAATACTTGATGACACCTTTACTGAATGGGATGGAGTCCGGGAATATCAGGTGAAGGAAAAGGTCAGTGGCGAGTACAGCAGCGCCTACGCGTAGGCGGTCCTGCACTCAGACTGGCGTGAGGATCTGAGCAGCCAGACGTTATTGTCAGTTGCCAGAGTCGAGGAAGACCGTAGCGGCGGTCAATACGACCCGACCGAAGTGTGGCTTACCCTGGACGATAACAAGTTCTTTTATGCCTACTCACTGAAACAAGACTGGCAATGGCGTGTTAGTGACAGTCATTATCTGGAGTCGGGTTTTGAAGCCAAATACCTAGATGCAGAGTATGATTACTGGCTGGAAGCCTGGTATCAGGTGAACTATGACGGTGAAGACTATCGTCAGCAAAAAACACAACTAACTGCATCCGGTAATGTGTTTGGTGCCTATATCAGTGATCGTTGGCGACTTAACCCTGACTGGGTAGCTGAGCTGGGTTTGCGCTGGGATCAGCAGGATTATTATGGGTTTACCAAAGCGCAATGGAGCCCGCGAGTTGCGCTCTTGTATCAGCCAGCCGACGAACAGCGGGTTTCCCTGAGCGCCGGAGATTATTACCAGCCTGAGGATATTCTCAGCTTGCAGGTCGCTGATGGCACCACTGAGTTTCATGGCGTAGAGAAAGCGCGTCATGTCATTCTATCTTATCAGCATGCGCTGAGCCCGGCTTTTCAATGGCGCGCTGAAGCGTATCTGAAAAAACTGTCACAGCTGCGGCCCTGGTATGAGAATGCGTTTGACCTTTATGAATTCTTACCAGAAGGGCAGGCCGACAGGTATCGGGTTGCCCCGGACTCAGCCAGAGTTAAAGGCGTTGAGCTGAGCTTTCAGCATCACATTACTTCTCAATGGCAGTGGCAGGCGAGTTACAGTTGGTCTAACGCACAGGACAGCATTAGCGGACGCTGGTATCCGCGTAGCTGGGACCAAAGGCATGCTATAAAGCTGACGAGTCGTTATCAGTTCGATAATGGCTGGCAGATCAGTGGGCTGGTGTATTTTCATTCCGGTTGGCCTATGACTGGCGAGTCAGGCCGTTTGGTAAAAAATACGCCCAATGGCGGTTACGAAATCCAGCGTAGTCTCAATGAGCGTAACAAGCTTAAACTGGGTAACTACAAACGTATAGATATGCGAATTCATAAAATCTATCCATTATCAAACAGTGAGTTAACTGTTTTCTTTGAAGTTTCTAATTTACTGAACTTTGACAATGAATGTTGTATAGATCGAACCAGCTACTCAGTAGATGGGCAGGGAAAGTTGCGTAAAAAAGAAGAGCGCGGGCACTGGTTGCCGATTATTCCGTCGTTCGGTGTGAAGTGGGCATTCTGATTTTTGGTGAGATAAAGCCCGGTTTTTACACCGGGCTTAAATCAGACGGTGGATCAGTCCTGAACTGAGCGAAGCAGGGCGTTGATCCCTACTTTTTCACGCGTTTGCTGGTCCACTTTCTTAACTATGATCGCCGCATACAGGCTGTGAGTACCATCTTTGCTTGGTAATGAACCTGGGACGACAACGGCACCTGCTGGAACTCGGCCGTAGTGGATCTCGCCGGTTTCGCGGTCATAGATACGCGTACTTTGTGAAATGTACACACCCATTGAAATTACCGCGCCTTCTTCAACAATGACCCCTTCAACAATTTCAGAGCGGGCACCGATGAAGCAGTTATCTTCGATAATGGTTGGGTTGGCTTGTAATGGCTCCAGTACACCGCCGATACCTACACCGCCAGAGAGGTGTACATTTTTGCCGATCTGAGCACATGAACCGACTGTGGCCCAGGTATCAACCATAGTGCCTTCGTCGACATAAGCGCCAATGTTGACATAAGACGGCATCAAAACCACATTTTTGCCGATGAAGCTACCCTGACGTGCAACGGCATTGGGGACCACACGCATGCCACCTTGCTGAAACTGCTCTGGTGTATAGTCGCTAAACTTTAGCGGGACTTTATCGAAAAACTGGTTTACCCCGTCATGCATAGGCTGGTTATCGCGAATACGGAATGACAGCAGAACCGCCTTTTTCAGCCACTGGTGCACAACCCACTCGCCACTGACTTTTTCAGCAACGCGTGCTGCGCCTGAGTCCAGTAAAGCCAGTGCATCAATGATGGCATTTTTTACCTGAGGTGACACATCACTGGGTGTGATGGTATCGCGTTGTTCCCAGGCTTGTTCAATTGTGGTTTTTAAATCCGACATAGTGTCCTCATTTATTCAGATTCTGCATTGAGTTTTTTCATCAGTGAGCGATGTAACGATGCTTTGGCATCTTCACTGAGACGTTGATAATCTTTGTCCGAGACCACAAAGAAATCCTCCGCGCGTTCGCCCACTGTGGTAATACGTGCGGCGTGAATATGCAGTGAATGGACTTGAAAAACTTCGGCTATTTTAGTCAATAAGCCTGGAATATCCACTGCCTGGATCTCTATTAGGTTTCGGTCACTGCGGGCGTGGGGGCGTACCACGACCTTAGGTTTAATATTAAAGTCTTTGAAACGTTGTGAGCGGTTTTTCTTCAGCCGGATTTTCTTCTTCGGATCTGTGAGGATCACTTCCAGGCTGCGCCGCAAAGCTTTGGCGCGGGTACCGCTGATGGGGCGACCATCTACTTCTAGTATGACAAAGCTAAAGACCACATAACCGTCTTTAGTTGTCAGTACCTGAGCATGCTGGATCTGGGCCTTTTTGGAACCAATTACTGCCACCAGTTTAGCAAACAAACTGGCTTCATAAGGCGCGTAAACAAAAACCTGGGTTCCGCCATGCATCGGTTGTTCTGAGACAACCACGCAGGGCTTGCTCAGGTCATCTCGGCCGAGTAGATATTCAGTTTGCCAGGAAATTTGTTGTTCGCTGAACGCGGTAAAATAGTTGGCTTTAAAGCGCGCCCAGATCATGTCAATTAGGTCTTCGCGGTAGTCTTTATTGATCAGCCGCTGTTTTGCCTGTTGTTTCTTATCGCGGATCTGATCACGCATATCCATGGGGTTTTCCAGACCCAGACGCAATGCTCGCTGCGTGAGCAAGTAAAGCTCCCGCAACAGGGTGTTTTTCCAGTCATTCCACAGGTTATCATTGGTTGCACGAATATCGGCAACGGTCAGACAATAGAGATAGTCGAGCTGGCGTTCATTCTTAATGCGCGAGGCAAATTCGTTGATCACTTCCGGATCATTGATGTCTTTACGCTGCGCGGTGACCGACATCAACAGGTGATTTTCGACTAACCAGGCAACAAGCTTGCAGTCGGATGAAGAGAACCCATGCATTTGTGCAAACGCAGATGCATCAACGGCCCCCAGCTCAGAGTGATCGCCACCCCGGCCTTTGGCAATATCATGGAAAATGCCTGCCAGATACAGCAACTCAGGTTTATCCATGCGCGTGACGATTTCAGTACACAGCGGAAATTCGCCCTGGTGCTCATGACTAAAATAGCGATAAATATTGTTGATGAGCTTGTGTGTGTGCTCATCAACGGTATAGGCATGAAATAAATCGAATTGCATCTGCCCGAAGATATTTCGCCATTGTGGCAAGTAGGCTGCAATGATCCCATGTTTGTGCATCAGGGTAAACGCGCGGCCCATGCCGTTGGGGTGTTTAAGCAGCCGCATTAATGCATCGCGGCAGGCGGCATAATCTTGCAAATCACCCAACAGGCGGCGTCTTACCTGGCGCACAGTGCGAATGGTGCTGGGATCGATGTCGGTAATTTCCGGGTTATCGGCAATATGTTCAAACAATAAAATGAGATTTTCCCGGCGAAAGAACACTGAAGGATTCTTTACCCGAATTTTATTGCCAACACGCTCAAAGTGGTTATCGAGCGGTATCACGGTTTGTTCGCTTTGATCTGGTAAAATGCTCTGCTCAAAATACGCCAGTAGCATCTGGTTCATTTCGCGCACACGACTCATGATCCGGAACAGACGTTTCATCATGCGTTCAACGGAAGCCTTGCCCTCGGAACCAAATCCTAACAGCTCAGCGGCATGAGGCTGGTAATCAAACAGCAAGCGATTTTCACTGCGTCCGGCTGCCAGATGGAGTGCAAAGCGGATATTCCAGAGGTTTTCCAGGCATTCCAGCAGTTCCTGGTACTCCTCGTGAGTCAGATAACCATGACTAATCAGCTCTTCGAGTGTTTCTGCATGAAAGTGTTTTTTAGCGACCCAGAAGATGGTCTGGAGATCGCGCAGGCCACCCGGATTTTCTTTGATATTCGGCTCAAGGTTATAGGCGGTACCGTGACACTTTCTGCGACGTAGTCGTTGCTCTTTGACCTTGGCGATAAAGAATTCATCTGATTGCCAGATGGGCGTCTCAACAATGTGACTTTTGAGGCGTTCAAACTCAACATGATTGCCGCAAATTAATCGGCTCTCAAGCAGGCTGGTGGTGAAGTGTACGTCTTCACGTTTTTGTTCGAGTACCTGCTCGTGGGTTCGGACACTGTGACCAATATCCAGGTTGAGGTCCCATAACAAGGTCATGAATGACTCGAGAGACTCTGTCAGTTCAGGTCCGGGTTCTTGTTTGCACAGCAGCAGAAAGTCAATGTCGGAATATGGATGTAATTCTCCACGACCATATCCGCCAACCCCTATTAGAGCCAAATCCGGGAATTGGGCCAGCCCGGTGTCGGAGTATAACTTAATCAATAAGCGGTCAATAAACTCGGCCCGGGCATTGATCAGCTGTCTGACGGGTTGCTTAGAAAACTGGTTGTTCAGCCACTTGTAAAAATAGGTCTGACAGTTTTTGTAATCGTTCAAGGTTTGCGCTTCGTCGAGAAGCGTTTTTACTTTGTTTGGTAGTGCCACCTGGACTCCCTATGTTGCGCGCAAAACTCACAGCTCAGTTTTACACTAAGTGACAAAAAAATGCGAGGTTGTGATTGGCGAAGGGCGTTTAACTGGATGAAAAGGCAGCATAGTGGATTAATGACAACGCCACCGCAAAGGTGGCGTTGTTTTGGAGTGATTAAGCGCTGTGCTCAATTACTCGCTCAATGGTGTCGTCGCTGCGTAATGTCAGGATCTCTACACCGTTTTCTGTGACCAGCAGCGTGTGTTCCCATTGCGCAGATAAGCTGCGGTCTTTGGTCACAACAGTCCAGTCGTCTTTCAGTAACTTACAGTGGCGTTTTCCGGCATTGACCATAGGTTCAATGGTCAGACACATACCTGCTTCAAGCGCTTCTCCGGTGCCTGCTTTACCATAGTGGACGATTTGCGGTTCTTCGTGGAATTCCGCACCAATGCCATGGCCGCAATATTCACGGACGATAGAGTAATTAAAGCCTTCCGCATATTTTTGGATAGCAGCGCCGATGTCGCCAATGCGTACGCCAGGTCTTACCATACGAATACCAATGTACAGCGCTTCTTGAGTGACTTCGCTCAGACGCTTACCCTGAATACTCGGTTTGCCCACGAAAAACATTTTTGAGGTATCGCCATGATAACCATCTTTGATAACCGTCACATCAATGTTGATGATGTCGCCATCTTTGAGTGGCTTGTCGTTTGGAATACCATGACAAATTACGTGGTTTACTGAGGTACAGATCGACTTCGGGAAACCGTGGTAGTTAAGAGGGGCAGGGACGGCTTGCTGCACATCTACAATGTAGTTATGACAAATGGTGTTTAGCTCATCGGTCGTCACCCCTGGTTTGACATAAGGTTCAATCATTTCCAAGACTTCAGCGGCTAACTTACCGGCAACACGCATCTTTTCGATTTCTTCAGGGGTTTTGATCACTGCACTCATTGAGACTCCAAGTCATAGTTTCGACGCAACAACACCGGGCTAGTTTATGAACGATTTTTAGCCCAAACGTTGAGTTAATTTCTTTTATATGGTATAAAGCGCGCCGTCTTTTTACAAATAAATCTTTTCGCCTTTCTGGTGGTCCAATTGACCACTGAATGATGCAAGACGGTTTTTTGTAACGAAGACAACACGAAATTTAATTTTAACACACACACATATCGACACATACACTTGGGTGCAGGCGAGGGGCAAATAACCGGGTTACCGGATTACCGAACTTGTTGGTGTTATGGGATATGTGGAGGCCTAACCCTACTTAATTTAGAGGAAAATACAAATGGCAAACGTTTCAATGCGCGATATGCTTCAAGCTGGTGTTCACTTTGGTCACCAGGCTCGTTACTGGAACCCTAAGATGAAGCCTTTCATCTTCGGCGCTCGTAACCGTGTTCATATCATCAACCTTGAAAAGACAGTTCCTATGTTCAACGATGCACTTAAGTTCCTTTCGAACGTTGCATCTAACAAAGGTAAAATCCTTTTCGTTGGTACTAAGCGCGCTGCAAGCGAAGCAGTTAAAGAAGCAGCTATTCAAAGCGAGCAGTTCTACGTAAATCACCGTTGGTTGGGTGGTATGTTGACTAACTGGAAAACAGTTCGTCAATCAATCAAGCGTCTTAAAGACCTTGAGACTCAAAGCCAAGACGGTACTTTCGAGAAGCTGACTAAAAAAGAAGCTTTGATGAAAACTCGCGAAATGGAAAAGCTTGAGAAGAGCCTTGGTGGTATCAAAGATATGGGCGGTCTTCCAGACGCTATCTTCATCATCGATGCTGACCACGAGCACATCGCTATCCGTGAAGCAAACAACCTGGGCATTCCAGTAGTATCTGTTGTTGATACTAACTCTAACCCAGACGGCGTTGACTTCATCATCCCAGGTAACGATGACGCGATCCGCGCTATCCAGCTTTACACTGGTGCTGTAGCGACTGCTATCACTGAAGGTCGTGAAAGCAACATCGTTGCTCAAGCTGAAAGCGACGACTTCGTAGAAGCTGAGTAATTGATTGCATACCGCGCCACTGGCAACGCCTAGTTTGCGGGTGGCCGGTCGCAACGCACTAAGCTGTCATCAAGTCTTCATCTTATTTTTCTGAAGACTTGATATTCTTTACAAGCGGTAATTCGCTTATCAAAAAACCGAATTCAGAATTGAGGATATTCTAATGGCTGTAACTGCTGCCCTAGTTAAAGAACTTCGCGAGCGCACTGGCGCTGGCATGATGGATTGTAAAAAAGCACTAACTGAAACTAACGGTGACATCGATCTAGCTATCGAAAACATGCGTAAGAGCGGTGCTGCTAAAGCGGCTAAAAAAGCTGGTAACATTGCTGCTGAAGGTACAATCCTTATCAAGCAAGGTGAAGGTTTCGCTGCACTTCTTGAAGTTAACTGTCAAACTGACTTCGTTGCTAAAGACGAAAACTTCCTGGGTTTTGCAAACACTGTTCTTGACGCTGCTGCTGAAGCGAAAACAGACATCGAAACTTTGAAAGCTAAGTTCGAAGAAACGCGTGTTGCACTAGTTGCTAAAATCGGTGAAAACATCAACGTACGTCGCGTTGAGTACATCGATGGTGCAAACATCTCTGCTTACCGTCACGGCGACCGTATCGGTGTTGTTGTAACTGGTGAAGCTGACGAAGAAACGCTGAAGCACGTTGCAATGCACGTTGCTGCTTCTAAGCCTGACTACCTAAACCCAGAAGATGTACCTGCTGAGGTTGTAGAGAAAGAAAAAGCGGTTCAGGTTGAAATCGCTATGAACGAAGGCAAGCCTGCTGAAATCGCTGAGAAAATGGTTGTTGGCCGCATGAAGAAGTTCACTGGTGAGATCTCTCTTACTGGTCAGGCTTTCATCATGGAGCCTAAGAAGTCTGTTGGTGAGTACCTGAAAGAAAAAGGTGCTTCTGTTTCTTCATTCATTCGCCTTGAAGTAGGTGAAGGTATCGAGAAGAAAGAAGAAGACTTCGCTGCTGAAGTTGCTGCTCAAATCGCGGCTGCTAAAGGCGAATAATCACGCTTAGGTGATTAAGTGATGCAAAAGCCTCCTCGAGATGAGATTTGCTTTTGCGTCACTGCACAAAATTCTCTAAAATAACCGCGCATTTATGTCTTTCATAAGCGCGGTTATTTTGTATCTCACTTTTAATTTGGCCCGGAAATTATGACTATCAATCGAAAACCTGTTTTTAGACGCGTTCTTCTTAAACTTAGCGGCGAAGCTTTGATGGGAGATGAAGGCTTTGGAATCGATCCTAAAGTATTGGATCGTATGGCCCAAGAAATAAAAGAACTTGTAGAACTCGACGTAGAAGTGGGTTTGGTTATCGGCGGCGGTAACTTCTTACGTGGCGGCTCGTTAGCCGAAGCGGGCATGAATCGCGTAGTGGGCGATCACATGGGAATGCTGGCAACTGTGATGAACGGCCTGGCAATGCGCGATGCGCTGCACAGAGCGTTTGTGAATGCACGCCTGATGTCTGCCATTCCTCTAAATGGTGTTTGTGATGCGTATAACTGGGCAGAAGCAATCAGCTTGCTGAAATCAGGTCGCGTGGTTATCTTCTCTGCGGGTACCGGTAACCCGTTCTTCACAACTGATTCAGCCGCCTGTTTGCGCGGTATTGAAATTGAAGCAGACACGGTTATCAAAGCGACCAAAGTAGACGGCGTATTCAGTGATGACCCAGTGAAAAACCCAGATGCAGAATTACACCGTCACCTGACGTACAATGAAGTGATTGAAAGAGAATTAAAGGTTATGGACCTTGCGGCATTCACGCTGGCCCGTGACCACAACATGCCTTTGAGCGTATTCAACATGAACAAGCCTGGCGCACTAAAGCGGGTTATCATGGGTGAAGAAGAAGGTACGTTAATCAGTACACAACCAGCTGCAGAGTAAGCGCTCTGGCGCATTGGCTGGCTACACCAGCAACTTAACCTGCAAGCTGAGTCCGATTAATACAGTAAAGAATAGGATAGCACTGTGATTGATGATATTAAAAAAGATGCGCAAGAGCGCATGACAAAAAGCGTAGCTGCGCTGGCAAGCCAGTTATCTAAAATCCGTACTGGCCGTGCACACCCGGCATTGCTTGATGGCATTTCTGTGTCTTACTACGGTGCTGACACGCCGCTTAACCAGGTTGCTAACGTGACGGTAGAAGATTCACGTACACTGGCTATCAGCGTATTTGACAAGTCTTTGGCACAAGCGGTAGAAAAAGCGATCATGGCGTCTGATTTGGGTCTTAACCCAATGTCTGCGGGTACGGTTATCCGTGTACCACTTCCTCCGCTGACAGAAGAGCGTCGTAAGGACCTGATCAAAATCGTACGTGGCGAAGTTGAAGGCGGCCGTGTTGCAGTGCGTAACATTCGTCGTGATGCCAACGGTGACGTGAAATCACTGCTGAAGGATAAAGAGATTTCTGAGGACGAAGCACGTCAGGCAGAAGACGAGATCCAGAAGCTAACTGATAAGTTTATCAAAGAGATGGACACTCAGCTGAGCGCTAAAGAAGCAGAGCTGATGGAAATCTAAGCAACCACAAATTTATTAGGTTTGCAGCGCCGTCTAAGGTATACTAGACGGCGTTTTTTTTTACTTAAATAGGCATTATGATTTTAACCGCTGACGCAATTTCACAGCAATCTCTGCCCAAACATGTCGCTATCATTATGGATGGAAATGGCCGCTGGGCTCAGGCGCGTAAGCGTCCCCGTGCATATGGACATAAAAAAGGGGTAGATTCAGTTCGCAATGCTGTGCAGTTTTGCTCTAAGCTAGGGATAGAGTCATTGACGTTGTTCGCTTTCAGTAGTGAAAACTGGCGCCGTCCTGAGGACGAAGTCAGCACTTTGATGGAATTATTCCTGTTTGTATTGAGTAAAGAAGTTAAGAAGCTCCATAAGAACAATGTGAAGCTGTCAATCATCGGAGATATCTCGCGCTTCCCAGCCGGGTTGCAGCAAAAAGTGGTCGATGCAGAACAATTGACCGAGCATAACTCGGGATTAAAGTTGAACATTGCGGCCAATTATGGCGGTCGCTGGGATATTATGCAGGCGGCTCAAGCCTTGGCTGAGCAGGTCGCTGAAGGCGCCATCCAGGCGAGCGACATTACAGAAGAGGCGATTTCGTCACAGTTGACGATGGCGGACCAAAGCCCGCTTGATCTATTGATCCGCACCGGTGGAGATTACCGCATTAGTAATTTCTTACTGTGGCAGGCAGCGTATGCTGAGCTCTACTTTACCGAAACATTATGGCCAGACTTTAATGAAGAAGCGTTTTCAGAAGCGCTTGCCTGTTACGTTTCGAGAGAACGACGTTTCGGTTGTACCGGCGAACAAATAAAACAATTACTCGCCGAGAGCAAAACAACAAGTTAAAGGTATAAAATTTGTTAAAACAACGTGTTATGACGTCGGTGGTGCTGGCGCCACTGGCTTTACTATTGGTATTTTTTACACCGCTGAATTTATTTAGTGTGATTGCCGGCGCCATTATCCTGATGGGTGCCTGGGAATGGGCTGCCTTTATTGGCCTCACAAATCGCCTGCACAAAGGTATTTATGTTGTCATGATGGCAGCAGTTCTGGCCGGCCTTCATATCCACTGGCCGATCACAGAGCTTTGGCATCAGGGGCGTCTGGTCGCTGATGCAAACTACGTCTTTACCCTTGCCGCTGCCTGGTGGCTGGTTGCAACCGTTCTGGTTATGAATTACCCGCGTATGGCCAAAGCCTGGAATGAAGGCATGATCATGCGTACCATTGCCGGCTTTTTGACCTTGATTCCACTTTGGCTGGCACTGAATGTGCTGCGCAGCGCTGAGTATCATCAGGCAGAGCAATACGGCTCAGTGTTAATCATGGTGGTGCTGGGCATCGTGTGGAGTGCAGACATAGGTGCTTACTTTGCCGGTAAGAATTTTGGCAAACACAAGTTAATGCCGAATGTCAGCCCCAATAAAACCATCGAAGGCTTGATCGGTGGCTTACTGACGTCTGTCGTGTTTGTGGTCATTTTCTGCTACTGCAGTGACGTAGCGCAACATCAATGGGTATTGTATGCAGGATTAACCGTTGTGATTGCGTTGTTTTCCGCTGTCGGTGATTTGCTGGAAAGCATGTTTAAACGTGAAGCCGGGTTAAAGGACTCAGGTAAATGTCTGCCGGGACACGGCGGTATTCTTGACCGTATCGATAGTTTAACTGCGGCTGCGCCGATTTTTGCCTTGCTGTACGCCTGGACGGTGACACTATGAGTGATAAGCAAAACCTGGTTATTTTAGGGTCAACTGGCTCTATTGGCACATCAACGCTGGATGTTGTCGAGCGAAATAGCACACAGTATCAGGTTTTTGCGCTGGTTGCCGGACGTAATGCACAGCTGGTTATTGAGCAGGCGTTGAAGCATCAGCCTCGCTATGTCGTGATGGGAGCTGAAGACGCAGCCACAGAGGTAAGGGAGGCACTTAACAGCCAACAGACTGAAGTGCTTAGTGGCACTCAGGCCATGTGTGACATCGCCGCTCATACTGACGTAGACATTGTGATGTCGGCCATTGTCGGTGCGGCGGGGTTATTGCCAACACTGGCGGCTGTAGAGCAGGGCAAGAAAGTCCTGCTGGCCAATAAAGAATCTCTGGTCATGTCCGGGCAGTTGTTTATGGACAAAGTAAAGCGCCATGGTGCAACTTTGCTGCCCATTGACAGTGAACACAATGCCATCTTTCAGTGCTTACCTGGTGTCTTACAAAAGGGCGACAGCACGGCACTTGATACTCAAGGGATCCGCAAAATTCTCCTGACAGGCTCCGGCGGACCATTCCTGACACGCGCCATTGATACGCTGGCCGATGTAACCGTTGCTGAGGCCGTCGCACACCCTAACTGGTCAATGGGACAGAAGATCTCTGTAGACTCCGCGACCATGATGAACAAAGGGCTGGAGTTCGTCGAAGCAAAATGGCTGTTTCATTGCCAGGCTGATGACATTGAAGTGGTTATTCATCCACAGAGTATGATCCATTCCATGGTGCAATACATAGACGGCTCTGTGATTGCGCAAATGGGCCAACCAGATATGCGAACTCCCATTGCTTATGGTCTTGCTTACCCAGAACGGATAGAAGCGGGCGTTAAGCCACTCGATTTTGCGGATATTGTCGATTTCACCTTTACCAAGCCTGATTTCAACCGCTATCCCAACTTAAAACTGGCAATCGATGCGTGTCGTAGCGGCCAGTCAGCTACAACGACACTGAATGCGGCGAACGAAATTGCTGTTGCGGCCTTTTTGAATGAGCAAATTGGCTTTTGTGATATTTATCGCATAAATGCTGAAGTGCTTGAACGTTGCCACCTCGAACCTTTACACTCTGTGGACGCGATAATGGCACAGGATGCGCAAGCCCGCAGACTTGCCAGGGAACTGATCAGTAAGTAGGAGTCACTATGTTGGAATTTTTCTGGAACCTGGGTTCTTTCATTGTCGCACTGGGGATCTTGGTGGCTGTACATGAATATGGCCACTTTTGGGTTGCCAGAAAAGCCGGTGTGAAAGTACTCCGGTTCTCAATTGGTTTTGGTAAACCTCTGGTCCGTTGGTATGACAAGCTCGGTACTGAATATGTCATTGCCGCCATTCCTTTGGGTGGGTACGTTCGTATGTTGGATGAGCGTGTGGATGAGGTGCCTGTTTCAGAACAACATCTGTCATTTAACAACAAACCCGTACTTTCCAGAATTGCCATTTCAGCCGCCGGACCCCTTGCGAACTTTCTTTTCGCTATTTTTGCTCTCGCACTTATGTATATGGTTGGCGTTCAGAATGCCAAGCCTATTGTTGGAAATGTGACCGACAGCAGTATTGCGGCTCTGGCTCAGGTGCAGCCGGGCGATCGTATTATCAGTGTCGACGACGAGGTTGTTCAGTCCTGGCAGGAAGTCACCTTTGCGTTGATGGGGGGACTGGGTGAATCGCAGGTTATCCTCAAAGTTCAGGACAGTCAGGGTCAGCTCGCTTTGCGTCAGCTAGATACTCGTGAGTGGCGATTGGATGAGCAAGATGTGCCACCTTTGACGTCTGTGGGTATCCAACCTTACCGCCCTAATCTGAAACTAGAAATTGCGCAAATAGCGTCAGGCTCTGCTGCCGAGCAAGGCGGTTTAGCGGTGGGTGATAAACTGCTGCGTTATAACAATGAAACGCTCGACTCATGGGAACAATTTGTACAGCTAGTACAAACCTCAGCGCAACAACGCAGTCATCTGGTCGTGCAAAGAGCTGGTGTTGAGGTTGATCTTTACCCTACGCCACAGGGCCGAGAAGACAACCAGGGGGTACTTATTGGCTATTTGGGCGTAGTACCAGTGCTTGAACCCTGGCCAAAAGGGTATATTGAAACTAGACAATACGGGGTATTCGATAGTATCGTGCTGGGCGTTAAAAAGACCTACGACTTAACTGCGCTCAGTTTTGAGATGATTGGTAATTTGTTGACCGGTCAGGTATCGGTTAAAAATCTCAGTGGGCCGGTTGGCATTGCTGTAGGGGCCGGAAATAGTGTGAGTTATGGGTTTGTCGCATTTTTAGGCTTTTTGGCTTTAATTAGCGTCAACCTAGGGGTTTTCAACCTTTTACCCCTGCCGGTCTTAGATGGCGGGCACTTAATGTATTACTTTATTGAACTTATTCGCAAAAAACCGGTCTCTGAAAAGACACAAGAGTTAGGCTATAAGGTGGGTGCAGTTGTGCTCCTGGCGCTAACTTGTTTTGCACTACTTAACGATGTATCGAGGCTTTAGGCCGCAAGGTGCGATAGCAATTGAGGCGCACTGTTCGCCGTAAGCTGTAAAGGATAAAGATAATAAAATGCCTATAAAAAAACATTTAGCTGTAACGAGTTTACTGGGCGCGAGCTTTGCTGCTCTGGGGCAAAACTCCTTTATCGTAGAAGATTTGAAAGTTGAAGGCCTGCAGCGCGTTGCGCTGGGCGCTGCGTTAACACACATTCCTATCAACGTGGGTGATCAAGTTGATGACTATACAGTGTCCAAGACGATTAAGGCGCTGTTTGCATCTGGCCATTTTGATGATATTGCTGCATTTAGAGATGGCAATCAGGTTATTTTCAAAGTTAAAGAACGTCCGACGATTGCTTCGATTGAATTTGATGGCAACAAAGACATCAAAGATGAGCAGCTTCAGGAAAGCTTAGATCAGCAAAATATCCGTGCCGGTGAAACTTTAGACAGAACGGTTATTGATAGCGTAGAGAAAGGCCTTATCGAATTCTTCCACAGTATCGGTAAGTACAACGCTAAGATTGAGATGACCATTGTTGAGCTGCCACGTAACCGGGTAAGACTGAAGCTGGACTTTAATGAAGGTGACGCGGCGTCGGTCAGGCAGATCAACCTGGTTGGTAACGAACTTTTCTCAGATGAAGAGCTGTTGAAATTGGTTGAATCGCAGCAGGATTTACCTTGGTGGAAATTCCTGTCTAGTGACCGCTATCAGAAGCAAACCATTGAAGGCGACTTGGAAAAGATCCGCAGTTACTATCTGGATCGTGGTTACCTGCGTTTCAACATTGACTCTACCCAGGTTTCCGTGAGCCCAGAGCGTGAGTCAGTCTATGTGACGGCAAACCTCACCGAGGGTGAGCAGTACATGGTAAAAGACTTTGAGTTTATCGGGGACTTGCTGGGTCGTGAAGAATTGATCCGCAGTGTTGTACCGTTAAGAAGTGGTGAGCTGTATAACGGCTCAATCGTCACTGCCACCGAAGAATTTATCAAGAGTTATCTGGCGCGCTTTGGCTATGCCAATGCTGAGGTACGTACCGTGCCTGACATTGATGACGAAAGCAAAGAAGTGAAGCTGACCCTGGCGGTTGACCCTGGCAAGCGTGTTTACGTACGCCGTATTGCAGTCAATGGCAACCAGGTGACTGCTGACCACGTTGTTCGTCGTGAAATGACACAGCTTGAAGGCGCCTGGCTATCTAACCAAAGCCTTGAACGTTCTAAGTTACAGATCCAGCGTCTGCCGTATATGGAAAGCGTTGACTTTGAAGTCAAGCCAATTCCGGGTGTTGACGATCAGGTCGATGTTGATTTTAAAGTTAAAGAGCAGCCCGCTGGTAGCTTCCAGGCCGGTGTGGCTTATGGCTCATATGGTGGCTTGCAGTTTAATGTGGGCGTGAGTGAGTCTAACTTCCTGGGAACTGGTAACCAGCTTGCCTTTAATATTAATACAGGCCGAGGGTCGAAGCGTTATACCGTTTCTTACACAAACCCATACTTTACGCCAGACGGTGTGTCACAAGGTAGCAGCATTTTCTACAGCGACTTTGATGGTAGTAAGCTGGGCCTGATTGATTATGACCAGACCAACTATGGTATTGGCACTAACTTTGGTTTCCCAATTGATGCCGTTAACCGAATCAACTTTGGTGTACGCTGGATTGAAGAAGAGCTGGATCGTATCCCGGATTACGAACAATCACGGGTGATGCGATTGGCGTTTACCGATCCGGAAAACCCGGATGCTGGTTTTGACTTTACTAAATATGAGTTGAGCGTTGGCTGGTCACGGATCACTGTTAACCGCGGTATGTTCCCGACAGACGGTTCACGTCAAAGTGCCACTTTCAGAGTCACGACACCTAACTCAGATCTGAATTTCTTCAAGCTGAATTATGACTCGCGTTTTTATTGGCCAATCAGTAATGACCATCGTTGGGTGTTCTCGGCGCGTGCCGGCCTTGCTTATGGTAATGGTTACGGTGAAGTCAATGGCTTTGAGCAAACCTTGCCGTTCCAGGAATTTTATCGCATCACAGAAATGGAGCTACGCGGCTTTGATCGTAATACGATCCTGCCACGTGCGTTGCAGCGTTCACCTTCCTCAATTGGTGGCACGCCACTGCCGGATGGCACAGTACCAGGTTCGATTGGCGGCGATCCGCAGTTTGACAACCTGATCCAAGGTGGCCGTATCGGTGGTAACGCAAAAGCCCTTGCAGGCATTGAGATGATTGTACCGACGCCTTTCCTGGAAGAGGAAAACACCAGCTCAGTGCGTACCAGCTTCTTCATTGACGCTGCGAACGTCTGGGACACGGAGTTCGATGCTGATCGTTATACGAACTTGTCGCCGGATGTATATAAAACACTATCAGATTACTCTGATCCCAGTCGGTTCAGGGTATCTACAGGCCTATCTGTACAGTGGATCTCGCCAATGGGACCAATGCTGATCAGTTTTGCCTACCCACTGAAAAAAGAAGAAGATGATGAAACTGACTTCATCAGCTTTAACATAAGTAATACGTTCTAAGGAGCTAATTGTGAAAAACCTTTTTAAAACTTCGGCCATGGCGCTGATGGCTACACTCATGATGGGGGCTTCTGCGTCTGCGTTTGCACACAAAGTTGGCCTGGTCGATATGCAAAATATCTACTCAAAATTGCCACAAATGGCAAAAATTGAGCAGACTTTACAAGCTGAATTTGCAGAGCGTCGTCAAGAATTAGAAAAACTACAAGGTGACATCCGTTTCGAAGCTGAAAAGTTCAAGCGTGAAAGCGCGACAATGAGTGAAGATCAGCAAGTTGCATTGCGTGAAAAAATTCAGGGCATGCAGCAAGAACTGGCTACAAAGGGTCGTCCTCTAGAGCAAGAAATCAAAGTACGTCAAAATCAGGAACTGGCAAAAGTACAGAAACTGATCGTTGATGCCATTGAAGAAGTTGCCAAAAAAGGAAAATACGACGAAGTTCGCGTAAAAGATACGACAATTTACTTCAACCCTGATAAAGTTTCTGACCTGTCGGATAAAATTGTTGAAGTAGTCAGTAAAAAGTAATGACCAAACACTACACTTTGTCGCAGTTGGCTGAAGCTGTGGGCGCCGAATTGCAAGGCGATCCGGCTCAGCCAATTGGGAAAATTGCCACCTTGCTTAGTGCGGGTGGTCAGGACATCGCGTTCCTGGCAAATAAAAAGTACCGCAGCCAACTTGCATCAACGCAAGCGGGTGCCGTGATCCTGGCACCTTCTGAGGCTGAACACTTCTCTGGCAATAAGCTAGTCTGTGACAACCCTTATGTTGCGTACGCTAAACTTGCGCAATACATGGATACCACACCCGATTCAGCTCAGGCGATCCACGAGCGCGCTTCAGTGCATGAGTCTGTGAAACTTGGCAACAATGTCAGTATCGGTGCCAATGCTGTGATAGAAGCGGGCGTTGAGCTGGGTGATGATGTACAGATTGGCCCAGGTTGTTTTGTCGGTAAACACACGCGCATCGGCGCAAAAACAAAACTTTGGGCAAATGTCACGATTTATCATGAGGTCGTGATTGGTGAATCCTGTTTATTTCAGTCAGGTGCTGTGATCGGCAGTGATGGCTTTGGTTATGCCAACGAAGGTGGAGAATGGGTTAAAATTCCTCAGCTTGGCAGCGTCATTATCGGTAACCGCGTAGAAGTCGGGGCGAGCACGACGATAGACCGTGGTGCGTTAGACGACACGGTGATCCATGATAATGTGATTTTGGATAACCAAATTCAGATCGCACACAATGTTGAAATTGGCTACGGCACAGCGATTGCGGGCTGTAGCGTTATGGCTGGCAGCGTTAAAATCGGCAAGTATTGCCAGATTGGCGGTATGGTGGCTGTCAATGGACACAATGAGGTGTGTGACGGAGTCGTCATTACGGGGATGAGCATGGTGACAAAAGGGATCTCCGAGCCGGGGATTTACTCGTCAGGTATGCCACACACCACTAATAAAGAGTGGCGTAAGAACATTGCTCACCTACGAAACCTTTCGGATTTTAAAGCGCGATTAAAAGCGCTGGAAAGCCTCACAGAACAGCTTAAACATACTGATAACTAAAGGATGTTATTTTGGCCAACGAATTAAATAGCTTCGATATTCAAGAAATCCTAAAGCTACTGCCGCACCGTTACCCGATGCTGCTGGTAGACAAGGTCATTGATCATAAGCCTGGCGAATACTTACATGCAGTTAAGAATGTAACTGCGAACGAGCCTATTTTTACAGGCCACTTTCCCGATCAACCTATTTTCCCAGGTGTGATGATTTTAGAAGCGCTGGCTCAGGCAACAGGCCTGTTGGGCTTCAAGACCGTCGAGAATCGCGGTGATAATGAACTATACTTGTTTGCAGCGATTGATAATGCGCGCTTCAAGCAGCCTGTTGTGCCTGGTGACACCATGCATTTACACGTTGAATTTGTTAAAGAGCGTCGTAATATCTGGAAATTTTCTGGTGTTGCAAAAGTTGACGATAAAGTCGTCTGTAGCGCTGAATTAATGTGTGCAAGAAGAGAGTTTTAAGCGTGATCCATCCTACTGCAATTATTGAGTCAGGTGCTCAGCTGGGCGAAAACGTATCGGTTGGACCTTATAGCTATATCGGTAATGATGTTGTTATCGGAGACAACTGTAAAATTGAATCTCACGTGGTAATAAAAGGACCTAGCGTGATTGGTTCTGGTAACCATATTTTTCAGTTCGCATCAGTGGGCGAAGCCTGCCAAGATAAAAAGTACAAGGATGAACCAACCAAACTCGTGATTGGTGACAACAATATTATCCGAGAGTGTGCCACTATCCACCGTGGAACTATTCAGGATAAAGGGATTACTGAGATAGGCAGCAACAACCTGTTTATGGCATACACCCATGTCGCACACGATGCCATCATTGGCAACAACGTGATTTTTGCCAACAACGCAAGCGTTGCAGGGCACGTTCACATCGGTGACTTTGTGATTTTGGCGGGCAATTCAGGTGTGCATCAGTTCTGTAAAATTGGTGCGCATGCCTTTGTTGGCATGTATAGCGGTGTGAATCAGGATGTCCCACCATTTGTGACGACGACCGGTACACCGGCAAGACCTGCGGCGATTAACACAGAAGGGTTAAAACGCCGTGGTTATGAGTCAGATGAGATTATGGCCATTCGTCGTGCATACAAGACCTTGTTCCGCAAAGGCCTGAAGCTGGACGAAGCACTGGAAGCCATGCGCGAAGATGCGGCAAAATTTGCTGGCGTACAGCAAATGATCGACTTTATTGCGACTTCTGAAAGAGGATTGGTACGTTAAATTTATATAACGATCGATAACCTTTCTACATCGTATATCTGTATCTGATATACTAACGCCATACAGCCTGTATGGCGTTTTTTTATTCTAAAAGAATCACATGGCCAACGAAAAAGAAATTACGATAGGGATTGTTGCCGGCGAGCTGTCTGGTGACATCTTAGGTGCGGGTTTGATCCATGCACTGCGTGAACATTACCCTAATGCTCGGTTTATCGGGATAGCCGGTCCAAAAATGCTCGATGCCGGGTGCGAAACCTTATTCGATATGGAAGAGCTGGCCGTGATGGGCCTGGTGGAAGTCCTGGGGCGTTTGCCACGATTACTGAAAATACGTAAACAACTGGTCGAACACTTCATTGCTCAAAAGCCGGATATTTATATAGGTATTGATGCACCCGACTTTAACCTGCGCGTAGAAAAACCACTCAAAGCAGCCGGGATTAAAACGGTTCAGTACGTTAGCCCCTCAGTGTGGGCATGGCGGCAAAAGCGAATTTTTAAAATCGCAGAAGCGACCAACCTGGTGTTGTCTCTTTTACCATTCGAAAAAGCTTTCTACGACAAGCATGAAGTGCCGTGCACTTTTGTCGGGCATACGCTGGCAGATGAAATCCCGCTGGATGTGGATGTCACAGCCGCGCGTGCGCAGCTGGGGTTAAAGGACTCTGATACGGTGCTGGCTCTGTTACCGGGTAGCCGTGGCTCTGAAGTAAGCCAGTTGAGCGAAACCTACTTGCTCACAGCCAAAGCTCTAGCTGACAAAATCCCCAACCTGAAAATTCTTGTGCCCCTGGTGAACGAAAAGCGCAAGGCACAGTTTCAGGCAATCAAATCGCAGGTGGCCCCCGAGCTGAGAACCATTCTACTGGATGGTCAGTCTTCTTTAGCGATGACAGCGGCCACCGCGGTATTACTGGCGTCTGGTACAGCGACACTCGAAGCTATGCTATACAAAAAGCCAATGGTCGTTGGTTATAAGCTCAAGCCAATGAGCTATTGGATTTTCAATACCTTTTTTACTTTCAACATTAAGCACTTTTCTTTGCCAAACTTGTTGGCGGATGAAGCGCTGGTTGAAGAGTTTTTACAACAGGATTGTAACCCAGATGCACTCACGGACGCCTTGCTACCTCTGCTGAGAGGCGATAACTCAGCCCTGATCCAAAGATTTTATGATATTCACCAGAATATACGCCGCGACGCCAGTAAACAGGCTGCGCAGGCAGTAGTGGAGTTAATGAATGCAAATTGAACGTCCTGATATGCAGTATATTGCAGGCGTAGATGAAGTAGGCCGTGGCCCTCTGGTAGGTGACGTGGTAACAGCAGCCGTGATTTTAGATCCGGCCAATCCGATAGCCGGGTTGGCAGATTCCAAGAAACTCACCGAAAAAAAACGCCTGCTACTGGCTGAAGAGATTAAACAAAAGGCGCTGTGCTATCATGTTGCACGTGCCACTGTGAGTGAAATTGATGAGCTAAATATCCTGCATGCCACTATGTTGGCTATGACGCGTGCTGTTGAAGGCCTGGCCGTTAAAGCACAGTTTGTGTTTGTCGACGGCAACCGTTTGCCCGAACTGAGCGTCCCTGCGCAGGCCGTGGTCAAAGGAGACAGCCTGGTTGCAGAGATCAGCGCTGCGTCTATACTGGCCAAAGTAACGCGCGATCAGGAAATGCTCGACCTGGACAAAGAGTATCCTCAGTATGGTTTTGCTGCACACAAAGGTTATCCGACCAAAGCCCATTTTGCGGCGCTGAGTGAGTTTGGTGCAACACCGCATCACAGAACCAGCTTCAAACCTGTACAGCGCATTTTGGCGGAGAAGCAGTAGTTATGGCAGCACCTGAGTTTGTTCATTTAAGAGTACACAGTGACTTTTCTATGGTTGACGGGCTGGCTAAAACTAAGCCCATTGTGGCGCGTGCCGCTGAACTGGGCATGCCAGCCTTTGCGATTACCGATCAGATGAACTTGTGCGGCCTGGTCCGTTTTTACGGTACTGCGCATGGTGCAGGCATTAAACCTCTGGTGGGGGCGGATTTTTGGCTGAAGAGCGATCAGTTTCCTGATGAGCCGAGTCGCATTGTGGTGCTGGCAAAAAACAATGAAGGCTATAAAAACCTTACTTTACTGATCTCCGAAGCCTATTTACGCGGGCATGTATTTCATCGGCCTGTTATTGATAAGGCATGGCTTGCCAAATATAAAGAAGGCCTGATCTTACTCTCAGGTGCCAAAGATGGCGATGTCGGTAAAGCCCTGCTCAAGGGTAACCCGCAGCTGGTTGCCGATACGGTTGAATTTTACGAGACCCATTTCGCCGATCATTATTATCTTGAACTGCACCGTACCGGCCGTGAGCAAGAAGAAGAATATCTGCATGCTGCAATCGCACTGGCCACACAAAGAGGCTTGCCTGTCGTCGCAACCAACGAAGTGGTGTTCCTGCATGAACAGGATTTTGAACCACACGAAATTCGTGTGGCCATCCACGACGGCTACACACTGGAAGACAAAAATCGACCCAGACGTTTCTCCAAAGAGCAGTATCTAAAAACCCCTGAGCAAATGCAGGAGTTATTCAGTGATATTCCAGAGGCGTTACAAAATACCGTTGAGATAGCCAAGCGCTGTAATGTTACGGTGCAGCTTGGGACCTACTTCCTGCCTGATTACCCAACTGGTGAGTTAAAGATTGAAGACTTCCTGGTCAAGGTATCCCGCGATGGTCTGGAAGAGCGACTGTTATTCTTATTCCCGGATGACGCGGAACGTGCCGAAAAGCGTATCCCTTATGATGAACGTCTGCAAATTGAACTTGACGTAATCAACCAGATGGGATTCCCGGGCTACTTCCTGATCGTAATGGAGTTCATCCAATGGAGTAAGGATAATGATATTCCGGTTGGACCGGGGCGGGGCTCCGGTGCGGGTTCTTTGGTTGCTTATGCGTTAAAGATCACCGATCTGGACCCACTTGAATTCGACCTGCTATTCGAACGTTTCCTTAACCCTGAACGTGTCTCGATGCCCGACTTCGACGTCGACTTCTGTATGGACCGACGGGATGAAGTAATCGACCACGTATCTAAACTGTATGGTCGTCAGGCGGTATCTCAGATCATCACCTTTGGTACGATGGCGGCTAAGGCGGTTATCCGGGATGTAGGCCGGGTGCTTGGGCACCCTTACGGCTTTGTTGACCGAATTTCTAAGCTGGTGCCTGGTGACCCGGGTATGACATTGGCCAAAGCGTTTGAGGTTGAGCCTCGATTGCCTGAAGTGTATGACGGCGATGAGGAAGTCCGCGAGCTGATCGACAAGTGTCGTATTCTTGAAGGCTGTACCCGTAACGCCGGTAAGCACGCCGGGGGCGTGGTTATCTCGCCTACCAGCATTACTGACTTCGCTGCATTGTATTGTGATGAAGAAGGTAAGTTCCCGGTCACTCAGTTTGATAAAAACGACGTTGAAACGGCCGGTCTGGTAAAGTTCGACTTCCTGGGTCTGCGTACTTTAACCATTTTGCAGTGGGCGTTGGACATGACCAACGAGCGACTGGCGCGCGACGGCATTGAGCCGGTCGATATTGCGGCCATCCCACTGGACGATCCGGCCAGTTTTGAAGTGTTACTGAGAGCCGAAACCACCGCGGTATTCCAGCTGGAATCACGGGGGATGAAAGATCTGATCCGCCGTCTGAAGCCGGACTGTTTCGAAGATATGATCGCACTGGTTGCTTTGTTCCGTCCGGGTCCGCTGCAATCGGGGATGGTAGATAACTTCATCGACCGTAAGCATGGTCGCGAAGATATCTCATATCCGGATGCGCAATACCAGCACGAGAGCCTGAAACCCATCCTGGAGCCGACCTACGGGATCATCCTATACCAGGAACAGGTAATGCAGATTGCCCAGGTCCTGGCGGGATACAGCCTGGGTGGCGCGGACTTGCTTCGTCGAGCCATGGGTAAGAAAAAGCCCGAGGAAATGGCGAAGCAGCGAACGACCTTTGAAGACGGTGCGAAAGACAACGGAGTTGATGGCGAACTTGCAATGAAGATCTTCGATCTTGTAGAGAAGTTCGCAGGTTACGGCTTTAACAAATCTCACTCTGCTGCTTATGCACTGGTGTCATATCAGACGCTGTGGATGAAGACCCATTATCCGGCCGAGTTTATGGCTGCGGTAATGTCGGCGGATATGGATAACACCGACAAAATCGTGACCCTGGTCGATGAATGCGAAAACATGAAGTTGACGCTGCTTCCACCAGACGTCAATGCGGGTGTCTACAAGTTTGCTGTAAACCGTCAGGGTGAGATAGTTTACGGTATCGGTGCCATCAAAGGGGTGGGTGAAGGCCCGGTAGAAGCCATCCTGGAAGCCCGGGAGCAGGACGGTCCGTTTAAAGATTTATTTGATTTCTGTGCCCGGGTTGACCTGAAACGCCTCAACCGTAGGGTTATTGAAAAACTGATCTACGCAGGCGCGCTGGATCAGCTGGGACCAGAGAAGACACAACCAGGCCGTGCTACTTTGCTTGCGAGCCTCAAAGATGCCATGAAGTCAGCCGAGCAGCATCACAAGGCTGAATCGCTGGGGCAGAGTGATTTGTTCGGTCTGCTGGCCGTTGAACCCGACGAAGTAGAACAAGCGTTTGTCAAAGCCATTGGGCTGTCAGACGATGAATGGTTGCAGGGTGAAAAAGACACTTTAGGCTTGTATCTGACGGGTCACCCGATCAATCAGTACAGAAAAGAGTTAAAAAATTACACTTCTGGTCGTCTAGTAGAATTACAGCCGACGAATCGCGATGTGCAATCGACGGCTGCCGGACTGGTTATCAATGCAAGGGTGCTGATCAATAAGAAAGGCAAACGCTGGGGTCTGATAACTTTAGATGACAAGAGCGCACGAATTGATGTACGCTTATTCCCTGAACAGTTTGAAATGTACCAAGATATGCTGCAAATGAACCAAATCTTGGTAATATCCGGACAGGTCAGCTTTGATAACTTCTCCGGCGGCATTACAATGACCGCCAGAGAAGTCTGTACCATAGCTCAGGCCCGCGAAAAGCGGATCAGTGCGATAAAAATGACATTGAATATGGTGCAAATAGACGCGAATTTCATAGATAATCTGAAAAAAGTACTGGAACCGTACAAATTTGGTACGTGTCCGGTAAAAATCCAATATCAGCGCCCAGACGCGATAGCGGAAGTGACATTAGGTATGCAATGGTGTGTGACGCCCAGTGATGATCTCCTCAGACGATTATCCAAGATGGCGGCGCAGGAAATAGAACTAGAATTTAATTAAACAGGTAGTTTAGAGCATGAGCCTCAATTATCTTGAATTTGAGCTTCCGATTGCAGAATTAGAAGCAAAAATCAATGAATTACAAAACGTAAGCCGCTCTGGCAGTCTTGATCTCAGCCTTGAAGAAGAGATCAGCCGCCTCAAGGAAAAAAGCGTAGAGCAAACGAAAAAGATCTTCGACAACCTGGGTGCCTGGCAGGTATCTCAGCTGGCGCGTCATCCGCTTCGTCCATATACTCGCGATTATATCGAGCGTATTTTCACTGAATTTGACGAGTTTGCAGGTGACCGTACGTTCGCAAACGATCCGGCCATTCTGGGCGGTGTAGCACGTCTAGATGATAAGCCAGTGATGATCATTGGTCAGCAGAAAGGCCGTGATACTGCTGAGAAAATCAAGCGCAACTTTGGTATGCCTAAGCCAGAAGGGTATCGTAAAGCACTACGCCTGATGGAAATGGCTGAGCGTTTTAAAATGCCAATCATCACCTTCATCGACACGCCGGGCGCTTACCCGGGCGTTGGCGCTGAAGAGCGTGGTCAGAGTGAAGCAATCGCACGTAACCTGAAAGTGATGGCTGCGCTGAAAGTACCGACCATTTGTACTGTCATTGGTGAAGGTGGTTCAGGTGGCGCACTGGCCATTGGTGTGGGTGACCGCGTTAACATGCTGCAATACAGCACTTACTCAGTTATCTCGCCGGAAGGCTGCGCGTCGATTCTGTGGAAGAGTGCTGAAAAAGCCCCATTGGCGGCAGAAGCTATGGGTGTTTCGGCAACGCGAGTGAAAGAGCTGGATCTGATCAATACCATTATTGACGAGCCTATGGGCGGCGCACATCGCAACTACGATACGATGGCGAAAAACCTTAAAGCACAGCTGAAGCGTGATCTGGGTGAGCTTGAAGCGCTCAGTACAGAAGAAATGCTGGAACAACGCTACCAGCGCCTGATGTCATTTGGTTACTGCTAAACCAGAGCGACACAGCAAAACCGAAAAAAGCCGCATCGCGGCTTTTTTTGTGCCTGCTAAATCGGGATAATACTGCCTAAGTACCTACAAAACCCGTGATTATGACTCAGACACCGCTTTATAAACGTTTTTCAGCCAGTTTAGACGTCTTACTGGCAAATGAGGTAGCACCTGATGAAACATTTGCGGTAACGCATACGGCAACACGCGGCCTCACCGTCGCGCTTTCGGGTGGTGTTGATTCAATGGTACTGCTGCACTTGTGTCACCACTACGTGCAAATCCATCCTCATCTGGCCCTGCATGCGATTTATGTTGATCATGGCTTGTCGCCCAATTCTTTGCAGTGGCAGACATTTTGCCAGGCACAGTGCGATGCATTGGCGGTTGCGTTTACCCCCGTCTCCGTCAAGGTCTTGGCACAAAACCGGCAAAGCCTCGAAGCTCAGGCCCGCACAGCACGGTATGAAGCATTGGACAAACGGGCGGATCAGGGGCATGCACTGGTGCTCGGCCAGCATGGTGACGATCAGGTTGAGACCTTTTTACTGCGTCTGAAACGGGGTTCAGGTCTGAAGGGGCTCGGTGCCATGCACGCGCACAGTACACTGCCATCTGGGCGCGTCTGTTTAAGGCCTTTGTTGTCATCAGAGCGCGCCGACATAGAGGCGTTTGCACAGACATTTGGCATTGCTCACATCGAAGACGAGTCAAATCTCAGTGATCGATTTGATCGCAATTTCTTGCGTAATCAGGTACTGCCTTTGCTAAAATCCCGTTTTTCGGGATTTATTCCCAGCGTTATGCGCACCGTTGAGTTGTTGCAGGGGCAGCAGGCCTTGCTGGACGAAATCACCCAGGCTGATCTGGCGCAATGTCGCAGTGAGCTGAGTTTATCTATCAGCCGCCTTGCACAGTTTGCTCCATTGCGGCAACAAAATCTGGTACGTGCCTGGTTAGCGGAGCTGGGTGTCCAGATGCCATCGCAGAAGCAGCTTGATCAGATCCTGAGCCAGGCACTTAATGCTCGGGCTGACGCACAAATGACGGTTTCGCTGTCTGGCGGGCAGGTCCGGCGCTTCAGAGATCAATTACATTGGGTGATCGAGCAGCCGCCGCGACAAGCACAGTGTGATGTTGGCCTGAAAAAGGTGGCGCTGGATGACAATACAACCTTAAGTGTGATTGAAGGTCAGGGAGTTCGTCACCCGACTGCAGATGAGCAGGTGTCAGTGCGGTTTAATTGCCTGAATGAAAAAGTTAAACCGCCCGGGCGCAGTGGCCGTAATACGCTTAAACATTGGCTCAAAGACTATGATGTGCCCACCTGGGAGCGCAGTCGCGTGCCTTTGATTTATTATAACGACGAGCTGGTGCAGGTCGTTGGGTTTTTCGTCAATGAGGCGTATGCATCGTCTCAGGGACTTAGCTGGAAGTTAGAAGATGCAAGAAACACAAAAAATCGGTGAATCGCTGGCAAATAAGGCCATCTGGGCAGTACTGGGTTGCGGTGCCTTGTTTATTGTTTTGGTGATGAACGGGGGTCTGAATATTGGAAATGTTGTGCTCAGCCTGAGTGTCGGCGCACTCAGTGCAGCATTGTTACTGGCGTACTGGCACGGTAAAGGTGGCAGCTTTTTTATCTTTGGTCTGGGTGCGCCCATGCTGGCAATCATCTTCAGTGACCTGCCCAACTTTTTATCACTGGCCTGGGTGATCAACAGCTTCTTTTGCGGCTTCTCTGCATTGTTATTGCTGTATAAATTGATTTTGCTGCGTAAGTAAAATTACCTGCAATACACGTTAAATGCCAGGTGGAGAACTCCTTTTACAAACCTTTCGGGGTGGTTTTTGACATCATTAATAAGGTAATTAGATCCCTGAAGCAGACGGGGATAAAGGCCATATTGCGTTAGGGGACGCAATATGGCGAGGCTGTCTGTATTAGAGTGTACGGGCGCAGTTTCGACCGGCGTCCTTGGCGCGATACAGACCTTTATCTGCCCGTGAGAAAATCTCGTTCGGGCAATCCTTGCTGGTTGCCAGTGTAAAGCCGATACTGGTGGTCACGTCATGATTCTTCATAATCGTACAGGTTCTGACGGACGCCATAATGCGCTCTGCAATCACCTTATTGGTGGTAAACGCCGGGTCGTCTATCAGTATTGCGAATTCATCGCCACCAAAACGGAAGACCGTATCGGTCGCACGCACCGAAGACTCCAGAATGCGGGCAAATTCAATCAACACATTGTCGCCCATTTTGTGGCCATACAGGTCGTTAACTTGTTTAAAGTTATCGAGATCCAGTAGCATCAGGCTAAAGTTGCTGTGATGACGACGACTGCGCTCCAGCTTTTTAGCCAGAAACTCATTAAACTGGCTACGGTTCGACAAGCCGGTCAGTGAATCTTTGGTTGCCAGCTTTAGCACCCTTTGATACATCAGGGCATTTCTCAGCGGATACAATAAGCAGGTGTGCAGCTGGATAAGCCGGGCCTGCAAAGCCTCGCTGAGACGATATTTACTGAAGTACACAATCTGACCCAGATGCTGGCTGTTTAACTCCAGATCAAAGGTATACGGGCTGAGCTGATTGTTGCTCTGCTGCATCTGAAACACCCCTTCGCTGGAGTGAAACTGTAATCCGGCCAGGTTGATAATACGCTTGATGTAGCCTGCAAAGATGTCAAGCAGGGCGTTGACATCCAGCGTTGTTTGTAATTTTTCGGTCAAACTCATCGGGTTTTCGGGGACGTGCGACATTTGCATTTGCGCATTAAACGGCAAAAAATCCCCGCGCGTCGGCGCCCGTTGAGTCAAAATATGGACATTTTCCATCTAGTATTCCCCTAAGTACAACATTCGAACTGTTCTAAGCGAGTTTCATGCCAAAAATTTAAACTGGCTGAAAAACAGCTGCTTGCTATATTTAATAGTGGATAAAAATTGCTCAACACTATTTTATTGACGCTTGGGAGGCGGTTTGCAGCAAAATTTTGCCGGGTTTTTAGGTGAGGATGTCACCAGTACGCTAGTTGCCGCCCTGGAAGGTCAGTTTGCCGGGTTGATAGCCTTATTGCTCTGCGCCGTTGTTTTGGTGTGGTCATTTAAGCGGGTTGGGCTGCCGCCTATTCTGGCTTATCTGCTGACGGGCCTGCTGGCTGGCAGCTATGGCTTTGGCTGGATCAGCAACAGTCACGAGATCCAGCTGATTGCCGAATTGGGCATCGTTTTTTTACTGTTTAGTCTTGGTCTTGAATTCTCTATTCCCAAATTAATGGCTATGCGCAGCGTCGTGTTTGGTCTGGGCAGCTTGCAGGTGCTGGTCACCACTGTGGTGTTGGCGGTGATATTAAAGTATCTGGGGTTTAACTGGATAGAGGCACTGATCATCGCCAGCTTAATTGCGCTGTCTTCAACCGCCGTGGTGGTTAAAGAACTCAAAGAGCGGGGAATATTGAATATTCGCCGGGGTCAGCTGGCTGTGGGGGTGTTGTTGTTCCAGGACATTGCCGTGGTGCCTTTGCTGATCACCATTCCTTTATTAAGTCAGTCTGATAATCAGGTGCTGGTGGGGGCACTTATACTGGCTCTCGCCAAAGGCGCATTCGTGTGTATGTTGTTATGGGCCATCGGCAAATGGGTCTTACCCAAAGTATTTAATGAAGTGGCCATGGCACGCACTGATGAGTTATTTGTACTGACTACCTTAGTGGTGGCGCTGTGTGCGGGTGCACTGACTTATGCATTTGGCTTGTCTATGGCGTTAGGGGCATTTCTGGCGGGAATGATGCTGGGCGAAAGCCAGTTCAGGCACCAGCTGGAAGCTGAGATCCGGCCATTTCGCGATATTCTGATGGGGCTGTTTTTTGTTACCGTTGGCACGCAACTGGATGTGTCTTACGTGATCCAGTCCTTTATTTATATCGTGCTGGTGCTGGCGCTGCTCATTGTTCTTAAACTGGCCATTATATTCCTGTTGGCACAACTGATGGGAGAGCGTCGCAAAGACGCTTTTGCAGCCGGGATCTTGCTATGGCAGATGGGTGAGTTCGGTTTTGTACTGGTGGCACTGGCCGGCAAGCACCAATTGATCAGTGCAGAAGTGGCGTCATTCCTGATAGCGCTGGGGGTGTTGTCTATGGCGTTAACCCCGTATTTGATCAGTGAAACAGACAGGCTCATTAAGCTGCTACGCATAGACAGCGAAGGTCGGCCAGAGCCACACGAGCAGGGTTTTATTACCTCCAGTAAAATTAAAAATCATGTGGTCATCTTTGGCTATGCCCGTGTCGGCCAGACCATAGCGCGCTTTTTGCGCCCGGAAGCCATTCCTTATATTGCCGTGGAGCGTAACCCGGCCATTGTTCAGGAGGCGCTGACCGCTGGTGAGCCCGTGGTGTTTGGTGATCCGACCCAGCACGAAGTGCTTAAGTCGGCCAATGTCAGTGAGGCGCGTCTGGTAATTGTGTCATTAAATGATTTTGACAAAGCTCAGGCCGTGATAGATGCGGTTAAACGCTTTGCGCCCGAAGTCAAAATTCTGGTCAGAATGAAGGACGATACCCATCTTGAGGCGCTCAAAGAACTCGGAGCCACTGAGGTGGTGCCAGAGTCGCTGGAAGCCAGTTTGATGATGGTGTCGCATGTGTTGTATATGTCTGGTGTACCCATGCGGCGGATCCTTAAACGGGTAAGCATTGAAAGGCAAAATCGCTACGAATATCTGCACGGCTTTTTCACCGGGGACAGCCAGGAAATGAAAGAGTACGCGGGGGCTGAAGGATCAGGCTATAGCTCTGATCGGCTTGAATACCTGCACGCCATAGCCTTACCGGACGAGGCCTTTGCGGTAGACAAATCAATCGCTGAGCTGGATCTGGCGCGGCACAAGGTGGTAGTAAAAGCGCTGCGGCGCAACGGCGAAGAAATTTCTATGCCCGATGAAGAGATCACCCTGTGTGCCAGTGATGTATTGCTGCTAAAAGGCAAGCCGCGCCGGGTCGAGCGTGCGGAGCAATTTTTGTTAGATGGCCTGCCATAACGCAGGCCCACAATTAATCCAGCTCCAAAAATGCCCGGATCTCATCCAGCCGGGCCAGTCCATCCTGATAACCATACTCTATCAGCTCCCGGGTATAGGCTTTTTCGAACAACAGATAACTGGTTAAACTCGACGGAGAGTGCCGTTTAACCCCGATGGAGCGCAGTAAGAGTTTAATGGCCATTGGCAGTTCATCGTAATAATGCAGCGCCAGTTCATTAAAATTATGCGTGGGGTTAACCACCAGAGTCTGGATGTGTTTAAGTTCTTTGTGTTTGTCTCTGGCGGGCAGTAATCCCACAGTGCGGTTAACCCGCTCCATGCGCTCCAGATCTGACTGTAACGTGTCGCTGAACACGCTATCGAGCAAATGACCCGCCACCACCGACATACCGGGAAAATGCGGCTCATAGCCAATGGGCGTTGGGATCTTGGGCTGCTCAACACCAATGACAAAAATTTTCTCGGCGCCCAGGTGGATTGAAGGGCTAAGTGGTGACAGCTGGTGGATAGAGCCATCGCCGTAATAATGGTGCCGAACCCGCACACTGGGAAATACCATGGGAATGGCACTGGAGGCCATCAGGTGGTCCAGTGTAATGTGGTCTGGCACACCAATGCGCTTGGCACGTTGCCAGGGGCGTGCATCTTTCGCCTGATAAAATGCCACCGAGCGGCCGGTTGAGTAGCTGGATACCGTCACCGACAGCGCATCCAGATAGCCGCGCTGAATGTGGCGGTCGATGCGGGACAGGTCGAGTACATCATTCAGCAGCTGGCGTAGTGGCGTGTTGTCCAGCAGGCTCGCGGGAGGCTGGTTGATATATTCAGCCTGAAAGCTGCGCATCATATTGCCCAGGATATGACCAAACGCACCCACAAAGCCGCTCTCGTAAACCATATCGGTATGAAAGTTCTTCCAGATTGATTCAATTTTGCGTATCGCCAGGTGCATATTTGAAGCATAGCAGGCCAGGCCTGCGGAATTAATGGCGCCCGCCGATGTACCATTAATAATGCGAAAGGGCAGCGGTGCAGTTCTGGGCAGGCTGTGTGCCAGCGCTTTCAGGACCCCAATCTGATAGGCTGCACGGGCCCCACCACCGGTTAGCAGCAGTGCCGAGCGAGGACATGAACGTGAACTGTGATGCTTACTCATATGCTTCCTTAACCGCTTATATGGTATGGGTTGATTTGAGAAATAATTGCCAGCCAGCACTGGCTTGATAGTGTTACTATAACGATTTGTTTAACTTAGTAAAATAGCAATACATCGCGGCTTGGGAACAAATTCATAGGCGATTCATATTGAGTCCATATGCTCACTAAGCACGAATTGGTATTGCACCTTGTCACGGATGCGATATCTTTTAATGGATACTCACCAATATTGGATGCATTTGTGAGTATACGCGTTTAAAGAGACTAAAAATGCCATAGGTTGCAGCTGCAAAGGTCGTAATAACGACCAGCAATAAGCTATAATCTTTTGTATATTATAGATTATTTTTGTTGCCTTACTGTGCGGTGATACGCCTTGATGGTATTTTAATCACCGTATGTGCAACTTATTCGTTTAGAAAAATTAATGGAGCTTCCATGTCAGAGCACAACTCAGCAGAACCAAGGAAAAGCAAGCCATCTAACAGCCACTTATTGCTTGCCGTAAGCGTGGTCATAGCCCTCGTTATTGTGGCCATATTTGTGCTTTCAAACCGGGATAATCAGCAGGAAAACACCAAATTTAAACAGGATGTCGTCGTACCGGAGAAAACCCCGGCGGAAGTGGTTAATACTGCCCGTCCGGAGCCCGTGCAGGAAGTCGAAGAAACCATTGAACCCGCGCCGGTTGTTGAGCCAGAACCTATGCCTGAACCCGAACCAGAGCCGCTGCCACAGCGTGAGCCTGAGCAACCTGTTGTTGCACCGCTGCCATCGCTGGACGACAGCGACGTAGCCCTGAGCGAGCAAATTTCGAATTACCTGAATGATACCGCGATGGATTTAGTGGTAACGGAAGACATGATCCGCCGCAGCGTGGTGTTTGTTGATAACCTGGCACAGGGTAAAGTGGCTAAAAAGCACTTCCCGGTCAGCAAGCCCAAAGACAGCTTTATGGTTATTGAAGATGACATCATCATCACCGATCCAAACAGCTTCGAGCGCTACACGCCTTATGTGAACATGCTTAATGCCATGAGTACTGCGCAGCTGGTACGTACGTACAACAAATTCAGACCCTTGATAGGTGAGGCCTATGAAGAAATTGGCTACGACAGCGGCGAATTCGACCTGACGTTACAAGAAGCCCTGGGCGAGCTGCTGGAAACCCCAATCCCGGAAACCAGCCTGCCGCTGTTGCAAGAGTCTGTGACCTACAAATATGCCTATGCAGAATGGGAACAGTTGTCTGATGCGCAAAAACTTTTCCTGCGCATGGGCCCGGAAAACATGAAAAAGATGAAGAAACGTCTGCAGGACCTAAAAGTCGCGCTGGCAAAGTAAGCTAAAACCGAAGAAAAAACCAACCAAAACAGCAAAGCTCGTCTAATTGTATATTCACTATGCAGTTAGCCGGGCTTTTTAATATTTCCCCTTGCAACCAGACGCGAAACTCGCGATAATCCCTCCCGCGCCAAACAAGGCCCTCAATGGTAGTCTTATTGGTCCTCTCGCAACGATAGTTCGTGAACCTGGTCAGGTCCGGAAGGAAGCAGCCACAGCGAATGACTCGTGTGCCGGGATGTGGCTGGTAAGACTGCCACCCAAACTCCAAAGTTTGCGGTGTCAGAATTCACTTCATAAAATTCATATATCATCCAGATTACAATTCCTATTTTTAATACGATACTCAATTACTCTCTAAACTATTTGATCCTGTATATCATCCGGTTAGGTTTTACATCGAGTCAATCGGTGAACACCTTATTTGCGAATGGCAATTGTGCGGTTAGCATCTAGACTAAATAAGCTCTACGCGATTTAATGTCTAGAAGCCCCGGAATGATTGCTTTTAAGCTGTGCTAGCGATGAATTCACTTATGGGAAAACTACAACAATAGGTGTGTAAAACTCAGCCTGATTTTAGCTAAGTGACAATTAGGTTGATCAAGCGCTGGAAATCGCAGTTAAATCGATAAGCAATTACCTAGATCAACAGTCCGACTCTTAATAAGTGGAAAAATAAAGAAGAGGATGAGATGCTACTTTGAGAATGTTAATACTCAATTATGTTGCCAAGCTCAAGTCCTGACCTTGAAGTACCTAACCTTTTGGAATAAGGAGAGAAGTATTATGGTTCGCCTGGAAGAACTCAAGCCATCTAGCAAGCAGCGCGTTTACGATATATTAAACGCGCTTGAATTTGATATGGCCGACTGGACGGAATCACTTGCCGATAAAGAACGTAGTCCCTCATCAAACCCTAAGTATTGCTATAATTGGTCGTTTGTTCGCGATGATAAAAAAGTGATTGTACTCTTTTTATGGTACGAAGAAATGGAAACTCTCCATGGTAGGATTTATCAAGAACACAGCTTTAGACAATATGCAGAAGAGCAAGAAAAGGGTAGAAAGAAAAGGTCGCTTGAAATTGATTATGCAATAAGACTGGCATATGAGACGAAGTTACCCCTTAACGTTGTAATATGTCAAAGAAGTGCAAATACCAATGGGGTTCTTAAAAGAGAACTAGACAACGAGAAGTGGTCTGTTACCGGTTATGATCAAGATACAGGGGCTTGTATTATAGAAAGAGGTTTTAACAAGTCTGATGAAGGATATTTCGATCAATTTGAAGTAGATGGTATTACCGAAAAAATACACAAATTTGAAAGGCATAGTTTTGAATATACCAGATCAAGCGTTATAAGAAGAAAGGTATTGCTAAGAGCCAATGGAAAATGTGAGGTTTGTTCATTAGATGGTTTTACCACAAAAAATGGTGATAAATATCTAGAGACACATCATATTGTACCTTTGAGTGAAGGCGGTGATGATTCCTATGAGAATGTGATTGCGTTATGTCCTAATGATCATCGAAAAGCTCACTTCGGAATAGACTCTTCATTAACGAAGGAAAAATTGATCAAAAAAGTGAAGTCCAAAATTGCTGGTGGTTAAACCAAAGTATTGTATAAAAGGATAGTGCTCTACATTCAGCCTTAATGGTGCTGGTTAGTTAGGGCATTTTAATCGGAGGTAGTATACTTCGAATGAGCTTAAGTGAATACAACGACATTATTTTAAAACATGAGACTGTAATAAAAACTGTGTAACTGCCTGTTATTAATACCGTGTTGGTATAGGCTGCCCTCAATGCTGAACTGGGTGAGTATTTGGGTTATCGAAAAATGGTAAACCGACTTCTCTAAACAGCCGAATTGGCTACTCCAATAAAACCATTGTTACTGAAGATGGCGCTATTGATGTAGAGACTCCGAGGGTCCGCCTCAGCACCTTTGAGCCTCAGCCGGTGAAGAAACAACAAACCGGTTTTACCAGCGTCCACTTCCACTCTAGTGTCTCAGCTTATGTGAAGTGGACACTTTATTTCAGTCATTCATCAGCTCTTAACTACTAACTGACTGTGAAAAAGCCCGGGATTTTAGACACTAATCAAGGGCTCAGAGCCCAACCTATCTGAAGTACACATCTTAGCAGAAACCACACTGAAAGCCGCTTGCACATTGCTTTTCGCTGGGTTTGAACTAGCTTGTAATAATCAAAAGATATGAGCCTACGGAAAATATGATAGGGACATTTCACAGCCCTGAGCTAGAAATCGTCATGGATACGGTCCTGGACGGATTCATCATCATTGATGAACATGGGGTGATTCAGAGTTTTAACAAAGCGGCCGTTAAAATATTTGGCTACGAACCTGCTGAGGTGAGGGGCCAGAATGTCAAAATGCTAATGCCGGCCCCATATCAGGATGAACATGACCAGTATCTGGTTAACTATCGAGAGACCAGGCAGCCAAAGATCATTGGCACTGGCCGGGAAATCATCGCAAAGCGCAAAGATGGGAGTTGTTTTCCCATGGAGCTTGCCGTCAACGAAATGAAGCTTGAGGGCCGCCGACTGTTTTTGGGGACCATTCGCGATATTTCTGAAAGGAAAAGTGCAGAGCAATCGATCCGTTACTACTTAGAGTACATCGAGACCATGATGAATACGGTGTTAGATGGGTTAATAACGATTGACTCGGAAGGCACCATTCACAGTTTTAACCTTGCCGCAGAAACTATTTTTGGTTATTCCAAATCCCAGGTGGTTGGCCAGAATGTTCGAATGCTGATGCCAGAGCCGTATCAGTCAGAGCACGATGTTTACTTGCATCATTATCATCAAACGGGAGAAAAAAAGATCATCGGCCTGGGCCGCGAGATCAAAGCACTTAAACGTGATGGCACTGTGTTTCCGATGGAGCTGGGCGTGAACGAAATGGTGGTGCAAGGAAAAAAGATGTTTGTGGGCACCATCCGCGATATATCCGAGCGTAAAGCGGCTGAGCGTGAGATCCAAGAGTATATCAATAAGCTAAAAATCAGTAACCAGGAATTAGATCAGTTTGCCTATATTGCTTCTCATGACCTGAAAGAGCCGCTTCGTGGACTGGCGAATAATGCCATGTTTTTGCAGGAAGATTATGAGGAAACACTCGGCGACGATGGCAAAAAGCGTTTAGGGCGCATTCGATTTTTGTGTGGGCGTATGGAGCAGCTCGTTGACAGTTTGCTTTATTACTCTCGCCTGGGCAGGCAAGAGTTAGCGATTGAAGTCGCAGATCTGAATACACTCGTTGCGAAAGTTAAAGAGCTCACCGTGCCTGAAGAAATCGGCGAGCATGTTGTGTTGTCTTTACCTGCCAAGTTGCCTCAAATCACCTGTGACGTACCCAGAGTCACTGAACTTTTTCGCAACCTCATTTCAAATGCAATTAAATATAACCACAGTGCAATCAAACATATTGAAATAGGAACAATACAGGCGACTAATCCGCTAACCGGCACTTCCGAACCCCTGGTTTTTTACGTTAAGGATAACGGAATAGGGATTGAATCTCGTTTTTTTGAAGACATATTTCGTATTTTCAAGCGCTTAAATGAGGAAAATGACTCAGTAAGAGGCACTGGGGTTGGCCTGACGTATGTTAAAAAAATTGTGGAGCGGCACAACGGTCATGTGTGGCTTGAGTCTACCCCGGGTAGCGGCTCTTGCTTTTACTTTACATTAAAACTGGAGCGTTAGAATGAGCCAGAATTTGGGATTGATCTTGTTAGTGGATGACAATGAGGATGATTATGAAGCCACACTCCGCAGCTTACGTAAAAACCATTTACTGAACCCTGTGCACTGGTGCAAGTCTGGGGGAGATGCCAGAGATTATTTATATCGTCAGGGGAAATACACAGATGATGACTCCGTGTGTCGCCCAACGCTGATGCTGTTGGATCTGAATATGCCGGGGTTAGATGGCAGGCAGTTACTGAGGGAATTAAAATCAGATAGGGATATGCGTGCTATCCCTACAATTATTTTGACCACCTCTAACGACCCAAAAGATATTGAAGAGTGTTATACCCTGGGTGCAAGCACCTTTATTCAAAAACCTGTCGAGTTTGAAGGACTAACAAAGGCCATACAAACAATGAAAGATTATTGGTTTGGTATTGCTCTGTTGCCAAAAAGTGACGAGGCGAACAATGGATAAACGCCATGTCCTAATTATAGACGATAGCCCTGATGATATTGAGCTGATAGAAAGGTCACTCGGGAAAGTGGCAGATTTATGTTATCAAATCGACTCTGCAACCCAACCTGATGAGCTGTGGCAGTGCCTTAAAAAGTCACACTATGATTGCCTTCTTATTGATTACCACCTGCCATCAACATCTGGTCTGGAAATTCTGAAAAGGGTCAGGAGGGAGTTCGCTTCTCTGCCTGTTGTTGTGTTAACCGGACAAGCCAATGAGTTACAGGCTGCAAACCTGATTAAGGCGGGCGCTCAGGATTATATTAATAAAACTCGCATTAATGGCCAGCGCTTACATGAGGTGATATCTGAAGCCATTGCTCGCGTTCAAAAAGAATCTCCGAGAAACCTTTTACCGGGAACTCAGTGTAATGTTTTGATAATAGATGATAACCCTGATGATATAGAGTTTTGTGTACGTAGCCTTAAACGTAAATCCAAACGTTATCGTTATCAGAGTGCCTCTTCAGGAGAAGAAGGACTATCACTGATAGAAACGTTTTTGCCAGACTGTGTCATCTTAGATCATTCACTTCCCGGCACCTCCGGGGTCGACTTTCTTCCGCAAATTCTGAATGTTCATCCGCACCTGCCTATCATCATTATGACCGGACAGGGTAATGAGCTGATTGCCGTAGAGGCAATGAAACGCGGGGCAGAAAATTACCTGATTAAATCAGAGCTTGATGGGGATACGTTGGATCAGAACATCACAGCGGCAGTCCGGAAGAAACAGCTGGAGCATGAGTTATCAAAAAAGGAGCGGGTGTTGACGAAAAAACAGCAAGAACTCAATGATGCCTATGCATTTCAGGACCTCGTATTTGACTCGTTACCTGATTATGTTTTTGTCAAAGATCATGAATTCAGGATTGTGCGGGCAAACCGGCCGTTTTTAGATCTATACCCTGACAAAAGTAAGGTCATTGGTTACACAACAGTAGAAGATTACCCGAAGGATGAGGCTGACGCCTTTTTGGCAAAAGACCGGGAGGCCTTTGATGTGGGTTTCAGCGAAACACTAGAGACCATTACTTTTCCTAACGGAGAAGTGCGTATTCTTTCTACGCAGAAGAAGCGATTTGAAAACGCAATAGGGGAAGTGTTTATACTCGGGGTCGCAAATGATGTAACCGAGCGAGAAACCACACTAAGGGCATTGCAAAAGTCCAATTATGACCTTGAACAGTTTGCTTATGTTGCTTCTCATGATTTGAAGTCACCACTCAATGGTATTAGAAAGCTGGTTAGTTGGATTGAAGAAGATCATCATGACGAGTTATCTAAAGAAGCCTTGCAGCATTTTACGATGGTAAAAAGCAGAGTTGACCGCATGAACCAGCTGCTGACTGATTTACTGGAATATGCCAGGGTCAACACCAAGTTATCTGATAGTGAATCTGTTAATTTCCATGAAATTTGCCACTACCTCCATGGGTTGAATGAATTTAGTGACGATTTTGTTTTGAAGGTGCCTGAGGTTGAGGTACAGCTGCCCAGGGTTGCATTGCAGCTTGTTATGATGAATCTGATTGGTAACGCCATTAAGCACCATGACAAGCCAACTGGACAGATTGAAATTGACATCCTTCCGTGCCCAGGAGGGTACAGCCTCACCGTTACTGACGATGGGCCTGGGATTGAAGCTAAGTACGCAGACAAAGTCTTTGAAATGTTTCAAACATTACAGCCCAGAGATGAAGTGGAAGGCAGTGGTATGGGGCTGGCTATGGTCAAAAAGGTAGTGGAATATTACTCCGGCCGAGTTGCGCTCGATACAAACTATGTTGCTGGCTGTAAGGTCGCACTTTTTTGGCCATCTAAAGACAATACTTTCAATCTGTCTAAACAAGCAGAGGTAACCGTATGACAATAGACGCTAATCAAGTCACTCTGTTTGTTGTAGAAGATGACGATATTGATTATATGACCATTAAGCGCAGCTTTAAGAAAATGAAAATTGTAAATCCATTAGTCAGAGCGAAAGATGGTCAGGAGGCTCTGGAGCAATTGGAGGCAAATATGATCCGCCTTCCTTTCATTATGTTACTGGATTTGCAAATGCCAAGATTGTCGGGTTTGGAGCTACTTGGAAAGTTACGTGACAGTGCGCAGTTAAAAGATACCGTGGTGTTTGTGCTGACCACATCAGCAGATGAACGGGATATTTTCGACAGCTACCAGCATAACGTCGCAGGGTATTTTGTTAAAGATGAGGTAGGCCGGGAGTTTTTGGAAGTACTTTCATTACTTGATGGATATTGGCGCATCGTCCATATGCCGGGAGAAAAGCAATGAAAAAGGGAGACATCAAAGTCTTGTTGGTAGACGACGATGCGATAGAAAGAAAGTCACTTAAAAGAGAGTTAACACTTAACCGCTGTGAATATCACGTTGTAGAAACCTCGACTGCTGAAGAGGCGTTCGTTTATTTAGACAACATGACATTTGATGTCGTGATCATTGATTACCATATGCCAAAAGTGAGCGGTATTGAGGCTGTAATACGTTTGCGTAGCATGCCTAATTTAAAACACACCGCAATTGTAATGGTAAGCAACAACAGTGATGAATCATTAATGCTTGAGTGCATTAATGCAGGTGCTCAGGATTTTTTATTAAAGTCAGAAGTGACAGAAAGTCAGTTAACCCGGACTATTTTACAGTCCAGGCAGCGTCATGAGTTGGAGCAGCAGCTTTATGAAAGCTATCAGGAGGTTAAAAAACTGGCTGAAAGGGATAAGCTCACAGGCCTGCACAACCGTTACTATTTTGATGAAGCACTGGTGCAAATGCTGGCACATCAAAAACGTCATCCCGACGAACTTACCGCGGTCAT
Organism: Pseudoalteromonas rubra; assembly: GCF_005886805.2. Classification (NCBI taxonomy): domain Bacteria; kingdom Pseudomonadati; phylum Pseudomonadota; class Gammaproteobacteria; order Alteromonadales; family Pseudoalteromonadaceae; genus Pseudoalteromonas; species Pseudoalteromonas rubra. The sequence continues at coordinate 1,651,603 of NZ_CP045429.1, forward strand.
GCTGTTTGACTTAGATAAGTTTAAGCATATCAACGACACCTTTGGTCATGAAATGGGGGATAAATTGCTTGTTGCCGTCGCTGAACGACTATTTAAAGCGTTAAGGGGAGATACGCTGTTTGCTCGCTTTGGCGGTGATGAATTTGTGCTAGCGTGTTCTCAGCTACGTTCAATCAGGCATGTAAAGGGGCTCCTGAAACGACTGCTCAAGACATTTGATACCGCTTTTATCGTTGATAACCACGAACTTTTTTGTTCATGTAGCGTAGGAGTGGCTATCGCGCCGGCAAACGGCGAGTCTAGTGAAGAGCTACTCAAGTTAGCTGATATCGCTATGTATCGGGCTAAAAGGTCGCCTCAACTACAGTATTGTTTCTTTGAAGACAATATGCAGGAAGCCTTCTTGAGCAAATATAAGATAGAGTCAGAGCTCAGACACGCGGTTGAGCATGGTGAGTTTGTGCTGCATTATCAGCCAATTATCGATATGCAGAGCAACAGGGTGGTGGGTGCTGAAGCGCTCATTCGCTGGCCACAAGCGCTAACAAGCAAAAATCCGGGTGTGTTTATTCCTGTCGCTGAGGAGTCAGGGCTGATACAAGCGATTGGCAAGTGGGTGCTTCAGCAGGCATTTAAAGACCTTAAAAAAAGACTACGAGAAGGTTTTTCAGCGTATATTTCTGTCAATGTGTCACCATGCCAGCTGTGTGAAAGCAGTTTTTTTTCTTATGTAGAGTCTCTAATAAAGCAGCATGGTGTGCCGGCTTCAGCGCTCGTATTTGAAGTAACAGAGACTGCGCTGCTGAGTGAAGATACTGTTACGCTGAATACTCTGAACAGCTTGCATGAGCTGGGTATTCGAATTGCTTTAGATGACTTTGGAACTGGCTTTTCCTCTATTTCACACTTGCTCTCTTGTCCGATTGACATAGTCAAAATCGATAAATCGATTATCCAGAATATTACTTGTCCAAACTCAAAGCATAAGAATATGCTGGAAGGGCTAACGTATTTATTAAGTCAGTTAAACATCAGCATCATTGCTGAAGGTATAGAAACCCAAGAGCAGTCCGCTTTGTGCCAACGACTTGGTATTAAGCTGGCTCAGGGCTTTTTGTATTACCGCCCGGCGAGTGAAGTTGAGTTGCAGTCGTTGCTGAACAATACCATTGAACAGTAATGGCAAATTTGTTGTCAGGTTTTCTCACATAATTTGTATTTGGCGGGTAAACAGGTCACAAATTTCTCAAATATCGATTCTGAAAATGGCTCTGTCATTTTTCAAGGGCTTGTCTGTGAGCGCAGAGGGGGGCTTAAAAACCTTCAGGCAATAACGAAAACGCAATTCAAACAGAACCAAATTGCGCTTTGTAAGGGATTGGCTGTTTATCTAGCTATAAGCCAGGACAGACCTGCAGATTAATAACACTCTACCGCAACGGTGTTCCAGGTATTCGGGCTACCATCGACGTATTTGTTGCAAATGCCTTTGGCAAACAGGTTTTCCAGGTGGTAGCCAAAGCTGGTGAAATGGACCAGATTGCCGAAGAAGGAGAACTGGCCGTAGAATTTCAGTTCGGTAAGCATGTCGTCGAGGTTGTAATTCGTTTGCTCCGCAATAAAGCTCTGATCAATGGCTTGCAGGTTGATGATGGTTGGATCCGGGAAGCCGGGGACTACGACATGCAGGTATTCTTCATCATATTTACCGTCGTAAAACTTCACTGTTTTCATCATTTCAGTTGGTGACAGCTGAGTCATGGCAAGTCTGTAATCGGTGACTTCGAACACTTCCCGCGTCAGGTTACGGTTCACGTAGATTTTGCCTGGCAAAATATCATGCAGTGCGCGCATTACGCCTTGCTCATCATCCGTGACGCTTTGCGCCAGTGCGTAGTCAGGGAATCGGGCATTGGTGAAGCGCTCATAAGACTCTTTAACCATACCTATAAAGAAGGCAACCGTTTGCTGGCGGGCGATGATGTGTGCCTGTTCTTCGGTGACCGTTCTGGACATCAGCAATGCGGCTTTTTTACCCGCATAGAAGCTCACCAGGTTCTGGGTGATTGAATACACTGCTGCATTTGACGAGTTTTTAGGGTTACCGCCCTGATGAATGCGGGTGCCATCGGCGTAATCAAAAATCGTGCTCAGATCAAAACGACCATTTTCTTCATTTTCGCGGGTGGCGCTGTTCCATTGGAATAAGTCGTGAGAGGCAAGCCCCATCACACCCACATCAACCACACGGATTGGCTTTTTAGCAAACGCTGGCAAGGAGCACAGCAAAAGCAACAGGACAGAGAGTATTTTCATTTTGTAACGTTTCCTTTTATGCAAATGAGAATCATTATTGTATTGCGTTTTTCTGTGTGGATCAATCTAAGTGCCTGAGTAAATGTGAAGTTAATTACGCTTGAGGTGTAAAGCTTAGCAACCGCTTGTCTGGCTTTTGGTTTTTCTCTTCTGGTCATTAAAAAGCCTTAAAAACGTCATGCCACTCCAATAAAACCTTAATTGAAATAATAGTTTGTCGAAATCCAGGTGTCATTTTTTATCACTAATGTGTGCTGCGAAATTTTTTACTCACAGGTCTGTCTGTGCGGATCCCGGGTGTAAAAAATCATTAACAAAGACAAAAACAATAATGAGATTTCGGAGACGTAAAATGAAAGCTAAGCATGCGCTGTTATGTGCACTGATGCTGAACAGTACACACAGCATGGCCGATTCACTGAAAGTAATGGCATACAATATTATGCAGCTCAATGTGCAGGACTGGGATCAGGAGAACCGGGCGGAGCGCTTGCCTGCTGTACTGGCCTCAATGAGCGACAGCCCGGATGTAATCTTGATCAGTGAAGCCTTTAACAGCGATGCTGAACAGGCACTGGCTGAACTCTCTGCACTTTACCCTTATCAGACGCCCAATGTGGGTCTGGATTGTAGTGGCAGCGGTTGGGATGGCCTGACAGGTAACTGCTCAAACAGTCCGTTTGTGATCCGCGGCGGTGTGGTGATTTTGTCTAAATACCCGATTGTTACGCAAAAGGCCCATGTGTTTGAAAACAGTCTGAATGGCAGCTGGGATTATCTGTCAAATAAAGGTTTTGCCTACGTCGAAATCGAGAAAGACAGCCAGCGCTATCACCTGATCGGCACGCACTTGCAGGCAACCCACGACGGCGACACCGCTCAGGAGCACCGCGTGCGTATGGGTCAGTTAAGTGAAATTCAGTCGTTTATCAGTGCTGAAAACATTCCAGCCAGCGAGCCGGTTATCATTGGCGGCGACATGAACGTTGAGTGGAGCAAGCAAGACGAAGTGGCCGATATGCTTACAACCTCACGTGCTGAGTTAAATTTTGAGACGCCAGAGGTTGGCTCATTCCCGGCAAAATACAACTGGTTTACCAAAGCCAACGCGTATTACTTTGATTACAGCCTGGATTACAATGACACGCTGGACTACGTTTTCTGGCATCGCGATCATAAGCAGCCAACCAATGCACCGAGCATGGCAGTACGTTACCCGAAAGCAGAGCAAAACTGGTACTGGAGCTACCTGCGCGGCAACTGGAACTTAAGCAGTGGCCGTTACTATCACAATGGCTACTATAACGAATTATCAGATCACTACCCGGTACAAGTTAACTTTGAGTTTTGATAAGTATCACTCGCTGGACTGAGCCCTAGTGTCACCCCGGCCGCGTGCGAGCCGGGATCTACACAAATTCAGCACAGTTGTATCCGCCAAAAGCAATACTGACAGTCGTTACCCCGGACGCGCGTGAGCCAGGACGGCATGAAACCAGTATAGTTGCACCCGTCATAAAGCAAGACAGGCAGCCTCAATCGTCATCCCAGACGCATCTGTTCTGGAATAAACTTGGCCAGCTAATTCTTCCACATGGTACCAAGCACCTGAGCTAAAGCCTGTTTATATATACAGGTATAAATGAATGTGACCAATAATCATGTCAAATTTCTCGTTTTCTCCACGCATTCAGGTCTCGTTTAAGTCAGCCATCATTTTTAGTTAAATAGATTCAAAAGGTTAATAGTTTTACATAACGAGACCCCCAAGTCTCGCTATGATCACGGCTCGGTTTTAACAGCGCTGTTTTGGCTTGAGCAACTAGTAAAATAGTGGTAGGTTATTGTTCTTATTATGAATAAATATTTCTTAGTGGTGGATTAGGTAGGCTTTGGGAGCGGGGTTTAACCGGTATTCACGCTAATAAGCTGTTATAAGTACAATTTGGCCTGTTCGATATTATTTGAATAACAAGTTTAAGGAAAGTTATGGGTGAGCTATCAAGAAAAATTGGTGAAAAAGGAGAAAAGCTTGTTTCTGAATTTCTAACTATTATAGGTTGGGATAATTTTCTAGACGATGAATCAATAAGTTGTCATTTTCCAGAAAAACATAAAAGAGCAAGTGCAAAAAAGAATAGAACAACTCATGGTATCGATGTGTTCCATTCATTTAGATCTCAACTCCAAGATTACACACTCGAAAATATTGTATTATCGGTCAAATATACAAATGATCCTTACCCAGCCAACCCATCATCAAAATTTAAAGAGCATTTAAAAGACTTAGCCCAAACGGTAGAGTGCTTTATGAAGTCTGACTTGAGGTCGTCTAATAACGAAGACTATGAAATGTCAGGGATTAATAAAGCTAGTGATGTTGGAGTTCTCTTTTGGCTAAGTAACCATAAAGAGTCAGACCAAGATGTTATAAGTAAAATTGCAAATATAAATTTAGATAAAAGCCTTAACTTCTCAACAGTACATGTTGTTGATAATAGTCGTGCAGCATTCATTTACGATTCTGTGAATTATATTCGTAATAATTACAGAAACTATGAGTGTTACTTTCATTATGCATTTAGCTCCTCCAACTTTAAAGATCCTGATATTGATAAATACGGAAGCATCATGCCTGTTGAGTATTTAACTTCAAATTTATTACCATTCAGGATAATTGATAAGCAGACAAAAAAAGTATCATTTTGTTTGTCTAGTAGAGAAGATTTTTCCGAAGAAGCTATTAATCGACTCTTGTATTTGGCCAGTGACGTTTCACAAGATTTCACCGGTGACTTTATTTTCCTTTTTCCAGAATACGACCCTTTGAAACATGACCCAATCTTAAAAAGAGCAAAACGTTTAAAAAAGGACACTAAAAGTTCGCTTAATGTAGTTGTAAAGTCTTATAGCTCTGATTTTAGGAATTTAATAAATGAATAAAAAATACCTATTACCATTTGGGGATTCACTAAGAGAGTTCTTAAATGATTCAGGCGTAGTTAAATCAGATCTTAGAGGATTGGTTCGTAGGAGAGGGATTTTTGTTGCTCTAGAAGAGAAAAGTTCATATATCCCTATCTTAGTGCGGACAGGAATAACCCCCTTAGAGTTAATTGAACTCAACGAAAACCTAAAGGTAAGAGAAGCTAACCCCAAAAGGCAGACACAATCAATTAAATGTGAAGCAGTAGATGTAAATTTAATTGATGCAATACCATTAGGTTACAATGTAAACCAACTTACTAAAAAAGAGTTTGCGAACTATAAGGTTTTGGGGAATCCAAGCTTTAAGACCATAGATAACGATCCTAACAATATTGAGTTAGATTTTAGTGTAGAACGATATGACTACACTCAAAGTTGGAATAAGAATACGACTCAATTTAGTGGAAAAGTTAAACTAAAAAAAGATGGAGATGCTTTAGATATTAATATCAGTTTGTCTCATACGTCAGATGAAACAAAGGAGGTGGCTAATAAAATAGCCGCTGATGTGATTGGACTTCTAAAGAAATCGGGTCACGTTAAAATTGAAGAAAAAGTGAAAAAGATAAGGTTTTCTGATTTCACTAATGAAAAAAGAATTAAGTTCTTACAAGAGTTGAGTCAAAAGCAAATAAATAACGAGCTTTACTTCAAAGATACTAAGGATATTGGCTTTAGCCCTGATACATCCCTAGAACTTCCAGAAGAAATTTCTTGGATGCAAGAAAAAGTTAGTAACTTAGAAATTCAAGGTAAAGAGCTACATTCCACATTTTTCATTAAAAATAAAAGGTTACATAAAAACATTCAAATGCACAGGATAGAAGCTTCTTATACATTTGATTTTATTAATTATAGTGGAACATGTGTAATATCTTTTGAATTTCCTGAGTTTGTCGCTAAACAAGATAAAAGTGCAGAACTCATAATTCGAGTAAATAGTGTAAGGTTTAAAGAGAACAAAATAGGCATAAGTCAAAGCAAAATGAAAGAAGTGCTTTTGAGTCAGTTAGAAAGTTCAAAGTTAGCTTTATACAAAAAGCACTCTGAGTAATGTACTTATAACAAACGCATCAAAAATGACGTAAAACGCTTGGCTGGCGCTCATTCTTCGTTAATTATAGCCAAGCATTATCCGCATTTTATGCGGGCGTTAGCTCATCAAGGAGTTTATCATCAGTGGAATTATTTCAACCATTAGTGAAAGAAGAAGATCTACACAAAAACTATACCTCTATAATGCGACAATCAAAGGAAGGTGATCGACAAGAGCTACTTAGATGGTGCGAGGGTTTTCCAGATCGAGATAATAAATTTGTAAAAGAATTTCAAACAACTTTTAATTCAAGTTTTTGGGAAATCTATCTCTACGCCCTTTTCCGAGAAATTGGTCACTCTATGGAGTGGAGCTATTCTACGCCTGACTTTTTAGTTGAACATAATAGTAAAAAAATTGTTATTGAAGCTACGATAGCTGCTGCTGCATCAGGTAAAACCCCAGAGTGGGAAAAGGACTTAATGGAGTCACCTCCAACAAAATTTAAAGAAATGAATATGGAGTCTATTATTCGACTCTCAAATTCTATTATCTCAAAGTATCGAAAGTATAAAGAAAAATACTCTAAGCTTGAACATGTCAAAGGAAACCCTTTTGTTATAGCTGTAGCTCCGTTCGAACAGCCCCACTTCAATTTACAATGTGAAGTTCCCATTATGGCACTGTTATATGATTTTTATGTCGATGAAGATGCTTACAATGACAATCCTCATTTATACCCTAATGGCCCACCAGATGTTAATTTAGGCTTTGTTGAAAAGGACAACGGAGCTGAAATACAGCTAGGGTTATTTGAAGATGACCAGCTTTCAGATATAAGTGCGATTTTTTTAAGTACAACTGCCACTTGGGGTAAAGTTGAGAGTATGTCAGGTAATAGTGATACCATGAGGTTTGTAAATACCGTCTGGTGGTCGGAAGAGGAAGGTTCGCCTATAACCAAACAAGCTGCAAAGGAGAATATTCGTGATGGTTTATTTGTATTCCATAACCCGTATGCAAAAAGACCTTTAGATCCAGAAATGTATAACCATTCTGGTATTACTCAAGTATTTGTAGATCCAGAAACGAAAATAATAGATAAGAAAAGAAACGGCTTGTTTTTAATGCATAGGCAATCAATAAATATTGGAATAAAGTGAGCTAACAAGTGCGTTAAACCGGACAAATTTCAGTTGGCTGGCCCCGCTTCGCTCCACATTATAGCCAACTAAAATTAGCCGTTTACGCAAGCGTTATGTGCCAAGGAGAGTGTGGATGAAAGTTTTAGCCTTTTTGTTTTCTTTAATCTCTTTCCATTCTTTAGCTTGTAGTTGCATGGGTTACGACATTGAAGAAGCATTTAAAGATTATCCAGTGGTTTTCTCTGGAGTTGTCGAATCCATCGACACTATAAAAATGAAAGAAGATGGCTGGTTTGAGTATTCAAATTTGAAAGCTGTCACTTTAATTGTAGAGCAAAGTTATAAAGGTATGACAGCTGAAAAAGTTAAGGTCACAACAAGAATGGATTCTGCTGCATGTGGTTTTCCATTCGAAGAAGAAGTTAAATATGTTGTGTTTGCTATTCCTGATGAAAATGGACTTTTTGTTGGCTCTTGTGGGCCGACTATCCATATGGAAAAACGTGAAGAATACTATGAACAGGAACGTCTGAGAGTATTACATTTCTTGTCAAAGCAAATTGGCACATAACAAGAGACAATGGCGTCAATAGCTAACTTAAACCACATCAGCCATCCCAAAGACGTCATCCGGGATGGCTATTTTGTCCTTTAAATCTGTGTGACTCAGTCCTCAGTGTGCGTCCGTTCAGCGATCCGCGCCTTCAATGTTTGTACAAAACTCCGTGATACCGGGATTGGGTTATCTGCGCCTGCCAGCAGTACAAAGTGTTTGCGAGTCTGGTATTTGAGCGCTAGCAGCTGAGTGGCATTAATAATGTAGCTGCGGTGCAGCCGGTAAAATTGTGACTCGGGCAATTGGCTGCAAAAGCCATCAAGCGTTTGCTCAGAAATAATAGTCTCTGTGTTGTGAATCTCTGCCCCGGGTTGGGTCAGGTGCACCCGCCGATAGCGGCCAATACTTTCAATGTAATTGATGTGATCAAATTCAATGATTTTTTGCTGTGCATGATCACTGAGCGTCAGGCACGCTGTGGAGCCCGACGGCTTAATCTGAGTCTGCTGACGAATGATTTTGCCTATGCTTTTGGCAATCAGCTCCGGCCTGGCGGGTTTGACTAAGTAGTCGATAGCATTGGTGTCAAAGGCTTTCAGTGCGTATTGCTCGTAAGCTGTCATAAAAACCAGCTGATACTGTAAATCCTGTGTCGCTTTGGCAACATCAAAACCATTGAGTTCTGGCATTTCAATATCCAGAAACACAATATCCGGGCGCATAAGCATGATCTGTTCAATGGCGGATTTGCCATCGGCTGCCTCGGCAACAAGGGTAAGCTCATCAAAGCCACTGATCACTTCTTTCAACTGTTGTCTGGCTGCCTGTTCGTCGTCGACGATGATCACGGTTTTCTTAGTCATACACGGCTCGGTTTGGTTATCGGGGTAGCTGGATAAATGCACTGGTGCCTTCATCGCAGGAGATCAGTCTGAAACTCGCGGCGCCCCGATAATGCAGATTCAGGGTTTCACTAATAATGCGCAGTCCCTCGCCCTGACTGAGCTGGGTGTCATCAAAAGGCGCGCCCGTATCCTGCACTTCAATGAGCAGGTCATGCTCCGTTGTTTCAATAATGATACTGATATGGCCTGCGCGTGCGTAGGGTGCAATGCCATATTTCACGGCGTTTTCAACAATCGGCAGCAACAGCAAAGAGGGGACCGGCAGCGGGTCAAGTTCACCCGGGCAATCCAGGTCAAATGTCAGCCGATCGACGAACCGTTTTTGTTGCAGCACAAGGTAAAGCTCCACCAGTTTGAGCTCCTGCTCAAGCGTAACGAATTGCTGTTTGGCCAGTTCAACGGTGTGGCGCAGCAGATCACTCAGATCGTAAATCAGCGCTTTTGCTTTGTGCGGGTGCTGGGTTACTTCACTGGCGATCAGGTTAAGCGTGTTGAACAAAAAGTGCGGATTCGACTGCATTTTCAGCATTTGTAACTCAGCTTGTTGTGCCTGTAGCTGCGACTGAAAGTGATAGGTTTGTTGCTTGAGCATCAGCATGACCGCAATGTAGACCAGGGTCTCAAGTAACATAATCACTATGGGCAAAAAGGTCACCTGGGTCACTGCATTGCTGGTGGGCAAGCTGACGATAGGACCAATCAGCACGTACAGCAGAATGATGGAAAACGGCCTGAGTAGCCAGATGTTATGACGATACCACGCAGGCAAAAACTGGGACGGCAAAAACCGCGCACAGATTGACTCACACAGGTTAAACAGCAGGTAGCCTGCACAAAACCCGCTCCATATTTTCACTATCACCTGAGCAAACAGGGTCAGCGTAAATATATCGAGCAGCAGCAAGACACAGGACAGCAGCAAGATATTGAACCAGGGCCAGATCAGTAAAAATATCCAGGCCTGGGTGGTGCTTTTGTTATAAAGCCCGGTCTGGCTCGCTGTGGTAGGTGCTGTATTCACTCGGTGATCCGCTCGTCATTGATGGAGTAAATGGTACAAGCAAATTTGCCTGGATGAAACGTTGCCACGACACCATTGGCGCAGACTTTTACACCATCTGCACGCAACAGGCTGGGGCGGCCAATTGTGCGGTGTTATTCCTGTGTCCCGGTAAGACAAGTCATTGTCATCTGATACATAAGGAAAAACAAACATGGTTTACAACATCCGAACATCACAATTCAAATTAAAGCAGTCAGTTATGACGTTGAGTAAGGTCATCGGCGTGTGCTTGCTTAGCAGCATATTGGTGGCCTGTAGTGACAACGATGATGACACGGCCAGTGTCGAAGAAACGGTCAGCGCAGATACCCCGGTAGAAACCCGGCCGGCAAGCGGGCCGCTCAGCGAGGCCTGCCTGGAGGCAGAAATGGTGCCATCAACCACCAGCAAAGGCGTGGAATTTATTCGCACTCCGGATGCGTGTTTTGATGAGTTACCCGGCTATGACTTTGCGGCGAATTATCTGGACATTGAAGGGTTAAGGCTGCACTACGTGGATGAAGGACCAAAAGACGGTGAAGTGGTACTCATGCTGCACGGCCAGCCGAGCTGGTCGTACTTATATCGAAAAATGATCCCCATTTTGGCTGAGGCCGGTTATCGTGTGATTGCCCTTGATAATATGGGTATGGGTAAGTCAGATAAACCCCTCAATGTGGCAGTGCATCAGTACGAACATCATGTCGCCTGGACTAAGGCGTTTATTACTCAGCTACAACTCACTGATATCAATTTATTTGTGCAAGACTGGGGCAGCCTGATCGGGTTGAGAGTGGCAGGGAATATGTCTGAGCGCTTTGCCAGGATTGTCGTCGCAAATGGTGACATGCCAATTGTTCCGACCGGTACTAACCCCTATCACTTGCCCAGCTTTGAGATAGACGAGTCACAAACTGCGGATGCCAGCACTTTTTTTGATACCCGTTCAAGCGATCACATAGAAGGGTTTCAGCAGTGGATCGATTATGCAGCCAGTGTGCCGGAGCTGATGGCGGGCGATGTGGTGCAAAAGCTCTCCGTGATTGAACTGAGCGAAGATGAAGTCACTGCATACAACGCGCCATATCCTAATGTGCAGTACAAAGCCGCTATTCGGGCGTTTCCTTCCATGCTCTCCGGGATAGAAATGCAAACGCTACCGGCATGGCAAACCCTGGGCGCTTATCATAACCCGTTTATGTTCAATGCAGGCGAGTATGATAAAGGGCTGGGCAGTGAAGTCATTCAGGCCAAATGGGTGGATCATGTACCTGGCTCAGAGGGGGTAGATCACAGGCGCTTTCAGGCCGGACACTTTATTCAGGATGATGTAGGAGAGGACCTGGCGCTGCATGTGTTAGATTTTCTGCAAACTACTGTGCCACAGGTACCGTTGGTTACGGGTGGACCAAGCTACAACATGCGTTACTGTGAGATCTTATTACCCTACCTGCAAGATGACAAAGTAGTTGCCCAGGTGTGGGGGACGCCGGGCGTGGACATGTGTCGACAGGCTCAATGGGATGCCATTGATTTTGAAAACATTGCCGCAGAATACGGCGCACTAAGTGCGATCCCTAACGGTCCACGCTTTTTTGTGGTGGACGAAAGTCGCGGCGCGGAGGTGATAGCGCAAGAGGCTGAAACGCAAATTCGCCAGTTCGGAGAGATAAACATGCGTTTATTAACCACCGCTGATTTGAGCGCTGCGCAGGGCGAGCAACTTCCTTATGTTGCCGGTGAGGTGTCGAGAAGCAATACCTGGCACTTCTATAAAGGCAGACGCATTTATGAGCTAACCGATAACACAGGTCAGGTTTTTGTGATGCAGTCGTTCAGCCGTATTTCGGACGCTTCATTGCAAATGGATGACTTGGCAAACCTGGGAGATCGGCTCACGCTGCCTGAAGGCTGGACGTTTTCCAGTCGTATCCTGACGGAAGCGCTGGATATGACGCCCGCAGAGGGCATTGCTTATGTATTGCAGGATGAATTAGGCAATAGTTATCAGCTGGTGCAGTAGTCTTATCAGATCACTTACCTGAGACAACTATTCGCTTGACATGGCTCAGACACCAACATTGGAGTCGGTGTCTGAGTCAGGGCTCTGCAAACCATGACAAGGACCAAAGTCAAGGAGACCGATACTCAGCGAAGCGGTTTTTTTTGAGTGAATTCGCTATGGCTTTGGCCGGTCAGCGCGGTGAGAAAATTGACACGTCTATCGTTGAACAGTGGCATCCTCGCATTAGTTAAACTATCCCGTTTTGATTAATAAACTGCAAGACAGTATGAGCGTTACTTAGTATCTTTTTTGGGTTCAGATTGACACTTTTAATTACAGGAACAGCGTTCTGAGTTTGCGTATCGAAGTGTCAGGTTTGATCGAAATTAATGTATATTTTCATAGGGGAAGCGTCAGATTTCAATATTTAATCCATGTGCAGTAGTGTCTTATGCGTTTTCAATTAAAGTACATTGATGGTTACTTTCCAACCAATAATCTTGCAGGTATAATGCGCCCAATTTTGCAATTATAATGGAAGTTCATTTAATGAATAAAACAACTCTACCACTGAGTCTGGTAATGTGTTTAGCTCTGGCAGGATGCGGTTCAGGGTCAGGTGATGATAACAAACAAACTAATGTCGGTTCTGAAGAGCAAAAAGTGACAGAGCCGGAGACTAACTCAACAACAAAGCCAGAAGAGTCTAAAGAGTCAGAAACTGAAGACGCTGAAGAGTCGAAAGAGACTGAATCTGAAGAGCCGGAAAAAGAGTCTGAAGAGCAGCCTCTGTCTATCTCAGTCACTTCTTTATCCAGCACAAGTATTGTCAGCGCAGCTTCAACTGAAGTAAAAGTTGCCGTCTCTGATGAAAGCTTGGTAAAAGAACTGTCTTTGCTGGTTAACGGTGAGAAAATCAGTACTATCAAGACGGCTCCCTGGACATTTGACTGGAATGCGTACTTTTGGGGCAATTCATCACCGACTATTACAATTGAAGCCGTGGACCAACAGGATCAACGTCACCTTCTGAATAACCCGTTCACCGTAGAAGTGACAAACGAAGTGATTGACCCGTTGGTGTTTAATGCATTGCAGGCTGAGGTGCGCAATGTCGATGCGCTGCAACTTGCGCTAAATCCAGTCGAAGGCGCTACTAATTACGAGGTAAAGGTCGCGTTTAATGACGAAGAAACATTCGTTACATCTGATAGTGTCAATGTTGGACTGAGCGACTTATCCCCTGGCGACTACAGTATTAGCTACCGTGCAAAAAATGCACATGACCATACCGGCCCTTGGTCTGCACCAGCTGAATTCAGCTTATTGAACCCTCTTGCTCCAGCAGCACTGGATGAACCCGAAATCGAGTTCAGCGAACAGGGCTACAAATTGACTTTTGCAGCGCCGGAGCTTGAAGACGGATTTTACATGCAACTGTCCGTGTCAGGTTATGACCAACTGATGGCCACAACTCAAGATGGCGGTGCTTTAGTGTTTGAAGGGCTCAATCCAGGTTACATGCAATTTGAGGCTAGGATCGTAAATGCTTACGGTCATATCTCTGAACCCGCTATGACTTTAGTGAACCTTGCCGCGCCACAGACGCCAAACAACTTCTCCGTTAACATGACACCAGAAGCTTCTCAGCATCGTGTGGCATTCAGTTGGGATGGCGTTCAGAATATTGATTCATACACGTTGACAGCGATTAATACTAAGACTCAACAGTCTTTTACTGAGTCAGTTAGCGGTGCGAACAATATCGAATTGTTATTGCCTGCGGGTAACTACAGATGGCAGATGCAAGCGACTGACATTGCAGGTAACCAGTCACTCTGGAGTGAATCATGGTATATCGACGTTGCGCAATATGATGTTAGCTTTCCAAACGACGGTCACTCGTTTACCAGTATAGAGACTCAGGATAAAGGGCTTGTCATCCTATCTTCAGTACGAAATGACAACTGGCTTACAAAGCTAGATGCTTATGGGGGTGTTGAATGGGAAAAAACCATTGAGAAGCCCGGAAGTGCGCCTCTGAGGGAGATTCATGAACTTGCCAATGGGGAGTTGATCGCCAGTGGTGACATTTATGATGGGACTGTTAGAGCCTATTTTTCAGTAAGTGCTAAGTTCAGTGCGAGAGGCGAGTTAATCTGGTACAGCGAAGCGGAAAGCGCAACCGACATGGATCACATAGGTAATATGCACTCTGCGGTTGTGTGGAATGATCAGTATTATCGCCTGAAAGTGTATAAGCCACAAGATGGAGACTACGATGCGCAAATACAGCAACTGGACTTGTCCACGGGGGAGATAGTCAAAAGCACAGCGCTGACTAACCCGAACGCTGCTTACCATAACATCCCGGAGCAGCTATTGGTCGTAAACTCTGAGCAACTGGCAATTGGCGGTGTGTTGAGCTCGCGTTCGGACTTTAGTAGTGGTCTGTATGTTGTTAAAGTTGATACTGACTTTCAGCAGACACACTTCTGGGAAGGCATTCTCAATTACGTAGAGCTTTTCACAACATTTAAGTTGGATAATCAAAATAACCTGTTACTTTTTGGCGCTGATCATGCTTCGAGTGACATTAGAATCAAGTTGGATCCTGACCTAAGTTTGCTGTCGGAGGTTCGTGAGTATGATGATTTCGATATTAATTTTGAACATGCGACTTATGTCAATGAAGATGGCTCAGTTTCCGGGATAGGTTATAACCACAGCAACGACGAAGTCGTGGAAGTAAAACTTAATAGCAACCTCAACTATGTATTTGCTAATCCCATTGCGGAGCTAGACTTACCTAGGGAACCAGTATGGGTACATAAATCCGCAGATGGTACAACGAATATCGGGAGCAAGAATTATAGTACTAATACCCTGCGTGTAATACGCAAAGTGCTAAATTAACGGCTTCCATACCAAAACGAAACCCGGAGCAAAAGTAATAAAGACGCTCCGGGTGACGTTTACGGACCGGCCTTTAGCAGCAGGCAGTTTTTCCAGATTATATCGTTTCATATTCCTATCTTTGGCTGGTTTTTTTCCCATAGGGCCAGAAAGCACATCGACCGCTTCCATCACTTTGATTTTCAACTTTTAATTCGCCTCTTAAATCGGGACTAAGCTGAAAACGTCGTACTTACCGGGTTTTGTGTTGCAACGTCCTGAAATGCGCAGAGTTCATCATAAATATAGTTACCATAAACAAATTATGGGTTAGCTATCAGGGGTCTATTGTTTGGCACATTGTCGAACCCAAAAGACTATGTCCAGCTAGTCGGTTTTGATGAAACACGTAAAAACAGAGTCTACGACATGCGCAAGACCAGGGACGTCTATAAATCATAACCACTAGTCTATAAGTCAATTAGCTTAGTGATTCATGGCGGTTGATTGAGCACACGCTGAGCGTGCTTTTTAGTCTCGTTTTTCTCATTGTGATTTTCATCCTGCATTGCGTATTGCAATAACGCAAATCAGCAAAATAAAAACCTTTAAAAATCAGTGTCATAAAGTTGGCCTCATGCTTGCAATCTCTCTAGCAGCAAATCAAAACGTTGGAGAGTCACATGAAAAAGATATTGTTTGGAGCTTGCGTATTTTCGGCAGGACTATCAGCCGCCCCGTTCGACACATGCCCGTCAAAAGCCTTTTTGGTCCAGGGTAGTACAGCAACTATGTATGGGGTTAACCTGGTCTCAGGTTCGTACACTACGTTCGCTGAAAATGTTGGTACCAACAACAAGCTTAATGGCATCGGGTTTAGTGTTCACGACCGTTACATTTACGGCTGGGATTACAGCAACAAAGACATCGGTCGGGTGGGAAAAGACTACGTTCTTGAGCCCATCATGACGTCGGGATTCCCCGATACCAACTTTTACGTGGGTGATGTCGCCATTCACGAGAATGCATTTTACGTTTATAAAAAGGGCGGTAGCTTAGGCCTGTATCGTGTATCGCTTGATGAAAACAGCGATGATTATTTACAGGCAGAGCGCATCATCGATGGTAGCGCGCTGAACCTGAATATCTTTGACATGGCATTTGCGCCTAATGAAAATGCCAGCCTGGCGTATAGCGTAGACAGCAATGGTAATCTACACCGCATTGACGTATCAAACGGCACCAGCACCAACCTGGGCAATGTGGGCCAGTCCGGGACCTTCGGTGCCGTCTATTTTGATGTAGAGAGTAATTTTTACATCAGCAGAAATCAGGACGGGCATGTTTATAAAATAGATATAAACGATACAAATAATACCCAGCTTTTCGCGTATGGTCCGGTTTCAAATACTAACGATGGCGCACGCTGTGCAACAGCCCCGATTATTGATGATACAGAAGACCCAACCATAGACTACGGCGACGCACCGGATAGCTATGGTACCTCGCTTAACGCCAATGGTGCGCGTCATAATGTGGGTGACTTATTTTTCGGCCAGAGTGTCAGTGCAGAATATGTACCTAAAGCCACAGATGACGACAACGGCATTAGCTTTTTAACTAACCTTGAAACAGGCTATGAAACGCTGGTTTCGTTCACGTTATCGAAATCCGGATATGTGAATGCCTGGGTTGACTGGAACGGTGATGGCCAGTTCCAGGAGTCAGAGCGTGTGATCAGCGAGTATCAGGGGGTTGCCGGTGAAAACCGTGTGCTCATTCCCGTGCCTGTTGATGCTGTTGCAGGTAGCACCTGGGCCAGATTCCGGGTCTCGAACACCAGTGATATTGCACCACAGGGCGGGATTGATAATGGTGAAGTGGAAGATTTGAATGTCTCTGTTGTTGCCAGCAGCCTGATCCAGAACTCGACCTCGTGGAAAACCGCCGCGTTTGAAGATTTATGGCCGCAAAAAGGTGACTATGACTTTAATGACGTGGTAGTGAGATATCGTGTGACGACCAGCCAGATTGGTAACCAGGTTGTGCGCTACAACATTGAAGGCGCGCTGATCGCAGTCGGGGCCGGTTATCACAATGCCTTTGCCATTCGTTTAAAAGACATTGCCCGTAAGCATGTGGATGAAGCCCAGGTTGAACTGACTGTTGACGGCACGTTACAGGATGGCAGTCCGCTGGAAGCCAACCGAAATGAAGCCATTGTCGTCATCTTTGCCGATACCAGAGAGATGGTGCCGGTGCAGCCAGGCTGCAAGTTCTTCAGAACTGAAACGGGCTGTAGTGACATCCAAAGAGCGCCTTATTCGTTTGAAATCAGCATTCCGCTCGCGACTAGTTACAACGCGAATGTGGCGACCAACAGCAAAGTTGACCCGTTTATCTTCGCGGTAGATGGTCATTACCATGGGCCATTCGTAGACCAGAACAACGGTCGTGGCTGGGAAGTCCACCTTAAAAATCATGCGCCAACCGAAGCGTTTGACAGTAGTTACCTGGACCAGGGCGATGACACTTCATCAACCAATGGTTACTTCCAAACGTCAACGGGTTTGCCCTGGGCACTTATCATCAACTCTCAGTGGGACCATCCAATGGAGCGTGTTGATATGTCACTTGCGTATCCTCAATTTGTGGAATTCGCCCAGTCAGCAGGCGCACAGAACGCAACCTGGTTTGAGAATCCAGTAGCCGACTATCAATACACCATCAGCAACGCAGCGCAAAACTAGGAGAGCATCATGAACAAATTAATCGTAACGCTAATGACACTTTTACTGACAGCATGTGGCGGCGGATCTGGTGGCTCTGAAGGCAGTAGCAATAGCCAGCCAGCCAGCAATACGGCCCAGGCCAGTGTAACGAATACAACGCAAACCCAATCGAGTAACCAGGTTCAGCAAGATAACGTGACTGAGCAGCAAGCGAGTAGCACCGAAGAGCAGGTATCTGAGGAGCAACCTGTAGACGAGGTACCAGTTGGGGAAGGGATGGAGGCTGTGGTCGTAGACGGCGGGTTTGATTTCCAGACCGATGTGCCGGTTACTGTTTCAGTTGCACCGGATGTGGTCAATGGTCGTGCCTACATCAATGTGTGTCAGCAAGATGCCGCGCTCACCAACGACGATACCTGTTTTTTGAGAGCGCCAGTTGATAGCAATGGACTAACGGTTCAGCTTGAACTGCCGCATTCGGAGCAAAAGTTAAAAGCTGAAATTTGGTATTACAGTACTGGCGTCGAGCCGCTTGTATACACCTGGGAGTTTGATGGCACTCAGCAACAGCAAGCGTGGACAATTAACTAGCCAGTATGCATGAGCAAGATTCGTGGTGACTCACGATAGTCCAACGTAAAGCATATCTCAGCAGTGAGGTATGCTTTTTTCTTTGTGTTAATCGTGCAGCTCATGATCTGATGTGGTTATGCTGAGGAGCCGCAATCTTATGGTGTTTCTGGCCTTCTGCTAAATGTACCTTAAGCGTATTATTTTCCTCTGCCATTCATTCTGGCCTGCTATGCTTGATAGGCTGGGTGTGGCTGTGCAGTCGCGTTGTGCGAGCTTTAATGCGGCGTCAGATCTGGATTAGGTTCACGATATGTGAAAGGCCAAGGTAAAGGAGAGGAAGATGTCATATGTAGATTGTTTTGTCGCAGCAGTACCGAATGACAATAAAGAAAAATACATTGCGCACGCAGAAGTATCCGCATTGGTGTTTAAAGAACATGGTGCGTTAGAAGTGGTAGAAAATTGGGGTGATGATGTGCCGCAAGGAGAAGTGACTTCTCTGCCTCTGGCGGTCAAAGCTCAGGACAATGAAACTGTGGTCTTTTCGTGGGTGGTGTGGCCGTCTAAAGAGGTGCGTGACACAGGCTGGGGTGCCATTATGGAAGACCCAAGAATGTCTGCGGAAAATAACCCTATGCCATTTGATGGCAAGCGCCTAATCTACGGTGGGTTTAATACGATACTTACCGCATAGTTGTCAGGCAAAAAGAGCATGCAAAGCACTTACACTGTGAAACCTCACCACTCACTAAGCTAACAGGCTGTTTCGCAGTGTAATCTTGAGTTTTGTGGTATCGTCTGAGCTTAATTTTGTGATTGGTTGCAGGGAAACATAAACGTATGAAAAATGAATATCATGGCTCGTGTTTATGCGGACAAGTTACCTTCTCCGTCTCCGGTTTCAGCACCAAAGTGGCTAATTGCCACTGCACTATGTGTCGTAAATTTCATGGTGCTGCTTTTGGCACTTTGGTGTCCGTGACTGATTTAAACTGGTTGTCGGGTAAAGAGTGCTTAAAAGAGTTCACAGCCCCCAATGGTACCACGCGTACATTTTGTCATACCTGTGGGTCCAGCCTCGGTTTTCGAAGTAAAGGAGTGTTACCAGAAGACATAGAAATCGCCATATCCACATTCGATACAGATATTCCAGTGAAAGTGGATGCGCAGATTTTTACCAGCAGCAAAGCAAATTGGTGTTCACTACAGGCTGATATTCCAACCTTTAAAAACGCCCGAACGTCATCCCGTATGTAAAACCGGCCATGTGATTTTAGCTGGCCGCATTCAGAAGCACTGATGTGGTCTCTTCAAAGTGAGCCAGTTTATCGACCTTCAGCCCGTTGCTGGTGAGATATAAATAATCGTTGAACAGGCGCACTAAACTCCAACATATAACGCGTTTTTGTAACTGTATTTGTTCTGCCGGACACTGAGTGTAGAGCGCAATTGCACGGGCTTGCAGGGCAGGATTAACGATGGGACCCTGGCCATGCCAGTTGATCAGGGCTAAGTCAAAAGCCGGGTCGCCGAAATGTGCACGCTCCCAGTCAATCGGAACAAGCTGCTGCCCGGGTGTCGCAATCAGGTTGCCGGGGTGGAAGTCGCCATGGTTGAGTGTAAAAGTGCTAAGCGAATTAAAGAGGCTCTGTCGGTCCTGCAAAATCGTGCTGAGCTTGCCATAGATATTCGTCATTTTGGCACGTTGAGAGGTACGGCTACGGAAATATCGCCAGATGACCCTAAGCTGGTTAACCGGGCTTAGAGTGAGGCCGGTGGGGTGACTTACCTTGCCATGGTGTGTTGCTGTGATCTGATGGATATCTTTGAGCATAAGGATTACCTGCTCAATATTGAGTTGTGCCCAGCTCGTTGTGGTTGTCCCTTCGATATAAGGGCGAAGCAGCATCTGGCTGGCGTTATCTGAGTGTATTAGCCTGGATGGCAGCGCGAAACGTGTGTTAGCGAGCAGCAAATAGGTGTTTGCTTCGGTGGCAAGTCCACTTTGATGTCGGCCAAGGGAGTGTTTACATACCCATTGGCTGCCGTCGGCGCAGATCAGCAAGGAATTGTCGTGGGTCAGGCCACCCTGGAGTGGCCTTTGACTTGTGATGCACTGTTTTAATGTGTCTGATGAGTCCAATTGCATAGTTGATGCGGACGATTAACGTGAATCCGGATGGGTCCACTGATAGGCTTGCATCGGTGGGTCCAGTTCGGTTTTGGCCAGTGCATTGGTAAAGTTGGAAATGAGTTTAGCGGCCAGGCCGGTTAGCACTTCCAGTGCTTGCTGTTTGCTGTATCCGGCACTCAAAAAGGCTGCCAGCGCGTCATCGCCAATATGCCCCTGTTTTGCCAGCAGCGCTTTTACAAAGTCCTGCAGTGCCTGAAGTTTACTGTCTGGCAGTGGGGTCCCTTCGCGCAGTGCGCTAATCAGATCGTCGGGCATGCCGGCAGATTTCATCATCCAGGTATGACCGGGAACACAATAGTGACAGTTATTTTCATAGTTGGCGGTCATAAACACCACCTGCTGTTCAACGGCCGACAAACTGGTGTCTTGCATAAAAGCGTTAAAGGTATCGTTATAAGCTTTGTAGGTCACGGCCGACTCTGCCAGCACTTTATGCAGGTTGGGCAGCATGCCAAAACTGGCCAGTGATTGCGCCATGAGGGGTTTAGAGTCTTGTGGTGCAGTGTCGGGCTCATAATAAGTAAACATGTGTGCTCCTGTTAAAAGGTGGTTAGTTATGCATACCGCGAATGGGGTAGTTGTTGTCTGGGTCCCGGATCCAGCCAAGACCATTTACCAAAGAAGTCAGATCCGGGCGAACAAAGGGGTTGTTAGAAATATCTGTCACCTGAATGTTTCCGGCTTCATTGACCACAAAGAGCCCAGGCTCGGCAAAGGGATGATCGGTTTCCTGAGCTGATCGGGGATCAGAAATAAACAAGCCCAGGGTTTTCATGTCCGCAAGGTGCAGACCATACCCCAGCGCAAACGATACGTTGAGCTGCTCGCTGTGGCTTTGCAGTTGTGCCAGGCTGTCTCCGGATACCGCAACTATGTCGACTTTGATATCAGCCAGCTGCTCCTTGAATTGTTCCAGTTTATTGAGGTAACGCGTGCATAACGGGCAGTGTCGACCCCGATAAATCAGTACCAGCTGCCACCTGCCAGCATTATTGGCCTGCGCCAGGTGACGCGTACGCCCATCGGCCAGATTAACCTGGATGTCCGGAAATGGGCTGCCGGGGTGCAGTTTTTGAGTGTACTGGTTAGTGTGGCTCATGGTGCGTCCTTAAAAGTAGGTGTTTAAATGGGTGTCGAGGCGCGCAAGGTCGCCCTCTATGTCTGCATTTTTCATCACATCGAAGCAGCTAAACGTAGGTATAGACTGCATAGCAAAGAACTTAAAGTTCATATGGGCCGGGAGCAGCAAGTCGTCCACGCTTTTACCCTCAAAAAACTCATTCACGTCATTAAACGACTCCTTTGGTGCATTAAAGGTGACGGAGAGCATGTAACGGGTGCCGCTAAGCGTTCCACCTCGTCCGTAATTGGCTTTAGGCTGGTCGGCTGAGCGTCCGTCGCCATTGCACAGCGCCCCCCCCATACCTGCGGTATACACCTCGTCCATATACTTTTTAAATGACCAGGGCAGACCCATCCAGTTAATTGGGGATTGCAGGATCACGACATCAGCCCAGCGGTGCAGATCTAGTTGGTGCTCAATGTCGAGTGGTTCAGCCATTGTTACCACTCGGGTTTCGTATCCCTTGGTAGTCAGGTGAGAGACCATACTATTAACCAGCGTGGCATTGAGTTTCCCTTCAGAAAAGGGGTAGTACTGATGTGCGTTAATGATCAGGGCTTTGTTCATGTTGATTCTCCGGTAGGCTTAATTGCTATCGTGGTTTATAATAGTAACCTGTGACCTTTATTCAATTAGTTTACTTTTGGTAACCACCCTGAT
The DNA here is from genome assembly GCF_005886805.2 of Pseudoalteromonas rubra. Classification (NCBI taxonomy): domain Bacteria; kingdom Pseudomonadati; phylum Pseudomonadota; class Gammaproteobacteria; order Alteromonadales; family Pseudoalteromonadaceae; genus Pseudoalteromonas; species Pseudoalteromonas rubra. Next base: position 1,673,773 of record NZ_CP045429.1, read on the forward strand.
TTTGGAGTCCTGACTGTGGAAAGTGTTGTTAAAACAGATAGTAAGGGAAGAAAAAAAGTTTTAAATGCGTGTCTGGAGCCTTGTGCCATCGAAAAAGGCATGCGTCTCATTGGTGGAAAATGGACGGGATCTATCATCTATCATCTTAAAGATGAGCCGGTGAGATTTAACGATCTGGCCAGAATGCTCGGTGGTGCCAGCAAAAAGATGATCGATCAGCGCCTCAAAGAGCTGGAATCCCAGGGCATGGTGCTACGTACGGTTGTTAATGAACGGCCAGTGGCAGTCACGTATGAGCTGACCGAGTTTGGCCGCTCAGCACTGCATATTCTGGAGCAACTGCGAGTCTGGTCCGAATCTCACCAACTCGACTAAGAGAAAAGCATGAACTGGCGATGAGCAAGTCATCAGGGAGTGCATAAAAAAGCGACATGCCCGGATCCAGATCAATTTTTGTTTATTCAATGTAAATAAATATAGCTTAATTGTTTATTCCGGGTTAATCTTCTCTCGTTCACAGGAAATGAGCTGAATGTGCCTGAAATAGGGCATAGACGAGCGAAAGGAACCGGGAAAACGGTTGTACACTTTTTAGTAGTTAACTTTTAATTATCATTTCAAGTTACCCTCAACGTCACTGGCTCTTACCTGTCCTGTATATCAAGCGTACATGCTGCGCTCGATGATGTATCACTACATGAGAGAGACAAGTTATGAAACCACTTAAGCGCACCCGAGACATTACGCCTCTGCCTTCGCGCAATTTTAAAATTACCGTCGATGATCAATCTGTTGAGGCCTGTGAAGGGGAAACCGTGTTGTCGGTTTTACTTGCCGCCAACTATGCCAAAGTGATGGAAAACGACCGCAATGTTGCATCAGGTGCCTACTGTGGCATGGGGGTATGCCATTGTTGCCAGGTTAAGATCAATGCCAAACACAAGCAACGCGCCTGCCAGACCTTAGTTAAGCCACACATGTCAGTTGAAACCCTGACCAACCGCTTCAAAGAAGAGGGGATCAAGCATGACTAGCCAGACGCACGACAAAGTGGTGATCGTCGGTGGCGGTCCTGCGGGGACTGCTGCGGCAGCTGAATTAGCATGTCATGGCTTAAAGTCAGTGATCATTGACGAAGCACCTAAGCTGGGTGGGGTGATATATCGCGGGCCGCTGCGCAAGACGGATTCATTGCCGCACCTGGATGACAACCTGAAGCGCGCCATGACGGCATTGCAAACCCGCTATCAGGCGCACCGAGAATCCATTGAAGTCAAAACGCAGACCCGGGTGCTTGGCCCGGAAGGCAGTAATCAACTTTTACTTAGTGATGACTCGGGATTGAGTCGTCAACCATATGGGCATCTGATCCTGGCAACCGGTTGTCACGAGCGCAGCGTTCCGTTTCCTGGCTGGCAGTTACCCGGCGTTATGTTATTGGGCGGTGTGCAGCTACAGCTTAAAAGTGGTCTGGTCAGACCGGGGCAGCGCATGGCCTTGGTGGGCACCGGGCCTTTATTACCTCTGGTCGCCTGCCAGTTGCATAAAGCCGGTGTTGATGTAGTTGGCGTGTATGAAGCCAGCCCATTTGCCAAGCTGGCAAAAGAGGCCGTTGCTTTGCTTAATAAGCCCAAGTTAACGCTGTCGGGCATGAGCATGATGAGTTACCTCAAAAAACACAAAATCCCGTTCAAATATGGTTGGGGAATTGTCAGTGCGCAGGGCGAGGAACAGCTTAGCAGTATTCATGTTGCGCCATACGATAGCCAGTGGCGACCTCAACGTGACCTGGCTGAGCAGGTGGCAGTCGATGCCATTGGGGTGGGGTACGGATTCGTGGCACGGACCCAGCTTGCTATGTTACTGGGCCTGGAACACACCTATAGTAAAGTCAGTGGTTATGTGCCTGCACTGGATGAGTGGCATCAAAGCCAGAATCACAGTGCTTTTGTAGTGGGCGACAGTAATGGCTTGCTGGGGGCTGATGCTGCCATTTGTGAAGGTCAATTGGCGGCATTACGTCTGGCCTGGCAGTGTGGAAAGATCACAGAATCTGAGCTGTTCTCACGGGCTACAAAAGTTAACAACAAGCTGGCGCGGATTAAAAAATTCCGTTTTGGCTTTGACCGGTTCTCGGATCGTCAACCCGGCTTATTGTCTCTGGCGCAGCCACAGACCGTGGTTTGCCGCTGTGAGCAAGTACGCAAAGAGCAGCTGGATGAGGCCATTGCGCAAGGCGTTAAAGACATCACGAGCCTGAAGATGCGAACCCGCATTGGTATGGGTGACTGCCAGGGGAAAACCTGTAGTTCCTACGCGCTGGACTACCTGCATCAGGCAGGTCTGACAGAGAATATTGGCGTGATCAAACCACGTTTTCCCCTTGATCCTATCCCCTTTACCTTAATGGAATGAACACAATGAAAAAATATGATGTTGTCATCGCTGGTGGCGGTGCAGTGGGTGCGGCGTGCGCATACTTTTTGAGTCGCGATACAGATTTAAAAATCGCATTAATTGATTTAAAAAAACCTGGCAATGCGTCGCGCGCGTCAGCCGGCGGGTTGTGGGCCATTGGTGAGTCGGTTGGTCTTGGATGCGGGGTTATTTTCTTTAAAACTCTTTCTAAATTGCACAGTGAGGCACAAGGTAAGGAAGTGCCGGTCATGCGTCCGCACCAGTTGCCGGATTGCTTTTTTGAGTTTGCTTTGACGTCTAACAACATGTATCCGGCATTGCATCAGGAGATGCTGGAGAAGCACGATGTTGATTTCAAATTTGAGCGCACTGGGCTGAAATTTATCATGTACAACGAAGAAGACAGGTTGTACGCCGAGCAGATCACTCAGGGGATCCCTCACCTGGCCGATCAGGTACGCTGGCTGGACGCCGAGCAACTCAAAAAAGAAGAGCCTTATGTGACCGACGATGCCATCGGTGCCATTGATTTTATTTGTGATCACCAGGTAAATCCGTATCGGCTGGTCGACGCTTATCTGGAAGGCGCACGTCAAAATGGGGTGTCTTTGTATCTGAATACTGAAGTCACCTCGGTGATCCGCAACGGCAATGTTGTGGAAGGGGTGAAAACGAGCGATGAAGTTTTTTTCTGCGATACCCTGATCAATGCCTCCGGTGCCTGGGCCAACGAGTTATATCAGCAAGCCACTGGTCGTACTATGCCGGTGTATCCGGTGAAAGGACAAATCGTGCTGTCGGAGCGCATGCCAAAGATCATGAACGGCTGTATCAGTACCAGTGACTGTTACATTGCACAAAAGGACAACGGCGAAATCCTGATCGGTTCATCGACAGAAGAAAAAGGCTTTGATACCACCAATAGCCTGGACAAAATTCAGGAGCTGTCGCAGGGGGCGATGAAGTGTTTGCCGATATTAAAAGAGTCGAGCATCAAGCGTTGCTGGGCTGGGTTACGTCCGGGGACACCGGATGAGTTGCCAATCCTTGGTCCGGTCGAAGGGGTAGAAGGTTACCTTAATGCTTGTGGCCATTTCCGTACCGGTATTCTGACATCGGCTATCACGGGTCAGCTGATGACTGAACTGATTATGGGTAAAACACCGTCATTGGATCTGACGCCGTTTAGTGTCGAGCGCTTTGAAGAGGCGGAGCAAAAGGCTGGTTAAAACCGATTAACAGGGAAGAGGAATTGGGTGCAAGGATGTACCTGAACTCACTCTATTTATTGCGATTTAATTAATAAAAATAAAAGTAATAATCAGTATAAAAACTTCATTGATTACACCTTAACACCTGGCTGCATTCGTGGTACAGTCCCCGCGCATAGTTGTTATAATATATCATAATGAAGGACTGATAATGAAACCCTTACACTCTGCGTGTCGTTTAAGTGTACTCTCTTTGTCTCTCGCTGCGGCGTTTTCCGTGTCTGCTGACAGTACTATTGAAAAAATTGAAGTAACCGGCGAGCGCCAGGCCTACCGTGGTGACTTTACACATTTGCAATCACCAGAATCTTTGTTCGAGTTCGACTCTGAATTAATTGAACAAGCCGGTGTGACAGGATTAACTCAGGTATTGGATATGTCGGCGTCGGTCAGTCGCCAAAATAGCCTGGGTGGCCTGTGGGATAGCTTTGCGATCCGCGGCTTCTTCGGTGATGAGAATGTGCCCAGTGGTTATCTGGTTAATGGATTTAATGCGGGCCGTGGATTCTCTGGCCCTCGTGATATTTCGGGTATTGAGCGGGTTGAAGTGCTTAAGGGTCCAAAAGCGGCCTTGTTTGGCCGTGGTGAGCCGGGTGGCTCAATTAACCTGGTAACCAAAAAGCCGACTTTCCAGTCTTCCAGCGAATTTGAACTGACAGCGGGCAGCCGCGCCCATCGCCGCCTGGAAGGTGACGTGAATGCGGTGTTGTCTGAGTCGGTCGCTGGTCGCTTTATTGGCTTCTATCAGGAAGAAGACAGCTTCCGTGACACCATAGAAACACAAAAGCATGGCGTGATGGCATCATTCGTGTTCGACCAAAGTGCCGACTCAACCTGGCATTATGACTTTGAGTATGCCGAGCAGGAAATCCCGTTTGACCGCGGTATCATCGCACCAAATGGCAACTTTGACTTTATGCCCATCGAGCGTTTCCTGGGCGAGCCGGGTGATGGCCCGACAACGACTATGGTACATGGCCATCAGCTTAACTGGTTGTACGACCTGAACAGTGACTGGCAGCTTAGCTCTGCACTGGCATATAGACAAACTGAGCTGGACAGTCTGTCAAGCGATGCTGATATTGCGCCGTCCAGACAAAAGCTTTACTTAGATTTTCAGACCCTGACGCGTCAGCACAGACAGCGCGCTTATGATACCGACCAATATGTGGCACGGTTTGAATTGGCAGGGGATGTCACGACAGGCTCAATCAAGCACCACATCATCGTAGGTGTTGACTATGACCGTTTTGAGTTTGACAGAGACTATCGGGTTGCCCGCGCACCAGCACTTAGCACCAACCCAACCGATGCACAGCTTTATGCCATCAATATTCATCAGCCAGTGTATGGTCAGCATACACCACCGACGCCGACCCCGGTGATTGTGCGCCAGCAAAACCAATGGGCAACCGGTTTTTATATCCAGGATCAGATAGCGCTGACGGACGCATTTCAGGTGCGTATTGGCGGTCGTTTTGACTGGCTGAAACAAACCACAGACGACAAGATCAGAATGCAGAGCGCAGATCAGTCTGAGCAACACTTTAGTCCGCAGCTGGGTCTGGTCTATCAGTTCAGTGATAACTGGTCACTGTACTCAACCTATGGCGAAGGTTACCGTCTGAACTTTGGTACTGACTACAAAGGGGATGGCTTCGATCCGAACCAGAGTGAGTCAATTGAGTTCGGCAGTAAGTGGTCTCTGCTCGACAATAACCTCGATATCACGCTGGCCTATTTTGACAGTGAGCAGACCAACATCATTGTTGCTGATATCAATAACCCAGGCTTTAGTGCTGCCATTGGTCAGGCTACAAGCGAGGGCATTGAGGTGGACGTGGTCGGTCAGTTACCGGCAGATGCGCAGATCCAGTTCTCATTTACTCACCTGGATGCACAGGTTGATAAAGATTCCATTGATACCGGCCTGGGTGTTGCCATTAAAAAAGGCGACGACCTGGTAAACATCCCTGAGAATGCAGCCAGCATTCAGCTGAGCCAGCAATATTCGGTATTTGGTAATGCTTTGTCAGCGGGTGTGGGGGCTCAGTATGTGGATGAGCGACTGGGCCAGCGTGGTACTGATTTCTACCTGCCTTCCTACGTTACTGTGAACCTGTTTGCAGAGTATGCAATCAACGATCGCTGGTCGGTAAAGGCGCAGGTACATAACGCCTTTGATCGCAAGCACTTCACCAACTCATATTCTCAGATGTGGGTGCAGCCGGGTGAGCCGCGTAAGGTACTAGTGTCGACCTCATATCAGTTCTAATTTTGCCCACAGACCTTTTGAGTCGTTTAATGTGTCCCGGTGCTCCCTGCCTGGGCACATTTTTTTTTTAGAATTCTGCTTTTTTAAAGCCTGAATAGAAAAAGCCCGGCACTGATTGCCGGGCTTTTTGATGCTAGGCCAACAGACGCCTGATTGGTCTCAGCAAGGAGCCAGACACCCCTTTAATATCTTCGAGCATCACATACATACAAGGCACCATAATCAGTGTTACCCCGGTTGCAAACAACACTGAAAAGCTCAATGATATGGCCGTTGGGATAACAAATTGCGCCTGCAGGCTCGACTCAAACATAATGGGTACCAGCCCCAAAAAGGTGGTCAGTGAGGTGAGCAAGATGGCCCGGAAGCGACTAATACCAGCGCGGATAACCGAAGTTTTGATATCCAGGCCTGCTGATCTGTGGCGGTTGATCACATCCGTCATGATCAGGGAGTCATTGATCACCACTCCAGCTGCCGCAACAATACCAAAGACTGACATCATGCTCAGGCTATAGCCAAGCAGATAATGTCCCCACAGTGCGCCGACCACGGAAAAGGGGATCACTGACATGACCAGGACAGGTTGCAGATAGTTTTGCAGCGGCAGTGCGAGCAAACAATAGACGACCAGTAACCCAACCAGACCAAAAACCAGTACCTGACTTTGTTCTTGTCGCTGTGCTTGCAGTGTGACGCCGGGCTGAGTAGTTAACCCTGGGTGGGCCTGAGTCAGTTCGCTCAGCAGCTGTGACTCTATGTGTTCGGTTACGTGGGCGATACTTGTGTATTGTTCGTCTACATTGGCACTGATGGTAGCGACCTGATAGCCCTGCTCACGACTGATGCTCGAAAAGCCGGGTACTTCAATGGTACGCGCCACATCGCCAAAGAACACCTGCTCGCCATTTGGCAAAGTGATCAGCGTGTGGTTGAGGGCACTCAATTGCTGACGGTCTGCCTGTGCACCTCGCACCTTGAAAACGACTTCCTGACCTTCACGCATGACGCGCTGCACTTCAAGCCCATAGAATCGCGCCCCCACTTGTCGGGTAACGTCTTTTGCGCTCAGGTTAAGCTGATACGCCAGTGGCTTAAGTTGGATCTGATACTCAGTCTGTGCACTATCAAGCGAGGAGTAGACGCTGTGAACACCGCTGATCCTATTCAGTTTGTCGATCATTGCCCGGCTGGCCTGATAAAGGGTTTCAGCATCGCTGGCAAACAGGCGGTACTCCAGATCCGTTTTCTCAGCAATGTCGATCACATCAGATTCTATGGTCAGCTTTTTTACACCAGGTATATCAGGTAACTGTTCCCGCCAACGTCTGGCCAGTTCAAAGGTATCAAACGGGCGCTCTGCTTCTGGCACCAGAGGAACGACTACTTCGGCCTCCGTCAGGTGATCGATGCGGGTATACATCACGTCCATCATAGGCTTACCGGTCTGGGTTCGGATATCTTGCTCAACACGATTAATCAGGGTTTCTATTTGCTCAACGGCGGCCAGGGTGTGTGCTTCAGACACACTGTGATCCATCTGAATATTAATTGACGGATAATCATGAGGTACTTTTGGAACGGGCGTAAAGCGCAATAAACCACTGATGATGAGACAAATTGCCAGAACCAGCAAACACATAAATCCAACGATGACCGCATAGCGATAGTGAATACAGTGCTTGAGTAACGGGGCATAATGGTTGTTCAGCAGTTGTTGAAGTTTGCTGTTAAAGCGATTGCGCCAGTGCTCAGCTGGCTTGGGCGGTAAACGCGTTGCAGCCAGGTGTGCAGGCAAGATGAGCTTAGATTCAATTAAGCTGAAAAACAGGCATAAAATACACACACCAGCGATGGCTATGAACTGTCCTGAGTTAGGACCGCTGCTGAACATAAAGGGCATAAAGACGGCGATGGTGGTCAGTACGCCGAAGGTGGCCGGCATAGCCACTTTTTGTGCTCCTCTTATCACCTGCTGTGGAGAGTGGCCATTTGACTCAACTTCCTCGCAGACGCTTTCGCCTATTACTATGGCGTCGTCCACAACAATACCCAGCACCATGATAAAAGCAAATAAGGACACCAGATTCATGGTGATCCCGAATAGCGGCATCAGCCAGAAAGCACCCAGCATGGAAACCGGCAGGCCCAGCATCACCCAGATAGCAAGTCGGGTACGCAAAAATACGGCGAGCACGATAAACACCAGAATGGCACCCTGAGCGAGGTTTTCCAGCATCATATTGAGGCGACCCTGCAAGTAGAAGGTCACATCAACAAACTCGTAGATGTTGATGTGCTCAGGCAGTGCCTGACTTTTGTAGTCAACATAGGCTTTAATCTGAGCAACGACATCGGTCAGTGACTGTTCTTTGGCCGCCAGAACCATGATGTACACTGCCTGTTCACCATTAAAGCGCCCGGCATCCAGGGTTTCACGGAATCCATCTTTGATGGTTGCGATATCGCGCAATTGTACAGTTTCACCTAAAGGGCCAGTGATAACGGGTGTGCTGGCCAGGGCTGAGCCCTGATAGCCTCGTTGTGCCAGTCTGAGGTAGATGTTACCGCGCGCGGTTTTTATTTCACCAGCTGACACATTATCGGCCTGTGTCTGAATTGCACGCACTACATCTGACAGGCTGAGATTGTATTCTCGTAATCGAAGTGGTGACAGCTCAATCGCGACTTCATAATCGGGAATGGCCGAGAGATCGACGTGTGCAATCCCCTCAAGTTGCAGTAACTCTTCTTTTAATTCATTTCCGAGCTTTCTCAGTTCGAGTGGGTTATCCGGACCGGATAACACAACGCTCAGCGCGCGCTGACGCTGTGCGCGCTCAACAATTTGCAGTGGCTCCATGGCGGGTGGAAAGGTGGCAATGGCATCCAGCTTCATTTTGATTTCATCAAGACGATGGGCTAGAACCTGATCGTGTTCCAGCTCTATTTCAACTCGCCCACGCGACGGCGTTGCCTGGCTGGTGAGGCGTTTAATGCCGACCTGAGGTTTGAGTGCCTGTTCAATCTTAAGCAGTATATTTTCTTCTACTTCTTTGACCGATGCGCCCAGCTCGGTGGCAGTGACAATAATTTTATTGTTGTCGGAGACAGGGAAGGTTTGTCTCTGGATCCCCTGATAGCTCAGCAAACCCATGCAAACGATAAACAGCATCAGCAGGTTCGCGGCGACCGGGTGATGAACAAAATAGCCGATCAGTTTACTTGGCTGGCTCATTGCTTGTCTCCTTTAACAGCCAGCTGGGTATGTGGGGCAGAGGCGCGCACTTGCATACCCGTTTGCGGATAATCAGGTAGTTGAGTGACCAGCTGATAATCTGAGTGGGGTGGTGCACTGATCAGCACACTGTTGTGCTCTCTGCGCAGCACGTTAGCGGAATATTTCAGTAGCTTTTGCTCCGGGCTTAGTAACCAGAGCGTGTCGTTTTTAACCCATTCCTGAGGTACTTTCAGGACGTTTTTGAGTGTGATACCGGCTATTTCAGCCTGTAAAAACTGCCCAAAGTGTACGGCAGACAAAGTGCTGTGCAGTGCATAGGGGTCGTCTATTCTGATCACATAGTAGGCCATTCGGGTGGTATCGCTGAGCAGGCCGGTATGGCGCGTGAGTGTGCCGGTGCGCTGGTTGTTTCCAGCTGCTATCCTGACATCTGCTGCTGGCAGGGGTGGCAAAAAAGGCTGGTCAAACTGAGCGACGGGCACATGCAGTTCACCATAACTTAGGTTGACCAGCTGGCCAAGTGGCTGACCTGCCTGAATAACCTGACCAAGGCCGGTATCGCGTTTTGCAACCAATGCATCGTAAGGGGCGTAGTAGTGAGTACGTGCCAGGTTCTTTTGGGCCTGTGCCAATTCTGCTTCCGCTGCTTTTAGGTGCGCCCGGGCGCTGGCAACCTGAGGTTTTCTGAGTGCAAGGTCGGTGACATGTGCAGTGGCAGCCCATTCTTTTTTTGCCACATCAGCCAATGCAATTTGCTCAGACAAACGAGCCTGCGCCAGTGCAAGCTCTGCCTGTTTATTGAGTAACTGAGTTTGATAATCAAATGGGTCAAGCCTGGCCAGCACGTCCCCTTTTTTTATAATCCCACCTTCAATGAATCCGGCGTTGAGCCAGGCAATTTTGCCCGGGAGTTCAAAGGCAATGTCTGTTTGCTCGGCTGGTTTTAAGACCCCTGACAAGTTTAACGTGGTTTGATGATCTGTGGGTATCAAGGCTGTACTCGATACTTTTGGCAGCACGGCTTGCTGAACCTGATCCTCTTTATGGGGTTTAGCGAGCGTAACTAAAGCAACACAGGCTGAACTGCCCATAAACAGGACCAGGAGCAGGGCAACAGAACGATGCTTAAGTAGATGATAAAAAGACTTATTTTTATTTGTGTCCATGGTAATTTCCCTGCTTGTCACTTAACTTTCGTCGTAAATTAATTGTTTCGTAATTTTATTAAGTGACTCACTTAACTAAAAATTGTTGAATAAAGTGGTTTACACATAAATAACCCATGAGTTATGTTATAACATAAAATCGGAACAGTACAGCAGTGACTTACTTATGACTATCGCGAATCACGTAGGGATCCACGCCTCGCAAATTGTGGACGTTTATGAACAAATTCATAGCATGGAAACGCTGACCATCAACGCCCAAACCATGGCCGTCTTTGATCGTTTTCTGGGTTTACTATCCAATGAACACGGCAGTGAGTTTGCTGAGCAGGTTCTGGCACAAGCCAAAATTAAGGCTATTAAACCTCAGATCCAGCACTTGTTTAGCCTGGCTTCCAGTATGTACGAGCGACACTGGGCGGAGCGCATTGTTAACAGCGATGCACCTGAGCAGGTACAGCGTGAGGAGTATCCGTACTTCAAGCACTATCAACGCGCCACGGGTCTGGAAATTAACGCCATTAATTCGCTGGCGGATGAGCCGGTAAAACGGGTCCTGATGGTGGGTTCCGGTGCATTACCACTGACTTCTATGGCTTTGTATAACGCAGGGTTACAGGTTGATAACCTTGATATTCAGCAGGATGATCTGTTGCTTGGTAAGCAAGTCTGCGGCGCGTTGTCGGCTGATAATCAGATGGACTTTATCCACAATGATATCTGTGAACAGGCAGATCTGGCCCAGTACGATGTGATCTGGCTCGCCGCCTTGGTCGGAGATGCGCAGCTCAAAGATAAAATTATTGCGCACTTATATGAGCAAATGCGCCCAGGGGCGCAACTGGTGGTCCGCACTGCTTTTAACCTGCGCACCTTGTTATATCCGAGTGTAGATGAGGCCGGGCTGGCACCATTTCAGCTGAAACTGAAGATCCAGACCTACGCCGATAACTTTCATTCTATTTTGATTGCACACAAACCGGTTTAGCTGATATGTCGATAGTTACCTCTTATCTGAGGCTCAGCGCGGAATACCGCTGGATGCTCATCGCAGCCTTTGTGTTTAATCTTGGTTTTTACATGCTTATCCCATTTTTAGCGGGTTACCTTAAACAAGACTTGCTGCTGAGCGCCACCCTGGTTGGACTGGTTTTGGGTGTGCGCTCTTTTTGCCAGCAAGGATTGTTTTTGGTTGGCGGTCTGCTGGCCGACTTGTTTGGGGTGAAGAAGCTGATAGTGATCGGGTGTTTACTTCGGGCACTTGGATTTTGCCTGTTTCTGTTCTCTCAGATCACAGAAGTGCTGTTCTTAGCGGCTTTTCTGACCGGGTTTGCTGGTGCCTTGTTTACGCCTGCTGCACAGTCTTATTTTTCTAAACAAACAGAGCTGAGTCGTGCGCAAATGTTTGCGCTGGTAGGCGTGGCCAGAAATGGCGGTGAGTTACTGGGTCCGGTGTGCGGCTTATTGCTTTTGAGTGTCAGCTTTGACGTGTTATGTGTGGTGTCGGCGTTACCTTTCGCGGTGTTTGCGTTACTGTTTACCGTGCTGTTGCCGGGTAAACAGGCTAAAACGAGCAATGCGTCGGTAAAGGAAACCTCAAAAGAAGGCGGCGTATCGGCCATGATTGCAGGTGTGCTGGGCAACCGCACATTCATCACTTTTTCGCTGATTATGTCGGGCTACTTTATGTTGATTAATCAGATCTCATTTGCTATCCCGTTACATATCGTCAATCAATCAGGTGCACCCGGAGATGTCGCCTGGGTACTGACCTTGTGTGCACTTATCTCTATTTGTTTTCAATTTCCGGTCACGCGTCTGTGCGAGCGTTTTCTGTCTCCTGATCAGTGGATCAGTATCGGCATAGCCCTGATGGGGCTGTCTTTCGCCACCTTGATCCCGACCTGGCCCTACCAGGGCGGTGTATTGTATTACCTGCCAATGAGCCTGCTTGCTGTCCTGTTTACGCTTGGCACTATGGTGAGCTTTCCTTTTATCATGAGCCAGATTTCGGTGCTGGCAAAGGATAAGTCGGTTGCCACACACTACGGATTTTTCTATTTGTTTGCCGGAGTCGGATTGATAGCAGGCAGCGCTGTGGTGGGAGTGGCATTCGATTATGCCAGCTTAAGTGATGATCTGGCCTGGTATTGCCTGGTCGTCATAGGCTTAGGGACTGCCATATGCAACACACTGTTTATGTCGACACGCGATGTCCATTCCCAAATTCAAACAACCAGCCCAACCACATCAAAGTAAGGATTAACCATGATTCAACTTACTCAAGCGCAGCAACGAGCCTATATGTCAGACTATCTCGAAAATGGCTGGCGTGAGGAGCGTATGTCGTTTAGTTCCGTCTCTTTAGAGCCCGGTTATATTGACGGTCGCATTAATGTTGAGCATTTTCAAATGCCCGGAGATGGCCGTTTTCATTTCAGTGCGCAAAGTGCCATGATCTGGATCTCTCAGCTTGGCATTATTTACGGCTGTTGGGACAACCAGCTGACCGAAAAAGTGGGGGAAGTCTACCTCAGAGATCTCGACATTAAATTCAAGCGCACTATCAATACAACCGAAGAGGTTCGCTTTGAAGGCTTCTTCCCTAAGCACTGTAAAAAGCGTTTGTCTGATAATCTCGTGTATTACAAGAATGGTCAGATCCACGTTGAAGGCGGCGCTTTTACTGGGACTGCGAGCTTTTTGGTACCAATAGGTTAATACCTCAGGGAAATAAAAACTGTTCCTATTTAGTTAATTGGTGTTATGTTATAACTAAACGTGACGTTGATTACGTCTTACCAAACCGCCCATGCTTAGTGTTCAGGTCTTTATCTAGACAACACGGCGTGCGCGGTTTTTATTGTATCAGGGAGTACTATTTGTGTTAGAAGCCATACAGTTAACCAAATCATTTGCAGATAAACAGGTGATCAGCGAACTGAGCTTTAAAGTCGAGCAGGGCGAGATAATGTGTCTGCTGGGTGCCAATGGCGCGGGGAAAAGCACCACGCTGAATATCTTTCTCAATTTTTTACAGCCTGACAGTGGTCAGGCATTGATCGATTCAGTGGATGTGCATCAGGGAGCCAGTTGTAAAGATAAGCTGGTGTACTTGCCTGAGCAGGTTAATTTGTATCAGGAATTCAATGCCATTGATAACCTGAAGTATCTGGCGAGCCTGTCGGGACTGTCCGTTAATGAGGCACAGATCCATGCGGCGCTCGATGAAACCGGGCTGGAACAAAATGCCCGTAAACAGTCGTTAAAAAACTACTCAAAAGGCATGCGGCAAAAGGTTGGTATCGCCTTTGCGATTATGCGCCAGGCCAAAGTGTTACTGCTGGACGAGCCGACATCCGGACTGGATCCCAGTGCGACGCTGGAATTTATCCGCATTATCGAGCGACTGGCAAAAAAGGGCGCTGCTATCTTGATGGTGACACACGATTTTTACTGCGCGCATACACTGGCCGACAAAATCGGCATTATGGATAAAGGCAAACTGCTGACCCTGCTGGATAACAACAAGTTGCCGCTGAGCAGCCTGGAAACCACCTATCACGAACTTATTTCAGGGAAAACGGCGATACGTGCAGCCAGCTAATGCTGCAACGTCGATGTTTAAACAGGAATTGTCTTATCTATGAATAATAAAATAATGCAGATCTGTCGCCATGAATTGGCCAGTAAACGCAAAAGTCCCAGCCTGTGGCTGCTCTTTTTGATGATCCAGTTATTACTGGCGATTGCCTTATTTACTGGCTGGCAGCAATACCAACACAGCGTGCATACCCAAACTAAAGCGCAGGAAATTGTCGAGCAACAATGGAATGCACAACCAGACAGGCACCCTCATCGGGTGGCGCATTTTGGTCACTTTGCGTTCCGTCCTCCCAGTGCGCTTAGCTTTTTTGATCTGGGTGTGAATGCCTGGGTGGGTGACAGTATCTTTTTGGAGGCGCATAAACAAAACAGCGCCAATTTTGCCAACGATCAGGATGGCGGCACCTTGTTACGGTTTTCCGAGCTCAGTAGTGCCAACATTTTGCTGATCATCTGGCCACTGCTGATTATTGCGCTGGGGTTTGCCAGCGTCAGTGGAGAGCAAAAAAGTGGCACGCTCAGACAGCTTATGTCTATGGGCGTGTCGTTTCGTGAGTTGATCACCGGTAAAAGCCTTAGCTACCTGTTTGTATCTGTGGTGTTTATCTTACCTGTGTTTGTTCTGGCTCTGGGCCTTGCCGCCGGTACCGGCGCTCAGTTTTCGGCAGAAGCACCACTCAGGCTGTTGCTGTTATTTGGGGCTTACCTGCTATATTGCCTGTTCTGGATCGCAGTAACCCTGTTGATTTCAAGCCTGGTGAAAGCCCCTAAGCAAGCGCTCATACTGCTGACGTCAATCTGGTTTATTCTGACCATATTGATGCCGCGTATGCTGGCGGAATTTGCCCATCATCAGTATCCACATCAAAAACGCAATGACTTTGATCTGGCCATTAAGCTGGACAACCGTAAAGTCGGAGACAGTCACAACCCGGACGACCCCTACTTCAGTAAATTCCGCGAAGAAACCCTGAAAAAGTATGGCGTATCTTCAGTCGAGGAGTTACCGGTTAACTACAAAGGGTTGGTGATGCAGGAAGGTGAAAAGCTCAATGCCGAGATTTACAAGAAGCATTATCAGCAGCAAGTCGCACAATTTGACGCGCAACGCCAGTTTGTCAGTCAGTTTTATTGGATCAATCCCTATTTGTTTGTGCGCGATTTTTCAATGGCATTGACCCGGACAGATACCCGACACTTTTTGGATTTTGAGCAGCAAGCTGAAGCGCACCGATACGCGCGTATTCAAAAATTAAATAAGTTACACACTCATGAGATCCATCATCACGATGACAGAGCACAGCGGGTTGATAAATCCTATTGGCAGGAGTTTGATGCGTTTCATTACACCTTGCCGAAGCTGAGCTGGTCATTGAGCGCGTTTTCTCTGGCCTGGGCTTTGCCGCTGCTGGCGGTTATTGCCCTGTTTATTTTCCTGAACTCAAACGGGATGCAGAGGAGGATCTATGCTGCTGTTTAAACTCGAATGCAAGCGTTTGTTTGCTGGCACCATTAACAAACTGGTTTTGGTGTTATTTATCATTTCGGGGGTGTTTGCCATCTACCAGGGAGCACTTGGTTATAAGTCGGTACGCATCGACCAGTATAAATCTATGGTGGTGTTTCAAAAAGAGCGGGAACATGTTAACAGCCGTGAAACGCTGCCCGCTGCGGGATCTTTGGCGTACTATGCCAGTGCCCCGACTGAGTGGAAGTTGAGCCCCTGGGCCGCTTTGTTTGTAGGCGAGACCCCGTCGTCTATGGTGGCCACGAAAATTCGCGCAACGGCATTGCAAAGCCAGATTTTCAATCGTGAGATTGTCAATCCGGCTCAGCAACGGGCAGGAGGCTTGGATCTGGGCTTTGTGCTGGTTTATTTTCTGCCTCTGGTGATAGGCATATTAACGGTGACTTTGATCTCAGACGAGCAACATGCGGGCCGCTGGCGATTGCTTAACGCGCTGCCTAACAGCGCATTTGGGCTACTTGCCAAGCAGATTGCGCTGCGCTTTATGGTTATCTGGTTGCTGGTGGTTACCTTGCTACTCAGCGCTGCACTGATATTGTCTTTGCCGTTTGATGGCTTGTTCTGGATAGTGCTGGGGGCGACCAGTTTGTATATGGTGTTCTGGTTTGCACTGGCAACTTTAATCATGAGTTTTGGTAAAAACAGTGTGGTGAATAGTCTGGCTTATCTGAGTAGCTGGGTGGTACTGGCGCTGCTGATCCCCGGGGCTGTGCACTTGTATTTGTCTGGTCAGTACCAAAGCGATGCGCCACTAGAGATCACACTGCAACAGCGCATGACACTCAACGATGGCTGGGACAAGGACAAGCAAGCCACGCTGGACGAATTTCTGACGCACGAAACACCGTGGCAGAATACCGCGCCTCTGGGCGAGGCATTCGACTGGAAATGGTATTATGCGCAGCAGCATATGAGCGATCTGGCGGTGCAGACTCTTGTTGAAGAGCATATCCAGAATAATCAGGCTCGCCAGGCCCGGTTGCAAACACTGAGTGTGTTGTCTCCGGCTTTGTTCTTTCAGCTTTCGCTGAATGAACTGGCCCATACCAGTAGCGGCTATCAGCTGAAGTACCGGCAACAGGTGGCTGACTACCACCGTGCCATGCGTCATTTTTTCTATGACTTTATGTTTTTTGATAAGCCAGTGACACGTCAAGATGTGGAAGATTTTCCACTGTTTAAAGCGCAGGCGATGGAAGCAGCCAGTGGCCTGTGGAAATTGCTGATCAGCGCATTATTCGTGCTGGCTATTTCTGCCTTGTCGATCGTCAGGATCCGACAGCTAAAACCGCTTTAACCCTCCTCAAATCATACGGGCGGTATTCGCCCGTATTTACTTTTAGCTAGCATGAATTATTTGTGAAAAAGGGTGTTGTCGAATTAGGTGACGCACAGTAGGATGACTGTTTCCAACATTTATCCAATTCGCTAAGGGACGTGCATGTTATCACTCAGATTATTTGAACCTTCAGATGAACAATATCTGGTTCGTTATTTAAACAACCCTGCTACGGTACGGTATCTTTCGCCTAAAGTGCCTTTTCCTTACACTGCGGCTGATGCACATTGGTGGATCAATACGGGGAGCAAAGAAGGGATAACGCGTGCCATTATTCTGGACGGTGTGTTGATCGGGTGTATCGGGGCGCGGCCAGGTACGTTCGAGTATTGCCGAAGTGCAGAAATCGGCTATTGGCTGGCTGAGGAATATTGGGGACAGGGCATTACAGGACAGGCACTTGATTTGTTGATCGCCGATGTTGAAGCCACGACAGAGATGGTCCGGCTGGAAGCGGTTGTTTTCGAACAAAATACTCGCTCAGCCCGGGTATTAGAAAAAGCGGGGTTTGAATTTGAAGGCGTGCGCCGCAAAGCAATTTATAAAGATGGCGAGCTGTTTGATGCGCGTTTGTTTGGCAAGGTATTTGAACTAAATTAGCAATCAGCTTACGTAAAAAGCGGAGTTTTCAGCCTGCGTTTTGTCTGTCACTTTGCTGAGCTGACCTAACTCACTTGAAGCGGTGTACTTCACAGAACTCAAATAAATAGTAGGATTATCGCTTCACTACGAGTCTCCCATCAAGGACGGACTACATGCCCGGCAGTCCGTCAGTACATCGCTTTTTTATTGCCCAAGGTTAAACTTGAAGGCTTTAGGGCTTAGCTGCTTTACCTTCGGAATAAAATAACGAATATCGTAAATGTCGTCGTAATGATGCCAGTGCAGGCCTTCATCATCTGTGTCGGAAGCATCGCTGTGCCAGGGCTCCAGAGGCTCACTCAGAAAGCTCACATGTAAATGGTTTTTGTGATTGGCTTTGATCTGGGTCACCCCTGTCAGATTATCAGCAAAGATGATTTGGGTTGCGCCAAGTTGCACCAGTGCATCAACCAGACTTTGTGTAGCCTGACGATCATACGCCGCATCACCAACGCTAATGGGGCCTGCTTGTGTGCCAATTGGGCGAATGTCGATAGTGCCGCCAAACTTATGAGTAAAGTGGGGAGGATTTATGCCGCCCCAGCGCATGGTCGCACCAGTAATGGTTAAGTAGTCTGGCATACCTGTGGGTTTACCCGGCTGGGCGTGCCAGGCGCGGCCGAGGCTTTGTAGTGCCGACAATAAATCCGGGTGCAAATGACGGCCGACTAACCCTGCGGTAGTGAGCCCCTGAGAGGGCGTGTCCGGGATGGCAACCAGCCCGGTTACTGCACATTTAACGGTTAGGGTGAGTTGCTGCGTGCCTGCCCGGGCAACAAACTGATCTGAGCCCGGTACGCTGTCGTTACCGCAACTGTGAAAATTGTTTATCGAGACGCTGATTTGTCCACGCGCATCTGTCATCGGGCTTGATATCTCAAACGGTGCTTTCAGACGAAACAGGCCCTGTTCAATGCGGGTAAGTACCTTAGTCCGCACGCTGCTGCTAAATCGCGCAGCCATGTCACTAGGTTCACGCCACTGTGGTGCAATCAGGGTAAGCGGTGCTGCGCTGATTTCGACTGGCTCGCCCACAATAGGCTGACCCTGAGCATTCGTTAATGTGAGCGTCCACAAGGCGGTATTGCCATTTTTAGGGAAGAGGGTAACCTCAGTGGCATTTTCAACCCAATTCTGGCCAAAGTAGCCTTTGCCGTCTGGCGTCATGATCAGGCCGTCGTAGTAAAACTGACTGGTAAGGGCTGGGGTGTTTAGTGTGTGTGCAAAAGTGGGGCTGCACAAACCCAGTGCTACGCTTAACAGCGCAATCCGTGCTTTCATGATGACTCTCCTTGAGTGACTCTCTCAAGGCTAGCAGCTCAGGTCTGTGTGACAAATTTATGAAGATGCATATTTTTCATGCATTGGAACTGCGGTGAGGAATTAGAAACGAAAAAAGCGAGCCTTAGCTCGCTTTTCTTGCAAAATGCGTAGTAATTAAAGAACTACGATTTTGTCAGCCTGAGGACCTTTTTGACCCTGAGACACTGTGAATTCTACGCTCTGGCCTTCAACCAAAGTTTTGAAGCCGTCGCCTTGGATAGCGCTGAAGTGAGCGAATACGTCAGGGCCATTTTCCTGAGAAATGAAACCAAAACCTTTAGACTCGTTGAACCACTTAACTGTACCAGTAACTGTGTTAGACATAGTATTAACCTGTAATATAAATAAAAATTAACCTTCGATAGGTGTGAATGCATCAAAAGTAGTGGTGAAACTTAAATACTGCAGGTTGCGTTACGAAGTGTAATACAACGAATTGTAGGATGTAAATATCGACTTTCTTTCTAGCGGCCTTAACTTTACAGAGACTAACCGGACCTGTCTAGTATTATTTGTACAAATTTTAAATTTATCGTTTGGTGTGCTGTGCACAAAGCTGCTTAAAGCACACCAGAAAACTCGCTGAACATCAGGTTGTTGATTATATTTCGTCAATGACCTGAAACGCACGATACTCATCAAAGGCAAATTGATCAGTCATACCACTGATGTAGTCAATGATTAATCGGACTCTAAGGTAAAACTCCTGTTCCTGAGGATCAGGGATAATGGCATTCATCGTGTCACTGTTGAGTGCGCTCCGGTAGGCCTGCTTGTGTTTCTCAGGTAACTTTTTGAACAGTCTGGCGGAGTATATCGGGATCCTGGAAACATAAGTCGTTGCCGGTATCTCGATGTTCATGAGTGTGGCAAATTGATTTTTACCCAGCTGCAGCAGTGGTTCATATACGCTCAGCAGCCCACTGATAACCCGATAGCCCTGTAATTCTCGCCCTTCGACCTCTGGGTGGGCAAAGGCCAGCTCTCTGGCGACCTCTTTAAAGGTTTTGATAAGCAGATGGCAGTCACTGCCATCTTCAATCAGGGCCTGATTAAACTGGCCACGCATCACGGCGTCAAAATTATCGACAAATTGCCTTGCGGCATGTTGTGGTAGTTTCTGGTTAACCTGAACCCGCAAGAAAACAAAGAACTGGCTATGGTTGCCCGCAATTTTTTCTGTTCTTTCTGTAGCTTTTTTAATGATGTCGGCCATCAATGTTTGCTCTGAAGCGGGCAAACTGGCACTGAGCGCCTGATAGGTGTCCTGCAGAGCGATTTTGAGTTGCTGGTAACTCAGGATGTTTTTTTCAACGGCATCTTCCAGATCGGCCATGCCATAAGAGATGTCGTCTGCGGCTTCCATGATGTACGAAAAAGGAGAGCGGCAACCCGGCGCAATATCCAGTGCACGTCTGAGTTTGCTAATGTATTCCTGCTCACTGAGGTAAAAGCCCACTTTCTTTTTAAGATAACTGAGTGTGTCACCCTCTTCCGGGGCGGCCTCAGTGCCGCAACGGGTGTATTTCATGATCCCTGAGGCCTGCGAATAGGTCAGGTTCAGGTTCAACAGTGTGTGCACCAGACGGATCCCCTGCGCGTTGCCCTCAAAGTGAGTCAGGTCTCTGAGTACGTCGGGGCTCATTGCCTTACCACTGAGCTTTTTGTAGATACCGGCAATATGCTGCCCCAGCCAGTCACTCAGCGCTGCCTCGCCAAAGTGCCCAAAGGGTGGGTTACCTATGTCATGCATTAGGCAGGCCATCTCGACAATGGACTCCAGCATACGTTCATACTCGCCGACACTGGTTTGCTCGTCAAGCTGTTCACAGATCAGCTGACAGATATAGCGCCCGGCCTGCTGTACTTCTAAAGAGTGCGTCAGTCTGGAGCGTACCGCTGCGTTTCGCTCTAGCGGAAAAACCTGGGTTTTTTGCTGTAACCGACGGATTGCAGCCGAGGTAATAATGCGATTTCGGTCACTTTCAAATTGTTTGCTTAGCTTGCTTGAAAACTCGAAGGGGCGATCCGCGCGGATCTTACAGTTGAAGGTCGTCACCATGTTTCCTTATGATTTAATTCATACCCTTATGTTGTCTGTTTTTTATCCACAAAGCAACACCTTAGAGTTTTATGCTAAGGGTTGCTTAAGCAAGTCTAGCAGGGCCTGCGGGACAAATTTACGGGATGTCGTAATGGCGTAAAAGTGCTCAAAAATGGGCAGCTGACTGTGATACTGCTCCAGCACACCCTGAGCAATTTCATCTTTAACTACTACAGGGGGCAATACTGCAAGCGCGCCACTGTCTCTGGCCAGCAGGCGCAGCATCGCCATATCATCTACTTCGGCCTGAATATCCGGTGTGTATTGATGAGTGGCGCATAAGGCATTGAAAGCGGAGCGGATCTCTGTGGTGGGCCCGGGCAGTACCCAGCGCACTTTGTCATACCCTTCTGGAAAGTCACTTTTAATGCCGGCACCTTTAGGGCCGACAATGGCAACCTGCTGGCGCGACACCAGTTGCGTATGCCAGCGGGTTTCATTCTGGCTGGCGAGACGGTTGGTCAGCACCAGATCCAGTTCATGGTTGCTTAATCCTTGTAGCAGGGTATCCATGTCGCGGGTGGTGAGGGTAAAGCTGATATGAGGGTCACAAAGCAAGGGGCTGATAAAGCTTTCAATGAAATTTCGCGACAGGGTGGTTTGCACGCCGATCGACAGATGTTGCCGTTCGGTGGCCACACCTTTAAGTAAAAAGGATTCGAGCTCTTCGCCTTTGTAAAAGATATCGTCAGCATAAACCAACACCTGCTTGCCGGCATCGGTCAGGATCAGCTTGCGTCCTTGTTTTTCAAATAATGAGACACCCATCGTATGTTCCAGTCGTTTGATCTGAATTGACAGGGCTGACTGCGAGATGTGCACATCCTGAGCGACCTGTGTCAGGCTACCAGCCTTCGCAACGCGCCAGAAATAATAGAGGTGGTGATAGTTAAGCCGGCTCATATTAATGTTATATAAAATATATAGTTTAGTTAGAATATATATATTTTTTATATCTTTCAACGTCTGACATACTGTGCCTGTTCTGAATGGAGTGGGATAATTATGTCAATATCGTTAATGATGATGCTCGCCATCACGCTCAGTTTTGCGCTCAGCGCCTGGTATTGCGGCCGTGCCAGTCGCATCAACAGGCGGTTTGTCAATGTATTGTCTGGTTGGTTACTGGTTTTATTGATCACGGCCGTCGCCGGGCAGGGCGTTGAGACCCTTTTTCTCTCTGAAAGTACGCTTACGCAGTGGATACATGTGACGTCGCTGGGCCTGATCATGTTTGCCCTGGTGGTGTTTATGGCCATTATTCTGATGCGCTTTTCTCTCAATTACATGGCCGGTGAGCCGCGCCTGGGCGTTTACTGGCGCTGGTTACTGGGCACGCTTGCGGCTGTCTCATTGGTGGTGATGAGTAATCATTTGCTCTTGCTGCTGCTGGGCTGGACTGTGATTAGTCTGGCGCTTCACCAGTTATTACTTTTCTATCCCGAGCGTCCCCGAGCTGCACTGGGGGCACATAAAAAGTTTATTCTGGCCCGCCTGGCTGAGCTGGCGTTGCTGATTGCCGTGCTGTGCTTGTACCAGGCGCACGGTACCTTTTTGCTGACCGAGATTCTGGCACATTATCAGGCTCCTAACCCTGACGTCAGTGTTTACACCCAGATTGCCGCAGTCATGCTGGTAATAGTCGCACTGATGAAATGTGCGCAGCTGCCGGTGCACGGCTGGCTAATGCAGGTGGTCGAAGCCCCTACGCCAGTCAGTGCTTTATTACATGCGGGTGTTATCAATCTGGGTGGTTTTTTAATGATAGTGTTTGCGCCTGTGGTGATGCAGGTTGCTGCCGCTCAGTGGTTGCTGTTACTGGCAGGCGGTCTGACAACGGTACTGGCGGCGCTGATCATGACAACCCGGGTAAGCGTTAAAGTGCGGCTTGCCTGGTCGACCAGTGCACAGATGGGTTTGATGCTGGTTGAGTGTGCACTGGGATTATATGAATTGGCATTGCTACATTTATTAGCGCATTCAGCATACAAAGCGCATGCTTTTCTTAATTCCGGGCACGCGGTTCGGGATAACCTGCAAGCACGTCTGGCGGTCCCTGTTACGCCGTCTCGGGCACGCTGGCTGGGTGCGGCATTGCTGAGTATGAGTCTGGTTGCCATGACGTATTGGTTCGTGGGGCAGGGCACAGCGCTGAGTATGTGGGTCTTGCTGGCAATGTCATTTACGCTGCTCCTGGCACAGCGCAGCAGTGCGCATCATAGCCTACCCTGGGCAGGTGTGCTGGCGTTCTGTGTCGTGTTGTTGACCAGCTATGCTGCTATGAAAACGCTGCTTGCTCATACTGTGTTTGCTGAAGTATCTCTGCATGAAACTCCTCTGAGTGCAGCCGATAGTGTGGTGATGATGTTGTTTGTCAGCTTGTTTGTATTGAACTGGTTATTGACCTACAAGACTGCGCACCCTGGGGTGCAGAGGCTATCAGTGGTGCTGTTTGCTGGTTTGTATCTGGATGAGTGGTGGACCCGTCTGACACTAAAAATCTGGCCCGTGAAGCTACCTGCCCCTGTTAAAGCGCAGCGTACGGCCAAGCGCCCGTATGGATTAATTCAGGAGTCTTAAGATGGCAAGAGATATTCGCACACTCACCCAACCACAACTTAGCGCGATTCAAACCGCTTGTCTGAAGCTTGCACCCAGCTGGCCGCTGGACCAGATGATAGCGGTCAGTCCATACTGGCCAATGCGTGATGAGCCAATTGAGCAGGTCAGTGCCCGGCTCAGTGCGCTGGCTGGCATTTCGATGTTGATGCCAGCCAGTGACTATCTGGATTGGTATCGCCGTGGCCTTATCACCGAGCAGGCCCTGCAAACGGCACTGGCGGAATCAGGGCTTGGGATCAGTCAGGGGGAGCTGGTTCAGGCACTCGAGCGGATACCGGAGCAGGTGCCATGGCAGCCGTTGTCGGGGTTGCTGGACGAGCACAGAGCGCGTCACAAAATGGCTTGGCGCGATGAGATAACACATCAGATCAGTCAGTTTTGTGCGGCGCATTTTCAGCAGGCTCAGCCCATGTTACACAGCAACGAAAAGCCTGATCTTTATGCCCACTGGCTGGCGGTGAGTCAGCGTGATAGGGGACTCAGCATTGTGCTGGATGAGCCCGACCTGCACCGCTATTTTGCGCAGTTACCGGATGACCCGCATGCTTTGATAGCGCAGGCATTAGACACCTTTGGTATACAAAATGAACAGGTTGAGTTATACGCACATGCGATGTTGCTGGATATCAGTGGGTGGGGAGCCTGGGTCGCCTACCTACGCTGGCAAGGTGAACTCAGCAATACGCCACAGGATCAGACGCTGGAGCTGCTGGCAATTCGGATGGCCTGGGAGCTGGTGTTGTGGCGTTATCAAGAATCACAGTTTCCTGGCTTCTTTGCAACTTTGACGCATGCATGGAAGCAATCGATGGCACGGTTGACGGATTTGCCTGTGCAACATCAAACACAACAAAAACCGCTGTGGATCTGGGCCAGAGCGGCTGAGCTGAGTTACCAGCAGCAGCTACACAGCATGTTGAGCCGCCCGGTAAATTTATCGGCACGTGCCATTCAGTGTCAGGTTGCATTTTGTATCGATGTGCGCTCCGAAGTTTATCGTCGGGCACTGGAAGGTCAAAGCGATGCCATACAGACTATGGGGTTTGCGGGCTTTTTTGGCTTACCCATTTCATACCAGCCACAACAGGCTGATGTAAGCCGCCCTCAGTGCCCAGGCTTGTTGATGCCCAGTCTGGTGGCCTCTCATGCGCAAACAGACAAGCATGGTGCCGCCTCGCTAAACGCCGGTGCTCGTTGGCAGGCATTTTCGAAGTCGGCCACGGCGTCATTTTCCATGGTGGAGTCGGCTGGGTGGATAGATACATTTAAATTGCTGAAAAAAGCGTTTTTTGCCTCTGAGCAAGTGCATCCAGTCGACAAGTTATCAAACAGTCAGAGCTGGTCGTTGACGCAAAATGGCGAGGAGTTAAGCGCACAGCAAAAGGCTGAACTGGCTGCTGGCGTATTGCATGCGATGGGGTTTGAGCAATTCGCTCCTACCGTACTACTGGTTGGCCATGGCAGCCACTCTACCAACAACTTACAGGAAGCCGGGCTTGGATGCGGCGCATGTGGTGGACAAAGTGGTGAAGTCAATGTCAAAGTGCTGGCTTGGTTACTGAATGATAAGGCGGTACGAGCTGCATTACCTGAACTTGGGGTTGAGATCCCTGAGCAAACCCGGTTTATTGCGGCACTGCATAATACCACTACAGACCACATTCGCTGTTACGGCGAAAAACCCGATGCTCAGATAGAATCCTGGCTGTCGAGCGCAACGGCTGTGGCACAAAAAGAGCGTGCGGCAAAGCTGGATACACAGCTGGCTGACTTTGATCGAGAAGCGCTGGATCAGGCTTTGATAGCCCGTAGCCTGGATTGGTCTCAGACTCGCCCGGAGTGGGGGCTGGCCAATAATGCTGCATTTGTTGTGGCACCTCGTGACTGGACCCGGGGAGTTGATCTGCAGGGGCGCAGCTTTTTACATGATTATCAATGGCAGCATGATACTGATTTTAAGGTGCTCGAAACTATCATGACCGCACCTATGCTGGTAACCCATTGGATCAACATGCAGTACAACGCCTCGACCACAGATAATCTGCATTTTGGTAGTGGCAATAAAGTGTTACATAACGCGGTCGGCGGCAATATTGGTGTTTTTGAGGGCAATGGCGGAGATCTCAGAACAGGCCTTGCGATGCAGTCGTTACATAACGGACATGACTGGATGCACCAGGTACAACGATTGTCCGTTTATCTGGCAGCACCTAAATCGGCAATTAAAGATATTGCATCTCGCCACGAAGTGGTTCAGCAGTTGATCGATAACGAATGGTTGTACGTATTTCAGTGGCAATCGTCGGGCGAGATAAGTCGTTTTTTCCAGCAGCGCTGGTGGCCTGTGTCTGCGCCCGCAGACAGACAAGGTGAAGAACAGAAAATAGTACAGTGTCTTTGACTTCTGGTGTGCATGATACCAGAACAAAGCTGTGGGGCACGAAGCGGCAACCTCCGGGTTGCCGCTTTTTTTATTGTCAATCGCCTTGGTATATTTGCCTGAGTCTGCCAGAGTTAAGAGTACCTGTGTTAATGTCAGCATGGGCAGAAGGAATGAATGCGAGTGGCATCAGCACATAATTTGGGAGTGAGCATGTCGGGAGATATCGTTAAAATTCAGGCCGGGCACTGGTTAGAAACACAGCGAAAACTCAAAGCACTTAGCGATAAAATGGCTGAACTGGAGCCTTTGGTACTTGAAGCGGTTGAGCTACTCAACTCCGATAATTGCAACCCTGATATTGAGGAACGCCGGGCACTGGCACAGCAATTAAAAGCCGTGTTATTTAAAGATATGCCTGCCGCTGAGAGGTGAGCTGCGAAAGAAGCGCGGCGATTACGCATCTTTTTAAGTTTGGATAAGGCTGACAGGGTTTCTCTGGTCAGCCATAAACCCGTCATTTATTGGTCTGTGCGGCGTCGGTTGCCTGATTAGGCTCAGGCCCGAAATACTGCCATTCTAATTCAAATTGCAGTGTTCCTCGTTCAATCGAAACATTTTGTCACTTCAACTATCATTTATTTAACAGAAGCATAGCCAAAAAATATCGTATTGTGTGTGCGGCTGAGGTGTGCCTATAAAAGGAATTTGCGATCTCCTCTATGAATGACGTCATTATGTCAGAATAAAAGGGATTTCAGGTGGGTATAGGTCACTATCGCAGTGTTCCCAACACGGGATTTTATTAATAATCTAAGGATAAGGTTTTAAAATGAACAAATTAATTAAAGCAGGACTTGTAGTTGCTTCGACATTCATTGGTGCTCAGGCGATGGCTGCCTCTATGGATTGCGAAATTGGTGAAGCGCAGTATAACCGTGAGTACGGCGGTTACACCTGTTATACGGTTGAGTTTGGTTCGCAAACTGCCAGCACAACCTATAAAATTGTATCGGACAAAGCAGTAAGTAATGTCGTTTGGGATGGCGCTGCTGCCAGCTGTGGTGTGTCTAGCAGCACATCATGTACGGTACAAACTTCTGCAAACACGGTACACGCAGCCACTGCTATTATCTTGTTCCAGGATGGTTCATGGGAAAAAGCATGGGCGACTAGCTTGTTTAATAATATCTAAACTGGCGCCGTATTGTATTTCAGGGCTGCACAGCCGGCCCTGTATTGAGTTTTTACATCACTTCCTTTCTCACAAGCCGCGTCACCTCTGCGTCCTTGCCCTAAATAAAAATCTTCTTGCGACAAGGTATTGCAGCGTGTGTAAACCCCTCTAAAATAATAAGCATAGAAGGAAATTGGTAGGTGCAATGAACTCATCGCAGTGGCTTATTATTTGTAGCATTTTGATATCGGCGTTGTCGTTCGGCAAACTTGCAGTAGCTGACGTATTGGATGTTTCCGTTGGCTGGACTAAACCCCCGTATGTGATTGAACAGGGTGATACTGGCTTCGAACTGGATATGGTAAAGGCCATTTTTGCCTTGCTGGGCCATGACCTGCGGTTTGTGTATGTTCCCTTTGGCCGTTCAGATTCACTGTTGAAAACATACAAAGTCGACGCGGCACTGACCATGAACCGGCGCATGGATCTGGCCGGCGCGGTATTATCTGAGCCTTATATCACCTACCACAATACTGCCATCAGTTTAAAAAGTCGGAAGTTAATAATACCCAGTATCAGCGCTCTAGAAAATTACGCTGTGATTGGCTTTCAGAATGCTTCTTTGGTACTGGGCATGGAGTATCGACTGGCGACTGCCAGCAGCCCTTTGTACATTGAGCTACCCGATCAGCAAAAACAGGTAGAATTGCTGTTGCAGGGGAAAGTAGATGTGGTGGTTATGGATATCAATATTTTTAATCATCTGAGTAAAGCCGTTGTCGGCCAGGATCAGATGCCCAATGTATCAGTGCACAATTTGTTCCCTGCATCGCCATACCGTATTGCCTTTCGGGACCCAGATCTTAAAGAGGCCTTTAATCTTAAAATGGTGCAGTTTAAACGTAGTGCTGCTTATCAAACGTTGTTGAACAAGTACGAATTTCTTCAGTGAACTCCAAACCCCCTGTCTCTGTGAACGCGGCTGTCTGATACAGCCACACTGGGTCTTATCTTGCGATTTCACCATTCAAGATGTCTCTTTTTGTCGTTAAAATGCATTAAGCGACGTGTCAGGGTGAGCTATGATGTGTGCCAAAGGAGTAAAGCATGACAAGAAAACAAGTATATTTTATCGCTGACGGATTTCAGGCACTGGATTTATTTGGGCCTTTAGATGCGTTTATGGAGACTAACTCCCATGTGTCTCATGCGTATGAATGTAAGCTATTGAGTTTAGGGGCTGGACCTGTAAAAACTGTTTATGGCCAGCAAGTTCAGGCGGATTATGGCCTCGGAGACGAGTTCGCTCTAGACGACCTGATCATATGTGGGGGCAATGGTATGCGCACGTTGTCGCTCAGTGCCAGGCAGGTTGAGAGACTGTCTGAACTGGCGGGCAGAGCTCAGCGCGTTTTCAGTATATGTACCGGCGCATTCGTGCTCGCCCGGCTTTTTCCACAAAAGGCCTTAACGTTAACTACCCACTGGCGACATTGTGATAGCCTGGCCCGGTTGCATGGCCACTGTACCATTTCACCCGATCCGCTCTACATACAGGACAAGCACATCTGGTCGTCAGCCGGTGTACTGTCTGGGGTTGATTTAGCACTTGCTATTGTCCGTGAGGATCACGGTAACAGTGTTGCTGCGCAAGTTGCCAAAGATCTGGTGGTTTATTTGCAGCGTTCTGGGAATCAGCGTCAGTATTCAGATGCCCTGGCATTGCAATCGGGTGACAGTTTAAAGCTCTCACCACTTATGGAATGGTTAAGTACGCAGCTCAACCAATCTGTTTCTGTTGCCAGGATGGCGGAGTATTGTCACCTCAGCGAGCGACAGCTTACCCGTTTGTTTAAACAGCACCTGAACTGTACACCGAGTCATTATTTTAAAGTGCTCAAGCTAAATCATGCCCGAGACCTTTTATCTGAGGAAAACATTAGTCTGCGCCATGTGGCCGGTAAGCTGGGGTTTAATAACTACGACAGTTTCAGGCGCGCGTTTATCAGACAGTTTGGGGTAACGCCGTCACACTATACTAAAGGAATTAATCGATGAGCCAGAGGGTGAAAGCGTTACTATTGGGCTGTTGTGCGATGCATGTTACAGCGGCGCCGCTTAATGAAGCAGAGCAACAAGCCTGGACCACAGACATTGATTTTTATGCAGAGCAGATGAAAGCCCGGCATATTCACCCATTTCATACGCTGACGGAAGAGGATTTCAAGCACAATATTGAAGCACTTAAAGTTGAACTGCCCAGACTGAGTGAAGCTCAGGTTGAAACCCGATTGATGGCAATCAGCCGGGCGATAGGAGACGGGCACAGCAACTATTTGATGATGTCGGGACCGCATCAACACTTTCCGTTTCGCTTTAAGTTTTTTGGCGATACTTTGAAAGTGGTAGATGCTACTGCGGAGCATCATGAGTTAATCGGTACACAGCTTCATTCAATTAATGGCTTGAGTGTGGCTGAGATGTTCACTCAACTTGCACCTGTGCTCCCAGGCGTGGACAACCAGTTTAGTGAGCACAATAGTTTTGAATACTATCTGTCTTTACATAAGTTGCTAGTGGGCCTTGGGATCGTTGAGCAGGGTAGACCGGCCTCATTTCACTTTATTGAGGGCAAGGGCGCAAAAACCTTACAGGTTTCTCCGGTCAGCATGCGAGAGTTCGGCAAGTTGAGCTCTGCCTACTCGCGTGTGGAACCTAAGTTAACCAAGCAAGATATCGGGATGCCCGGGATCACATTGAGCCTGTTAGAAAGTCAAAAAGCAGCCTATTTTGACTTTGCCTCTTATCCAGCGCCTGAGCAGGTAATGTCGCATTGTGATGCATTGCAAACAACACTTAGGTCGGCTGGCTCACGGTATCTGATCATCGACTTCAGGGGAAATAGCGGCGGGAACTTTTACTCGGGTTTGGCATTATCAGCTTGCTTACAGCCTTTGGATCAGATTGACTGGATGCAGGGTGTCTATGTGCTGACGGATGGTGCGACATTTTCTGCCGCAATGTCGAATACGGCCCAGTTCAGGCAAATTCTAAACGCCCAGGTTGTGGGGACCCCAACCGGAGGCGACCCAAATCATTTTGCGGAAAATAGCCAGTTTTTAATGCCTAACTCTGGTCGTCGATTCACTTTGTCTAAACGCTACTATCCGTTTATCGCAGAGCAAAGCGATGCTGTGTATCCCGATATTTATATTGAACCGAGCTGGGATGATTATCGGCACGGTAAGGATACGGTACTCACTGAGCTGCTGGTGCGATTGAATGGCATGCTGATTACGGGCAAAACCGTGCCAGCATTAGCTGAATAAAGCAAAGCTCTGTCGCGTACTTAGTTGCGACAGAGCACTTTTGCGCGACGAGCTACGTGGTTATGAGCAGATAAAGCGGCTATGGCATAAAGAAGTGGCACAGGCATAAAGCACAGTCGGACTCCAGGTGCCACCAGCAATGTGTGGTGTTTCTGCCTGTTGAATTTGCTTAGCGTTTGTTGAGAGGTGTTTAATTGATGTTTTTTTCAGCGTAAGTTTCATTGTTCATTCCTTTAGTTGTTACGTTCACCTGATTGAACGCGCACTTAATGTACAGCACAAGTAGTCTGGTTACATCTTTTTTCCATTAATTTTTAATTAACCTTTCTTTGCGTTTTTTCTCTAATGTTATGATTTAGAATGACATAAATAAATGTTTCAAAATTTAATTTGTTAAATTTATTTTTTATTTATGTGAAATTTTTTTGTGGGTGTCAGGTCTCTTTGTAAGAATTCAAAAGGAGATACAACATGACCACATTATGCAAACCTGCGACTTTTTACCCTGAACACCTTGTCAATGCAGATGACATCATGACAGTAATTGAGATTTGTCACCCGGACAGCCCATATAAGCAACGGGCTTTTGAAATGATCCAAAACACAGAGGTAAAGAATCGGCATCTGATTTTACCTCTGACGGAGATTGTGAAACTTCAGGATTTTGGCGCGCGGGCCACTCGCTATAAGGAGGCCGCCATTGAAATGGCTGAAACAGTAGCCGTTGAAGCGATGGAAAATGCGCTGGTGGCTCCTGAGGACATCGATATGGTGATCGCGACGTCCTGTACCGGCTTTATGATGCCTTCACTAACAGCGCATCTGATCAATCGGCTGGGGTTACGCAACGAAACTAAGCAAATCCCGGTTGCACAATTAGGGTGTGTGGCGGGCGCGTCGGCAATCGGGCGGGCATTTGAATATTGTCAGAGTCGTAAAGACAGCAATGTGTTGATCGTCTGCGTTGAGACATCCTCATTGTGCTTTCACAAAGAGGCCGATAGATTACAGGACTTTATCAGTGACGCTCTATTTGCTGATGGCGCAGCGGCGGTGGTAATGAGGGGCGACAGTCTGGTGTCCGGCCTTAAGCTTATTAACAACCAAAGTGTGACGATTAAAGACACCATTCCTTACATTGAATATGACATTACGCATCAGGGCTTTAAGTTTTCTCTGGATAAGGAAGTTATGCACTCTATTCCACATGTTGCGCCATATTTGCAATCGTTTTGCCAACGCAGTTTATCGCGTAATGCAAACCAGGTAGACAGCACGATTTTTCATACCGGTGGTAAGCGTATTTTGGATGAGCTAGTACGTTGTTTGTCGCTTGAGCCTGATATGGTAGCACGCTCACGTGATTGTCTGGCCGAAACGGGTAACACCTCCAGCGTAGCGGTCATTGATGTATTAAAACGTACCTTTGACTCTGCCAGGTGCGGTGATGCCAGTCTGCTTGCTGCGTTTGGCCCCGGTTTCACCTCAGAAATGAGCATTGGCGTATGGCATTGAAGTGCGGCTAGGAGTTAGCTTTAGACAACAGGAGCTGACTTGCAGCTGATCGAATATACTCCTCAGCGCGAGTCAAATCTTCCCATTCGTTGCTGGCTGATTGCTACGCCAGACTAAAATTTGACGCTGACCCTTGTTAGTTTGGGGATTTATAATCTCAGGCAAGACTGTGGCTTTATTGTATAATTTAGCAATTATCATTTAATGATCAGGGCCATGTACAAAAAAGCCTTTCTTGCGCTGAGCGTATTCTTTATTTCGGTGTTAATTGTGGCAACACTGGACACGTTTTGGTTTCACAGTGCCGCCACACAACGGCCAGCCGTGGTGTCGTCAGTAATACCCCCCGAGGCTCAGTTAAAGCAATTGCAATCTGCACACCCACTGCTCGATATTTATGAACTGGCTTCAGACTCCCCGCAAGCGGCGTTAGCACAACTGACGCACTGGCAACAAGGCGCGCGTGATTTGGCGCCCATTGAACAAGTGTATGTGTTGTGGATCCGCAGACGTGCAACCGGTGATGATCCCGAGCGGGCAAGACTAAACCAGCAACTGACAGATCTTGCGAGCCAACATCAGCTCAACTGGCTGGAAGCCTGGGTGGCTCATGCGCAGGCAAAAGCGGCCTTACGTATCGGTGATCTTGAAGCAGCGCGCTCTGCCATCTTAAAAGCAGTGGCGGTTGCACAGCAACACCAGATAGGGTTCCTTTTAAAGGAGGTTTATAATACCGCAGGTGTGGTGTTTAACTCGACCAATGAACTGGTTAAATCACAGCAGTACTTTCTAAAAGGGATTAAACAGATTGAAGCGTTACCTGAGCACCGACTGCGTGCGTTGTTGCACAACAACCTTGGTCTGCTGTACGTGCATCTGGAGCAGTGGGACAACGCGTTAAAATATCTGAGTCAGGCTGAAAAACTCTACAGCCAGTATGCCTATGCTACGTCAGAGTACATGTCGTTAATTTTATTTAACCAATCTTTTGCCCATAACCGTGCAGGTCAGGCCGTTCAGTCCAGAGAAAAATTCGAGCAGGCTCTCAGTTATCTGGATGAGGGGGTGAGTGATTTTTATCGCGTTGTCGCGCTTAAGAATGAGGCCAGACTACTTAATCTGGAAAAAGACTTGAGTGGTGCGACGCGAAAAGCCAGCCAGTGCGTTGATATGACCAGCGCTGAAAAATACCCAATGCAGCATGGGATCTGCTTACTAGAGCTGGGTTTTGCTTACTACGCAAATAGTGATTTAGAGGAAGCACACTTGGCGACGCGCTCTGCGATGGCGGCTTTTAGCAAGCTCAATCATGCACGCTGGCTGATAAAAAGTCGGTTTTTCCTGGCACAAGTGCTGGAGCGCCAGGGGGAGGCGCAAGCGGCACTATCGATACTTAAAGAAGCCCGGGCAGCAGAAAAAGCCATGATCATGAATGAATTGATTGCACTGGATACCGCGCTTGAGGTGCAACAAATTACTCAGGAGCGCGACTTGTTAAGTGCTCAAAGTCGCTTATCTAACCTTGAACTTTTGCTTGATAAACAGCGCTTCAGATTGCTGGTTTTATGGTTGATCCTTGCATTTACGGGGGCTGGGTGGCTGGCGCTGCGTGCCAGAGCAGTGAGCAAAGAAAATCGTCGCCTGTATGACCTCAGCTTTGTAGACCCGCTCACAAAAGCGTCCAATCGTCGTTTGTATCAGCAGGAAATGGCTAAGCCGGACAGATTGTGTACTGAGGTCCATTACCGACTGGTCGTGATTGACTTGGATCACTTTAAACAGATCAATGATACCTATGGTCATGACAAAGGAGACTGGGTTCTGAGCGAAGCGGCAGCCCGACTGCAAAAGTTCGTAGCCGATGATGAGCTATTTGTACGCTGGGGGGGAGAAGAATTCCTGATGGTAGTAAAAGAGCGTGATGCATTTCGGGCGTTCGTTCAAAACATGGTTGATGCACTGAGGGAAGTGCCTTTTGAACTGGGAGAAACAGCGCTGCGCGTAACCGCCTCTTTTGGTGTTAGCGATGCAATGAGCGTGCAACAGTTGGGGGCATCTGATGGGGCATTTAAATGCGCCGACCGCTGTTTGTATCAGGCTAAAAACAATGGCCGGGATCGAGTGGTTATGCCGGAAGAAGTGCTTTAGAGAGTTCAAAGTGTGATTGTTGTCAGAATATAAGCATATGAAGATTAGAGGGGGCTTGTGGTGTTGTTTCTAAAGAGATGCTCAAGGAGGCGATGTATGCGGCAGATGCTTTTGGATAGCAGCGAAGACAGTGGCCGGAGTGAACCGGCCAGCAATCCACTTGCTTTTACTTGTACAGTTCCAGCTCACCTAAACTGAGGTAGTTGCCCAGGTCATTGGAGACATCGAGACGATAGTATTGGTAATGTGCTTTTGACTCCAGACAGTACTCAGACATTGCCGGGAAGTCGGGCTTGTCGCCAGAGCCAATGGGTGCCCAGACTTGTTTGTCGTTACTGCCATACAGTTTCCAGCTGGTGGTCACCCAGGTCGTGGTGTGATTGTAGCCTTGTGCAAGAGCGATTTTAGACACCGCTTGTGCCTGAGGCAAAGTGACATAGATTGACTCTTGCTTCTCTTTAGAGAACCAGACGTGGTTATAGCTATAGACAACGACACCATCATTTAGGTGGTTAATGCTGCCATGACTGGTTGTTGCAACCTCAAAGCCACTGATATCGACTTTTTCGTCAGCCAGTTGGCAAGCTCGGTTAGGCACCGTGCCGTCACCTATGGTCAGCTCAAAATCACCGCTTTGCTCGTTTCCATCAACCCAATGCCCATACCAGCCATTAAAATCCAGAGACGGAGAACCGTAGTAAGTGGCTTTCACACCTGCCTGATTGATCACATCAAAGGTGATGTACTTGGTGCTATCGGCAGCATTTAGCTGAGGCAGGTTACCATGAACCTGGTTACCAGAGATAATACTGCCGTGGCTGTCCGTTGCAATGAAATGCGCGCCACGAAAGTCGGGTGTGAATGTGGTTAATTTATCCTGCGTTAGTATATTGTCTCTGACACTGTCCTGCTTCAGGACCAGTTCATCACTCTGCGCGACAGCAGAGCAGGCAACCAGCGCCAGTGTACTCAAACAAAATTGGGTATTGTTATTGGTTAACATATCTATTCCTTAAAATTATCCTTGTTTCCGATTTAGTATTCTACTGAATTAACTGTGAAAAGAGTATGTTTGAGGTACTTAAATACAGTGAAATGTGTGGCCGTCTCATGACGCTTTGATTAGGAAGTGTACACTGCGAGTCGCGCTCTCAGGTTTTGTGCATACATCGCACTCATATACATAAATAGGTACACTTTGGTACATCTTTTCCGAACCTGTACATTTATCATTGCGCTTTATAGGCATTACTAATTAGATGGAATAAGTATGAATTCGATATATGCCAGAGCGTGTTTACGCGTTTCACTGGTGTCGTTACTTGTTTTGAGTTCTCAATCAGGGCTCGCCGCACAAGAAACCATGCAAAGCGCGGACGATGAAGCGCTTGAAGGCGGGTATGTTAAGCTGGGGCTTGGCTACCGGGCCTCAACGCCAAACCGAGCGCGGGATCATCAAGGAAGTGGGGCTTCAGCATTTATCAATGCTCGTTATCAGTTAGCAAATGGTTTGTTTGCTGAGCTGACTAATTACAGAATGCTCAATGATGGCACGCGTGTTGGGTACAATTTTTATAATCCCGACGGCTGGAACTTTGATGTTATCACCCTCAAGGCGCATCAAAGCCTTGATTTCCCGGGCTGGCATAACAATAAGCCGACCGTACATTATCGTAAATCAACTCAAATGCTGGGCGTACGGGCCACAGGTTTTTTTAACAAAACCACAGTCCAGTTTAGCTGGGCACCATACTCGTTTAACCGGGAGTATGACGATGGCATGTTTGCCTCTTTGTGGGTTGATCAGTCGTTTCAGTATAAAAACTGGCAGATGTACGCCAATACGGGGTTAGTTTATCGCTCTGAGGAAATCATCAATTACTATTTTGGTGTGCCTGAGGAGATAGCGTCGTATATGTTTCCTGCCTATTCCACTTCCTCCGGAACAGAGGTTAGCGCAGAAGTTGGGGCGCTGTATCCTATCTCACAGCACTGGATGTTTGAAACCTATTTTAAATACAGCCATATGCCTCGCAGTATTAATAACAGTCCGTGGGTCGCTATGTTCAACAAAGCTGAAAATCGTGATGGCCATGTATCTGAGTTGGGGATTTTAGTGAGCTTTGTGTTCTGACCTGGTTGAAAGTATCTACTGTTATAGCGTTATGAAAAGAATTAAAAAGAACCGAGCAGGTTTGCTCATTATCCTGGGTTTTACATGTCAGGGGTTGTTATTGGGTGGCCATCTTCAGGCACAGCCTGACCCTGAGCTGAACAGAACCCGCCTGGAAATATCTCCGACTCAGTGTGTGTCGGTTACACAAGGAGATAAGTGTCATGTCGACGTAAAAGTGCAATGGCAGACACAAGCAGGAGGGACGTATTGTCTAAAATCCTCCCATTCTCCGGAGGCCTTAAAGTGTTGGACGGGAGCACAAAGTGGCTATATTGAACAAACTATCGTGACCACAAAGCCCGTTGTATTTACGCTTTACAAAGAAGATGGCGCGGAGCTTGCTAAACGTGAGCTCAAGCTGATGTGGGTATATAAGCGTTCGGGCCGTTCACCTGCGTCATGGCGGATGTTTTAATCCTGAGTTTGAACACAGCGTATCTTGGTACGTTTTGATACACATTGGTAGGCCTTGGTACACCTTTGCATGCTGACGTCTTTTAGGATGGTTTCACTTAAGCAAACCACCTAAAGGATATGCAATGCAATTTACAACAACGATAAAACACAGTGTGCTGATGGCGTCGATGTGTCTAGGTCTGGGCGCTTGTGGCGGGTCAGATAAGCATACACCGGCAAGTCAACCAGAGCCGGTAAAAAAAGCCGAAGTAGTGCAGCCTGAGAGCAACACCCTGGATTACCAGGCACTGATAGATCAGCTAGTGTCGGACGAAGTGCCAGGAATACTGTTGTATGTGAGGACCCCCGAGCATGAATTCACAGGAGCCGCGGGGATCGCTGACCTTGAGCAGCATTCCCCGATGGATGTTAACAGCAGCTTTCATATCGCCAGTTCTGGCAAAATTTTTACCGCGCTGCTGGCCTCTATGCTACATGAAGACGGTATGCTGGATCTGGACAACACACTTGATACCTGGTTGCCAGACACTTTGCTGGAGCAAATTCAATACAGCGACCAGATCACACTAAGGCAACTGCTTAATCACAGCAGTGGTATTTACAACTACTCAGATAAAAACACCTATGTAGAAGACAAACTCGCTAATCCGGCATTGCCTGTCACCAACGAAAGCCTGACACAGTATGCACTGAATAATCCCGGTTATTTTAAGCCCGGTGCCAGCGTTCACTATTCTAATACCAATTATACGCTTGCAGGCATGATACTGGATAAAGTGCTGGGATATCATAACGCCATTGAGATACGAAACCGCATTATCACGCCTTTATCACTGGATGCGACATTTGCCATCGGTTACGAACAAGACCAGGGTGAATTAACACCGGGCTATGATTATATCGACGGCGAATTCATGAATGTCGGCCCGCTGTTTAGCACGATCTGGTCAAATGCAACGCCGGTGGCCTCTTCGGTTGCGGATCTGGCATTATTCACCCGTAGTCTGTTTAAAAATTCAGACTTTGCGAGTGAGTCATTACAAGGGTTATTGCGCGGCAATGACAGCCTTGTTCGTGAAGATGACAACACCCAATACGCGCTGGGCATGATGAAACATACTTATTCTAATGCCATAGTATATGAACATAGCGGCGGCAATCATGGTTACTCCACTCAGAATGCCTATATTGAAAGCCACGATACCAGCATTGTCCTGTTTCTGAATTGTGGGTTTAGTAGTGAGGAATGCGTCAATGCAGAATATGGACTATTTGAGTTACTGCTTACGGAACTGACAAAAGCCCCGGCTGTTGAGTCGTAGATGAAGGAGGGGGGCTTTATGTACTGCCCCCCGTTTAACTGTTACGCCCAAATATTATTGGACTGATGGGAGGCGGACCAGGTCACATTACATCCGGCAAAATCTGACTTTTAAGCAATTGAAAGTCTGACAGGCGGCATAGTTTAAGGATGGTACTTTGCTTCTGTACTGAGTGTGCTGATATAGTGTGGCGGATTGATTTTTACTGGGGTAGCACATTGATTATAAGAAAAGAGATTGATTATTCGACATATTCACTTAGCGAGCTAGAGGAAGCCTGGCTCAGCGTAGATGATTACGCCTACCCCGAAAGAGCTATTGAGATTTACACGCGACTAAAAAGTATGGAAAAAGAAGAAGAGGGAGACGACGCTCAAAGCCCAAACGAATTTGTGAATCTACTATCTCGCTTTTTCCGGCCGCATACCTTCGTGGATACCACCTTCAGCGATGAACTGCTTGAACAGAGCAATGCCGAAATGAAAGAAATACGAGTGCAGGCTATGATTGAATCGCGCGGAAAAGTGGGTAGTTAAAAACGTGCTTGAGGATGGACAATCCCATAAAAAAAAGCCCCCGCAAATGCGGGGGCTTATTTATTGGTGGAGCTTACGGAAAATGAGTTAAACCAATTGTTCGATGAAATGGCGAGAATCGAAGACATTTTTCAGGACACTTCACTTGGTCATAAGAAGCGTAGATTTGAGCCTAAGACCAGCAGGTATAGGGTAGAAACATAGTTTTTGGTTTAGCTGTACTTGCTCAGATTAAGTACATTATAATTATATCTTTATCTTTTTATAATATATTGAATCTAAGTCTTCATTATTAATGACCAGGATTTCTTTTTCACTTTTTAATTTGTATGTTTTTTCTATTTCCTGATTTGGCCTTTTTATAAGTATGGAACAACTTGGTGCTGACGGTGAGGTTGTAATGTGCCACTTAGGAATTGCAGGATGGGAGGTGATATTTATCATTGAATGTGATGTTATTTTAAGGCCTGTTATATCTAATTCGTATACGTCGCTTTTAGCTATTGTGAGTCTGTTTTGTACTCCTGTAACTTTGCAGCTTGTTAAACATGAATTTGATATATAGCAAAGGTGTATTTCGCTTTTATTGAACATGTATTCACAATGAGTTAAACTACATGATGAAAAGTTAGTTGGTTTTTTTGGTAGTATTTTAGCACCTTCCAAATCACATTCTATGAATTCACCATTGGATATTTTTATTTCTTCTACTTCTAGTGTTATATTTGGTGCTGGCTTTATTTTGCATTTGTAATATATGTTGTTTTCATTTGTGAATCCCGCCTTTCGAAACTCAATGTTTGAATATAGGAAGTTTTTATTTTCTTGGCTTTCTGTGTATATTTCCCCTGAGATTGTTGTTTTTAAATCTGATTTTAAAATGAAGCTAAGTGTTTTTTTACTTACCTTTCTTTTTCTTTCTCTAGTTTTTAATTGTCCGCCTTTTAAACCTAATGAGAACAAAAACTCCCTTATAGTCAAGTGAGAGAACCTGAACTCACCATCGGAGTTTTTGTTGAGAAGGGAATTGCTACTAATATCTAGTTTAGAGATTCCTTTTATTATGTTTTCTCTATGTGAAACTAATAGCTCAATCGCACTAGGTGCGTGGACAAAGCTACCAATTTTTTCTATAGAAATTGTATTAGTATCGTTATCTGTCAGGTATTCAGCTATCCAAATACAAACTTGTAGTAAATCTTGTGCCGAAACTTCTATTTTCTTTTTTCTGAGCCTATTTACTTCACGGTTTAGCCATGTCTCTACAAGGCTCTGGTATATGTAGAACTCATTGTCACCATTTCTCACAGCTTGCATTACGTCTTCTATGTGTGCGAGTAAAAATGGCCTAAATTGTAAAGAGTCCATACACTTTGTGGCTGTGTTGGCTTCCTGCTCTTTTTTACAAGGAATTTTGTATATTCTCTTTTGAAAAAAGTTACCAAACCTTTTTCTCAGGTAACCCTTTACTTGATGTTCGTCAAACAGAGATAGGTAATGTAAAGGACATCTATATGAGGATATTCCTATTTGGCCTAGCAAACTGAACGCAGCTTCTTTTGATGGAGGAAAAAACTGCGTACGACAAGTAATAATAACCCGATAGAAATTACTGGTACTATCTAAGAGTTCTGTGATTCTTTTTTCTGCATTTTCTCCATTTGCGGTAGGGTCTTCGTCCAGTGAAT
Source organism: Pseudoalteromonas rubra (assembly GCF_005886805.2). Lineage (NCBI taxonomy): Bacteria > Pseudomonadati > Pseudomonadota > Gammaproteobacteria > Alteromonadales > Pseudoalteromonadaceae > Pseudoalteromonas > Pseudoalteromonas rubra. The sequence goes on from NZ_CP045429.1 coordinate 1,713,996, forward strand.
CGAGAAGCAGTATTGTATTTGAAGGATCCTGAATCTTTCCTATATCTTCGAGGGAGCTTTTACCCAGTTTTAATAATTTACAATCCCACTTTTGAGGCATGAACGAAGTGAGGTGCATTAGCTTTATCATTAGTAGCAGTGATGTTTTTCCCATTCCTGCATCAGCTAGAATAAATAGTTGGTTACTTCCGTCTTTTGGCAGAAATCCACGATTGAAGAAGGTATTCATTGCTTCGAAGGTGTTTTCACGAACTACGCTAATTGCATTATCTTCGAGAGCATTGGCTGGGTTGATTTGCTGACATTTCGGCTCGACATAGAACTTAGCTAAGCGTCTTGGATCTTCAAAGGTATTGCTAAGTTCAATAAGCTCTTTTCCTCGGTCCTTCCTTATTTTTACGAATGCTTTGGATAGCACACCTGTCACTTTAGAAAGCTGTTTCGCGCTAACAAACTGTGTAATGGGATCCATGCTTTGTCCTTGCAACTCAAAGTTTGCATAGATATTAAACGCAACAGAGTAGCAAGGGCAACTTTGACCTTTGTAAAAGCTACTCAAATAGGCATGGTAAGCGCCACTCTATCTGTCACGACACCTCTTGTCGAATTAGATCTATTCATTGGCTGTAAAATTGCTTTATCTACCACCGAACGAGTCCGCAAACTGATGGTAAAAATAGTTTTGACTGTGACTAATACAGAGTATCTATTACTACAAACCTGCAAGGCGGTAAGAGAATTACTATGCACTGGTAAACAGGTGGTAATCGAGTTTAAAGAGTTCAAGGCAAAGCGGTCATTGGCACAAAACAGACTCTTATGGAAATGGAACCAGGAGATTGCCAATCACCTGCAAGAACGCTACGGGCAGGAAAATAGCGCTGAGGGTGTTCACGAGGTCCTAGTACGCAAGAGGTATGGTGTGAGGGTCATTCAGACAGATATTGAAGAACCCATATTAGTAAGAAAGCGCACTCGCAAATTATTAACTAAAGAGTTTACCGAGTACTTGAGTTGGCTTGAAATGTACTGTGCAGAGTATCTGAAATTAATACTAACTAGGCTTGAAGAATAGTATGTGATTGCTATGCATGGGGAGTCTAGATGTCGTTAGTGAGACAGAAATTAAGAGAAAGCAAAAAGGGTCAGGAGTGTCAGTTCAGACTGCCTGAGATTTGCAATTGGAACCCTGAAACAACAGTATTGGCCCATGTTGCAAAAGGTTCTGGCATGGGCCAAAAGAGCGATGATATTCATGCAACCTTCGCGTGTATCGCATGCCATGCGGAAATGGATAGAGTTACACGAATCTTGGAGAAAGATTTTGTAGATCAGTGCGCTTATGAAGGGATGGTTAGAACACAAACATACAGGCTGTCTCAAGATCTGATTAAGGTGGATTGATGACTGGTGGTGAGATCCTCAAAGCTGCGCGAAGTCTTCGTGGCATGACTCAGGACGAAGTCGTCGCTATGTACGGCGGTATAAGCAGAAATATATATCAACGGTGGGAAGGCGGGCGTACTGCGGCTCCATATGATGACGTTAAAGCAATCGTTGAACAGGTTTACAAATTAAACCTGGCTAACCTTCTGGCAATGGTGGAAAGCAATGGATAACTTAAAGAACCTTAGAAAAGAGCTACGCGCCTGGGGTCGTTATTGGGCATCAAAAGAAACCGTTGGCGGGTATGCGAGTAAGTCTAATGTTGAGCGTTTACGAGAGTGCTGCGAGCTTGGTGGTGTATTTAGCTCAGATGCTCATCTGTTCAGTCACGGTTCGCAGGGAATCAAAGTCCCCGAGCACATTGAAGATATGACTAAAAAGGTGAACCAGCTCAGTGATAACTATAGAAAAGTCATTACTGGCCGGTATGTGAAGGGTTTTGTTGGCAAGAGTTAAGAGTTTGGGCTGGTTTGCCAGAGATGAGAAGTGTTGAATTTTGGCTCTTGCGGGCTGAATCTTCTCTTATTTTGAAATAGGAAGTAGCCTACCTGCAGTTTCAATCATTTTTGGGTATTCGTGAATATCTATCAAGCCTAGATGATTACTTAAGTCATGCTTGTATGAATCTGATATTCTTTGGTTATCTCTGTGGGTTATATAGTGGCTACGGCCTTTGTTGGAGGCGCTTAGTATTTCCATGACTTCACCAAATGTATTTTGCTCAGGACCTCGACCATTCCAAGTGGGAATCATCATGTTGTCATTGTTGAGAGTTTCTTTTATTCGCTCCATTTTTGGAGAGGGGGACTCTGTGTGATAGTTAGCATTAAAATGACTTAAAAGCTCCCCATATTCATCTGGCTTGGTAATTTTTAGAAGGGCCAAAAACGCAAGAGGAACAAAAGTAAGTTCAGCAGCCCTGGTCCGATTTGCTAATGTTACAGACTCAATCAGCGAAAAGGCTTGCTCCATATCTCTCAAGCCGGCCCCTAGCCCTTTCGCTGTCTGAGCGAATAAATATGCTTTTGTTTTAACGGAGCCAATATCGTTTTCTTTTGGGTAAAGGGTTCTTGTGCCATTGACCGGTGTCTCTTCTTTGGTTAGTAGGTAGTACGCAAAGTCTGATAGATTTGGCTCGATAAAAGTATATGTTTGGGTAAAAAAGCGGCTCAAATACCTTTTCGCATTAAACCCACTGCCATAAACCGCCTTGATTGATTCGCTTAGCTGGTCTGAGGCGGTTGTAACAACAAAATAAACTCCCCTCGCTGAAAATAAGTGCTTGATTACTTCAAGTAGCTCTATTGCATATTGAGGTCTGCACCGGTCTAGCTCGTCAACAAATATAAATAAAGGTACATTTTCTGATTTGTTTTCTCTTGGCTTTTTTTCATTTTTTGGCTCTTGAATAGCCTTTTTTTGAGTATCAAAACTTGAACTAGCCTCTTTTGCTAAATTCTCAATATTTCTCACAAAGTCTTTAATGCAACTTTCTACTTTCTTTTGTTCTGCAATTAAATTTTGTGCAAGTTTGTTGGTTACCGACTCAGCTGTTTTTGACACTAGCTCACTATTACTTTTTTTATCATTCCCATCATTTTCTGCATTGGTTGTATTATGTGGGTTTTGCTTAGAATCTATCTCTTCATCTTGCTTTTCAGGGTCCTCATAAATGACCTCTGTTAGTTGGTCATAAGTCAAGCCAGTTAGCTTTTTCACAACAGAGGCGCAGGTAATCGCTCCAACATTATAAAGGGTATCACGCCACGAGCTTGATATTTCTCCGCCAGGCATTCTAATAAGATCACTTAGCTGACCTTCTACCGCGGCTATGAAACTAATTAACGGATTTTTAGAAAAGTCACTTTCCCAAGCATTTACATAGACCACTCTACATCGGCTCTCTGCTTCAAGTTGTTTCTTCCAATTAGTGAGGAAGTAAGTCTTCCCAAATCCCCATTCTGCATCAATATTCAATACAAATGAGTCCTTCTTGGTGGCGTAACGATTAATCAAAAAATCGGTTAAGAACTTAGCCTCATCTTTCCTGTTTAGTTTATCATCCTGCCAAGCAGCCATAATGAAATCCTTCTAGTTCTTATTTATTAGAATGGTAAGTTATCACCACTAATTATTGTGATCAATCAGGAAGGTTGAAGGCACTGTTTTGTCCATAATCTGAGGGTTTTTAGGCTTAGCTGGTAAGCAAGTGAGTGTAAACATCATATTTGCGCTAGAATGCACCATATTTGTGGTATCCATTCGGGCTAAATAAGGCACAATATATATAGGCTCGCGAGAGTCATATACAAAATCCTTCTAAAACTAACCCCACCATCGAGTGGGGTTTTTTATTGGTGATTTATGCAAGATATACGTTGTGCTTGCGGAAAACTACTGTGCCCTTTAGAGGGCAAAGTAGAGATCAAATGCCCCCGCTGTAAAGCAATAAACAACATAGAACGCCGAGAGCGTCACGATAAAAAGGTGACGCATGACAGAACTAACGCTAGTTAACGGCGACTGTGTAGAAGAAAGCAAAAACATTCCAGACAATTCGGTTGATCTGGTCCTAACAGATCCGCCTTACCTGATTGGTGCAAGCAGTATTGGTAAACCGTCAAAGGCCGGGTCGTGGGCCGACTGGATGAACGTAGCCCATTTTTTATAAGTCCTGGTTCGAACAAGCAAAGCGTGTGTTGAAGGATACTGGTTACCTGGTGTCATTCTGTAACTGGCGCTCTATGCCTGTGATAACCAAGGCACTTGCTGATTTAGGTCTATCCATTACCTCAGTACTGGTATGGGATAAGCAGTGTTTAGGCACTGGCCCTAAGAAGGCGTTGCGGCCACGTTACGAGCTAGTGGTATTCGTAGGCATGAAAGGTGCTGAGATACCCAACCGTTCGCTTTCTGACATATGGGAATGCAAGAAGGTGGCACCCCAGAACAGGGTGACTGGCCATCCAGCAGAGAATCCCGTCGAACTATTCCAAAAGCTGATATGTGAAACCACCCGAGAGGGTAGTCTCGTTGTTGATTTCTTTACAGGTAGCGGCGCCGCCGGTGTAGCTTGCCAAAACACAGGGCGTAACTTTATCGGCTACGAACTGGATCCGCATTGGTACGCAGAAGCGGCGAAACGGCTAAACACGTAAGAGCCAGTCAGTACAGTTAAAACCATTGGGTAGAGGGGACGTACGGATGCGGCCCGCATATCGTTATTAATATATACATATAGGTACATTTACGCCACCTGTATAAGGTTTTTGTCAGTTGATAAATTAAGATATGATAATTTTCATCAAAAGCAAAGGAGATGGGTGGGTTGTACTTTGAAAGCATTTTTTAATTTCATTTTAATGGTTGCGGTGGGCCTGGTAATTGCTTGGGGCACTAGGTTTTGGTTCAGTGATCGAGCGGATGTAGTTGTCGAGTCATCGTTACTTGTGGAGGTTGCATTTGCTGCGCCGGACGTGAAGGGGTATCAGCGTTCATATACTATTCGAAATGCAGGTGATGTTGCTGCTCAAAACATCATTGTAAAGCATGCTCCCCAAGTGAAGGAATACAAAATCACAAAAGCTTCAGACAATGACGAGGTTGCTGATAGTAACAGCGAAGGTGTTATAGACCTCAATTACAAGAACCTTAATCCTGGCTCAGCGTTTACTTTATTTGTTCTATATGAAGAGCCCACAGAAAATAGTTTGATAGTTAGTCATGCTGGTGGGGTGGTTCGTAGCAGTAGCGATTCTGAGAAGAAGCAGGATGGTTCTTTCTACTTTTTAATTATGATAGTTATAGGTTCTTTAACTTACTTGTTATTTTCATCAAGAATGTTTGCACTGTCTCGGCTCTATATTTATCCAAGCAAGGCCGATTTAAAGCGCAAAAGAAGATGGTATGTAACTGAAAAGGAGCATGAGGAAATAGTAAGTCAAAGTATTGCTGTGTTGCTTGTTCCTGAGTTTTCTTATAGCAAGAGTATAGAAGAATGGAGTTCTATGAAGTTCCTTTTGGATGATGAAATAAGTCAACTTGAACTGACGTCTGAGATGAAAGAGTACCTAGTCAAAGGCTTGAATGACATGTTTCTTGCCGAATCTGAGTATTACATTCCAAAAATGGATAGTTTGATGGAGGTTGAGCGGTTATTTCAAAAGACAAAGCCCGAGCTTATTACAGACACAACATGGAGCGAATTCAAAGAGAGCCTGGTTGAACAATTAGAGTCTTTGGCCAATAGTTGCCGCTATGAGTTTGGCCGCATCAATAGGGTTGACCTGATTGCGTCACTGAGTAAGGGTCACGTTGGCGGGATGGAGCGCGATCAGTTCGATCGTTATAAAAAGGAGCTGCAAAGCTCTCTTTTAAATACTTACATCTCTGAGATTGCTCGAACAGTTCAAATTGGAAACCCACGCTTGGATCTTAACAACCCTGAGGGGTTAGATCTTTTAAGCGAATATGACAAAGATAAACTTGCATCTCTATTATATGAAATGAATTTTACTCACTTGTTTTACTATCGGCATAGATTCTCTTATAGCGAGGAAGCTATTAGAGATAGGTTGTCTTCTAGGCCTCAGTGGGTAAATAAGGAGCACTGGGAGCGGGTTGAAGAAGTGGATAAAAGAGCGTTACGTTCATATGCTATTGAAAGGTTATTTGAGCGTTTTCAGGATGAGTGCTGGTCTCGACTCAACATATCAGTTAAAGGAACAGAAGCGGAGGCGCTTTTCGATTACCTTGTCGGGTTGCAAAATCTGAAGCTTGATCTAACTCAAAAGAAGCGGGATTTAGAGGTCAAGCAATTGGATATAGTCAACAGTGAAAAGTCTTGGGATAGCAAGGTTACAAGATTACAAAAACAATTAGACATATTGGATGACTTATTAACGGGGCGTCTGACGCTTGGTCGTTTGGAATACCCTGAAGCTATTTTCTCAGAAAAGAACTTGGAGAACCTTCGCAAGATAGAAGCTCTCCATCGGCAGCCGGAGGCTGTGTCAGAATAATTTGGAAATTTCCAACATCTTGAGAAGCCCGCATCACGCGGGTTTTTTTATGCCTAAACAAAGGTAACAACATGACAATGAACGCTATAGAGCAGATAAAAAAACATGAGTGCTTCAGAGATAAGCCTTATCTCTGCACGGAAGGCTGGTTAACTATTGGTTTTGGCCTGAATTTAGACGCCGGCATAACAGAGGAAGAAGCTGAGGTGATCTTGTTCATGAGAGTTGAAGGTATCCGTAAGCGCCTAGCTAACGCAATTCCTTGGTATGTAAATCTCAATGTAAACATGGCATATAACCTGGGTGTTACCGGACTAATGGGGTTTGCCAAAACACTAACGCATATTCGGACGGGCGACTACATAAAAGCATCAGAAGAAATGCTTGAGAGTCGGTGGGCTAAGCAAGTACCAAATAGAGTGCAAGAACTAGCAATTCAAATGCAGCAAGATGGGTTGTGATTGGGGTTATAAAGCAGCTTATACCCTTGAATTAAAGTTCCAATACATTGCGATCTGTTAGCATCATTTAAAAAGAAGCACGGAAACCGTCATTCCGGTTGCATCTTTTAGATGCGGTGACTCATTGAATAGGCTGGGAAGCATAGAAGAAAGGCTACTAATAAAACAAATCCCGCCAAGTGGCGGGTCATAAGTCTCTTGCGATGTTGACGGATCCAAGAGGTGACAGTAATTAATTAGGATAATTAATGCATGGGAAACGAAACAAAAACTAACGTAGATTTGACAGCCAAAGCAGAGGCTAAAGTGAATATATTACCTAGCAAAGATGGTTCAGATGTTTTCTTAAAACGAATAGGTTTCGGGATCGCGGCTTTGTGTTTACTGGGTGGGGTTGCAGGGGTAATCACTGCGGCATTTCCCAACGGAGTCTTTGGTTGATTAGGTAGGAGGCGTTCAGTGTTGGGACAATGGTACATGAAGAAGCCTAAAAAACTGGATGGAAACTGGACACTTTCCATCAGACACAAAAAAGCCAGTTAAAGATTATCTCTCTAACTGGCTGTTTTATAACACTTTAAAGTGGTGGAGCTGGGGGGATTTGAACCCCCGTCCAGAAAGCGTCGACCTTCGGTCCTACATGTTTAGTATCGTCTTTTGGTTAACCTTTAAGTCTCGGACGAACACGATAAGTAAAGGCGAGGCCGCTTAAATTTAGCCCTTCAACCCCGGCCAGGGTTTCCGTAGCGATCTTGTGTAGGGTGACACTCATAATCCAGATCCACAAGCATATCTTGGCAGAGTGCTAGCGGGCTATTATGCCGCTAGAGCGTAGTTATCGTCGTTTGCGATTACTTTAAATGCGGCTTTTTTACGAGGCCAACCGCCCCTCGACATGCACCTCAGGCTTCATGAATCCTGTCGAATCCTAATCAGCCCCTGAAATCTCTTTCAGTCAGTAATTGTGATTATACCCAATAAAATCCCTAAAGCTCAAGCGAAGTTTGCCGATAAGTACAGTGATAAGAACTACTTGGCGGTTTTATACTCAAGTCTCATTTACAATCGTTTATATTTTGTCTAGCTGAGCGGCTGGTCGGGCTTAACAATTAGGGAAGGTTATGCTCAAATAAGGCAAGGCAATGGTTGTTTTTATGTATCGTTGTTTAGTCTGATTGGCAGGCTTGTACTTGTTTTAGCTAAATTTGAAATTTGGCCGCATCTTAGATTATGGGAAATATAGCACTTTGGTTGTAATTTTTCCACGTGATTTTTGTTGTTTGTCAAAATTCGCTTGCATGATTGGGTACAAGTGTAAAATGATGGGACTAGATATCAATGCTATTAGAAGCGTGAGCGCTTTTTTGGCGGTGGTATCGCAGGCTGTTTTCTGTATAAGCTCTTCACAGATTGTCAGCATGGATGCAATACACAATAAGAGGTTACACAGCGGCCGAGCCCTATGTATAGACCTGGTAGTGCATAATAAATTTAATAACATCGTGCATATTTTTCGGGAAGTAAGTGATGTCTTTGTTTCATTTTGATGAGGAGTCAGGGTACGTTTCAATGAACGAACACCCTGCAAATACCGGATTTCCGGCCAGTTCCGCGCAGCTTGTTGAAGCGCTGGAAAGCTCTCCTTATGCCGACTTTGATATCATACATGCCAATATCGGGCAGTTGTTTTCGCCGTCGGATGACAGGGAGAAGGATTCTTTAATTGTTGCGCAGGCGGTTGATGCCGAGTTGTCTATTCGGGTTGACGAAAATAACATGATGGCTGAAGCACGCCTGACAACGGCACGCGGCGGTAAAATGGTCACCATGGATCAAGCCCGTGAAGCTCTTAAATCAGCAGGGGTTAAGCGTGGTATCAGTAAGCAGGCCTTGGACACCTTTTTAGGTCAGCAATTTGAGCAGTCTCCGGGCAGTGTTTACAGTGGTATCGTTGCCCATGGTCAACGCGCTAAAGATGGCACCGACGCCCGATTTGTCCGTTTGTGCATGACAGCGCAAGACAGAGTGCTGAGTCCGCAACAAAAAGATGGCGGCAAAGTTGATATGCGTGACCTGGGTGCCATCATTACGGTGAGTCCGGGCAGTCCTCTTATGAAGCGCATCCCGCCTACACCGGGTGAAGAGGGCTACTCTGTGTTTGGTGATGTGCTTGAGCCCAAGCCTGGCAAAGACTTTGCGCTGGAAGTACCCGAAGGTACTAAAATCTCGCCAGATGATCCTAATCTGCTTATTGCGGACGCCAAAGGTGTACCTGTTGCTATTCCGCGTGGGATCCGCGTTGACGATGTGTTGTGTTACGATCAGGTTGATGTCACCACAGGTCATATTGAATTTGACGGCAGTGTGATCGTCAGCGGTGATGTTAAAGATGGTATGAAAATCAAAGCGTCCGGAGATATTACCGTGATTGGGTTTGTTGAGTCTGCCCAACTTGAAAGCAATGGTGCTGTTACCGTGATGCTGGGTGTGATTGGTCGTAAGCGTGATGAAGGCGAAGATTTCAGTTGTTGTCTCAAGGCAAAGCGTACGGTTTCTATCGGTTATGCTCAATATTGTCATATAGAATCTGAACAGGATCTGCTGATTGAGCGCCAGGTTTTACATTGTGACCTCAGAGCCAAGCGAATGATCCGGGTAGGAAAAGGCGATACGCCGCGAGGTAAGTTGATCGGTGGCACAGTTTATGATGCTATGCGTATAGAAGCAGGCGAAGTAGGAGCTCCGTCGGGGACACGAACGCGGATTGCGCTGGCCCAGGACTGGCATATGCTAAAGCAAAAACAACAAGAATTTAAAGACCTCGAAAAACGCCTCACAGATAAAACCCTTGCCCTGAAACGTGCACAGATCAAAGCCCAAAAGGCGCCTGCCTCTAATAAACGCGATGCTTATCTCAGTAAGCTGGCTCAGAATGAACAACAGCTCAGTAAACATTACGCACGTAATCAAAGAAATATGAAGCTGGTACAGCAAAAGCTGGCGCGACTATTAAAGCTTAGCCGGATTAAGGTCAATGAATTGATGCATCCGGGAATAGAGTTGACCATTGCCAGAGACAGTAAATCGTTTTCACGGATCTATCCGCCTCACTCGGTCCTGCTGGACGAGGGTAAAATCACCCAGGAATTCGCCACTCAGTAACTGCGTCGCGATACCTCAATGTGCGGTATCGCGTATCCAAGAGTAGCGAGCTACTCTGACCCTTCGTCGCTCTCATCTTCAACGTCTGGCAGAGGCCAGCCGCCCAAAGCCTGCCATTTATTAACGATATGGCAGAATAGCTCAGCGGTGCGTTCGGTATCATACAGGGCTGAATGTGCCTGACTGTTGTCAAACTCAATCCCCGCAGTGCGACAGGCTTTAGCCAGTACGGTCTGACCCAGTGCCAGTCCGGCCAGTGAGGTGGTATCAAAGCTCACAAATGGGTGGAACGGGGTACGCTTGATTTTACAACGTTCAATGGCTGCGTTTAAAAAGCCATGGTCAAACGCCGCATTGTGCGCGACCACCACAGAGCGCTGGCATCCAGCGGCTTTTTGGGCTTTACGTACCGCTTTACAGATCTCTTTGATGGCTTCTTCCTCATCAACCGCGCCTCGGAGCGCACTGAAGGGATCAATGCCATTAAACTCAATCGCCGACTGCTCGATATTGGCACCTTCAAATGGCGCCACATGAAAGTGTACCGTGTGGTCTAGGCTGAGCAGGCCCTGTTCATCCATCTTGAGCATGCTGACAGCAATTTCCAGCAGTGCGTCGGTGTCTTTATTAAAGCCTGCGGTTTCTACGTCAATGACGACTGGAAAGAAGCCGCGGAAGCGCTTTGCGAATAGGGTTTGCTCTTGTTCTGCCATAATCTGCTTGGTTTACTAAATTGAGCGGCCTATTATACTGATCAGAGATAAAGATGCGAATTTAGTGGCGTGCTTCCTGCACACAGAGCAAGGTAGATGTGAAGAGATGCAGGCGTCAGAACTTTGCCGTCAAAATCCGCTTTTAAAGGCATGATTATTGCTTTAACTATCGGTGAGGCGTTACCTGATGATTACGATGGCCAATCAATCAGTTCGTCCAGTTCGATATTTTTGTTTAAAGCGGAGTAAGAGCGTGAAGTTTAAAGCGAACCTGATTATTGCTACCACACTGAGTATCCTGACACTTCAGGCGCACGGTGCAATGCGGCAATACTCTGCCACAGCAGACAGCTCCCAATGGTTTGTTGACAGGACAACGCGGTTGTCTTGTGCCTTGTCACATGAAGTCCCTTATTATGGTGAAGCGATATTCCTGGCTACGGCGAGTAAAAACAAAGATCTTACCTTTAATCTGGATATGGTGGTCAGGCCCGAGAGTTACGATTTTGCAGGTCTGGAGTCGGTGCCACCGGCGTGGCGAGCCGGAATGCCAGCCAGAGTCATGGGCCAGATGAAGCTGTTGAAGAAATTTGATGGGGAACTCACCAATGCCATTAGCTGGGAGATGCTGACTGAGTTAGAGAAGGGCTATTATCCTACTTTTTATTATCAGGACTGGCAAAACCAGCATGATCAGATCTCTGTAGCACTTTCGTCAGTGAACTTTAAAAATGCCTATTGGGAATTTTTGCAGTGTCGCGATAATTTGCTGCCCTACAGCTTTGAAGACATCGCATTTACGGTGATGAACTACAAGTTCAACAGCAGTGAGCTGACCAAGTCATCACGAAAACGTTTGGATATGATCGGAGAATATCTGAATAACGACCCGCAAATTGAATCCATTTACATTTCGGCGTACACGGATAGCTATGGTGGCCGCTCGGTTAATATGGCTATGTCGAAAAAACGGGCTGAGGCGATAAAAACTTACATGGCGTCAAAAGGCATACCCGAAGATAAAATTGTCACTGATGGATTTGGCGAAAAGCGTCACGTTGCACCAAACGACACGCCGATTGGTCGGGATAAAAACCGTCGGGTCATTATTCAGATCTCGAAACCGTAACAGCCAGGCGCGCTTTTCAGGCGCGCCGCTGCAAAGTGGCAGTTTCGGGTTAGATCTTATTCCTGATTAAGTCCCGGACCACAAAGCGGGCAGGGTGCAATGCCTGATTGATCCGCTCGCTAAACGGGCGGGGCTCGTCACACAGCGTCGCAACCAGGTGCTCTGTCACTAAAGGGGCGCTGCATAGTCCTCTGGCACCAAACCCGGTCACCACATGTAATCCCTCATGAGGCTCAGTTAACGGCTCAAAGTCATCGTGTTTGCCCCGGCGCAGGTTTGCAAACGCACTGCACAGGCTGTCAGGATCCGGCACCTGGCCTACCATCGGAAAGTGGTCGTTAAAACAGCAACGTACAGCTGCTTTTGCACCTGTGATTTCCCCAAGGCTTTGATCAAACTCAGTATCTGCATAAAAGCCCTGTAACTGAGCGCGGTTGGTCAGGTTATCCTGCTCGGTCACTTCTCGGCCTTTACTGTATTTTTCAAAGGTCGCACCCATGCAATGTTCACCCGCTATACTGGGCGTAAAGTACCCTTTATGGCATAACACGGTAGTGAGTTTGGAGGAGGCTTCCCCAGCCTGGATATGTGAAACCTGGCCGCGCACACCGTGCAGCCCTAAGTGCTGAGTTTGTGCGAACATATCACTGTGTTCACCACCACAGACGAAGACATCTGAAAACGGGCCTTGCCACTGCTTGTTGATTTGTAAATACCAGCCATCCTCACGCTTTTCTAGCGCGCTGACATCTGTATTAAAGTGTTGCTGGCTTTGACACTTGGACTGGGCTGCATTAAAAACTGCTGCTGTGAGCTGAGGTGGACTTACCCAGCCTGCCTGTTCAATAAAGAGTCCCTCGAACGGAGTATCAATATTAGCCAGCGCTTGCGCTTCTGCCACAGAGACCGGACGTATCAGAGATTTGGGAAATAAGTCACTGGCGGCGATTTTTTGATGCTGTGTGCGCTTACCATCCGTCACACTTTGCAAGAGTACGCCACACCAGTCGTGGTCATAGTCAAAACCCAATGCTTCAATGTGTTGATAAAAGCGGCGCGCGTATAAAAAGCTCAACCCATACAACTCGCTGGTGGTGCTGTACTGGGCTTGCAGGTTGGGGTACACGGCACCCTGACGATTATGCGATGCGCCGCTGGCCAGCGTATCATCTTTGCAGAATAAAGTTGTGTTGATATCACGTTTGGCAAGATGGTAGCTCAAACAGGCTGAGCTTATGCCGCCGCCTATGATAGCAACTTTGTGTAGTGTACGCGGTGAATGACGGTAATATTGTGGGTTAGTTGCTTGCGTGTTGGCTGCCTCAAACTGACCAATTACCATTTCCCGCTTACGACCGTAGCCTTTCACTTTTTGGCAGTTGAAGCCTGCCTGCTGTAAGCCTCTGCGGACAAAACCCGCTGCGGTGAAAGTGGCAAATGTGGCGTTGTCTCGGCTCAGAGCCGCCATGGCATCAAACAGGGATTGTTGCCACATGTCCGGGTTTTTACTCGGAGCAAAGCCGTCCAGGTACCAGGCATCAACCAGGCCCTGTGGCCCATAAGAAAGTTTCGGCAAGGAATCGTGCACATCGCCAAACCACAGATCCAGGATCACCTGCCCATCATCAAATTCAAGACGATGACAGCCTTCAACGGCATCTGGGTATTGGGCGCAGAGTTGTTCGGCTTGTTCTGACAGATCCGGCCATGCTTTTAAGGCTTGTCTTAAATCTTCAATCTTAATCGGGTATTTTTCGAATGAAATAAAATAAAGACGCTGAACGTTACGCTGTGTTTTTAGTCGTTGAAATTGAGCCCAGGTATTAAGAAAATTCAGGCCGGTGCCAAATCCGGTTTCTGCAACCACAAAGTGGCTGCGGTCATGGCTCAGTAAACGGGTATTGAGCTTATTTTGCGAATAAAAAACATAGTCGGACTCAGCCTGGCCATCATCATTTGAAAAGTAGACATCGTCAAAGCTGTCTGCGACTGGTGTTCCTGCGTCGTTAAAGTGTATCTGGGCGTTGCGTATCATAGTGTGTATAAAAGTTCGCTACTAAATTGGTGTCTATTTTACGGATTTTATTTGCGTTCGTCCGTTGCATTTTAACAAATATCAGTTCAGAGTACGTGTGTACGCTGGAAAGCTGACCACTTGGTGCCTGGTTTCAGCGTAGAATACGCGTAAATTTAAAAAGTCCTAAGGGAATTACCCATGAGAAGAGCCGTTATTACGGGTATCGGTGTAGTGTCAAGCATCGGTAACAACAAGCAAGAAGTACTAGAGTCTTTGAAAGCGGGTAAAAGTGGTATCGCTTTTAACCAAGAGTTCGCAGACGTAAATCTGCGCAGCCAGGTATCAGGCAAGCTGGATATTGACGTGAAGTCTCTGGTTGACCGTAAAGCACATCGCTTTATGGGCGACGCAGCTGCATTTTCTTATATTTCAATGGCACAGGCGATTGAAGATTCAGGTTTGGCACCTGAGCAAGTTTCACATGAGCGTACTGGTCTGATCGTTGGTTCAGGTGGTGGTTCATCTAAATATCAGGTTGAAGCCGCGGACATTCTGCGTGAGAAAGGCGTAAAGCGTGTAGGTCCTTACATGGTACCGCGCACGATGGCAAGTACAGCTTCAGCTTGTCTGGCAACACCTTTTAAAATCAAAGGTGTAAACTATTCAATTAGTTCTGCCTGTGCGACTTCCGCACATTGTATCGGCAACGCTGTTGAGCAGATCCAACTGGGCAAGCAGGACGTGATCTTTGCTGGTGGTGGTGAGGAGCTACACTGGACTCTGGCAATGGAATTCGACGCTATGGGTGCCTTGTCAACCAAGTACAATGAAGCGCCAGAAACGGCTTCTCGTACATATGATGCAAACCGTGATGGTTTCGTTATCTCTGGCGGTGGCGGTATTGTGGTCGTTGAAGAGCTTGAGCATGCACTGGCACGTGGCGCACACATCTATGCAGAGATTGTAGGATACGGTGCGACGTCTGATGGTTATGACATGGTTGCGCCGTCTGGTGAAGGTGCTGTGAGATGTATGAAGCAGGCGATGCAAGATCTCGACGGCCCAATCGATTACCTGAACACACATGGTACGTCTACACCAGTTGGTGATGTGAAAGAGCTGGGTGCTATTCAGGAATTATTTGGTGATAATTCCCCTGCGATTAGTGCAACTAAAGCAATGACAGGTCACGCATTGGGTGCTGCAGGCGTTCACGAAGCTATCTACTCATTGCTGATGCTGGAAAACAACTTCATCGCACCGTCTATCAACATTGACGAGCTGGATGAGCAGGCACAAGGTCTGGATATTGTCACTGAAATGCGTGAGCAAGAACTGAATACTGTGATGTCGAACAGTTTTGGTTTTGGTGGTACTAACGCGACCTTGGTTATGCAAAAGTATAAAGCTTAATGGCCTTTGCCATTGAGGAATAAAAAAACCGCCGAAAGGCGGTTTTTTTATGTGTCTTGATATTAGGCTTTATGTTTCATCAGGCGTTCTTTATCACGAGACCAGTCTCTGTCTTTGATGTCGGCTCGTTTATCATGCATTTTCTTACCTTTGGCAAGGTGGAACTCAAGTTTCACCCAGCACTTCTTCCAGTACATGGCAGTGGCGACTAATGAGAAGCCATCACGCTCGGTTGCACCGATCAGCCGGTCTATTTCGCGCTTTTTAAGTAGCAACTTACGGTAGCGCATTGGATCGCATATAACATGTGTGGATGCGCTATTAAGTGGTTGGATCTGACTGGCAAGCAGGTAGGCTTCGCCGTCTTTCAGGTGAATATAAGTATCTGTGATATTGACCTTGCCAGAGCGAATGCTTTTAACTTCCCACCCCTGAAGCTCAATACCCGCTTCGAACTTGTCGTGTAAAAAATACTCATGACGCGCCTTTTTATTTAGCGCTATGGTATTGCTATTTGATTTGTTTGGTTTTTTCTTTGCCATAATGGCTTAGTCTACCTTGTATATCGGCGCGGATCAAAAATTGTGGCTATTTTCGCGCAGTCGCCTGTCACAAACAAGATAAATCTTGAAAACCTTGGTAAAATCGCCTTGTTAGAGTTTGGAGAGCGTATGCCACAAGTAGAAAAAAGTGCGTTAGTGATGTACAGCACACAAGAGATGTTTAACTTGGTCAATGATGTTGACGCTTATCCCGCTTTTTTGCCGCATTGTTCCGGGGCGCGGGTGATAGATACTTCAGATCAGGGTATGACTGCAAGCCTTGAAATCTCTAAGGCTGGTTTGACAAAATGGTTTACGACTAAGAATCAGTACGAAGGTAACCGGGTTAGAATGCAGCTCGTTGATGGTCCGTTTAAATCATTGCACGGATATTGGGAGTTTGTCGAATTGGATGAGCAGGCGTGTAAAGTCTGTTTAAAGCTAGAGTTTGAATTTGCTAATAAGCTAGTTGAGCTGGCATTTGGCCGTATCTTTAATGAAGTGGCAAAGAACATGGTCTCTGCCTTTACACAGCGAGCCAAAATTGTATACGGAGTACGCTCATGATCCAGGTTGAAGTGGTATTTGCGTTGCCCGATAAGGCCACTACGCTCAGTGTCGACGTTGCAGAGGGAACCTCGGTGGAACAAGTGGTTTTACAAAGTGGTATTTTGGAACGATGCCCTGAAATTGACCCGACGAACCTGAGCCTGGGTGTGTGGAACAGAACGGTTAAGCTGAATCATGTGGTACGAGCTGGCGATCGGATTGAGGTATATCGCCCACTTATCGCCGATCCAAAAGAAGCGCGCCGTCGTCGGGCTGAAAAAGCCAAAGAAGAAGGGCGTGCCAATAAAATCACTGGTGGACGCCCATTATCTAATTAGCAGTTAAAGTTCAGGCCGCTGTGCTGACGCGCATGGCCTGATTGCGTTACTTGTCTTCGTCCTTAGGGCTATCTTGCTCGTAAGCCGCTTTCTCATCTGCTAAATCTTGTTTTAGCTTACGGATCTTCAACCCCAGCTCCTGACCTCGGTGTCTAGCGTAATAGGTACAGCCAATAAACATACAGGTGGCAAAAAAGAGCTCAAGTAAAATCAGCAGCATTTCCTGCGGAGACACCCAAAGTAGCGTCAGTCCATGTGTGAAGTAGATCAACACAATGAAGTTGGCCCAGGCATAGGTATACGGCTTATCCTGAATAATGCCTTTAAGTGGCAACAACAGGGGTAAAATATATACCGCAAACACGAAACCTGTGCTGTAGCCCTCACGGGGTGCCAACACAAATAACCATAAAGGCATAAGAATTAACAAGCCCACGTAGCCAATAAGGGCTGAGGCCTGAAAGCGTTTTGTGACGGTTTTTTTAGGGATCTGACTCATGATAATTTATTGCTAATGGTATACAGTCGCTTTGCAAGTGCACGGCAGATTTTTATCTCTGTATCGCTTAACTCACAGCTGTTGTCCATGCCTGCCACATGGGTTGCGCCATAAGGTGTACCACCACTGGTGGTAGAGAGTAGTTCAGGTACATCATAGGGTACACCCATCAGCAGCATACCGTGGTGTAACAGCGGCAAAGACAGATTAAGCAGGGTCGCTTCGTTGCCCCCATGCATACTGCTGGACGAGGAGAAAACACATGCCGGTTTGTCGATAAGCTGGCCTTTGAGCCAAATATCACTGGTCGTTTCCCAGAATGTTTTGGCTTGCGACGCCATCATGCCAAAGCGTGTGGGCGTGCCAAATGCGAGCGCATCGCAGTCAATGAGATCTTGCTTTGATACCACAATGTCATGGGCTTCTCTCGCAACAAAGGTACGAAGTCTGACTTGGGCGCCGTGAAACTCCAGTGTTTCTGCAATTTCATGTGCCATTGCTGCAACCGAGCCATGGCTTGAATGATATAAAACTAAGATCTCAGGCATAGGTTTACAGGATATCCAGTACTGATTCAGGTGGGCGGCCAATGGCGGCTTTATCACCTTTAACTACGATAGGTCTCTCGATGAGCTTTGGGTTTTCCAGCATTGCCTGACGCAAATGCGCTTCGTCGCTGTCTTTGCTCAGGTTCAGTTCTTTGTAGAGTGTTTCTTTGCTGCGCACCAGTTGGTGAGCAGAGGTAAAACCCAACTTTTGTAATAGTGCACTTAGCGTGTCCGAATCGATGGGGGTTTTCAGGTATTCGACGACGTCAGGCTGAATATCACGAGATTCCAGCAGAGCCAGCGTTTCGCGAGATTTTGAACAACGAGGGTTGTGATAAATCGTAACAGACATACAAGATCCTTTACGGTAATGGTACTTATCTAATTTGGCGCAAATTGTATCGTATCCTGTAAGCCCTGCCTATGTTTTTCCGGCTAAGTAGCGGCGTATACCCGGCGGCGCGGCAGGAAGTTTAGGAGGGTAGACAGATAGCCGCACCATGAACGCCCGAGCAAAACGACAGTGTTCATGGTACAGCAGGTAAATTAAAGCTTGGCGAGTTCTTTTTGCATATCACGATATTGCGTCAGTAGTGCTTTTAAGCGCAGGCGACGTATGGTTTCTTCCTTTTCCACGTGGTTGAGCGCTTTTTGAATTTCGTCCGCAGCGCGCATAAAGGCCCCGTAATGGCTGAGCAAACTGGCCTGACTTTCATGGTAGTCGGCTTTGGCATCCATCTTTTTGTAGGTGTCTGTGAGCAGTTGTCTTGCCAAAACATGATCTGGCTTTTCCAGCAAAAAGACCTTCAGTAGTTGCTCAGCCAGATCATATTGCTCACCTTTTATTGCTGCATTGGCATAGTTTAGCGTGATCACCTGGTTATTCGGTCTGAGTTGATGTTTTTCACCCAGTAACTTAGTGATCCCTGCGTAATCTTTCTTCGCCAGTAACAGATCGGTGTACACGTCCAGATAAAACAAGTTATTGGGGTCAGCACGCAGTAATTTGTCCATTACCGTTTGGGCTTTATCCAGTTTTTCCTGATCCAGGAAAGTAATAGCCAGGCCATATTCCAGGGCGCTTTTGTCCAGTTCTGATGAACGCTTCAGTGCCTGCTCAAAGTACGCCTGTGCTGATTCGCTATCGAGTTGGTATCTGGCAATAACCCGGCTCTTGGCCAACTGGAATTGAGGACTTCTGGGTACATAGCGTTGTTCGTATTGTTGAGCACGCAAACGGACGTCTGATACCCGAGAGTCAGGTAGTGGGTGAGACATTAAAAACACCGGTGCTTTATTTTTAAAACGCACCTGGGCTGCCAGTTTACTCAGGAACTCGCTGGATGCATGTGGATCGAACCCTGCGCTGTACAAGGTCTGCATACCGAAGCGGTCGGCTTCCTGTTCGGCTTTACGGCTGTGAGTAAGCTGACTCAGTGCTGATTGCGTTGAACTGGCCGACAGGATAGCCATGCCTGCATCCGGGGCGATTACAGTTGCCAGAATACCTGTGATCATACCCGCAATGGTCAGAGCACTATTGTCTTTGGCTTGCTGGATCCTGCGCGCCAAATGACGCTGGGTTACGTGGGCAATTTCGTGGCCCAGTACAGATGCAAACTGACTTTCGTTATCGGCCTGTGCCATCAAGCCCGTGTGTACGCCAACGTGACCGCCATAAAAGGCAAACGCGTTAATGTCTTTGTTATCAATCCAAAAGAAGGAAAAAGGAAAGCGTACATCGTTAGCATTGGCAACTAACTTATTGCCGAGTGTTGATAAATACTCATCGAGCACCGGATCCTGTACCAATTTAGATCCTGAGCGGATCTGCATCATCATAATTTCGCCGATGGCTTGTTCTTTGTCTATGGGCAACACTTGGACTGCGGATGTGCCCAAGTCGGGCAGTTTAAGTGTTGACTGAGCCTGGCCCGGGATTGACATACTCAAAGCCAGGGCACATAGAGATGCCTGAAACAGCTTTTTTAACTGCATTCTAGTCCTTATTCATTTCGTCACCCAGCATGATCTTGGCGATGTCTATTTCATCGCTACATGCACGGGCATCTTTTTCGCACAACATATAAAAATCTTTAATTGAGACCCCATCAACCTTGATAACGTTCAATTCTCTTTGCAGCATGTTTAATGTTTTATAGACCACTTTGTGTGCATGCAAAATCAGGGCTTTGTCTGCGGTGTCACCTCTGTCGAAATAAAATGCGATAAATTTATGGAGTTGGTTAAACCGCAGCAGTACTTTCATGGTATGCGGGTCCCAGACGTTAAACTCAAGATATTTATTGTCTTTCAGATAACGATCTACTTTAACGCCCTTGGCGATGGGGTAAGCCCATAACTCAAAACCACGATCAGTAAACACTTGATGAAGCGCTAAGGCCGGTGCCTTCTCGCAGTGGATGATACCGTTGCTGTCCTCATATCCGCCAAGCAGAGATAAATTCCAGTTGCGCTTGTCGAGCAGGCGCTTAACGGCGTGATCAAATCCATGTTGAAAAATACCTTCGCCTTCACTAACTGAAGAGGCGACAAGGTGATAAAATGGTGGCAACTCACCCCAGTTAATTTGTTTTTTAAACCAGTTTATTTCTTTTAAGGTTGGGTTGTCAGGCAAACGCGCCTTGTTGTTTACACCAGGCATGTGAAAATCCGAAAAATCACTATCTCTTTTATAAGGATAACGCATTGACCGGGTTCAGGCTATACGGTTTGCCCACAGAGTAAACCTGAGCCGTGTTCTGGTATAGGCTAAGAGTTGTAACAGGTTGAAAGTAGAATTAAATAAGGCTCAAAACAGCGTGATTGAATGTGATTTGCGACCGTTTCAGTGTCCACAGCTTTTTGTCCAGTTTAAGTGGCAGCTTAAACAAGCGAAAACCAAAACAAAAGCGGTGCGCTTTTTTTATACAAGAGAACAAGACTTGCGAGATGTAATGCGCTATTTAAACAATCAAGATATGGTATTTCAGCATAATCAACAGTCAGAACCATTTTTTATACAAGTGGAGTGTATAGATGATTGAACTCATTAAATCCTGGTATCGGGCCAAGTTCTCAGATCCCAACTCTGTGACCTTACTGCTGATGCTGCTGGCGATGGCTGCACTGTTATACTTTTTTGGGACATTCATTATTCCCGTATTAGTTGCCATAGTTATAGCCTATTTGCTGGATTGGCCCGTAACGCACCTGCAACGGGTGGTGCCCAGCCGGCAGATGGCTACTAATATCGTGATGCTGGTCTTTGTGAGTGTCATGCTGGCACTGATGTTTGGTATTTTGCCCGTGCTGTGGGCGCAAACCAGCAACTTGGTGCAAGAAGCCCCGACCATGATTGAAGAAGGCAAATATTATCTGCTTCATTTACCAGACAATTACCCGAATCTGATATCGACAGAGCAGGTTCAAAACCTGGTGGGAGCAGTGGAAACCAAGTTGTTTGATTTTGGCCAACAGGTGGTCTCTGCCTCTCTGACATCTATAAAAGATGTGGTCGCCTGGCTTATCTACTTAGTTCTGGTGCCTTTGTTAGTGTTTTTCATGTTGAAAGATAAAACCCAACTCACAGCGGGGTTGTTGCAGCTGGTGCCAAAAGAAAGACGCCTGATCAATCAGGTGTGGGAAGAAATGGACCATCAGATCATGAACTACATTCGGGGTAAAGTAATTGAAATTGTGATTGTCGGGTTATCCAGTTTTATTGCCTTCACGGTGTTGGATTTACGTTATGCCGCCTTACTTGGCACCTTGGTGGGCTTCTCGGTGTTGATCCCCTTCATTGGTGCTGCAGTGGTGACTTTGCCTGTGGCTGCCGTGGCGTTATTTCAGTTTGGTGTTGCGCCAGAGTTCTGGACGGTATTGGTGGTTTATGGCGTGATCCAGGCTTTGGATGGCAACGTGTTGGTGCCCTTGCTGTTTTCTGAAGCAGTAGACCTGAACCCGGTGTACATTATCGTCGCAGTCCTGTTTTTTGGCGGTTTGTGGGGGTTCTGGGGGGTCTTTTTTGCAATTCCGCTGGCCTCTTTAGTCAAAGCTTTGCTCAATGCCTGGTCAACACAGCAACAGGAATACCTCGCATCTGAGGCTAAATAATCTATAACAGGTGGCGTGCCTGCGTCACCTCGTTCTTTCATGTCTGCCCCAATGTTATCTTGTACCATTTTGGAATAACGATCTTCATTTATACAGCAAATGATTATTATGCTTGCTGTGCCTTTTGTGTAGAATGGAATAAGATATTCTATATTGTTATAAAGGAGCGCCGTGTGATCCAGTCTGAACAAGACCAATTAATCTACCTCGATGCCAATGCCACTACGCCGGTATTACCCGAGATTGCAAAAGTCGTGGTGCATACCATGCAAGTGTGTTTTGGTAACCCTTCGAGTGCGCACATTACGGGCGTGCAGGCCAAGCACTTGATGGAAGAGGCCCGGAATAAAGGTCGAGAGGTGATTGGGGCGACTAGTGGAGAGCTGCTTTTTACCTCGGGTGCAACAGAAGGGATCCAAACGGCCATCGTTTCAGCTCTGAGTGATTATGTTCAGCGTGCCGAAGAGGTTTACGAAAAACCAGTTCTTATGTACGGCGCAACGGAACATAAAGCGGTGCCGAATACCTTAAAGCACTGGAATCGATTACTGGGTCTGGATGCACAAATCCTGGAAATACCCGTAGACTCGAAAGGGATACTGGATCTGGACTTTATTGCAGAGCATGTTGAACAGGCAGTGATGGTCTGCACTATGGCAGCTAACAATGAAACAGGTATTAAGCAAGACTTACTCAGGCTTGAGCAAGTGATCCGTGAAGGCAATGCGAAAACGGCCTGGATGGTCGACTGTGTTCAGGCCTTGGGTAAGTTGCCGCTGCAATTGTCACAAACCACAATAGATTATGCGCCGTTTTCCGGCCACAAGCTTTATGCACCAAAAGGCATCGGCTTTTTGTATATTCGCAGTGGCAGTCCATACACGCCCTTTATTGCGGGCGGCGGTCAGGAATCGGGGATGCGTTCAGGCACGGAAAATATTCCAGGTATTGCCGCACTCAGTACGCTCTTCGATATGCTGCTGGATAAAGAAAACTCTCCTTTTAATCCGGTTGAACAGCTTGAAAAACACCGCAGCATGTTAGCTGAAGCCATTGAAACGACTTTTAAGCAGGTCACTTTTCATCATGATTTTGCGCTGTCTGTACCAACAACGCTTAACTTCTCGGTGGATCACCTGACTAATAAAGAAGTCATTGATCTGCTGGATGCTGCGGGGATCCGTGTCAGCGGAGGATCTGCCTGTAGTTCAGGCTCAAGTCGCAGCTTTGTACTTGATGCAATGAATGTCCCGGACTGGCAAAGTGAAAATGCCATTCGTCTGTCGTTTGGACCGGCCGATAGTGAAGCACAGATCCGCAAGGCATGTGAAGCATTGACAAGTCTTCAGCCGATCCTGGAAAACAACTGTTTGGTGGTGTCAGACAGCACGGCACCGGAGCAGGAAGCTTGCGCAGTTGGCTTAACTCAGCTACGTCATCAGGGAGCCTGCTGTTGGCTGTACGTGACGGCCGATAAACAGGCTATCATTGTGGACCCTGTACCTGAGCTAGTTCCTCGTTTACAACGCTTGCTGGATAAGCAGGGGCTGGGCTGCAGGGCACTATTGAAAACGCATCTGAGTGAACCGGCAAGCGATGCGGTGAATTTGTTATCTCATAACCTGATTGATAATAAAGTAGTCGATGACTTTGGCTGGCCTGTGGACGGCACACATGGTTTATTGCAAGAGTCGCTGATTCAACTGCCGGGCGCTGAGAAAGAGTCGGAAAATCGTTGTTATTTATTGATGCAGGGCGATGATGTGTCTGCCTGTTTTGCCGGAAAGCTGTTACTGCCCCAGGGGCTTGGTGATAGCCAGGGAGAGACAGCATGTGCAGCTTCTATGGCTGAAACGCTATTACGCCTCAATGAAATACTGGATGACAATAGTTTGATCTGTAGTGCACTGGACTATCAACAGTGCTTTGCAATTAACTGGCATGCACAAGTACAGGTTAGCCCGTTACTGGGTCGCCTGCTTAATGGTGCCTGTTCAACCGATGAGTTTATTGAGCAAAAAGCCAGTATGGACAGCGACTCTAGCACATTCAGAGAGCGATTCCTGGGAGCGTTGATGGACTCGGCTGTGCCCGCGGTGAAAGCGCTAAACAGATCTGCCGCAGAAGAGTGGTTGCAATGTCATGAGGGAATGATCATTGATTGCCGGGAACCGTATGAGTCCGATGTATCACGTCGGGGGATCACTGAGTTGTTTGGCAATCTGGCGGTTGGTCGGGTGCTGAATATTCCTCTAAGCAGAATGACGGATGTATTGCGTAATGGGGCACTCGACTCATCGCAGCATTATCTGTTGGTGTGTCGCACCGGCAATCGTTCGATGCAGGCTGGTAATACACTGGCAATGTTGGGGTTTGATCGGGTCGCGAACCTGGCAGGTGGATTGGCGTTAAATTAGCGCGCTGAAGCCCCGGTCATGCCGGGGCTAAGTGTTTATTGTGGCGCCGGACCTGTACTTTCCCGTACTACCATATTAGGCGTAAAAGTGGTGGTGATGTCTTTGTCCTGATTTCGACTGCCACGAGTTTTAGAGAAAAGTAGCCTTGCTGCATGTTCGGAAATCACATCATTAGCCTGATGTGCCGTGGTAAGCTTTGGCCAGGTCTGACGCGAGAACGGGGAGTCCTCGAACCCGGAGATAGAAAGTTGCGCCGGGATCTCAATGTTCATTAGGCGAGCTGCAAATAACGCACCAGCTGCCACCTCATCGTTACCGCCTAAGATTGCGGTGATCTTATTCGGATTACCATCTTCAAGTAGCGCTTTAGCACCCTTAACACCGGATTCGAATGAGTAAGTGCCCTTGTGTATGAAGTCTTCATTAAAGGCGATTTGATGATCTGCCAGCGCTTGCTTATAGCCTGCCAGGCGCTCTGTGGTTGATTTGTGTTCTTCATCACCGCAGACAAACGCAATGTGTTTGTGTCCGAGCGAAAGCAGGTGCTCTGTAATTTCATAAGCGGCTGCAAAATCGTCTACATAGATACAGTTTTTCGATTTTTCTTCTGCGTCTTCATTATGGCCCGACAAGAGTCGTACATAGCTGACCCCGAGCTCATCCAGCATATCAATAATGGGTTGTTGCTCAGATAGTGGGGGAGTCAGAACCAGGCCTGCAAGTCGAGAGCGTTTAATCATTGTTGCGATTTCAGCCTGCATATCTTTTTGCTGTGCATTGCAAGGGTGGATCACTAGCTCATAGCCTTCCTCTTTACAGCGCGAAAGTACCCCGTTTTGCATATCTATGATGTAGTAGGCGTTTGGGTTGTCATAAACCAATCCTATGGCAAACGATGACGTGCCTGCCAGGTTACGTGCGGCAGTATTGGGTTGATAATTGAGCTCTTTTACGGCTTGCATTACCTGATCATAGGTTTTTTTGCGTACCGATGGTTCCTTGTTAATCACGCGCGATACGGTTTTCATCGACACGCCTGCATGTTTTGCTACATCGTTGATGGTTACTTTCATCTTGTTTTTCTTCTGTGAGAGAAGGTGGTACTATATTGTGTACAAGTGCTTAACCATGCACTTTATAGCGCGATCATTGCGCATTCCTGATGACTAGCACTCAGGTTTTCACTCGGTATAGTCCGTGCCTTGATTTCATAAAATGATCATTTGTTGTTTCTAGTCTATCCAATTTGCTCTTAAATTAGCAGCAAAAATTCTACCAAATAAATTAATGATACCGGTGTCAAAAAGTCAAAATTGGGGTATTATGCGCAATGTAAAATTGAGAATTAGCTATTTGACAGCGTTGTCATTTTAACTTATGTTTAACGCAATACACCGTTTAACACTTGTGATAAATACAATTTTTATTGTTTTGAAAACGCATCGTCACTAGGGGAATTAATATGAGTTGCCGTACACAACTATCGAGTTGGCAGGCTTTAACAACAGCATCAGAACAACTGAAGACACAACATTTAAAATCTTTGTTTGAGCAAGATGCAACGAGATTTGACCTGTTTTCTCGTCAGATCCCGGGTTTGTTGTTTGACTTTTCTAAGCAACTCATCGACAAAGACACATTCGCACAGCTGATTAACCTCGCTGAACAATGTGATTTGGCTCAGTGGCGCGACAAGTTGTTTGCTGGTGAAAAAATCAATATCACCGAAGACCGAGCGGTGTTACATGTCGCTTTGCGTAACCGTGGTAATACACCGATTTATGTAGATGGCGAAAACGTCATGGACCAGGTTAATGCAGAGCTTGAAAAGCTTAAAGTATTCAGTCACAAAGTGCGCAGTGGCGACTGGCTGGGTTATACAGGCAAAGCAGTGAAAGATGTTGTCGCCATCGGCGTGGGGGGGTCTAACCTGGGCCCGCAGATGGTAACAGAAGCACTGAGCTCCTATGCAGACGACACCCTCAACGTACATTATGTTTCTAATGTTGATGGTGTTCAGCTTGCACATGTATTAGATAAGGTCTCTCCGGAAACCACCTTGTTTGTGATCTCATCGAAAACGTTTACCACCTCAGAGACCATGACAAACGCACGTTCGTCTGTCGCCTGGTTCCTCGAGTCTGCTCAAAACGAAGCCGAAATCGCTAAACACTTTGTTGCTGTAAGTACTAATCTTGAGAAAACGCGTGCTTTTGGTATCGCAGATGAAAATGTATTTACCATGTGGGACTGGGTAGGCGGACGCTTCTCTTTGTGGAGCGCAATTGGTTTACCTATTGCCCTATATTTGGGTTACGACAAGTTTGAAGCCATTTTAGAAGGCGCTTACGAAATTGATGAGCACTTTAAAAATGCTTCATTTGAGCAGAATATTCCATTAATCATGGCGCTGCTGAGCGTTTGGAATACCAGTTTCCTGGGTTATCAGTCGCAAGCCATTTTGCCTTATGACCAGGCACTTCATATGCTTCCTGCTTACTTGCAACAAGGTGAAATGGAAAGTAACGGTAAGCACGTTACCTTTGCAGGTCAAACAGTCCCTTACACCACTGTACCGCTTATCTGGGGCATGACAGGCATCAATGGTCAGCATGCATTTTATCAGTGCCTGCATCAAGGGAATGTCATTGTACCTGCCGATTTTATTGCGTCTGTTAAACCACAGCGCGATGTGGCCAAACATCACGACATTTTGTTGTCTAACTTTTTCGCCCAAACTGAAGCCCTGATGGCTGGGGTGAATGAGCAGCAGGTACGCAGCGATTTAGCTGCGAAAGGCAAATCAGAAGCAGAAATTGAACGTCTGTTGCCACATAAAATTCATGAAGGAAACAGGCCTACAACGTCAATGATTTTGGACGAAGTTGATGCCAAAGCGGTTGGTCGTCTCATTGCGCTGTATGAGCACAAAATATTCTGCCAGGGTATCATCCTTGAAGTTTGCTCATTTGATCAATGGGGTGTTGAGCTAGGCAAAGGGCTGGCAAGCGCCATTGAAGCAGAACTGACGCAGGATGATGTTGAACATCCACACGATAGCTCGACAGCCGGGTTAATCGCGTATTACAAACAAAACAGATAATTGCCGATGAGCAAATTGCTTGTCGGGTGCCCGGTTGCAACCTGGCACAGATGAAAAGAATACCTTTGAACGGGTAGCGCTGGAGTGCTTAGGGCCTGTATTTTTGTGAGAGGAATTACAGTGCCCCTAAGGCTCATTTTTTCAAATTTATTTGCCTTGTCATAACCTGTAAGTGGCAGGTGAGTAAACTGGCTTAACAGAGCCAACAAGCAGTGACGGAACAGACTCTTACTGGGGATGTATGGCGTAGTCGTCACGACGAAGTACATACATAAATCAGACGGGCTAGCCATCACCATCCCTTACCGCACTGCGGCACAACACCATGGTATCATTGTGTGGTGCAAACGAATTCAATTCCAGCAAGAAAGCAGAGTTTGCTAGTCTGAGCGCAGACTGGAAACAGTTTTAACTAACGAGCGTGTGATGCACTCAGCTGCGACGCGCCTAACCTTGTGAGACATAATTATGCTTAATCCTTTTGATATCGTAATTTTTGGTGGAGGCGGCGACTTAGCGTTACGAAAGTTACTACCTGCAATGTATCGTGCGTATCAAGAAGGTAATTTACCTGAAGGCTCACGCGTACTCCCTACCGTCCGGGCGCAAGAACAAAGAGAACAATACATCGCCACGGCAGAGCAAGCACTTAAATCGCACCTTAGCGAAGGTGAGTTTAACACAAAAGACTGGCAGGCCTTTGCCCAGTTCTTAGTGCCGGTGGTGGTGAATGTGACCGAGGCCGATGACAACTGGGACGTACTGAAAGACATTCTTGATGCTGATGGGGAAGAAAAATCACGCGTCTTTTATTTGTCTTTGCCGCCTGCGGTGTATGGGACCTGTTGTGAGTTATTGTCACAAAAGAACCTGATCACGGATAATTCTCGTGTGGTTGTTGAAAAACCGATTGGCTATTGCGGTAAATCGGCTGAGGAAATTAACGGGAAAATTGCGCAATTCTTCGAAGAAGATCAAATATTCCGTATTGACCACTATTTAGGTAAAGAAACTGTTCAGAATCTGATGGCACTGCGTTTTGCGAACGCCTTGTTTGAAAATCTGTGGGATGCGAAGTCAATCGACAATATCCAAATCAGTATCTCTGAGACGGTAGGCCTTGAAAGTCGTGCTGGCTTTTATGATAAGGCCGGTGCACTGCGTGATATGGTTCAGAACCACTTGTTGCAGCTGCTATGTCTGGTGGCGATGGAATCCCCGTCAAAACTTAATGCCAATAGCATTCGTGCCGAAAAGCTTAAAGTGCTTGAAGCCTTACGCCCCCTGGTTGGCGAGGATGTGGATGACAACGTCGTTCGTGGCCAGTATGTGCCAGGCGATCTGAACGGTAAACTGGTTCCAGGTTACCTGGAGGAGCTTGGTGAGGGGTCAAGTAAGACAGAAACGTTTGTGGCTATTAAAGCACATATCGATAACTGGCGCTGGGCTGGTGTGCCATTTTACCTGAGAACGGGTAAACGAATGAAAAAGCGCTGTGCTGAAATCGTGGTTGAATATAAGCCGGTTTCTCATAACGTGTACGATCCAAGCGTTGGGCCAATTCAGCCAAACCGCCTTGAGATCCGTTTACAACCAGAAGAAAGCATTCAGTTAACGCTGATGTCTAAACGCCTTGATAATCTGGAAATGCAGTTGCAGCCAGTGACATTGAACATTGAGTTGAGTCAACAGTACAGCAAAGGTTTCCACTCAGATGCATACAAGCGTCTGATGCTGGATGCCGCGGCGAATAACCCGGCATTGTTTATCCATCGTGATGAAGTAAGACAAGCGTGGAAGTGGATCGACCCGATTGTTGCACGCTGGCAGGAAAAAGGCACTCCTTCGCTTTACCGCGCGGGATCATGGGGTCCAGAGGCTGCCGATGAGCTGCTGGAAGAAAATAATCACGCCTGGTTTAACGTAGGAGAAAAAGCATAATGGCACAACTGACCGAAGCGTTTTTTGATAGCAAAGAAGCGATGACAGCAAAGCTGGCTGAGCTGTTGAGCAGTACCTTAAGTCAGGCGATTGAAGTGGATGGTCGTGCCTCTATGCTGGTATCTGGCGGCTCGTCACCCGCACCTGCCTACAAGCATCTGTCTAATTTATCTTTACCCTGGGAGAAAGTAACGGTCGCCATGGTTGATGAGCGTTGGGTTGACGCAGACCATGAAAAGTCCAATGAAGCTTTCATAAACTCAACACTGTTGCAAAACGAAGCGAGTAAAGCGGCATTTGTGACGATGAAGAATGCTGAGGCAACGGCCATTGCAGGTCAGGCGCAGTGTGAAGGCGCCTATGCTGAATTAAAAGCGCCATTCGATATCACCATTTTGGGTATGGGTCCCGACGGGCACACCGCCTCTTTGTTCCCACATGCAGAGGGGCTAGAGCAAGCATTGCAAACCTCAGAGTTGGTGTGTGCAATCAATGCTAAGCAAAGTGAAGTAACGGGTAGCATTACAGAGCGTATGAGCCTGACTTTGGCTGGCATTGCCAATACTAATCACGCGGTATTGTTGATCAGTGGGGATGCAAAGCGCGCTGTTTATGAAGAAGCTAAGCAGCCAGGCTCCGAGCTCGATATTCCGCTGCGCGCGGTGTTAAATCACCCAGACCTGAAGCTCAGCGTGTTTTGGTGCCCTTAATTGACGGTATCCAGTAACAGGTATTAAAAAAGCACGCCCTCGAGCGTAATGCCGATCAGTTAAGAATTAAATAGATCAGTTGACCGATCTTTTAAAGGCTTCAAAATCCAATATCATTTCTGATATTGGATTTTTTTATGTCTTTAGAACAAGCCTTTTGCAGTGCGTTTGAGCAACTGCCCGAAAGTGTTACCTTTGAAAAACTTAATCACTTTCTGGATGCCGAAATACTGGAGCAAGCCTTTCAACGCGCTGGCGTTGCAACTATCAGAAAACGCAGGCTTCCACTCGAGGCTGTGATGTGGACTGTGATTGGTATGAGCTTCTTTCGTCAACAGTCGGTTTGGGATTTAGCTTCCCACATGGAAATTGCTCTGCCTGGAGATAGCAAATTAATCGCCCCAAGCGCCCTTGTTCAGGGAAGGCGAAGACTCGGTAAAGACAGTGTCAAAAATGCCTTTGAAATGATGGCTGCGCATTATTATCAGCAAGCAAACTTTGAAACTTGGTGCGGGTTAAACCTCCTGGCCGTCGACGGTGTTACTTGGCGAGCTCAAGACACGCCTGAAAATCGTGAATGTTTTGGCTCCCCCAGCAATCAGCATGGCGAAACCGCTTTTCCACAAATTCGAATGGTGTGTCATATGGAGCTGACCAGCCATCAACTTATCAGCAGTGCTTTCAGCGGATATAAAACCAATGAAATGAAGCTGGCAGACAAATTAGTTGCCACCACGCCAGACCACAGCCTCACGATGTTCGATAAAGGGTTCTACTCATTAAACCTACTCCACCAATGGCAAACACATGGCACCGAGAGGCACTGGTTAATACCGGTGAAGAAAGGGCTTCAGTTTGAAGTGATTAAATCTAATGGTCGTTTAGATAAATTGGTGCGCTTAAAAACAACTCCACAATCTCATAAGCAATCGCCTGATTTACCTGCGTATGTAGAAGCCCGACTTGTGACGAAAAAAATTAAAAACAAGGAATATCAAATACTCACATCGATGATAGATGTGCAGAGGTTTCCTGGCGAAGAAATAGTTGAGCTTTACAGCCACCGCTGGGAAATAGAATTGGGTTATAGAGAAATCAAGCAGACACTTTTAAACAATGAATATACGCTAAGAAGCAAAAAATCAGATATGGTTGAGCAAGAGCTGTGGGGCTTACTCCTGGGGTACAACTTGCTGCGTCAGGTGATGACTCAAGCGGCATCTCGTAAAGGAATATGGGCCAACCAATTAAGCTTTAGTAATTGCGCCAACGCGATATTAAGTTACTTAGGGCGACTCCCCCTCGCCAGCCCGGGAAACATCCCAAAACACTATGAGATGTTAATACAAACATTGGGTCACTTTGAGCTGCCGACACGACGAGAAGATCGGGTCTATCCTCGAGCCATAAAACCAAAGCCAAGTAAGTACCCAGCTAGAAAAAACAATGCCAGTCAGCTTAACTGACTGGCATTAGCCCTCGAGCGTGCTTTTTTAATACCTGGATAATCCTTATCGACTAATACTGATTTCACTTAATACTTGCTCTATTTGAAGGAGCAAATATGACGCTAACGGCGTTAAATATTCTCATTTAGAACCTTATACCTCAGACATAGGCTCGCAAATTTTTTGCCTGGTTATCGATCCTATCTTCTCGCCTCAAAATAGAAGGCTTAATTAAGCAACTTGGTATAAATTATCTAAAACTGGTGTGCCAGTAGAGGTTATAGTGGATATGAAAAGAGAGGCGGTGTTGCCTCTCTGTAGTGAATTTGAGTTTGTCTTTTTATTACAGGGAATTGATGAACACCAGAGCGATGGCCAGCGGACAAACAAACTTGATATACCAGGGCCAAATGCGCCAGAACAGCGATGAAGCAACTTCTGGGTGGCCAGTCTGGATTTCCTTGAGTAGCTTCTGACGGTGCCAGATCCAGCCTACAAAGATGCAGCACAGCATGCCAAGCAAGGGTTGGCCAAACTGTGTGGTTAGCTGCACAACCAGACCAAACAGGGTCGAGAAGTTGAGAATAATCGTCACGCTCACTGTCGCGATAATTCCACCAATGATCCAGGTTGCCTGCGTTCTGGCCAGGGCGAATTTTTCAACCGCGTAGGACACCGGTGCTTCGAGCATTGAAATGGAGCTGGTTAGTGCAGCGATGCTCATCAGTGCAAAGAAGGCAAAACCGACGAAGACGCCAACGCCACCCATGCCTTCAAATAAGGCCGGCAAGACTTGGAAAACAAGCGTGTCTTCTGACAATAATTGCCCGGTTGATGAAAAGATCTCGACGCCCTGAGCCTGTGCCACATACATAGCAGGGATGATTAGCAGGCCAGCAACAAAGGCAATGAACACATCGATTAAGGTGACATATGCACCCAGTGATACGAGATTTTCTTGTTTGCTGATGTAAGAGCCATAAATGATCATCACACTGGTACCCAGCGACAAAGAGAAGAAAGCCTGGCCGAGCGCGCTTACTAGCAGTGCCGGATCCAGCAATGAGGAAAAGTCAGGGACCAGATAGGCTTTTAAGCCAGTTGTAGCACCATCCTGAGTCAGTACATAAGCAATTAATGAGAACAGAATGAGCAGCAACGCAGGCATAAGACGCTTGGACCACTTTTCTATGCCATTTTCGACGCCTTTACTGATGATTGAGATAGTCAGGGCGACAAAGGCAAGCGTAAAGCTGAGATCTCTCAGCAGAGATTGCTCTGAAAGCCACTGTGCTGCGCCTGTTGCACCGACCGTGCTGGCAACGGGCTCAAAGGTTGCACTTAACATCCAGCCTGCCACAATGGCGTAGAAACTTAAAATCAGCCCGGCACAAATGATGCCACCAAAACCAACGAAAAACGCAAACTTCTTTTGCATCGGGTTGTTACCGAGCTTTTGCAGTGAAGACACGGCATTGGCCTGACCATGGCGACCGATCACTAGCTCAGCCATCAGTGCGGGATAAGCCAGACAGAACGCCAGGATCAAATACATCAATACAAAAGCGGCACCACCATTACTGGCGGTTTGAGTGGGGAAACCCCAAATGTTCCCCAGGCCTACAGCAGATCCCGCTGCAGCCATAATGAATCCGAAGCGAGAGCTGAACTCTCCGCGCACACTGCTCATATTCTTATACTTCTCTTTTTTAAAGACGGCGGCAACAATCTACTGTAATTAAAAGGAAATAAAAAGGCCTAAATTGCTTTGATCTAACACAAGTTTTTGCTTAAATCCTGAGCGTAATCCGAAAAATCCAGTAGTGTATCCATCAGTGGTTAGTATCTAGCTGATTTATAGCACAAATCTAACGCTTGTCAGTCAGTCTTGACAGTATTTCTCGGGGCTTTACAGGAAAATGTTAGCGTGAATTTTGCGCCGCCGAGCAGGTCAGATCTGCTGACACTGGCTTGACCGTGGTGCCAGTCGACTACTTTTGCAACAATGGCCAGCCCCAGGCCGTAGCTTTTTCCTGCCCGGTTACGATGTCCCTGTTCCTGGAAAAAGGGGTCAAACACTTTGGCCCAGTTTTCTTCTTCGATGCCTGGGCCATCATCTTCGACGCGAATTTCAATTTGATGATCCAGTTGCTGAGCACTGACAATAATCTGTTTGTTGGCGAAATCGCAGGCATTGCTGAGTAAATTGGAGATGGCTCTGGCCAGCCAGTGAGGATCGGCAGCCAATTCCAGGTTTGCCGGGACCGATACGCTGGCATTGATTTGCTTCTTGGACAGTTTAGGTGCCATCTGTTCAACCACATGACTAATATAGGTGTCCAGTTGGGTGGGAGCAAACTTGAGGAGGTGTGACTTTTGTTCCAAGGTGGCAAAAGACAGATAACTGGCCAGCATATCTTCCATCTGATCAAGGTCTTTCTCCATCCGATGCATCAGGGCATGTACTTGCTCAATATCGTCTTCTTCAAAGGCGGCATCAAAACCGAACCGTAAACAGGCCACCGGGGTACGAATGTCGTGAGATAAGCTGGACGCCATCAACTTATTTTCGGCCAGTAGTTTTTCTATCTGGTTAGCCATGCGGTTAAAGGTCAGCTCCAGATCTTTGATATAGGTAAAATGATTCACCTCGATGCGAGCGCTTAAATCACCGCTGGCAAATTGTTTCGCTGCGCTGACCAGGACAGCAAGTCGCCTGGCTAGGGGCGCCAAAATTACCCACATGAAAGTGCAAATCCCGGCATAAAAGGCCAGGGTTAAGAACACATCAGAATCATATTGTTCGGGTGGTTTTTCGAGTCTCAGTTCAAGATAATCGGGTGCCAGTGAGGGGGCCGACTTGAGTAAATAGTAGCCAATGTCATCCTCCAGCAGCAAGCCTTCTGGCTGCATCATCTGATTTTTTAATTCGACTGGTAAAGCTAATGAATCTCCGGAGCTATAAGTGATGGGCAAGTCAAAATCTTTACTTACTTGTTCCATATAAGCCGTTCGTAGTGTCTCTGGTATGGAGGCGCTTTGATTGGTCACACCGTAAAGTAGTTTAGCCTGCCAGGCAAAGGCGTCTTCTGCAGGTTCAGCTTGCTGGCTCAGGGTATCAAGCAGCCAGCCCAGTACTACGATTGAGATTAGAGCGCTCGCTAATAAATACAGGTAGAGCTTTCTCATCCTTTACTCCAAAGATAAATCCCGTTACATAAGGTAGGCAAGGGAAAGGCTGGGGTCCGCGTAGTCAAAAGCGGACCTATAAATAGATTAAAGTCTGGCTTACCACGCTGAAGGTACCAGCAGATAGCCTTTCCCCCAGATTGTTTTAATTTTTTCAGGGTTTTGGGGGTCGTCACCAAACTTCTTACGCAGCGCAGAAATGAGTACGTCAACACTGCGGTCCAGACCATCGTATTCACGGCCTTTGGTGGCTTTGAACACCGCATCCCGGGACACCACTTCACCGGCGTTGCTGGCGAGGAAATGCAGCAATAGGTATTCAGCACTGGAGACATTCACTTCCTGGTCTGCGACGATGACCTTGCGTGCCTGAGTGTCTATGCGGAGATTACCGACATTGAGCATCACTGCGCTGCTATCTGTGCTGGCGTCATTGTCCTGGGCAACGCGCATGTTGGCTTTGATACGCGCGAGTAACGCTCTAGGCCGCACGGGTTTTATCACATAATCGCTGGCACCTACCTCCAGTCCAATCACTTCGTCCATTTCTTCATCTTTTGCTGTCAGCATGATGATGGGCTTGTTGTAAAACTGGCGCAATTCGCGACATACGCTGATACCATCCTGACCCGGTAACATGATGTCCAGTAAAACCAAATCCGGTTCGTGTTGTTTGACCATACTGACAACCTGATCGCCGCGATAACAACACTCAGTAGTGTAGCCTTGATTATTCAGGTAATCAGCAACCCACTGTGCGAGTGATTCGTCATCTTCAACCAACAAAATCGTGCCGTATTGCTCCATTTGACTTCTCCTTTATTGCGCTTGCCAGGATTCAGCTGGACAAAGCGTTATTTATTTTGTTTGAATTATGTTCTTGCCTGCAATTATAAGTATGAATCACGTAAAAAGTGTAATTAAGTGTGTGTTCTTGTGTGAGAACTCCAGTTAAAGCAATACATTAAGCTTTTCTATCAGACCTCGACTCAAATGATGCATCATGTCGCTGGTCAGTGCGCTCACTTCTGTTTGATTACATGCGCCAGCCGTTTTTACCAAAGGCGAAATCTGTGTTTCCACCTGATAGGGCGGGATGTCGACAGCCTGATTGTATCTGGCTCGGCGTGCTTCTTCTTGGTTTTGTTCAACAATGAAGGAGATCACCGCGTGTTCGTTTGCGACCTTTTCTGTTTCTGTGAAGGTATATTGTAGCGGAATGCCCTGATATCCAGCACTGTTAATCGATGATTTGGCAAACCAAATGACATCGGAGGATGACTTGTGCGTCAGCCGCATGCTTAAAGACGCAATGATATTACTACACTGCTTACTTGGGATCGTTTGGGCGAGTTGCGCAATGTAAGGGTGGGGATCTTCAGGTTTATTGAGTACATAAACCTTGTCCTTGCCAAATGATAGATCCATTTGCTGCACAACCAGGTGGTAGTCACTGCTTTTTTGTGCGACGACTGTCAAGCCTTTGTCTTTTAGTAGTTGGATAATCTGCTTACGCAATGTGTCTGTGACGCTTACTTTACTGGTATCTATGTAAACTGTATTACCACTCTTAACTGGGTGAGCGGGCAGTTGCACAGATTTGATCCGGGCAGATTCGAGTTCAGTGCTATATGACAGCTGGTAAACGGATTTAGTTAATAGCGGCTTTTTTGGCACATCCAGTTTGGGGGCCATTGGCGGTGTTGCAATACACCCTGTGAGTCCGGCCAAGGCAATAATTGAAAGCAAACAGCGCATGACTTATACCTCTAAACTTAGTTTTATACATCAGCACTTAGCTGCATTAAAACACGACAAATTATTTGGCACTATCCCTCGGTCTGCATTGAAGAATTTCTATGACCAACAAGGATTGTCCGCGTGAGCAGCGCCAAACTTCATGATATTATGTGCAGCGTGTTAATGAATCGGATCATTATGAAGTCACTGCATCATCTTATTATTATTGCTTTCGCACTGTCGACTTGGGTCGCTCAGGCTAACCCAGACAGCGAACAGCTGCGCTGGGAGCAATTTGTGAACGCATATTCTAAGCAACTCAAACAAAAACTAAAAGAAAAATCGATACCGGGTGCTGCTTTGAGTATTGTTCATCAGCAGCATGGTGATCATATCGTAGGCATAGGGCAAACCAAAGTTAAAAAAGGGCGCAACGTCACGGTCAATACGCGCTTTCGGTTAGCCTCGGTATCCAAGACCTTTGCCGGCTCCCTGACTGCCAAGTTGGCAGCTCAAGGGGTTCTTAATCTCGAAGATACCGTTGCGGAGCACCTGCCTATTTTCAGTGAGAGCGCTTACGGTAAGGCCAAGTTATATCACTTACTGAGTCACTCTAGCGGTCTGGTACCCAACGCCTATGACAACCTGATAGAGTCACGTATGACGTATGACAAAATTTATCCGCGCCTGGTTGATGTTAAGCATCTTTGTAGGCCGGGTATTTGTTATGGCTATCAGAATGTTATGTTTAGTTTGATCGGCAATGTGATTGCGCAAACGACGCAACTTAGCTACGAATCCTGGCTCGAGCACTTCTTTTTTGCTCCTTTGGGTATGAAAGATGCGGGCTTAGGTCATGCGCACATGACCAGAGATGATAATTTTGCGGCGCCTCATGTGCGAGGGACTAAACGTTGGCACACTGCCAGGCTGAAGCCACACTACTATAAAGTGGCGCCAGCAGCGGGTGTGAATGCCAGTGCCGCAGATATGGCACAATGGCTAAAGGCACAACTGGGCATATACCCGTCGGTCTTGTCGCTGGATGCGCTTACCATACAGTCACGCCCGTATACGCGCACAAAGCGCGAATTGCGCAGGCGTGTGTGGCGTAATTATGTTGAACAAGCACATTATGGCCTTGGCTGGCGTATTTATAGTTTTTCAGGTGAATTAATGTATTACCACAGTGGCTGGGTGCAAGGTTATAGAACGGATGTGGCAGTGTTACCAGAGTTGGGGATTGGTTTTAGTTTGCTGCTGAATGCAGAAAGTGGGGTCATCAATGGCCTGAGTACAGAATTCATTCGTCAGGCCATTGAATTTAGCAGAGCTGCCAGGGCACAAGCTGATGCTCAGGCAGCCAGCTAGATGCTACTGGCGAGGTAACTGGATTTTTTTATCTTCACTTTGGCGATACAAAACGACGATATGGCCGATTGTCTGAACCTTGTGGGCACCTGTTTCACGAATAATGGCTTCAAAGATAAGCTGTTTGGTTTCACGATCATTGGTCGGTACTTTGACCTTGATGAGTTCGTGGATGTCTAAACATTGCTCAATCTCTAACAGAACTCCTTCTGTCAGCCCGTTACCACCGAGCAAAACAACGGGTTTTAGGTCATGTGCTAACCCTTTTAGGTACTGCTTCTGTTTATTTGATAATGTCATATTGATACAATTTACTAATTAAGGCTTGAATTACCGCTATTCTAACGCCATCTAAAGAATATTACTAATGAGTTGCAGTTAATATGGCAAATAAAAAGCACTCAGCGAGCTCCAAACGCTGGTTAAAAGAACATGTTGAAGATCCTTATGTTCATGAGGCACAAAAGCGAGGCTATCGCTCACGTGCTGTGTTTAAGTTGGAAGAGATCCAACAAAAAGACAAATTGTTTAGACCAGGTATGCATGTTGTCGACCTGGGCGCAGCGCCAGGAAGCTGGTCTCAGTATTTGGCCGAACAGGTCGGTGAGAAGGGCGAAGTGATCGCATGTGATATTTTGCCAATGGACTCTCTGCCGGGTGTCGCCTTTTTGCAAGGTGACTTTCGCGAAGAAGCCGTACTCAATGCCTTAATGGAGCGAATTGGTGGCAAAAATATTGATGTGGTATGTTCGGATATGGCACCCAATATGAGTGGCAACAATGTGATAGATCAGGCTGGTAGCATGTACTTGGTCGAGTTGGCATTTGATATGTGCCATCAGGTTCTCAAACCGAATGGGGCGTTTGCCGTGAAGGTGTTTCAAGGCGAAGGCTTTGATCAGTTTGTGCAGGACGTGCGTAATGCCTTTAAAGTGGTTAAGATCCGCAAACCAAAAGCATCTCGTCCACGATCTCGTGAAGTATATATAGTGGCGACGGGCTACAAACTGTAGTACAGTTGAGACGCTTTTAAGACGAATTTGAATTATTTTAGATACAAGAGGTTAACCCCTTGAGCGATATGGCGAAGAATTTAATACTCTGGTTGGTGATAGCAGTCGTGCTAATGACCGTGTTTCAGAGCTTCAATGGTGGCGAACAAGCAGATCGCCAAACTAGTTACACTCAGTTTGTGAACGAAGTGCGTAGTGGTGTAGTCCGCGATGTTAACATCGACCGCACAGCTGGTACGATCACAGGGATCAAAAATAATGGTGAACGTTTTCAAACCATTATGCCGTTGTATGATGACGACCTGATCAATGACTTACTTAAAAACGACGTAAACGTTAAAGGGGTTGCGCCGGAAGAGCAGTCTTTCCTGGCTAATATCTTCATTTCCTGGTTCCCTATGCTGTTGTTAATTGGTGTGTGGATCTTCTTCATGCGTCAGATGCAAGGTGGTGGTGGTAAAGGCGCCATGTCATTTGGTAAGAGCAAAGCTCGCCTGATGGGGGAAGACCAGGTTAAAACTACATTTGCCGACGTTGCAGGGTGCGACGAAGCAAAAGAAGACGTGACCGAATTGGTCGACTTCTTGCGTGACCCGTCTAAATTCCAAAAGCTTGGCGGTAACATTCCTAAAGGTGTGTTGATGGTCGGTCCTCCTGGAACTGGTAAAACTTTGCTTGCCAAAGCGGTCGCTGGTGAGGCTAAAGTACCATTTTTTACCATTTCAGGTTCTGACTTCGTAGAAATGTTTGTTGGTGTTGGTGCGTCACGCGTACGAGACATGTTCGATCAGGCAAAGAAAGCTGCGCCGTGTATTATCTTTATCGATGAGATAGACGCCGTAGGCCGCAAACGTGGTGCTGGTATGGGTGGTGGTCACGATGAGCGTGAGCAAACTCTGAACCAGATGCTGGTTGAAATGGATGGTTTCGAAGGCAATGAAGGTATTATCGTTATTGCTGCGACGAACCGTCCCGATGTACTTGACCCGGCATTGCTGCGTCCTGGCCGTTTTGACCGTCAGGTTGTTGTAGGCTTGCCAGACGTACGTGGTCGTGAGCAAATCCTGAATGTACATATGCGCAAAGTGCCGCTTGATGAAAACGTTGAGGCATCGGTTATTGCCCGTGGTACACCTGGTTTCTCAGGTGCTGACCTGGCTAACCTGGTTAATGAAGCTGCACTATTTGCTGCCCGTGGTAACAAACGTAAAGTGAGCATGGCTGAATTTGACGCAGCCAAAGACAAGATCATGATGGGCGCAGAGCGTAAATCTATGGTGATGTCTGAGAAAGAAAAAGAAATGACAGCATACCACGAGGCAGGTCACGCGATTGTAGGTCGATTGGTGCCAGAGCATGATCCTGTCTACAAAGTGTCTATTATTCCGCGTGGTCGCGCATTGGGTGTAACTATGTATTTGCCTGAGCAAGACAGAGTTAGTCACTCAAAAGAGCATTTGGAGTCTATGCTATCCAGCCTGTATGGTGGTCGAATCGCAGAGGCCATTATATATGGAGATGACAAAGTAACGACGGGTGCCAGCAATGACATTGAGCGAGCCACTGATATTGCCCGTAAAATGGTTACGCAATGGGGTCTTAGTCCAAAGCTGGGTCCTCAGATGTACATGGAAGAGCAGGGCGAAATGTTTATGGGTGGCGGGTCGTCACGCATGGCTGGTGTGTCTGATGAGACTGCTAAGCTCATTGATGCTGAAATTAAGGACTTTGTAACCCGCAACTATGGCAGGGCGGAACAAATTCTGAAAGACAATATGGATATCCTTCATGCCATGAAGGATGCATTGATGAAGTATGAAACAATTGATGCAGGCCAGATTGACGACTTAATGGAAAGAAAAGAGGTGCGTCCTCCAAGAGACGCGCATGACCGTAAGCCAACCGATAATGGGAATACGGGTACTTCTGCTGGCACCGATACTGACGCTGAAAAGAGCGAAAGTGCGCCAGTATCGGGTTCTGAGCTTGATGACAAGTTATAATCTAAGTTAGAATTCAATAATTGATAAACCCCGGCATTAGCCGGGGTTTTTTTATATTTTAAGGATGACTTCTTTACCAATTCGTCTGGCTAACAGATTTTACTGGCTGAGACTTATCTTATCTCACGTTTAGCCAACGAATACTTAGAGCATAGGGAAAATGAAAGTCCGCCTAGATAATTATCAGGACTAGAACACTGTATATATGTATACAGATGGATGCTGTGAATTGGCATCTTCCAGGCCTCCTAAAGAGCCGAAATTCGACGAATTGGATTAAGTAAGCAGCCATTCATGTGGTGTCAGGTATGCTCTTCACAGCGAGCACTCACTATCTTAATGTGGCAGTTTTTTATAAAATATGCTTATATAAAAGCAATTCAACAGGCGTATTATGCTTAAGCTTAAACTTCCTCGTGGTCGTACACTTGACCTGTCTACACCCCAGATAATGGGAATTGTTAACGTAACTCCTGATTCCTTTTCAGATGGCGGCAAGTATTGTCAGTCTGACAGCGCTGTCAGTCATGGTTTGACCCTTCTTCAGCAAGGCGCAAGTGTGCTCGATATTGGGGGGGAGTCAACACGTCCTGGCGCACCTGATGTCGCATTGGAACAAGAGCTTGAGCGTGTTATCCCCGTGATTGAAGGAATACGGGCTCAGTCTGACTGTGTTATTTCAGTTGACACCAGTAAAGCTGAGGTTATGTCAGCTGCGATTGAAGCGGGTGCTGATATGATCAACGATGTGCGTGCGTTGCAGGAGCCTGGTGCACTTGACGTGGCTGCACATTACGATGATGTTGCAGTGTGCCTGATGCACATGCAGGGGCAACCCAGAACGATGCAGCTCAATCCCTGCTATGAGGACCTGTTTAGAGATATCAGCGCATTTTTCGAGTCACGTATGGCTTGCTGTGTTGAAGCAGGCATAGCACGTGAACGCCTCATTATTGATCCAGGGTTTGGCTTTGGAAAAACGCTGGAACATAACTTTTCACTGTTAGGACAATTATCTTACTTTGCTGAACTACAACGTCCTATTCTTGCCGGGTTATCCCGCAAATCTATGTTTGGCAAATTACTTAATCGGGATACAGATGAACGCTTGGCTGCGAGCCTTAGTGGAGCATTGTTATGTGCTCAACAGGGCGCGCAGATTATACGTGTTCATGATGTTAAAGAAACCAATGATGTGCTGCGGGTTTGGCGCGCAGCAACGCATGGAGTAAATGAATGACAACAAGAAAATATTTTGGTACCGATGGTGTGCGGGGTATGGTTGGAGAGTTTCCGATCACACCTGAATTTGCACTTAAATTAGGCTGGGCGGCAGGTAAAGTGCTGTCAAAGTCTGGCACCAAAAAAGTAATCATAGGCAAAGATACGCGCATTTCAGGCTATTTGCTGGAAACGTCTTTGGAAGCAGGGTTAATCGCTGCAGGGATTAATGTCGTGCTGCTTGGGCCAATGCCCACACCTGCCGTTGCTTACTTGACGCAAACATTTCGGGCCGAAGCGGGCATTGTGATCAGTGCGTCGCACAACCCATACCATGACAACGGGATAAAATTCTTCGGTGGTGATGGTAAGAAATTACCAGACCAGGTTGAGCTTGAAATTGAAGCTATGCTCGATGAGCCAATGACCTGTGTGGCTTCAGATAAGCTTGGTAAGGCACGACGTCTGGAAAACGCAGATGGTCGTTATATCGAATTCTGTAAAGGGCAATTCCCCAACGAACTATCACTCGAGGGGCTCAAAATCGTCTTGGATTGCGCAAACGGTGCGACTTACCACATTGCGCCGGCAGTTATGCGTGAATTAGGCGCGGAAGTGATCTGCACGGCTTGTGAGCCAAATGGAGTTAATATCAATGAAAAGTGCGGTGCAACGCACGTAGATGCTTTAAAACGCCATGTACTTGAGCATCAGGCCGATGTGGGGATCGCTTATGATGGCGATGGCGACCGCGTCATGATGGTAGATCATAACGGCCGTGTGTTTGATGGGGACGACATTGTATATATCATCGCTGCGCAAGCTCAGCGTAGTGGACACCTAAAAGGCGGTGTGGTTGGCACTGTGATGTCCAATATGGGGTTGGAAAATGCGCTGAAAGAGAGAGACATTCCGTTTGAACGCAGTAAGGTGGGCGACCGTTATGTGCTGAGTAAGCTTCAGGAGCATGGCTGGACGATTGGCGGTGAAAGCTCAGGTCACGTCTTGAATCTTGAGCTCATCCCAACAGGCGACGGTATTGTATCAAGCTTACAGGTACTGGCTGCAATGGTTGCTCAAAACCAGACGCTGAAAGATTTAGGCGCCGGATTTGTCAAATATCCGATGAAAATGATCAATGTGCGTTATGTCAAAGGTACAGATCCCGTATCAACGGATGTGGTTCAACAAGCCGTGAAAGAGGTTGAAGCCGAGTTGGGTGATAAAGGTCGGGTCTTGTTAAGAAAGTCAGGCACTGAGCCTGTTGTTCGCGTTATGGTTGAAGCTGAACAGGAAAAGCAAGTTATTGACTTTGCCACCAAAATTGCTCAAGTCGTTGAATCTGTGAGCAACTAAACCAAAATCCACAATTTTTTCTTGTAACTTAGGGTGAGTGACGTTAGTATCTCACCCGCTTTCTGATGCGGAGTAATACATGGGACAGAGAAAGCCAATCGTCGCAGGCAACTGGAAAATGAACGGCTCACTAGAGCTGATAAAAGAAATTGCAGCGGTGAGTGCGCAAGTCGCAGAGCAACAGTGTGAGGTATTAGTTTTTCCTCCTGCGGTGTTACTGTCTGAGGCAATATCAGCAGGTCTAAAATGTGGCACACAGACTGTGTCAGAATTTGATGCTGGTGCCTACACAGGTGAAATACAAGCTTCTTTAGTTAAAGCCCTTGGTGCAAATTACACCTTAGTTGGCCACTCTGAAAGACGTAGTATTTACGGCGAATCTAATGAAGATGTCGCAAACAAATTTGCTCAAGCGCAGCAAAATGGTTTGACACCTATTCTGTGTATTGGTGAAACCCAAGAACAAAGAACAGATGGCAAGACAGAAGAAGTTGTTAAACAACAGCTTGAATCTGTCATTGAAAAATTAGGCATAGCATCACTGGTAAATTCTGTGATAGCATACGAGCCTGTTTGGGCCATCGGTACTGGTTTAACAGCCACACCAGAGCAAGCTCAGGCAACGCACAAGTATATTCGCGATTTGTTACGTAGTTATGATGAACAGGTTGCAGATGCACTGCGCATATTATATGGCGG
This sequence comes from Pseudoalteromonas rubra, assembly GCF_005886805.2. Classification (NCBI taxonomy): domain Bacteria; kingdom Pseudomonadati; phylum Pseudomonadota; class Gammaproteobacteria; order Alteromonadales; family Pseudoalteromonadaceae; genus Pseudoalteromonas; species Pseudoalteromonas rubra. The sequence goes on from NZ_CP045429.1 coordinate 1,758,161, forward strand.
CAGTGTTAATGAAAGTAATAGTGAATTATTGTTCGCACAAGCAGATATTGACGGCGGCCTGATAGGCGGAGCGAGTCTCAAACCTGAAAGCTTTAGTGCTATCTGTGAAAGTGCAAAGGGATAAGTAAATGTACGAGATTCTTTTGGTTATTTATTTGGTGGTCTCGCTGGCTTTGATCGGCATGATCTTAATTCAGCAAGGCAAAGGCGCCGACATGGGGTCATCTTTCGGTGCTGGAGCTTCAGCAACCGTGTTTGGTTCATCAGGTGCTGGTAACTTTATGACCAAAACAACAACAGTTCTTGCGACGGTATTTTTTGTCCTGAGTATTGTTCTGGGTAGTCTGACTGCCAGCCAAATTAAACAGGCAGATCAGTGGGAAAACCTTGAAGCACCAGCTTCTACAGTAGTGCCTGCTAGTCAAGATGTACCAGCGTCAGAAGAGTCTCAAAACAACTCAGACGTCCCAAACTAAAAACTTCTTAGCGAACGTGGTGGAATTGGTAGACACGCCATCTTGAGGGGGTGGTGAGCATAGCTCGTGGGGGTTCAAGTCCCCCCGTTCGCACCAAGCTCAGAGCCAGCGATGCACTGGCTCTCTCATCAGATATGAGATAAGTCGTAACTAAGCGACAATGCATTACACCGAATTGCGAATGTGGTGGAATTGGTAGACACGCCATCTTGAGGGGGTGGTGAGCATAGCTCGTGGGGGTTCAAGTCCCCCCATTCGCACCAATCGGTTATCTAGACTCCTTCCTTACTTTCAAAAACGCCCGAATTTAAACTACTTAAGTGCGTTATTCCACTTACATAGGTTACAATAAAAGAAATTAGTTTGTGTTTCTTTTTATGCATTTTCCTGCTCATTTTATTTCCAAAGTTTTCCATGGCGTTAGATCAATCGACGTATGCCCACAAGGAATAAGGGTACTTAAGGCGGACGGTGAAAAGCTGATTACCTGGGCACAGCAACATCAGCCTCCTGCCATTTCGGTGGATTGGTTAGGCGCACGCCTACTGTGTCATGAGCAGGATCAGGTGCTGGCTATTCGGGTAAAACATCAACCCGACCCACACTTACAATCTCAGCTTGAAACCTTCTGGTTAAACACGCATAAAGCACGCCTGCTTTCGTCGGTTGCGGCTGTGGAGCGGCTACTGCAGCATCGATATTTGTCTGTACGTTATTGGGCTACAACTCGTTCTGTGATCACTGAGTTGGCAAAGTACTGGAGTGGCTGGCAAAGTCGGCCAGACATGGATGCGGTTCTGCGACAGGCACAATACACGGTAGCTGAGTTGCATTGCTGGCATGACGAAGACCTGGCTCAATTCAGAGAAGCCTTTATTCAGGCGCAGTTACGTCGTTATGAGGGCTTTTTCGATACGGTGTGTGAGCACCCCTTGACTCAGGCACAACGTCGGGCGTGTGTGGTACAGGATGAGCGTCAGCTATTACTTGCAGGGGCAGGAACCGGAAAAACCAGTGTCATGGTGGCCAAAGCAGCCTATCTGCTTCATTCGCAACAGGCTCAGATTGAGCAAATACTGATGCTCGCATACGGAAAGGAAGCGGCTGTTGAGATGCAGCAACGGCTGGCTCACAGTAAAGTGGCGGTGGAGTGCGCTACATTTCATAGCCTTGGATTGGAGATCATCGCTCAGGTCGAAGGTAATAAACCGACCTTGTCTGCGTTGTGTCAGAGTGACGCAGCCAGAGAGCAGTTTATTGCCGAAACGCTGGCATCTTTGTGTCAGGAGCCCCATTATCAGCGTGATTTACAGGCGTTGCTGAAAAGTCAGTTTTCAGCAACTGAAAACAGCCAAAAACTCGAACTGACCTCCCGAGCGGCAACGAAATTGATTCGGCAATTTTCGGAGGCGCTGAGCTTTTACAAGCAGGCCTTGTTTTTGGGCAAAACGCAGTCATTGAGTCATGAGTTTTCCCTCTGGACGAACTGCTTCCGGCCTGTTCTTACTGACTATCAGCTCTATTTGCAAAAAGAGCAATGTATTGACTTTGATGACATGATCACGCGTGCCATCGAATATGTGCGTAGTGGCAAGTTTCACAGTCCCTGGCATTACATTCTGGTTGATGAATTTCAGGATATTTCTCCGCTTCGGGCCGAGTTGCTCAAAGCGCTGCTGGTGCGCAACAGTAAGAGCGATTTGTTTGCCGTCGGGGACGACTGGCAGGCGATATATCGTTTTAGTGGTGGAGATATCTCTATGACGACCCACTTTTCGGAGCACTTTGGAGAGGCAACGATCCAACAGCTCGATATGACATTTCGTTATCCGCAACAGCTACTGGACATTGCCAGCGAATTTGTATGTCAAAACCCTGGTCAATTGATTAAACGGGTTAATTCGAGCCAAGTGGCCAGTTGCCCCGTGTTGATTACGTACCCGGAGGAGGAGGATGCGCTAAGCAAAGCAATCGATGGGTTTATGAGCCTGACGGCTGAGCCTTGCTCAGTCTTGTTACTGGCACGCAATCACAAATATTTGCCATCAGCAGAAGTGTTGGCCAAACTTGCTCAGCGATTTCCTCGCGCGCGTATTACCGCGCTGACTTTTCACGGCGCTAAGGGTAAAGAGGCTGATTTTAGCATTTTATTGGGTTTGCATAGCAACAGCGTGCCCGCCAGGCAGCAAAGTGCGGCGATCATAGAGGCGTTATTACCTGCGCGGGAGTCGTATCCAGATGCGGAGGAGCGGCGATTGTTCTATGTTGCGCTTACCCGTGCCCGTCGGCAAGTTTGTTTGTTGGTACCTGACGAACCCAGCCCGTTTATCGAGCAGACCCTGGCACTAGTGAACTGACCCTTTAACTGGTAATTCTTTTATCCTGACGACAAATAAATTTTGTTGTACTTTGGGGCCATAGCTTTTCATAATCCGCGCTTTGAATTTCAAGCGAGCACAGAGCACCCAATGCGTGGATGGATTATATACAAAGACTCGGCAAACCTTTTAAAGCCAGAAACATACGAAATTAAACGCCTACTGGAAGTTGCCCAGGAGGAGAACATAGATCTGCAGGTGTTTTCTCCTGATCAGTTTGACTTGCTGGTATCTCGTGAAGACGATCAAAGTGTTTTGATCGATGGCGAGCCGGTATCGCTGCCCGATTTTGTGTTACCTCGTATGGGAGCTGGAACAACGTATTTTGCACTGGCGATTATTCGTCACCTTGAGCGGCTCGGCGTGCATTGTTTTAACAGCTCAGAAGCAACTGAAACAGTAAAAGACAAATTGTTTGCACAGCAGATCCTGGCACAGCAAAATTTACCCACGCCAAAAACCATGCTGGTGAAGTTTCCGGTTAATATTGATCTGGTTGAAAAGCAAATTGGATTCCCGGTGGTGGTAAAAACGCTGTCCGGCTCACAGGGCAGTGGGGTCTTTTTGTCAAAAACGCGCAGTGAGTTTGACGACTTAATGCAGTTAATTGAAGCGACCAGCCCGAAAGCAAACATTATTCTGCAAAAGTTCATTAAGTCGAGTCACGGTAGGGATTTACGTGTATTGACGATTGGTGGGCGTGTGGTTGCTTGTATGGAGCGAAATTCAGGCGGCGCAAACTTCAAAGCGAATGTGAGTGCGGGCGCGAAAGGCCTGTCGCATCCAATCACCCCCGAGATAGAATGGCTAGCAACGCAAACGGCGAATATTCTTAATCTGGATATGGCGGGGATCGATCTGTTGTTTGATGAAGAACACTTTAAGATCTGCGAAGCGAATTCGAGTCCAGGTTTCGAAGGCTTAGAAGCTGCGGTTGATGTTGATGTGGCGCGGGAGATACTGCACTTTATCCGAATTCGTTTGGGGATATTCGACAAGAAAAAGCCAAAGGTCTCAGAAGCCAAAAAGCAGGTGGCTAAGCCACACCTTACCAGCGCTTAACTTGTCAGCACGGCTTAGAGCCCAAGTGAGATACCAGCAGCCATTGCTGGCTGGTATCATAGCTTATTGATTTCTTTAGCAACCTGATAGCCATCATCGGTGATGATCTGCTCAAGCGTTGCTACACGGGCTTTGAGTTGCTGAATTTCATCCTGCATTGCCTGTTTTTCGGCTTGACTCATTCCGTCGAGCTTTTTCATTTCGAGGCGCTTAGCAAAGATATCGCGGATAACGCCAAAACCCACTGCCACTAAGACAATTAAAAAAACCATAGTTGTGCCGGACATATCTGTGACTCCCTTTCTCACTTTGATAGTCCTAGGTTAGCAAATTATCGAACAGAGGTCTTGATTGGATCTGTTTCAAGATGTGATTTAGCCAGTGGGCGTAGCTTTGCCCACTGAGCAAATGATGGACGTTATTCGTAAGACAGTGGGTCACTGGCCTGATTTAATGTAAAGGCTTCCAGGCGCTCCTGACAGGCTCCACACTTACCACAGGCCTTCTCACGACCATTGTAGCAGGTCCAGGTTTTACTGTAGTCGAGCCCCATTTTCAGGCCGTCTGTGAGGATCTCAATCTTGCTGTTGTTCAGGTATGGGCAAACAATTTCAATTTCTTCATAATTTGCGATGCGGCAGACGTCGTCCATTTTTTTCACAAACTCAGGGCGACAGTCCGGATAGATTGCATGGTCGCCTGAATGGGCACCGTAAAAGACTTTACTGGCCTTGAGCGAAACGGCATAGCCAACCGCCAGAGACAGCAAGATCATGTTGCGGTTTGGCACCACAGTGCTTTTCATGCTTTCTTCTTCGTAATGGCCTTCAGGTACTTCAATGTCATCAGTTAGTGATGAACCACCGATCAGCTGATTGATAGCGGAAATGTCGACGATTTTATGAGCCACACCGAGTTCGTCGCAGGCTTGACGTGCAACTTCGAGCTCTTTTACATGACGCTGGCCATAATTAAAAGACAGTGCATAGACCTCATAGCCTGATTTAAGTGCCTTGTTCAGGACTGTATATGAATCCATGCCACCGGAATAAATAACAACGACTTTTTCGCTCATAGGTTTGCCTCGTTTGTGTGCTCGAATACTCACTGACATTGCTCGCGATTTTAATAGAGGTTTATGTCAGGGCGCGATATACTACACGGCCGCTGAAAAAATGACAATCCGACGGGTCAGATAATGCCTGTTTTTCAGCGTTATGGTTTTTGCCAGAGTAAAATGTAAACGTTATTAAGTCGTCATGTGTCCGGTTTGAATCCGGTATGTAAAGTGAGTTCGGAGCTGTTTTGTACAAGATAAATGAAGTGTTTGAAACCATCCAGGGTGAAGCCAGCCACACTGGTGTGCCTTCCATTTTTGTGCGCTTACAGGGATGCCCTGTAGGTTGCGCCTGGTGTGATACCAAGCAGACCTGGGAGGTTGACCCCGTTTATCTTGTAAGCTTGGATCAAACGGTAGAGAAAAAAGCGGATTCAGACTTTTGGGCCAATGCCACACCTGAGCAACTACTGGCTTTGTTTGAAGCGCGCGGCTATACCGCAAAACATGTAGTGATCACCGGGGGCGAGCCTTGTATGTATGATCTCAACCCGTTGTGCGACAAGCTTCATGCTAAGGGATATCAAACTCAGGTAGAAACCAGCGGTACTTTTGAAATTCTGGTGCCTGCGCAAACCTGGGTAACGGTATCTCCGAAAATCAATATGCGCGGCGGTTACAAAGTCCTGGCAAGTGCGATGCAAAGAGCGGATGAGATTAAACACCCGGTCGCAATGGAGAAGCACGTAGAAGAGCTCGAAGCCTTGTTCGAAGAGACCGGGGTTCAGCCTAAGCTGGTATACCTGCAACCTATCAGTCAAAAGGCGAAGGCGACTAAGCTGGCCATTGATACATGTAAACGGAAAAACTGGCGCTTGTCTGTGCAGGTCCATAAATATATTGGCATCAGTTAATCGGGGGTCGTGTTAGCCAGCGGTTTGACTTTTAACCAGATCTCCAGCGCAATCATACGTTTTGCAGGGTCTTTGTTATGGTCGTTATCAACTGGCTGGTCGTAATGCTCAATGAGCGGGGCATCGTCCGGCTCAAACCCGCTGTTCGGTAACCAGGCTGCGTAGAGGGCCAGCTGAAAAGGCAGCAGGTTACTCACTAAGTCATGGTAGCGAAAAACCGCATACTGACCCGCAGCTAACGCACTTAGTCTGAAAGGGCTTTTAACTTTGTCTTTTAATCCCGAGGGGATCACCAACGCACCGTCATATCTGGCTTTATCCAGCGGGGTAAAGAGGGGGTTGTCATGACCAAATCCGAACTTAGTAATGCTGTGTGAGTCAAGACCATGCACTTGGGCCCATTGATTTAGTTGCTCCCAGCATTGCCAGATCCCATCAAGGTGATAGCCTTGCGGTGCTCTGAGGGTGCATAAGTCCATTGCATCAATCTTCATGATCCGGCTGGCCGTGGGTGATATGTCAGGCTGCTTCGCAGACATCTTTTCGGCTTGCAGTCGCATCAGTAATTCAACGTTCATCTTTTGAACTTCAAGGCGCTCTGCCAGTTGCTTTTTCAGGCGCTCTGTTTTTCTAATGCTGATTGGTGTAATGCCATAGTGTTCTTTGAAAGAGCGCGTGAAGTTGGCGCTACTTGAATAGCCGCAGTCCAGTGCAATGTCAGTTACGCTTTTTTCGGGGTGAAAGAACAGTAAAGAAGCGGCGCGCTCCAGCCTTACCCGATTACTGTATTGGGTCAGGGATTCACCCATCAGGGCAGAAAAAATGCGTTGTAAATGGCACTTAGAAAAGTGGCTGAGTCGCGCGGCTTTTTCCAGACTAACAGGCTGATCCGGGTGGCTGTGAATATAAGCAACCACAGGTTTCAAGCGCTGATAATATAAGTCCCGATGCTTTTCCTGCCGGTCAGTTTTTTGCACTGATAATCTCCAGTTTGTTTGAGGTTGCTTGTTTGTAGTGAAACCAACACAGGCAACAGGTCGCCAGCGCGGTGATGATATCGGCGCTGACTATCGCGATAAAGATCCCGTTCAGGTCAAACCACAGTGGCAGTACAAAAAGCAACGGCGTAAACACAAATATGATCCTGAATGCACTATAAAAACTAGCTCGGCGAGGGTCGCCAATAGACTGATAAAAGCCGCTGGCAACCAACATCAAGGCGACAAGTGGCAGCCCCCACAGTGCGGAGTGTATCATTTCCTGACCCTGATATATCAGTAATGACTGGTTGGTAAACCAGGCCATGACATTTGAGGCAAACAAAGCAAGCTGGATTGTCACGAGTGTGGCATACAGCATCATTGAAAGGAGCGCGATTTCAATTGATTTACGCACCCGTTCTGCTTTTTGTGCTGCAAGGTTAAAGGCACATAAGGTTTGAAAGGTGACCAGCATGGCAACCATGGGCAGAGTAGCAAAGGTCAGCACCCGACTTAGCATACCATAAGTGATAACCCAGGTTTCTCCTGCGGTTTGCATGAGCTGAAGATTCATGATGGCCGTTTGCCAGCCCAGACAGAGGTGTGTGATCAACACAGGTGCCCCTGTCGACAAAATAGGGAGCCAGGCTTTATGATCAATTGCAAAATAAATGGGGGTAAACCTGCCGGGTCTCGATAGCAGGTATAAGGCCAATAGCAAGGCGGTAGCCTGTGATATCACTGTGGCCAAAGCCGCGCCGGTAACACCCCATTCAAATACTGCAATAAACACGTAATCCAGCACAATATTGAGTCCGGAAGCCGTTAACATGATCAGCATGAGCTTGTGCGGTTGTCCTTCAGCACGAAAAATATCTCCCAGTACAGGCAAAATTATCGCAACAAAACTACATAGCATAATGGGATAAAGATAAGCGAAAGCGTCGGCTTTGAATACCGGATCGACGCTGAGCCAGTTTAGTATCTCAAGTGGATAGAGCCAGCCTAATACCAGGAGGATTGCGCTGAGTAGCATTGCTATCTGCATGGTATGGCCAATTATCAATCCGGCTTTTGCTCGTTGTCTGGCGCCCAGCAGACGGGTAACCATAGTTGACATGCCGGCAGAGAGCATAGCAGCCAGCGCTGCAATCCCCATTTGAACAGGGAATACCATGGCAACTGCGCCCAACGCCTGCTCCCCCACAAAGTGGCTGATAAACAGACCATCTATCAGGTTGTACAGGCCGATAACCAGCATACCGATGCATATTGGAAAAAAGTGTTTCAAAAACAAGATGGCGACCGGCTCGGTCGCGAGGTGCTCTGAGTTACTGGAAGAGCGATTTGGATCAACAGACATCCACGATTACCTGACATTGATTTAATGTCTGGCTAGTCTATGTCGCTCATTCTATGAAAAATATTCAAATCTTGCGCAATTGAGTAAGCGAAGGCTTATCAGTTAATAACACTCTGAGCTGCCCATTTCGATGATGCGATCGGTCTCACCACTGTTTTTAAACAGATAAAGGCCTTTATTGAGGTCATTAAGGACGCCACGCCAGTTGGGCTTGGCTTTACTGAGTGCAAAATACAGATTGTTGTACCTCAAAGCTGGCTCCACATTTTCCAGCCCCCGCAATAAGGTGACCTTTTCAGATTTAGCCAAATCTGAATAACTTACGGTAAAGCGCAGCACTTTGGGATCGCCAATAATCAGGTCAACACGTTTGCCTATCAGCAGCTTAACCAGTTGTAGATCATCGACGGCTTCGACAATGATGAATTCATTGTTGTCCATCATGGCGTCAAACTCGGGAGTGTTCTGATAGCCCCGCACCACACCTATGGTAGCGCCTTTGAGTGCATTGAGGTTGCCCTCAAAGCTGTCTGACTCACCGCGACGTTTTAGCAGGGTAATTTCACCACCCGGGTATGCATTAGACAGTGCCAGTAATTCACGGCGTGTTTTGCCGGGGTAGTTATCAGAGGGGGAGGCATCTTCGATAAAGTACTCAGGAAAGAGAATGTCTGCACGGCCGGACTCAACGGCTTTGACAGCGCGGGCCCAGGGCAGGAATTCGACATAAACAGGGTAGTCCTGATCCGCCAGTAAGGAGATTGTAAATTGAAACACCCAACCTTTGTTGCACAACTGGTCGCCAATATAGGGAGGCCAGTCCAGTGTTACCAGATGCAATAGCGGCTTATCACCGCTTTTATTGTACAGGTACCCATTTTTATATTGCTCACCCTGAACCATCAGGTACTTGCCTTGTTTAAAGTAACCGACATTTAGGCTCGCAAAGGCAGTCACAGAGAGGCTGCACATTAACAGCAACAATAGCCGGGTGAGTATTTTCATAACCTATTTCCTGGTGCGCACAATTGAGATAAAAGCGTTTAAAAATAAAACGATGAGTTTGCTTTTAGGCTACATCGATTATCCATTAAGTCTAGACATTATCACGCTAAAAGGAAGGACAGAAGACAATAAGGCCAGCATTTAGCTGGCCTTATTATAGACAATTAGTCTAACGAGCGTGGTGTATTCAGATTACTGAACCAACTCCTGATCGGTGAACTCATCAGCAAATAATGGGCTCGACAAGTAACGCTCTGTTGCACTTGGTAGAATAACGACGATGTTCTTGTCTGCATTTTCAGGCTTCTCTGCAAGACGCTTAGCAGCAACCACCGCAGCACCAGAAGAAATACCGACTAAGATACCTTCGTCTTTCATTAGCTGATGTGCCATTGCAATCGCATCTTCGTTTGATACTTGCTCTGTGCCATCAAGCAGCTCAAGATCCAGGTTGCCAGGAATGAAACCAGCGCCGATACCCTGAATTTTGTGCGGACCAGGCTTCAACTCTTCACCAGCCAGAGCTTGAGAAATAACGGCTGAATCAACAGGCTCTACTGCAATTGACTTAACAGCCAGGCCTTTCTCTTTCTTCAGGTAACGAGTTACACCAGAAATTGTGCCGCCTGTGCCAACACCGGCTACGAAGTAATCGATTGCACCGTCCATCGCTTCAAAAATTTCAGGACCTGTGGTCTCTTCATGAATTTTCGGGTTAGCCGGGTTCTCGAACTGTTGTAGCAGTACGTACTTTTCAGGGTCGCCAGCCAGGATTTCATTGGCTTTCTCGATGGCGCCTTTCATACCTTTGGCACCTTCAGTTAGTACCAGGTTTGCACCTAGCGCTTTTAGTAGCTTACGGCGCTCAAGACTCATGGTATTTGGCATGGTCAGGGTAAGCTTATAACCACGGGATGCGGCAACGAAAGCCAATGCAATACCTGTGTTACCAGAAGTTGGCTCGATCAGCTCTTTGCCTTCGCTTAGCAAACCGGCTTTCTCGGCTTCCCAAATCATCGAGGCACCAATACGGCACTTTACGCTGAAGCTCGGGTTACGAGATTCAATTTTGGCAAAGACATTGCCACCTGTTACGCGGTTAAGTTTAACAATCGGGGTGTTGCCAATTGCCAGGCTGTTATCTGCAAAAACGTTCGACATAATTTTCCCTTCAATGAGCTAAGGATATTTAATACTAGTCACACTTTACTGGGGCTGGAGCAAAACAAAAGGAAAGAATGGCTATAAGATATATTAAAAAGGCTTATGCCCTGATGGAATAAAAAAATAAATATGTATAATAAAAGAGCAGTTAAGGCCCGCCCAGAGTTGATGTGTCTGATCAGGCCTCAGCGCGTCTGGATCACAGCAGCCAGGCGTAGCTAAACTTGGCAAAAAACGTCTTGTTGTCTTTGCTGATTTTACTCAAATCGTCATCCTGATATCCATTGTCTGAATAGCCGGCAAAAAACACGGTCTGTGGGTTCAGCTTATAAGCGTAAAGCAATTGGGTGCTCAGGCGTTTATAGTGACTGTCTACATCATCAATGTAGTTGGCCTGATTACGGCGAATATCCGTTTTAATGAAGGCCAGCCTCAGATAACTGTTAATGTTAAACTGATAAGTGAAGCGCACGTCGCTCAGGTTTGCTGTAAACACTTCCATACCTTCAGCGGTGAGCTTTTGATACGTATGACGAAGTCGGATCTCAAAGTGCTGACCAAGGTAGAAGTCCAGTAAAGGGCGTATGTAACGCTCATCCGCCATACGATTATTGGCTAAATCAACGCGGTTACCTCTGCGCAGGGTGAGTCCGCTGAAGACGCCGGGTGCGGGCTTACTCTCCAGGTAAATCCATTGCGTGTTTTCGGTAAATAAGTCCGTGTTGCCATCAATGGTCAGGCTGGTTTCGTCATGGCGTAATCCGGTACGCTTACGATGGTCGAAACCAAAATCAATGATACTTTGCAGTGGTCCGCTGATAGCGATATTGCTCTGGACTTCTTTTTCCAGTAACTCACCGTTTTCATTGTGGCTAATATCCCAGTCAGTATACCAGCGTGTGCGGTTCCACCAGGTGTTTTCATCACCATACCAACGGTATTCAAACCCGGTAATAAACTTATTGAAGTCGACTTGCGACAGGAATCCCATGTCGGCGCGTAGCGCAGCATCATAGTTGCGATAGCTGGCAAAGGCTTTCCAGTGCTTGCGGTTATGACGATAGTCCAGCATATAACCCAGGCCTTGATTATCATCTTTTAGCTGGGTGCGCAGTACGCTTTCGTCTATTTCACAGTCTTCCAGTGTTTCGTCATCACAAAGTTCTTTGACCATAGCCGGATCATAGTCTGTTTTTGACGTTAAGAGCTGTGCTTTGAACGTATCGTTCGCAGTGGGCTCGTATTTACCGTCCACACTGAACAGCTGATTCTTATAATCATTACTTTGCCGGGTTGTGGTTAGTGCGCCCACAGAGAGTGTCTCGTCGGCATCATAGCGGTAGCGCAGTGCGGCATTTTCACTTTTTTGTTCCAATGAAACGACGCTGGACCCCAGGTTCCCCGGCACCATGACATTGGTAAACTCATCGTTAGTGACAAAAGCGGCATAGGTGTGGCCTTGCTTGCTACCGGTTAGTTTGGCCCCATAATCCGGCGCGGCAATATTACGGGTGTGCAACAGATTAATATGTGAGGAAAAGTAGTCTGCATTGTCGAGGAAGAAGGCCCGTTTTTCCGGGAAGAACAAGCTAAAGCTGTTATTAACACTGAGCTGACCATTGTCGGCTTCTACCTGAGAAAAGTCCGGGTTGAGCGTCGCATTCAGTGTTGTGTCCGGGGTGATTGCCCATTTGACATCTAGCCCGGGTTCATAGTCGGTGTCGTTTTCCCAGTCCGGGATCGTGCTGCCATCAATGTCTCTGGTTTGCTGGCGGCTGACAACCATAGAGGGGATCACGGCAAGGTTGCTGCTTTGCTGCGCGCCAGAAAATCCGGTGTATGCCGGCATTTGGCAAACCCAGCATTGATTTTCATGGGCGATTTGCATACTGGAAATACGTAGCCTTTCGCTACGTGGGTAAAAGCGCAGGAACTCCATGGCCATGGTTTTCGTGTCCTGGCTGTTATCAAAATTGAGCACACGTAATGGGATCTCTACTTCAACCACATACCCAGACTCATTGATTTGCCCGGCAGAATCCCAAATACCATTCCAGGAATCATCCTCGCTGCCACTGAGTACATTTTCTATCGAATCTTGCTGTACACCCAGCGGATTAATGAAGAATTGATAAGCACTGCGACCTGTGTTGAAGGAGTCTATTTTTATGCCCACCAGATCGTCGTTCCAGTTGCGGTCCCTGTCACGGAAAAATGCTCTGATCTGACTGGGATCTGGGTCTTTGGCATCAAATGCCAGAAACAGTGACTGGCCATTTTCGAACACACGTACACTGGTTTGCACCGGGCTGGGTGTATTTTCGTACGGCCAGGTGACATTATTGATGGCAATCACTTTGGCTTGTTGCCAGATGCTCTCTTCTAGTTTCCCGTCGATGGTTACACTGGCGTTGATATGAGGAATAGCAGGCTCCGCTGCAAAGGCGGTGGCACTGAACCACAAAGAGGGAACAGCGAAGCACAGAGAACTTAAAACTTTATTTAACATTATTAGAGGGTTCGATAGCACAACTTTGATGGTGCATTAAATAACAGAGATACAGTGTGAACAATTGTTTATCGTTTAATAGCAAACTAGCGGGGTTAAGTGGTGTTTTATTTCTATTTTGTGAACAGTTAGTCAACTCGTATCGCACAACTATGTACCTGCATTGTCATTCCATGGTAAAAAGGCGCATCTGTTTTTTACTCAGGCGTGTTGTATGTCTCTTATTTTAAAACTTGTCGCTGGTATTTTCGCCGGTGTCCTGGCGGGCTTTTATCTGCCAATGCTGATGGTCGAACTGCTGTACACTGTAAAAGTGATTATTGGTCAGCTTATTTCCTTTACTATTCCGCTTATTATTTTGTTCTATATCGCGTCAGGTATTGCCGGCTTGCCTAAGGCATCAGGGCATTTACTTGGTAAAACAGTTGGCTTTGCCTACGGTTCTACTGTGATTGCAGGTACTTTGGCGGTGGTGCTGGTCAGTATGGTTGTGCCTTTGTTTGATGGCAGTGTGGCTTATCAGGCCACAGAAGCAACAGAAATTGAGAGCCTTATCAAGCTTGAAGTACCGCCTCTGATGGGCGTGATGACAGCACTGGCGACTGCTTTTGTGTTTGGTATTGGGATCAGTCAGCTTCATCTGACGCAATTAAAGCAAGTTGTGGATCAGGGGCGTGATGTCATTGATGCATTACTTGCTAAGGTCATTATTCCTGCCTTGCCATTTTATATCGCTGGTGTGTTTGCAGAGATGGCGGTTGCGGGCACGGTGGCTGATACCCTGAGTACATTTGGCGTGGTGTTGCTTGCTGCAGTGGCAATGCACTGGCTGTGGTTGGCATTTCTGTATATTACTTCAGGTGTGCTGCTAAAGCGTAACCCCGTTGAATTGATTAAAAATATGCTACCGGCTTATTTTACTGCAATCGGTACTATGTCCAGTGCAGCGACGATCCCGGTTTCCCTGCGAGCCAGCAAATCGAATAAAGTGAAAGAAGAGGTTGCTAACTTTACCGTACCTTTATGTGCAACTATCCACCTGTCTGGTTCTACAATTACCATCGTCACCTGTACTATGGCGGTGATGCTGCTGTCTCCGACGATGGCTTTGCCTTCGCTGGCTGAGATGCTGCCTTTCATCTTTATGCTGGGTATCGTCATGATTGCTGCACCGGGTGCGCCGGGTGGGGCGGTTATGTCTGCCCTGGGGTTACTCAGTACCATGCTGGGCTTCGATGAAAGCGCTGTTGCGCTGATGATCGCTTTGTATCTGGCACAGGACAGTTTCGGTACCGCTTGTAATGTAACGGGTGATGGTGTGATTGCTTTGTGGGTAGACCGTTTTTCGGAGCAGGATCTAAAATTGCACGGTAATTCTTAGTCTTACTATCATACTAAAGGCTGTTTTTACCTTAATTAGAAACTGGAATTGATTATGCTTTGCAATTTTCTGTGTTACTCTTGCAGAGCATAATCGCGTGCAGTCTGTGTGCAATAATGTGTGCATAATGCATTCATTATCAGACGATTATATAAATGACATTTGGCAGTTATTGCCATTACCAAGGCTAGTGTGAGGGTGACCCGTTGATTAACGTACTTTTAGTTGATGATCATGAACTTGTCAGAACCGGTATAAAGCGCATTCTGGATGACGTGCGCGGGTTTAAAGTGGTCGGAGAGGCTAAAACGGGTGAAGAGGCGGTCAGCTACTGTCGCCAAAGTGAACCTGATATCGTGCTAATGGATATGAATATGCCAGGTATTGGCGGTCTGGAAGCAACAAAGAAAATTTGCCGTTACTGCCCGGACGTGAAAGTGATTGTACTGACTGTGCATTGTGAAGATCCGTTTCCCAGCAAGGTCATGCAGATTGGTGCGCACGGTTATTTAACCAAAAGTGCAGGTCCGGATGAGATGATCAACGCGATCCGAGCTGTCAATGCGGGCCAGCGTTATATCGCCCCTGAGATTGCGCAGCAAATCGCGCTGGCGCAATTTAGTGGCAAGGTAGATGAAAACCCGTTTCAGTCTTTATCTGATCGCGAACTTCAAATCATGCTAATGATCACCAAAGGTGAAAAAGCGCAGGACATTGCGGACAGGCTTAACCTGAGCTCTAAAACGGTGAATAGCTATCGCTATCGTATGTTCGAGAAGCTGAACGTCAGTGGCGATGTTGAGCTAACACATCTGGCCATTCGCCATAAAATGATTGATATAGACAGCTCTCACTAAGTGAGTCAGTTGTTCTAAGTAAGAGACAAGTCTCAACCATGGCAGTGTTTGATAGTCAGGCGTTTCTCAGAACGCTGACCACGGAACCTGGTGTGTATCGTATGTATGACGAAGACCACCAGGTTATTTATGTCGGTAAAGCTAAAAACCTCAAAAAACGCGTCAGCAGCTACTTTCGCAGCAATATTCCAGATGCCAAGACCCGGGTCCTTGTGAGTAATATTCGTCATATCGAAGTGACCTTGACGAATACAGAGACCGAAGCATTATTGCTGGAAAATAACCTGATCAAAAAATACCAGCCCAGGTACAATATTCTCCTGCGCGATGACAAATCCTATCCATATATTTTACTGACCGATCATCGTCACCCTAGGCTTGCCTTTCATCGTGGCTCCAGAAAGAAAAAAGGCGAGTACTTTGGCCCTTTTCCCAGCAGTGCCGCAGTATCCGAAAGCTTACGTCTGATGCAGAAGATTTTTCCCGTCAGACAATGTGAAGATGCTTACTACCGGGCGCGCAGTCGTCCTTGTTTACAACATCAACTAAAGCGTTGTTCTGCGCCTTGCGTGGCAAAAGTCAGTGATGATGACTATGCTGAGCAGGTTGACATGGTGCGTCAGTTTCTTAGTGGTAAGTCACACCAGGTGATTGCTACTTTGGTCGGTAAAATGGAACAGGCGAGCACGGAACTCAACTTTGAATCGGCGGCTAAGTATCGGGATCAAATTGCATTGCTACGGCAAATGCAGGAGCAGCAATCTGTGGCCGGTAACTTTGCCGAAATGGATGTGATAGGCTTTGCCCAATTGAATGGCTTATGTGCGGTTCACATGCTGATGATCCGGGAACATAAAGTTTTGGGGTCCAAAACGTTTTTCCCTAAAATACCTAAAGACTCACGGCGTGAAGAAATTCTAACCAGTTTTGTCGGCCAATATTACGTTTCCACGGGCAGTCACGGCCGGATTGCTAAAGACATTGTATTGCCGTTTGAGATTGCTGAGTTGGACGATTTGACCGCAGCGCTCACCCAGGTTGCCGAGCGTAAAGTACAATTGCGGGTAAACGTACGAGCCGAGCGTGCACAATATCTGGAACTGGCCAATAAAAATGCCCTAAACAGCATTATGGTCAAGCAAAATGCGCAGGATTCTATCGACAAACGATATGCCAGATTAAAAGCCGCGCTTGGCCTGTCGGATATCAATCGTATGGAATGTTTTGATATCAGTCATACCATGGGTGAAAACACCGTGGCATCCTGTGTGGTATTTGACGGTCAGGGGCCTAATAATCGTGAATATCGTCGCTATAATGTGACCGGGATTACACCGGGAGATGACTATGCGGCCATGGCGTTTGCACTGAACAAGCGCTACGGTAAAGTAACCGATCCTGATAAAGTGCCTGATATCATTTTCATTGACGGTGGTAAAGGCCAGCTCTCTAGAGCAGAATCTTTCTTCGAATCCTGGACGCTGGATAAGTTGCCTATGTTGATTGGCGTAGCGAAGGGCACCAGTCGTAAGCCCGGTTTGGAAACCTTACTCATCGATGGCGGCCGCAAAACCATTAACCTGGACAGCGACTCACCAGCATTGCATCTGATCCAGCATATCCGCGATGAATCTCATCGTTTTGCTATTGCGGGACACAGAAGCAAGCGTCAGAAACAACGTACTCAATCGGTTCTGGAAGAAATAGAAGGCGTTGGCCTGAAGCGACGCCAGGCACTACTTAAATACCTTGGAGGAATGCAGGGCGTAAAAGCCGCCAATATACAACAACTAAAACAAGTGCCCGGGATCAGCCCTCAGCTGGCTGAAAAGATATTTAACCATTTGCATGACAAAGCTTAAGCGTTCATGCGAACATAGTAAAAAAGAGTCTCTCTTAGTAGTTATGTGGAACATTCCAAACACGCTCACAACATTTAGGTTGTTACTTATTCCTGTTTTTGCAGTGGTCTTTTACTTGCCTTATTCATGGGCTTTTTTTGCTGCCGCTTTTATCTTTTGGCTGGCATCAGTGACTGACATTCTCGATGGTTATCTGGCACGTAAGCTGGAGCAATCAACGCCATTTGGCGCTTTTCTGGATCCTGTGGCTGACAAAGTGATGGTCAGTGTGGCACTGGTCGTATTAGCAACGCATTATCAGAACATGTTTATGACGGTAGCCACCATTGTCATAATTAGTCGTGAAATTGTTATCTCTGCTTTGAGAGAATGGATGGCAGAGCAGGGCAAGCGAGGTCATGTGGCTGTATCTTCTTTAGGTAAGTTTAAAACGGCAGCACAAATGTTGGCCATTATTGGTCTGATCTGGCAGTTTGCTCCCTGGATGGTGACATTGAGTTATGCATTGTTAGCCATTGCAACTTTGCTAACTGTGGTGTCTATGGTGCAATATTTCTATGCTGCCCGTACGGAATTGATTAAATCTTAGTAAAGGTTGGCTGAATACAAAGCGTTTTAGATAAAAAATAAGCAAACGATTAAAAAGCTTCATTTTTTATGTTGACGCCTCCCGGAACTTCTGTAGAATGCGTCCGTGTTGAGAGGCAACAGCCTAACAAAAAGAGAAGTTCAAAACGCTTCAATTTACTGAAAGTATTGAACTTGTACGGAACGTTAGTATAACTCAGCTGGATTAAAGAATAGACGCAACCTTGCATCTTACCTATTCACTAAGTTAAAAAGCTTCTGGAGTGCGAGTATAGCTCAGCTGGTAGAGCGCAACCTTGCCAAGGTTGAGGTCACGAGTTCGAACCTCGTTACTCGCTCCAAATTCTCTTTTCTGACTTAGTCAGGTTAGTGTGGCGGAATGGCAGAGTGGCCATGCAGCGGATTGCAAATCCGTCTACCTCGGTTCGACTCCGGGTTCCGCCTCCATTTTCTCAACAAACTCCACATGCGAAAGCAGCCCGATGCCCGGGTGGTGGAATTGGTAGACACAAGGGATTTAAAATCCCTCGCTGGTAACAGCGTGCCGGTTCAAGTCCGGCCCCGGGCACCATTGTTTATAGCAAGTTAACTTAATTGTTAACCAGCTACTGGAAGGCGAGTATAACTCAGCTGGATGAATTAAAAGACGCAACCTTGTATCTTACATTTACCCACTAAGTTAAAAAGCATTATGGAACGCGAGTATAGCTCAGCTGGTAGAGCGCAACCTTGCCAAGGTTGAGGTCACGAGTTCGAACCTCGTTACTCGCTCCAATTTAAACAATGAATGCTCTAGCAAACCCGATGCCCGGGTGGTGGAATTGGTAGACACAAGGGATTTAAAATCCCTCGCTGGTAACAGCGTGCCGGTTCAAGTCCGGCCCCGGGCACCATTGTTACTCATAGCTTAATCGCTTGATATGACAGTAAGATTAAGTTAAAGTAGCGAAAATAAAATGTGTTTTTATTTTCTATAAAACACAATGTGGAACGCGAGTATAGCTCAGCTGGATGAATGAAAAGACGCAACCTTGTTTATTACATTTACCCACTAAGTTAAAAAGCAATATGGAACGCGAGTATAGCTCAGCTGGTAGAGCGCAACCTTGCCAAGGTTGAGGTCACGAGTTCGAACCTCGTTACTCGCTCCAATCTTTCTGATACACTAAGTATCAATACAATGCGGCGGAATGGCAGAGTGGCCATGCAGCGGATTGCAAATCCGTCTACCTCGGTTCGACTCCGGGTTCCGCCTCCATTCCCTTATCAAATCTTCTTAATTCATTATTTCCAATAACCAGACATAAATCACTGGCACATCATTTTTGTACTGAATTTTCAGGTCAATTAACTCACCGCTGACATGTTCGTTAATGGTAAACTCGCTGCTTTCGAGCAGGTAATGCCCTTTGTGTTGTGTTACTTCAACCTGTGTCTCTATCGTGATCCCTTTGTTTTTTGCAAGCTCGATCAACGCATCTTGAATGGCGAGCCTGATAGCTGTGCTGAGCAGGTTATCTGAGGTCATAGTGCCATCTTCACCAAAGGCCCCCAATACAAGCTTGCCCTGTTGCGTCATGTCGTTAATATCTGGCAGCACTGGCGCATTGAGTACAGCCTGGTCTACGGGCTTATACTGGCCTATCAGCGTTGAGCCATACTGACAGCTTTGATGTAAAGCCAGGTGTGTGGGCGTGCCACGGGCATCGACTTCACCGTTGCGATTGTAGTTCACCTCATGATGTACGTTACCTTCACGGCTGATAGCTCGTTGTTTTAAGTATTCTGTGGCATTGACCTGGGCCTGTGTCAGAAAACTCGCGACGGTCATTGCGTTACGCTCACTCATCTGGAGCTGCTCATGCGGCGATGCGGTATAGTAACTGACACCCAGGACCTGTCTGTGTGTATCATTGTCGCACAGCCAGGCAGGCTTACACTGGACAAAATCGCATTGGCGAACAGCACAGGTGGCACTGGTTTTCAACGGCTCAAAGCTGACGTAACTGTATTGTGTATCTTCGGTGTTAAAGGGCGTTGAGTAATAAACAGTGTGGCCTGAGGATAATATCTGAGTAGATTGATCATGTGTGACGTTTTGCATGTCACGGCGCTGTAATTTAATATTGTGATAGGTCGCGAGTTTCTTCAGTGCCCGGGTGCGGCTGGCCAGCTCCGAGCCATTAGGGATAGCACTAAATGGAGCTGCGGTGCCAACAAAGCCAAGTTGATTGGCTTGTTTTGGAGACTGAACCCAGCAAGGCAAGGTGCTTACTTTCGGAGCTTGAGGTATCTGAGAGCGCGTTTTACAGCCACTGAGTATCAGGGTGCCAAGCAGCAGGCTACAAAGCAGAGGTGAGTGAACAGTCATTCCTTGTCCTATTTCAGTTAGTGGGTGTTTTCCCCTAAAGGTAAATCGAATTCTACCATCAGGCCACCTTTTTCTCGGTTGCGCAACCTTAACTGACCCTGGTGGGCCGTGATGATGTCATGACACAGGCTTAAACCCAGCCCGGTTCCCTGTGCTTTGGTTGAGTAAAAAGGCTGCAGTGCCTGATGTAAATTACCTGGCAGGATCCCAGAGCCTCGATCCACAACGGCAAACCTCAGGCGGGTTTGGGATTGGACTACTCTCACGGAGATATCGGCCCTGTCACTCCCTGATTCATGGGCATTTTTGAGCAAATTCAGTAAAACCTGTTCAACTTGCGCAACATCGAAGTAGCCGGTGTCCGCAGGGACCGTTCCCAGCAAAGTAAAAGGGTACAGAGCCTGCAGACGTTCGAGTAGCGGTGCAATCGCATGAGCAGCGCAACTGGGCGCAGGCAAGCGCGCATATTCGGCATAACGCTGAATAAATTCGCTGAGATTATGAGCGCGTTGTGACACGGTATCCAGCATGTCTGGGAGCAGCTCAAGGTGCTTGTGCTGGTTTAACATGGTTTGTGCCGAGCTGGTCAGTGACTGGATCGGTGCCAGCGAGTTATTTAATTCATGGCTGATCAGACGAATGGCATTTTTCCATAGCATGATCTCTTCGCGGTTCTGTTCTGCAGAGACGTTTTTGCAAATGATCAGGCTATGTGGTTGGTAATTCAACGTGACAGGTTCCACTCCGAGATAATAGGTATGTTTTTGTTCTTGTTGCTCGAAACTCAGCATCCCTGTATATCCGCTATTGAGTGCCTGAGCTAGCGCTGCCGGTAAGGCATCGCACGCGACTTCCAGTGAGCTGCCTGTGAGCGCACCTGGTTGTTTGTGCAACAACTGCCGAGCAGCGGCATTGTGATAAACAATGTGATGCTGTTTATCAAGTAACAAGGTCGCCATAGGGGAGGCCTGCACTATGCTGTCCAGTACCAGTTCTTTTTGATTCAGCTTTTGTTTTTGCTGTTTGAGGTTTGTGGTGAGCTGGTTATATAAGTCAATCAGCCTGGCCAAATCAGGATCCGGAGTCGGTGAAATTCGCAGCGACAGATCACCATCCTTAATACTTTTTATTCCATCTTCCAGCGTGGCCAGTATGCGTTGACGACGTCTGGTATAGTGGCCCAGCAGCAAAAACAACATCATCAATGACACCAACAGGATCACTGAGCAGGCAAAGAACACCGGAACCTGATGGTGCAGCGCAATGGCCAGTGCAATCAGTGCACACGTAAGTACACAGCCACTGCTTAGCAATATTCTGCCTGAAAAAGACCAATGTGAGGACGTGCTCATCGCTTGATCCCGAACTTGTCCATACGGCGGTACATGGCCTGACGACTCAACCCCAGGCTTTTTGCTGCATGGGTGACGTTACCCTGGTGTTTGTCCAGCGCCTGGGTTATATCTTCGATGCTAAATTCGTGATTGACCATGGTTGAGGCCGAAGTGCTCAGGCCCAGATCTGCGGCTTCAATCTGTTTTCCACTGGCAAGCAGCTCTGCCCGACCTATGACATTTTGCAGCTCGCGAACGTTGCCCGGCCAGCTGTAGCGCTTGAGCAAACGCTGGGCGCCCTCACTGAGTACTTTATCTGCGGCCAAAAAGTGTTGGGCAAGTGGAATGATGTCGTCAGGGCGCTCTGCCAGTGGCGGTAAACGTAGTTCAATCATATTGAGCCGATAGTACAAATCTTGTCTGAATGTACCTCGTGCTATGGCCTCATTGAGGTTGGCATTGGTTGCGCTGATCACTCTGACTTTAACCCGCTGGGTTTTACTGCTGCCAACGGCTTCGAACTCGCCGGTTTGCAGCACCCTGAGCAGTTTTTGCTGGCCTGTCAGTGGCAAATTACCAATTTCATCAAGGAACAGAGTGCCCCCATCGGCGGCGGCAAACCGGCCTTCACGACTTTTAGTAGCTCCGGTATATGCGCCACTGACAACACCAAACAGCTCAGCTTCAATCAGTTCAGCAGGCAGTGCACCAGCATTGACGCGGATAAAGGGCTTGTCCCGGTAGGCACTGTTAGCAACCAGGAGTTCTGCAATTTTCTCTTTACCCGCACCGTTGGGACCTGTGATTAACACTTGCGCGTCGGAGTAGGCCACCTGTGTTGCCGTTTCAAGCAGTGACAGCATAGCCTGATCGGCAAAGATCAGACCGCTGAGATCGTAGTGTGCGCTCAGCTTATCTCGTTTGAGCTTGAACTGCTTGTTGCTGCGTGTTTGGGACTGTTGCAGCTGATACATCTCTAGCAGGTTATTGACCGAACTGAGCAATTTATCATCCTGCCAGGGTTTGGCGATATAATCTGCGGCACCGTGCTTAATTAACTCCACCGCCATTTCCAGCTGGGCCCAGGCGGTCAGCAGGATAATGGGCAGATCCGGGTTGAGTGTTCGGATCTGGTGGTACAGGGCCTTGCCCTCTTCGCCAGAGGTGGTGTCACTGGTAAAGTTCATATCCTGGATCACTAAGTCGTAATCCTGGGATTGCAGCATTGCCAGCCCTTGTTCAGGCGAACTGGCACCTTCGCAGTCGATGTCATTTATTAAAAAAAGAATCTTGAGCGCTTTTATGACATCTGTATTGTCATCAATGACGAGAATTTTATGTTGCATCGTGTTTTTATCGTTATTGTTGTAAATATGAAAGGGCTTTGCAGCCCTTATTTTAATTGGTTTTGGTAACCCTGGCAGGGGCTATATTAGCGGCTTTACGGACAGGAATATAGACCGCAGCGGCGCTGAGTAGCCAGACTGACAGCGCAACCAGCAGGGCGAGCCAGGGCTCAACCAGTCCTTGTGCGCGTAAATGGGTGACAAAATAATTGTTTAACCACATGGCCGCGAAACTACCCAATAGAATGCCTGCCAGTGCCAGCAGGGCGTTTTCCATCAGCAGCGCCTTGAGCACAGTATGCTGACTGGCACCCAGTGCACGCAGGATCCCAATGTCTTTTTTACGGATAGAGACCGAAAAGGAAACCAATCCAATAATACCAAATCCGGTCACAACAATGGCGATAACGCTGATCCCTATCATGATGAATGCAAAGGTACTGCGGCCATCCCATAAGCGCTTTTTCGCTCTGGCAGCAAACTCAACCCGCTCTACGATCCGTCCGTGTTGCAGATACAATTGATCTTCAACCTCTTGAAGAATGGCTTCGCTGGTGCCTTTTTTGACTCTGAGTAAGTAGTTTACATCTGTGCTGCCAAAGTGCGCCTGAGGCACTATGGTAGAGTGGTACCAGTGTTGTTCATAAACAGCACCTTCTCCTAGCATCTTATCGGCATACACTCCGACCACCTGGTAGGGGCGACGGGCTCGTTGTAAATAGACGGTCTGACCCAGCGCACTTTGCTCGCCAAACAGCGTTTTGGCCAGGGCTTCACTGATCAACACCACACTGGCATAACGATTTTGTGAAGCAGCGGCATAAACAAACTCATTAGGGTAGAAGTCGCGTCCTTGTGTGATGTTTAATCCCAGCGTGGCTACCCCTTGAGAGGTTACGTCAAATTGCGCGTTTTCAAAGCCTGCTTCATCTTCCTGGATGGTTTTATAAACCAGGTTGCTGCCCGCGACGGTGGCCAGTACCAGCTCATTGCTGGCATAGGTCACCTGAGTCACGTCAGGCAAGGCGCTGAGGTTAGTCAAATCCCGTTGGATCATGGCCGATTTATCCACCTGGTTGTCGAATACTTTGGTGTAAACGTTGAGTATCTCCACTTCGTCCAGGTGGGAGGGGATCAGCCAGTTTTTGAGCGTTCCGTAGCTGATAAAACTGGCATTGCCGACTATAGTCACCGCAATGGCAATTTGGATCAGGATCATCAAAGAGATATTGCGGTGCTTGAAGATGATTTTGATTATATGTTTCAAAGACATAGTTTTATCCTCTTAACTGTGCTGCGGGCGCGGTGCGGCTGGCTTTCACTATGGGGTAAAGCCCGGTGGTAAATATCGCCACAAAAATACCCACGGCAGCTTGCAGCGCAAAGGGGATGTCCATGCTGTACATACGGCGTACCTGCTCTGCGTCGGCCAGGTAATCGGCCTGATACAAGGCCAAATGGAACATCGCAATCAAGCCAAACTGTGCCAGCAACAACCCCAGTATAATGGCAGCACTGCTAAGCATACTGAGTTCCAGCAGTTGGATTTTAAGGATATAAAGTTTGTTTGCACCCAGCGCCCGGTACAGAGACACCAGTTTTGCCCGGCTTTGGTTTTTTGCCAGCAGAATCCCAATGGTGTTGATCAAGCAGATAGCAAAGAGCAGGTAGGCGAACTTAAGATAAATTTGCTCCCAGTACAGGTTGTCACTCATTCTGTCATTGAGGCTGGCCAGCTGCGTCAGGTAGTAGGGCTCGGCGTGGCTGAAGCGACCCAGCGAGGTCTGTTGCTGTGCATAATTGCGTGCCCATAAGGTCAGCTCTGCATGACTATTGTCGAGTTGCATGGGGTCCAGCATTGCCCAGCCATGCAGATACCCACATTCAGCGTTTTTGAGCCCCTGCGCATCTTCGCGACGATAACGTGTTCGTGCGGCTTCTTCCTTAGTTCGGCATGGCATATAGCCAGTGCGAGGCAGGTTATTAGCATGCGCGTACCCTAATGGTACAACTGCCATATCATTAGCCCGGCCTTGAAAACGCATGTTCTGAAAACGACGCAGATAAGCTGAAATGTCCATGACGCCAACCACTTCTAGCTGACGGTTGTTGATAACCACCTGTTTGCCAACCGAGTTTTCTCCACCGAATAATAAGTCATTGGCTTTTTTATCCAGTACGATCACAGCGTCATTCTGCATCTCCGCGCGCCACGGGGCACCATAAATAAATGGCACCTGGAGCAATTCAAAATAATTTGCATCAGCGGCAGAGGCCTCCGCGGTAACCGGTCTGACGCTTTTATCCGGCAGGTCAAGTACAAACGAAGTGGTGTAATTAAGTGACAAACGGATCATTGGGTTTGAATTAAAGGCCTCGGAAACGGCTTCTGCGTCCCGGTAGGTCAGCGGCGGCGAGCGAAACGCCGTACGTCGTTCAAACTCCGGGTCCATAAAGTTAAGGCTGACGTGATATATCCGCTCGGCTCTTTCGTCGATAGGGGAGTGTCCGCTGCGTGTCACTATGGTACCCATAGTTAACAGCAGGGTGATCCCGATAGCCAGATTGAGTACCATTAGCAAGGTCAGTTTGCGTTTTTGTTTCAGCCCGCGCCAGGCCAGTTGCATTAAATCCTTCATCGCAATCACCTAAGAGATCAGTTCGACCAGTTCATTCTTATTGATATCTCGCAGTTGACCGTCGAGAATTTGAATATTGCGATGTGCTCGCTGTGCCAGCTCATGATCATGGGTAACCATCAGCAAAGTGGTGCCCTGACGGTTTATCTCCTCCAATAGATCCATCACCTGTCTGGCCATCATAGTGTCCAGATTACCGGTTGGCTCATCGGCGAGTAAAAATCGTGGTTTACCCGCAAGCGCCCGGGCAATTGCAACCCGCTGCTGCTGACCACCACTGAGCTGGGCAGGAAAGTGGCTGGCACGACCGCCCAGGCCCACTAACTCCAGACTTTCCTCGATGCGTTGTTTGCGGGCTTTGGCTGACAGACCCCGGAAAATCAGGGGGACCTCGATGTTGTCATAGAGGTTGAGGTCGCCTATCAGGTTAAACCCCTGGAAAATAAAGCCAATTTTTTCATTGCGAAGCTGAGACAGCTGTTTATCGCCCAGGGTGCTGACGTCTTCTCCATCCAGTTCATAAGTTCCTTGCTCAAAGCTTTCGAGTAATCCGGTGATATTCAGAAAGGTGGTTTTACCTGAGCCTGAAGGGCCCGTAACGGCAATAAACTCACCTTCTTCAACGGTAAAGTTAACGTCTGACAGGGCGTGTGTTTCGACCAGCTCGGTACGGTAGATTTTACTGATATTTTTCATACGTAACATGGGATGTTCCTTTTATTATTATTCGCTGAGGATCACGTGCTGAGATTGCCCGAAAGCTGCCAGACTTGAGATGATGATTGTATCACCAGGTTGCAGCCCCTGGGTAATTTCCACTTCTCGGACACTTTTGACACCCAATGAAATTGGGGTTCTGAGCGCGGAGTTTTGTTCAATTTTGTAGGCAGTGCGGGATGCACCGGTTTCCACAAAGGCACCGCGTTCGACTTTTAATACGTTTTGCTTTTGGGCAATGATGATCTGTGCATTCACTCTTTGGTTCTGACGTAAATTGCCAGGTTGCTCGCTAAAGCGAATACGGCCGCGTACCTGACCTTGTTCAACTTCAGGAGAAATGGCAACTAGCGTTGCGCTGTATTGCTCGTTGTTGATTTGTACGTTAGCGTGCAGACCGATCCCCAGCTCATCCGCCAGGTTTTCCGGAATGTAGGCCTCAACTTCCAGCTCATTGAGGTTAACCAGCGACATTAATGGGGTATCGCGTTGCACATGTTGTTTTTGCTGTACATTCAGCGTGCCGACAATACCGGATAAAGGTGAATGCAGTGTCAGTGCCTCAACCTGACGACGCAGTTCTTCGGTGAGGTGACGCTGACGGGTCAAGTTCAGCTCACTACTTTTTAATTCAAAACTCAGGCGTTCCTGCGCCAGTTGCAGACTCGCGATGGCGTGACGCTCGTTAAGTTCAGCGCGCTTGAGGGCCACCTGGGTCTGTTCCAGTTCTTCCTTTGAGATGATTTGTTTTTCAATACTGGTGCGGGCACGGGCCATTTCACTTTGCGCGGCTTCCAGCTCGACTTTGGCCAGTTCCATTTGCTGGGTGTTGTCCAGCTGCTGTTGTTTTATTGCTATTTTCTGGCGACTTACGTCCATCTCCAGACGTGCCAGTGTCGCTTCTTCCTGAAGGAGTTGGTTACGAAGCTCCGGGCTGTCAATGGTTAGCAGGGCCTGACCTGCTTCAATCTCGTCGCCTGCTTTGACAAACAAAGTGACTGTTCCGGCTGCAATGGCATACAGGGAGGGGCTGTCTGCGGCCATAGTACGGCCTTCAACACGCAGGTCCTGAACCATGTCGCCTCTTACAACGGTAGCGGTACGCAGTGTTTGTAAGGACACCACCTGGTCGGCGCTGAGTAGCTGATCAAAACTGCTGTATGAAGCAGTGGCGGCACTGATGAGTCCGACTGCGGCGGTTGCACCTATCCACCAGCGCGGTAATCTGCGCGTTTGTGGGATTGCTTTATCTTGTTGTTTGGTATCTCGGATCATGCCTGGTACGGCTCCTTGTTTACTCGATTACAAGTACTTATTACAAAATTGGTGCCAAAACTTAACCTATTGAAATTATGGGTTTATTTGTTTTTTGTGTTGCGCGCCGTAACAGCAACGGACGGACAGCGGACAGTACGCGGACAGTGGCTGAGTGTCCGGACAGTATGCCACTCACAGGGGTGCTGGTATCTCAGAATGCACTGGCTTTGCCGATTCGATCCTGTACCATGAAGATTATACTAAGTTGCTGTTAAGTAAGTGGTAATGGAGGTGCGATGATCCGGTTAGATGAGATAACGTTCAGACGTCGAGATGGCGCTGGATATCGGAATGTGCTGGACGGCCTGAGCTGGTCGGTATCGGGGGCTGAGCAGGTTGCGCTCACTGGCGACAGTGGCTCTGGCAAAACGACCTTGCTCAACATACTGGCCGGGTTGCTTAGCCCAGACTCCGGCACAGTACATATAAATGAGCAGGCAATACATACCTATAATGCCAAGCAGCTGGCTTTGTATCGTCGTACGATTGGCATGATCTTTCAGCATTACCAGTTACTTAGTCCGCTTAATGTGGCGGATAACATGGCTTTTCAGGCACGCCTCAACGGCCGCGCCATAAGTCACAAAGAAATTACCATAATGGCAGAGCGCCTGGGGCTGGGTGACAAGCTCGATGTTTATCCTGCGCAGTTAAGCGGGGGCGAGCAACAGCGTGTCGGGATTGCCCGAGCCTTGCTTAATCGGCCCAGCGTACTGCTTGCTGATGAGCCTACGGGGAATCTGGACAGCATGCGCAGTCAGGAAGTACTGGAACTGTTGATGACCTTATGTCAGGAGCAAAGGGTAAATTTGATCATGGTTACCCACAGCCGTGCCCTGGCTGCACAGTTGCCCCGTCAGGTGGCGTTACGCGATGGGCGTTTACATGAGTGAACTGAGACTCATCCTGCTGACTTATGCCCAGTATTATCGGCGCCATAGAGGGCTGCTGGTGTTGTTTTTGATCGGTCTGAGTCTGGGCAGCGCCTTGCTCAGTGCTACACTGGGTTTAAACCAGGAAGCCTCAAAGCGCTATCAAACCAGTACGGCGTTATTAGCGCAGCCAGTAAGTCACTTTATTCGTCCGCCATTGGGAAAAACAGGTTTACCTTTTTCACTCTGGCAACGGCTTTCAGCGGCTGGGTTTGAGCAGGCTCACCCTGTACTGGAGGGGCGCCTCAGAAGTGACGACGACAAGCTGGTCGCCATCCGGGGTATCAACTTATTGCAATGGCAAACGGCTGGTGCTGCAAAGCCGGTATCAGGCGACGCTGCTCAACCTCACAGCGACTCCCCCTTGTTCGACACATTGTTTATGTCACCTGAACTGACGACCAGATTGCAACTTGGAAAGCCTGTATTGCGTTTTGAGGGAGACAGCTATCCGGTCAGCCCATTGGAGGGCACTGGTCACTATGCACTGATGGATATCAGTCTGGCAGACCGATTATTGAAGGCGCAGGGGCAGATCAGCTATTTTGAAGTGACGGGTCTGAATGCGCTTCAGCGACAGCAGCTGGTGGACATGCTTGGCAGTGCCGCACGACTGGAGTCTGCTGAGGCACAAACTTTCGACGCCCTGTCAGGGGCCTTTTTCTTTAACCTACAGGCTCTGGCCTTACTGGGCTATGTGGTGGGCGCATTTTTAAGCCTCAATGCCATCAAACTTGCCTATCAAAGCCGTTTGTCCTTGCAGCAGCAAATGGCCACGCTAGGGTGCCGACAGAGCCAGTTACTTAAGGCGCTGTGTCTGGAAGTTGCGATATTGAGTGTGCTGGCAGCGACATTGGGTAATCTGCTTGGGGTGCTGATGGCCAATGCCATGATGGGTGACATCAGCACGGTATTGAGCAGTTTTTATCAGCTGGATCGGGCTCTGACAGTGCGCTTTGATGCTGTGCTCGTGCTTATCGGCAGTGTGCTGAACTTAATGATACTGGCTGGCTTTGTGGTGTTGCAAACGCGTCTCGCGCAGCAATTGGCGAAGTGGCTGACCCTGGCGCTACTATCTCTGGCCTGTGTCGGAGGGGGGTTATTATTGCACCTGGCACAGACCAAGTGGCAAGCTTTGTTACTGTGTGTTTGTGTGTTGCTGGTGTTTTTTGCGTTGACACCGCCACTGGTGCGTCTGGTGTTTCGGGTGCACTGGCCAACCCGGGCTCCGTTGCTCGGCTGGCTGAGGGCCGATAGTCTGACGCAATTGCCAGCGCTGCTGAGTTCGGTGTTAGCCATTTTGATGGCAATGGGCGCAGCGATTGGCATGCAGGTGATGGTGGGGAGTTTCAGCAGTGCATTGGATACCCACTTACAAACCCGCCTGAATGCCGATCTATATGTCAGACCGGATAATCCGACTACACAGATGCGTCAGGCTTTGGCAGATATGCAAGCAGTTAAGCAGGTGGGGATTTACTGGTCGGCACAAAGTGAGGTCAAGGTGACCAATGAGACGGTGCCTGTGACACTGATGAGCTTTGGTGAAGACTTTCGTTATCATCAGCATCTGACTTTGCTGAACAAACAGCCTCTGGAGGCTGTTCACCTTAACCTGAGCAATGATAGCATCCCTTGTCTTGTCAACGAGCCGGGTATGCGCCGCTATGGCCTAGTCGTTGGCAGTCAGCTTGAAGTGCAGCAGGGACCGCACTCTTTTCATTGTCAGATCACCGGTGTATTTTATGATTACGGCGAGCCCGGCATGAGCCTGGTAGTCAGTAATTCAGTCATTGCACAGCAGGCATTTTTGTATGAAGCGGTCGGTTTTATGTTAACGCTTCACGAGGGAGTTGACTCAGAGCAACTGGCTGATGTCATTAGCCAGCGTTGGTCACTGACCGGACACCAGTTGATCCACAATCAAGTGTTTAAGCGTTTTGCAAAGCAATTATTTAGTCAAACTTTTCTGGTAACCCATGCACTGAATCTCTGCATTATGTTGATTGCGTTATTTGGCGTTTGGGTGAGCTTTTTAACGCTTGGACGACAGCAGTTGCAGCCGATGGCCGTATTACAAACGTTAGGGGTGACTCAGGGCCAATTATTGGTGCTGAAACTCTCTCAGGCCGGACTTATTCTCGGTCTGACCTTGTTACTGGCGGTGCCGCTGGGGATCTTGTTGGGCTGGGTATTATTAGCCTATGTGATGCCCATCGCTTTTGGCTGGAGCATGGCAATGGTACTTAGCTGGAGCGATATTTGGGGGTTCTGCGCTGTGGTGCTGTTGTTGGCTTTGGTGGTCAGTGCGATCCCTTTATTAACACTGATCAGGCGCAATGTGGCCGATAATGTCGCACAGTTATAAGGAGCCCACTATGCATTGCATCAAATTACATTGGCTTTTATTCCTGCTGATGGTAACGGGGTGTCAGCCTGCTGCGCCTGAAACAGACAATAACAATGCGGCGATGGCGGTGCTCGGTCAGACGCTGGGTACACCCGTGGATGCCGCTCAGACACTGACGTTTCCGCGCGACCACGGTGCCCATCCAGAACAAGGAGTGGAGTGGTGGTATGTTACTGGCAACTTGACGGCACAAGACGGCGTTCAGTTTGGGGTGCAATGGACGTTGTTTCGGATCCGCGATCCGGGGTTTTCGGCCTTTCAGTCTTCTCCCTGGTGGGATGGACAGCTTTACTTTGCCCATTTTGCTATACAAAACGGTCAGACACATCATGCGTTTGAGCGCTATGGCAGAGCCGGGCAGGTTGACGTACAGGCCAGTCCTTTTATCGCCCGTTTGGGTGATTGGCAGCTGGCCAGTCAAGAGGCGTCGTTTTTACCTTTACGATTGCAAAGTAAGGAGGCCGATTTTGGCCTGGATATTAAGCTGGCAAGCAGCCCACTGGTCTTGCATGGCAAGCAGGGGTACAGTCAGAAAACTCAGCAAGGTCATGCTTCCTTTTACTACAGTTATCCCTTTTTACAAGTGACAGGCACGCTGACCTATGCAGGCAGATCACATGAAGTCTCTGGCCGGGCCTGGTTAGACAGGGAATGGTCATCAGGTCTGATTGATAGTCAGCACGGTGGCTGGGATTGGTTCAGTTTACAAGGCGAGAACCCCGGGCAAGGTGCTTTGATGGCATTTTGTACTCGAGATGCAACACAAGCCTATGCCTATTGCAGTGCCTCAGAGATATCTCCATCTGGCAAGGTTACGGCCTACCCGCACGAGCAGGTCAGTTTAACAGTACTTAACAGGGCGCAAACTCGCAATGTAACGCATCCGATAAGCTGGCAGTTGCAGGTACCAGGCAAAGAAGCCGTGGTCATTGATGTATTGCAGCGCGATTCTTTTAATCGCCTGAGTGTACCTTACTGGGAGGGGCGGATACGCAGCCGCGGTGGATTTGTTGCAACGGGTTATGGTGAATTGTTTGGCTATTGAACAATACGTCCTCGCCTTGGCCTGGGCGCATAAAAGTTGAGTAGGTGGTCAATCTTGTGCTCAGGGCTGTGATGATAAAGAGATACAGGTTCAGTATTTCATTCACACAGCCCTTGCCGCGCCAGTGCATCTAATCAGTAATTAATTATGTGGCCTGGCGGGGTCAGAGGTTATTCCCGGTCGTACAGGGGCAGGGCAACACCTGAGACGTCAGGAAATTCTAGCACCGCGATAGGGGTAAAGTCGCTTTCCGCGAGGAAAAACGTTGTAAGACTGGCACGGGAGTGGATGGTAAACTCTCCCACAAATGGCATCATCCAGCCACTGTCGCTCGATAATACGCCGCTTAATTGAGGCACTTTGCCAAAATCAGGTAGCAGATAGTCTGGGAGTACGTTGTCGCCGACAGAATGTAGTGGCAGGTTGACCCCGATCTGGCGCGTGTAGGAGACATCCAGCATAGCTTTTCCGGTATATTGGTTTGCCAGAGTCAATGTATGTTGGTGTGGCGTGATATCTATCGACACATCCGCTGCCTGCTTGGGGTAACCCCAGATTTCGCGACCTGCTTTGATTGCAATGGGGTTGTCCAGCATCAGGTGCTGGTTGTAAAGGGCATAGTTATGTGGTTTTCCGGCCGCTTGTTGCTCTGCGTTTGCTGCTGCCAATGCAGCCAGCACTTTACCGGTGAAATCCAGCTGTGCACTGGCAAGGGTCATATCTCCCGGACAGGGCAAAACCGGGTCTGCGCTGCCACGGCGTTTAACATAAAAGCTTGATATCGTCTCGTTATACGCACCGGCAGGGCTGCTGGTAATTTTTTGTGTATACAGTGCACCTATGCCTTTTGAGGCTGCTCCTTCACAATGCAGGCGGACAGGTTCCCATTGCCAGTTCCACAAAAAGAACTGTGCAACATTAGCATCTATTAAGCCAACGACGGCACTGGTGGCTTCACCCTTAACATGAAAAGGCATGCTAACAGCGGTGCCATCAGACAGATAAGTGGTGCTGGTTACCGGATAGGTTTCGCTAAGATCAGTGGCATAGCCGGTATTGCTCAATACCAGCATGGCGCTGAGCAGGAGGGGTTTTATATTCATATTTGGTCCTTTTTTAGCTAGGGTTTTCCTTGCATGGAAACTGCTGATGCGCATTGCTTTAATTGTTAGGGCGCAAAAGCGGGACTAGGCTAACATGCTTTGGTGAAAAGTAAATGGAAGAGGTGAGTTAAAGGAGAGCACTGTACAAAATGTATAAGAGTGTAAACCAACTATTCTTTCTTTATTTGCAATATTGTACACTGCGCGACCATTTACATGGACAGGCCGAGCAGAGCCATTTGTTGTGTCACTATATAGTGTAATCCGGCTCGCTCCTGAGTCGATAAAAAGTAGGTATTTATGATCCCTTTTGTGGTGTTGATCACCGTGTTGGTGTGTTTTGTCGGCTATGGCCTTTGGCCGCTAGCCACTTCTGTATTGGGGTACCTGATATCTGAGCAGGCGTCGGAAGCCATGATCCTGATGCTGTTCTGGCTAACTATGGTTTTTATCCAGTTTGTGGCGATGTGGCATATAGCAAAGAAAAAGCCCAGCGGACGTAAGTTCTTTTTTTATACCGTATGGATTTGTGTCTTTGTGCAGGGGGCCGACTTGCTGCTTGCAGCCGAGGAAGAGGTACCCCTGTGGGCGTTGGCGGATTTGTTTATCTATCCCGCGTTAGCGATGTGGGTGTTGTACGCCAGTGACGCAAAACAGTATTTTGAACAGTAAAACCTAATACACAGAGTAATAGTATGAGTAAATGTGGTAAATGTGGTAAATGTGACAGTGATATTTCTTTTATGTCGGTATTGAATACCCCGAATCCATTCAAGTTAAAATGCGGTAGCTGCAAAGCACCGATTGCACTGAGTCTGGTGAGTGCGGGACTTGTTGCGGGTATCTTGATGGCAGTGATCAGTGCCATTTTGTGGTACTTTTACGGGTCAGAAGGTTACTGGGTCAAGGTGGTGTTACCGACTGTCCTGGTTGCAGAAGGCCTTTACTTTGCGGCCATACGTTTAGGGTTGGTGAAAGTCAAACCAGAACAATCAGAGTAAACAACGGGAGCCAGTGGCTCCCGTTTTATTTCGACCTTAGCTCAATTCAATCTTATAAGTCGGAACAGCATGAAGATGTTTGCTCAGGCGTCCGAGTATCAGCCACCAGGCAAACAAGGCCGCCAGCATCAGGACTATCCATATCATTGCCGACGCTCCAGCCGTACCAAGTTGTCCGATTTGATAAACCAGTGTCGCCAGTATGTAGGCAATTGAGGTTGTCCAGCCGATGACGACCCACATCCACACACTGCCCGATTCACGCTTAATGGCCCCCAATACCGCCACGCACGGGGTATACAGTAAGATAAGTACCAGATAGGCAAATGCACCGAGCTGGCCATTGAATTGAGCAGCCATGGCACTGAGCAACTTGTTCCCTGCGTCGCCGCCTTCTTCAACGGCACTCAGGCCCAGCGGATCGCCGAGGTTATTGAGTAAATCAACGGAATTATCCCACAAGGTCATGACCGCTTCACTTGTAGCATCTTTGAGAGACCACTCACCGGTTTGTTCCTGTGCGCCCACATACAAGGCATCCATTGTGCCCACAATGGCCTCTTTGGCGAACAGGCCCGTGACTATCCCAACCGTTGCTGGCCAGTTATCTTCTGCGATACCCAGCGGTGCGAACACAGGTGTTACAACCTGCGCGGCTTTAGACAGTAAAGATGCCTCGCTGTTTTCATGCCCAAAGCTGCCATCTGTGCCGATGGAATTGATCATGCTCAGCAGAGTAACCACAAACACGATGGTTTTCCCGGCACGGGTGATAAAGCTACGTAAACGCTGCCAGGTGGTCATAACCAGGTTACGCCAGACGGGCAGATGATAGGCTGGCATTTCAACAAAAGAGGGGACTTTTTCTTGTTTAAACACGCGTTTTCTGAACAGGTAACCGGTACCCACAGCCACTAAAATGCCAAACACATACAAGGCAAATACGATGTTGGCACCGTTCACCGGGAAAAAGGCCGCAGCAAATAAGGCGTACACGGTTAGTCGTGCGCCACAGGACATAAAGGGCGCCATGATCACTGTGAGCAGGCGATCCGACTCCCGGCTCATGGTGCGGGCACTCATGACCGCTGGGACGTTACAGCCGAAACCTACAATCAGAGGGACAAATGCGTTGCCGGGCAATCCGATGGAAGACATCAGACGGTCGATCACAAAGGCGGCACGTGATAGATAACCACTGTCTTCAAGGATCGACAAACAAAAATACAAGACAGCGATAACAGGAATAAAGGTCGCAACCAGCTGTAAGCCTGCCCCAAAGCCGTCCCCTAACAGGACGCCCAACCATTGGGGGGCACCGAGATTGGCCAGTAGCAGCTTAGTCCCGTCAATAAAAATAGCGCCGACCAGAATGTCAAAGAAATCAATAAAGACGGCCCCGAAGTTGACCGCTACCGTAAACATCAGGTACATCATAAACAGGAAAATCGGCACCCCGAGCCAGCGGTTCAGCACCAGTTTATCAAGCGAGGTGGTGAAGTCAGAGCGTGTTTTCGACATGATACTGACTCCATTGCTGAGCGTTTTGACGTTCTGAAAGCGCTTAACGGTGTCTTCATTGCTGAGATCAGGCCCCGGAGTTGGTCGATTGCTCTTTTGCGGGGGCTTGCCTTTGCAGTGCTCACTCAATGCATCTGTCAGTTGAGCGAGCCCCTGACCAGTCGAGCCGACCATGGCGATGACAGGTACACCAAGACGCTGTGCTAACAGGCCCAGATCCAGCTCCTTGCCTTGCTGGTGTGCCACATCGGTCATGTTGGCAACCACGATAAGAGGGGTACCTGTTTCCTGCATTTGTGTCGTCAGAACCAGGTTGCGTTCGAGGTTAGCACAGTCGATCACGTTGATGATCAGGTCGGCATCCGGAGCGCGAATATAGTCAATGGCAATTTGTTCATCCTGACCCGGTTCAATTTGGGCCATGCTGTACAGGCCCGGTAAATCAATTAACTCAACTTGCTGACCTGGTAAACTTAGCTCGCCACTTTTGCGCTCTACAGTGACGCCGGGCCAGTTGCCGACTTTTTGTCTGGCACCCGTAAGGCGGTTAAATAGTGTGGTTTTACCACAGTTGGGGTTGCCAACGAGGGCGATTCTCACGTTATCTTACTCCTTGAAATTAGCGGCTTAGCTGGATAAAACGCGCATCAGTTTTACGGATACTGATATAGGTATTGCCAACCTGAGTCTGAATGGGACAGCCCAGCGGCGCGACATTTAAGACCGTGATCACTTCTCCGGGGATCAGGCCCAGTGCCATTATGCGGCTGATCAGGGCTGCATCAGGGTGAACAATGCCTGCAATAATCGCTGTATCGTTTGGTTGTAAATCTGCAAGTGTCATAGAGGGTAATGCAAACCTAGATAGGAATTATTTATTATTAGGCTGGCATGGTACCGCAACTTAAATGTCATAAACAAGCGAGTGCGGCAAAAGACATGCGTTATTTATTAGATTGATAAATCTATATATTTTATATGGTTACGTGTATTAAGTGAATGTCACCAGAGTGTTGAAGGGCACTTCATACTCTTTGCACATTGTTTGCCATCTGTTTGCACATTGTCTCGCTAGGCTGATGATCACAGGCCTAACAGCAATGGAGAGAGACAATGGGATCAACGAGCACAATAAAACAACCCGGCGCACTGAATATACTGACCGTGATTATCACTGCCACGCTGCTTGGTGCATGCGGCTCAGGAGGTTCAGAGACGACTACGGGCACCAGTCAGAATACTCAATCAACCGCGGTCGATGAGACAAACTCCAGTCAGTCAAATACGGATGCTGATACGGCTTCGGATAATTCGGACTCAGATACGGACAACGCCGACGGTGACACGGACTCGACGGCAGGTGACGGTGACACAGCGCCTGATCCTGGGGATGAGGATAAGGGGGATTCGGATACAGAGCCTGACGATGATGAGGGCGGCAGTGAGGAAACACCGGATAGCCCGGACCAAAACGACACGCTGGCTGGCTGGATCCTTAACTCAGATGGTGCTACTGCCGCCATTATGCTGGATGAAGCTGGTCAGCTTGCTCAGGTCAATGTACAGGCGGTGAGTGCGCTGGAGCAATCCGGGCAACAGTATACGGTGGTGACGGCATCGGGCATGCCGGATTATCAGGTGGTGGTCGATGAGGAAATGCTGTCGAGCTTATCCTCCCGGCCCAGAGCTGCATCAGATTTTGCCACAGGTTCGCCACAAGTCGCGATTGGTGATGTGGTCGAGTTCGGCCAGGATATTGGCTACAACAGCAACAGCAGCTGTGCACTGGATGCCGGGCAGGGTTACTGGCCGCCCGGACCGGTCTGTCCTGAAGTGATGGATAGAACCGGCACGTTTCCCAATCAGCCTACACAG
Source organism: Pseudoalteromonas rubra (assembly GCF_005886805.2). Taxonomy (NCBI): domain Bacteria; kingdom Pseudomonadati; phylum Pseudomonadota; class Gammaproteobacteria; order Alteromonadales; family Pseudoalteromonadaceae; genus Pseudoalteromonas; species Pseudoalteromonas rubra. Next base: position 1,795,368 of record NZ_CP045429.1, read on the forward strand.
AATACAGACACCTGTGAAACGGGGTTAGGGACAGTCGGCTTCTGGGTCAATGGGACCTCAGTATATAACTGGGGTGATGGCCAGAGTTACAACAACGAAAGGATATGGCAAACGCTGGCACCGGTTGCTGAACAATATGACGTGGATGTGTGTGGCGGTCACGCTGCACAAGGCGATTATCACCACCATTATTATTCCTCTTGTCTGGCTAAGATGGTTGGTGATACAGGAACCGGGCACTCACCTGTTTATGGATATGCTGCAGATGGTTACGCCATATATGGTCCCTGGGAGTCACAAGGGGAGTTGGCTATCAGTAGTTGGGAAGTCCGCGATTATCGCGCCAGTGCGCCGACCGGGTGTAGCGATGGTGCACGAAGCTGTGTGCTGAATGACCAATATGATGTCAGTCAGGGAACACGCAATGTTTCCAGTGGGCCAGGCTTTGACACTGTGGTACGCACCTTATCACGAAATGAGCTGGTTGCCGAAAATGGCTACTTCAAAGAAGACTTTTACTGGAACAGCACACTGACTGAACAGGGCGGCAATTATCTTGATCAGTACAATGGTCATTATGATGAGCATCGGGGTTATCACTATCATGTGACTGCCCGGGATGATAACGGCAAGCTCATTCCTACATTTCCATACACCATAGGTGACAGGTTTGCTGGTGAATTACAAAGTAACGGACTGACCAGTTGTGGTGGCATAAGGCCTGGTGGTTCGGGTCGTGAATAGGAGTAACATAATGAAAATAATAGCGATATTAATTGCTGCGAACATGTTTTTCATCACTATGACGGCCCAGGCTGACAAAGCCATTCACCAGCACAAAAGCCTGGAGATCAAGCAACAAAGCCTGTTGCCTCGGGTTGCACTGACCCTGGTACGGGATGAAACCGACGGTCTCAACCTGACAATTGACATTGCCAACTATGTGCTGAATTCGCCCGCCGTTGTCGAGAGTGCACAACAGCGCCTGATAGGTCATGCCCATTTGTTCATTAATGGTGAGAAAAAAATGCGTGTTTATGGCCAATATGTGCATCTGCCTGCCAGCTGGTTTAAGGCTGGTGTCAACCAGATTGCGGTATCGTTAAACAGCCATCAACATGAGAACTGGACCTGGAAAGGTAATACCGTGATGGGGTCGGTGTTTGTCGACCTGGCTGAGCCTCAACTGGTATTGCATCAGTTTTCTTCTCAGCCGTTGCTTAGTCACCATCACCATTGATACCGGACGCTGGCCACATTATTGTGGCCAGCGTTTAAAAGGTTTCTTTGAGTAAGTTAAGCATGTCCTCAACCGACAGCTTGTTGGCCTGTTCGTTGCCAGCCAGTAATTGGTCAGCCAAATCTCGCTTATGTTGGTGTAGTGCGACGATTTTTTCTTCTATGGTGTTCTTGGCAATCAGTCGATAAATGGTCACCGGGCGCTGCTGGCCCATTCGGTGGGCTCTATCTGATGCCTGTGCTTCAACTGCCGGGTTCCACCACGGATCCATATGGATCACATAGTCTGCTGCGGTGAGGTTCAAACCTGAACCACCGGCTTTGAGACTGATCAGAAACACTTCGCCATTGCCATGCTGAAAGGCGTTAACACGTTCCTGACGTTGTGCAGCAGGGGTACTGCCATCCAGGTACTGATATGGCACGTTACTTTGCTCAAGGAGATTTTTAATAATCTGTAAGTGGCCCACAAATTGGCTGAAGATCAGTGCTTTATGATTGTTTTGCCGTAATTCATTCAGTAGCTCACTGAGTGCTTCGAGCTTGCTGCTTGGCAATGTGCTTTCAGCCATGACCAATTGCGGGTGGCAGCAGGCCTGACGTAACTTGGTGAGCTCCGCCAGCATTCTGATGCGTTGCTCTGCCGCTGAACTGGTACTGGAAGATTCCATGATTTGGTCAATGGCATGCTGTCGCAGTGCTTCATAAAAAGTCATCTCGTCCTCACTGAGCGAAACGGTGAGGTTGATTTCCGTTTTCTCTGGCAGTTCGGTGAGAACCTGGCTTTTCAGGCGACGCAGAATAAAGGGTTTCACCAGTTGTTTGAGGCTTTGACGTGCTTTATGAGCCGCCAGCTTGTCTTGCTCAGCATTTTCCATCGGCTGAGCAAAGCGGGCATTAAAGCGTTTCAGGTTGCCTAGTAAACCCGGGTTGACGAAACGGAACAGCGACCACAATTCGGTCAGATTGTTTTCTATTGGTGTGCCCGTGGTGATCATTTTAAACTCGCCTTTAAGTGCACAGGCGGCCACGGTGCGCTTAGCCAGCGGGTTTTTAAGCGCTTGCGCTTCATCGGCGATAATGGTGTGCCAGTGTTTTGTTTTTAGCAGCTCAGCCTGGCGTTGCAGCAGGCCATAACTGATCACCACACAATCAAACGGGCCAGCCTGAGTTAATAGCTGTTCGCGCTCTTGCGCACTGCTGTGATCGCTGAATAAGGTCATGGTTAATGCCGGTGCAAATTTGCTCGCTTCCTGCTGCCAGTTAAAGCACACAGAGGTCGGTGCGATGATAAGCGTAGGCCCTTCACTGGCACGTGCTAAGATCACAGCCAGCGCCTGTAGAGTTTTTCCCAGCCCCATGTCATCAGCCAGGCAAGCGCCGCCGCCCCAGTGGGCTAGTCGCATTGCCCAGTCAAACCCCGCGAGCTGATAATCGCGTAATTGCGCCTGTAAGGTCGCCGGCACAGTGAGTGTTAGCGCATTAGCCTGGTACATTTTTTTGCTTTGCTCTTCCCAGGCAGGCAAGGTTTTCATACGCATGCCCGTTGTTGCTTCTGCGACCTGACCACTGGCAAGCGGATGAAACTGGCCCTGATCGGTTACCGTATCAAGCTGGGCGAGTTGATTACGTAAGTCTTGTGACAGTGCCAGAATTTGTTCACCGTCGAGGCTGACAAAGCGGCCATGGCTGGTGGCCATCAGGCTCAGCAACTTTTTCAATTCTACAACTTGTGTATCATCGACCTGAAGTTCACCCGTGACGTCAAACCACTGATTTTGCTTGCTCATCGCCAGAGCCAGATGTTGGGACTCAAGGGGTTTGCTGAGACGGAATTTCTTCCCACGTGGCCAGCGCAGCCTTAAGGTGAAGCCCGGTATATCGGATGCAACACACCTTTCAATTTGCTCAAGCGCCTCAAGCGCCATTTCCAGGTCGTCTAGTTGCAAACGGTTATCAGACATCGCCAGAAATGCCGGACAGTGTTCATCCAGTAACTCCAGCAAGCGCTGTTCTTGTGCTAGATCACGTTGAGTGGCCACCCGCTGATGCTCAATTTCTGTCGTCAGATTGGGGCTGCCAATGCCCGGGTGCAACATGGGGCCCTTATCGCCAAAGGGCATACTCACACAGTGAAACTCAAGGCCACTCTGATAGGGAGTGATGTTGATGACCAGTTCATTATCAGGTTTGACTGTGGTCAACCCGGTTTCAAGGCCGTCCAGGTCGGACTGTATATTCAGCAGTGGCGCGATGGCAGTAATACTCTCAAGCAGTTTGGGCTTGGCGGCTTTGGGCACGATAAGACCACTTTCCCCAATGATCTCTACAACCTGCAAATGCTGACGCGTGAACAGGGTAAACCCATAGCAATAGTCCTGAAGCGGGAAAAAGGCGTACTCACTCTGCCCTGCACGCTCTTCGAGTTGCAAGCGGTAGTCTATGCCTTGTGGCAGGTTGGGTATCGACATCATTAGCTCATCGCCGTTGTCACGGATCTGAAGTTCGGCCGGATATTCTGTCAGTTCTATTTCGCGACTGAAATCATCGCCCAGGTAGAGGTTATGAGCACCAGATGCGGCACTTAGAGCGTTTGCTCCTTCCAGTTCAAAGGTGCGTCCACCATAATAGCCGTGGTTTTCATACACCCGAATAGCAGCAATAATTTCTTTATCTTTATCGTTTAGGTAATCAAAGTTCTCACGCTCATCGACCAAACGCTTCAGGGCCACATTGCGACCTTTACTCCAACCTTGCTTACCCAGTTTTTGTTCTCTGGGCTTGAGTGTGAGTTCAAACCGAGATTGCTCAAGTTGCCAGACAAGCCGGTGGGTTTGCGACGATTTATCTGCATTGGATGGTGGCGTGGATGCCAGGCTTTGCAGTTTTTCCAGTGCCAGCTCCCAGTCACTTTTTTGTTCTACCAGTTTGGCAAAGTTAACCACCAGGCGCTGTGGCAGTGGTGGCACAGGGGCTTGATGGAGCACCAGCAGATCGGCACCCATACAGGCAAACAAAGGTTGCTGTATTGCACTGAAGGTATTGCAGGCCTCACTAAGACGAGTTAATTGTTGGGCCTGTAACTGGCCCCCGGTCCAGTGCGTAGCCAGAGCAGTCAGTATTTGCAGCAGTGCATAGTCGTAGGGCTTCGCTTTACCAAATGCTTCATACTCTTGATATTGATTAACGAATGTCTGGCCACCACTGAGGCACTCTGCAAGATATTCAAGCAGGCTCAAAAGGACATAATTTAACCCTGGCGCTTTCTTGTCAGCGGACTCTGCCTGCACCAGCTGGCGCACCGATTTAAACAGCTGAGGCTGTCCCTGACTGGCCTGCACCAGCGTCGCCAGTTTATGAAACAAGCCGGGCAGACCACCCAGATATTGCAGCTTACGCCGGGCAAGTTTGTTTTTAGCGACAATTGCTTGTTCAAATAATGCATAAGCGCTTTGGTGTTCGCCAGAGCACATTGCAACCATGGCACGTAACTGAAGCGCATAGCAGCTGCTATCATTGCTCAGTACGGCGACACTTTGATCCAGTTGCGCCCGATAAAGATATTGTTCGGCTAGTAAACAATGCAGCGTTTGGTTATTCGGCTGACGTTCGCAGAGCTGTTTAATAAGCTGAAATGCGGCAAAATTGTTCTGACAGTCACTTTTTAAACTGTGGATTAACGTCGAGCATGCCTGATACAGCAAATGCGGTGGCAGTTCAGCCAGATGATCAACGTCTGCCGGAAAGAATAGGGTATTGACCAGCACCTGGTTGGTGTGGTGGTCAAGGTGTTGCGGATTTTTATGAAATGACAGCAAAGCGATGGCTTTATCGTATTGGCCCAGGATAAGCAAATCGCGGATAAAGCGTTGTTCATCCGAGAAATCGCGCTCCCACTCATATAAATTGACCACAGGCACGACTTGTTCGGCGCAATTAAGTGTGCTGATAAAACGATCCTGACGAAGCGCATTGTGGCACAGTGAAATCTCAATTAGCGGCTGAACCCTGAGGCCTTTTTGGTTACTGATTAATAGCCCGGCTTCGACCAGTGCGGTTCTCTGTTCGGGCACCATACCCTGACTGAGCGCGGGAATGCCGTGGATCTGGGCTTCAACCAGCAATTTCAGTAAGCGTTTTAATCTACTTATCGCAACCGGCTTGCCGATTAGTGCCAGTACTTCCAGCATGATCTGTTGTTCAGCGGGCAGCTGTGCGTAGCGTGTCAGGAGTTCGGTGATGTGTGTCTGGCTGAAAGGCGTAAAGTGCATGCTGATAGACCGCTTCGGGCCTTGCTCCGCGAGTTATTATTGATTGCGGAGCAAAGTAGCAGAAGCGCGGTGTGTGCTCAAGTCAAACTATTCTATTGGCAGGGTGTAATACAGCTGTGAGCTGGTATTGTCCGGCTCAGACGGGCAGCGCACAAAGCCAGCTTTTTTCAGTACTTTGATAGAAGCCGGGTTGTCTGCTGCAACGCCCGCATTGAGTGTTACACTGGGCTGAACTGTGCGCAGATGCGCGACTAAGCCCTGCAGCAGCTCACTGGCATAGCCTTGTCCCCAGTGTGCTTCGCCTATTAGGTAGCCAAGTTGAACCGTATTTTCGGCTGCATACAGCATAACCAGGCCCAGAATGTGTGTCTGTTTGTCCTGCACCAGTAGCAGCTCACAGCGTGTTAGTTTGTCCGATATCCAGTCGGTTAGTTGGTCAGCAGTGTGCGGACACTGCTGCCAGTCATCGGGCAAAAAATGCAGTGTGCCTGGTGTCAGCAAATCGAGTAGCTGTTGTACGTGTGCAGTGCTGAGAGCCGGTGTTGCAGGCATTATTTCTAATCTTGCCGTACTGAACTTATGCATTGTCATGGGTGTGTTCCTGTGATGATTTTGCCTGTGTTTCAGACAAGCCAGTTTTAAATGCCATGGTTAATTCGTGACCCTTGATGGCCGGTAATGCAAGCGCCTTTAGTGCCAGGCTGCCAACCATGATCAACAGGGCGGTAGCCAGGGCATCGAGACTCATGCTGAGCACTGTGCCAATTGCACCGAATGTGGCTGTCAGAGACGACAGTTCAGGTAAAGTATAGATACCCGTAAGCTGTTGCAGTAGCAGGGCTATCCAGAACCCAAAACAGTATGGGCAGCGCCATGCCGTGTATAAATAGACAAGGGGGGCCGGTAAACGTGCCACTAAAGTGTTAAACCAGGTGCCCCAGTCGGGTAATTTTTCCCATAATAGTACGTGGATCGATAACCCCATTAAAACGAGTGAAAAAGTCATAGGTCTCTCCTGTAAATCGGTGTATTGTTTTGTTGATGTCTATTATTCTCAATAAAGCCGTGCTGCGTTATTGTCTGTTTTTTGAATTAATCGGCTTATTTTAAGATTGTGGGTGAAGTAAAATGACCAATCATGTTGCCGCCTGTGGCCAGATGAAAGTAGCGACACTGGAACAGGAGCCTCACGGCACGCACAGCGAAAGTGTGTTGAGCTTTATTCGTTCAGGCTCGCTAGATATGTTACACGGAGAGACGTTTACAGCCACACAGGGCATGTTTGTGTTGGTACCCGGCGGCATGCCTCATACCTTGTTGTCCGGGTCTGACTTGCATGTGCACTGGATGAGTTTTTGCCCGGATTGTCTTGGGCTCACACCCGAATCCAGCTTGTTGCAACCCTTTCAGCAGGTACGTTTAGGTGCGTTACCCGCATTGGCGCTATCTGGGGAGCGCGTCGATTTTGTGCAGACTTTGTATCAGGAGTTTGAAGCCGCATTGCAGCATGCTTTGCCGCTCGACGTGATGAAGAGTTTTGTTTTCTTGCTGTTGCATGAGGTGTCACTGGCACAACAGCCGGTGAGCTGGCGCGCAGGTATGCACCCTAAAGTTGTCGCGGCACTTTCCTACATTGAGAGTCAGGGCTTAAAGCCGGTTTCTTTGCAGGATGTGGCGAGTGCGGTATTTGTTAGTGCCCCTTATCTGGCGACTTTGTTTAAACGCGAAACTGGCTACTCCGTAGGGCAGTGGCTCACCAAAAAACGCCTGGGTGAGGCCTGTAATCGTTTGCTGCATACACGTACACCGATTGCAGCGTTAGTTGAAGAACTGGGTTGGTCAGATACAACGCATTTTATCCGTCAGTTTAAAGCGGCTTATGGCGTCACGCCTGCGCTGTGGCGCAGACAGCACAGTCAGGCGGCAGAAAGTCGTTAATAATCTGTGCTACCTGAGTCGATAAATTCAGGGATGCTTGGCGCGTTAAATCACTGATCTGAAGTCCCTAATCCCTTTCTCAGGTTAAAGGGACATGGTAAGTTAGTCGTATAATGTTAACGGGTATTTATTTGCGTGCCTGCTATAATTGCAATCAAGACCGAAAAAAACCGGTCTATGTCGAGCCGAAGAATCACTGTAATAGGTAATATACTTTGTTTAAGGAAATTGAAGACCTGAGCGAGAGTCTGGTGCTGATTGTTGAAGACTCCATGCTTACACAAAAAGTCATCTCTTGCTTTTTAGAGGGGATTTGTTCGGTCCATATGGTGACATCCGGAGAAAAAGCCATCGAGTTTTGCCGTGCAACCCCACCGGATCTGATCTTGATGGATTGGGTACTGGAGGGGATGTCTGGGGTGGAGGCTTGTAAACAGTTGCAGGAAATGGAAGGTCTGTCTGATATCCCTATCATTTTTGTGACCTCCAACATCAGCGAGCAACAGCAGGATTTGTGCTGGGATGCGGGCGCGGTTGACTTTATTCCTAAACCTATCGTGGCAAAGACCCTGATGAACAGGGTTAAAACTCACCTCAAATACAAACAGCAAGCGGATACGCTCAAGCGCTACTCATACTACGACGGGCTGACAAAAGTGTTCAATCGGCGCTTTTTTGATATGGAAGGAGCGCGTCAGTTTAAGCAGAGTATTCGCCAGCAACATACCTGCTCTGTGGTGATGCTGGATATCGATCACTTCAAGAAGTTTAATGACCGTTATGGTCATCTTAATGGGGATGATGCTCTTAAAGCTGTTGCCAGTGCCATAGATGGCCAGATACGCAGACCTATGGATGGGGTATATCGCTATGGTGGCGAGGAATTTGCAATTTTATTGCCAGACACAGAGCCTGATGGGGCGAAGCAGCTGGCTAACCAGTTTGTTGATGCAGTAAAAGCATTGGCCATTGTGCATGAAGACTCGGAATTTGGCGTGGTTACCATCAGTGCGGGTGTTGCAAGCAATGATGGCGGTGAGCATTACCAGGATTTGGCTCAGCTAATTGCGGCGGCAGATGAAGCCTTATACAACGCAAAGCATCAGGGTCGTAATCAAGCGTGTGTGGCAGAAAAAAAGGGCGCTTAGGCTAATGCCAGTCAGTTAAGCTGACTGGCATTGTTTTTTCTAGCTGGGTACTTACTTGGCTTTGGTTTTATGGCTCGAGGATAGACCCGATCTTCTCGTCGTGTCGGCAGCTCAAAGTGACCCAATGTTTGTATTAACATCTCATAGTGTTTTGGGATGTTTCCCGGGCTGGCGAGGGGGAGTCGCCCTAAGTAACTTAATATCGCGTTGGCGCAATTACTAAAGCTTAATTGGTTGGCCCATATTCCTTTACGAGATGCCGCTTGAGTCATCACCTGACGCAGCAAGTTGTACCCCAGGAGTAAGCCCCACAGCTCTTGCTCAACCATATCTGATTTTTTGCTTCTTAGCGTATATTCATTGTTTAAAAGTGTCTGCTTGATTTCTCTATAACCCAATTCTATTTCCCAGCGGTGGCTGTAAAGCTCAACTATTTCTTCGCCAGGAAACCTCTGCACATCTATCATCGATGTGAGTATTTGATATTCCTTGTTTTTAATTTTTTTCGTCACAAGTCGGGCTTCTACATACGCAGGTAAATCAGGCGATTGCTTATGAGATTGTGGAGTTGTTTTTAAGCGCACCAATTTATCTAAACGACCATTAGATTTAATCACTTCAAACTGAAGCCCTTTCTTCACCGGTATTAACCAGTGCCTCTCGGTGCCATGTGTTTGCCATTGGTGGAGTAGGTTTAATGAGTAGAACCCTTTATCGAACATCGTGAGGCTGTGGTCTGGCGTGGTGGCAACTAATTTGTCTGCCAGCTTCATTTCATTGGTTTTATATCCGCTGAAAGCACTGCTGATAAGTTGATGGCTGGTCAGCTCCATATGACACACCATTCGAATTTGTGGAAAAGCGGTTTCGCCATGCTGATTGCTGGGGGAGCCAAAACATTCACGATTTTCAGGCGTGTCTTGAGCTCGCCAAGTAACACCGTCGACGGCCAGGAGGTTTAACCCGCACCAAGTTTCAAAGTTTGCTTGCTGATAATAATGCGCAGCCATCATTTCAAAGGCATTTTTGACACTGTCTTTACCGAGTCTTCGCCTTCCCTGAACAAGGGCGCTTGGGGCGATTAATTTGCTATCTCCAGGCAGAGCAATTTCCATGTGGGAAGCTAAATCCCAAACCGACTGTTGACGAAAGAAGCTCATACCAATCACAGTCCACATCACAGCCTCGAGTGGAAGCCTGCGTTTTCTGATAGTTGCAACGCCAGCGCGTTGAAAGGCTTGCTCCAGTATTTCGGCATCCAGAAAGTGATTAAGTTTTTCAAAGGTAACACTTTCGGGCAGTTGCTCAAACGCACTGCAAAAGGCTTGTTCTAAAGACATAAAAAAATCCAATATCAGAAATGATATTGGATTTTGAAGCCTTTAAAAGATCGGTCAACTGATCTATTTAATTCTTAACTGATCGGCATTAGCGCTTAGGCCCTTTTTAATCATTCCACCCGTAGGTTGCTTAACCTGCCATGTTATATAGCAATGCCGAGACGGCTAAAATACCAACCAGCAGAATAAAGTAGGTGCCAACATGATGGCGGTACTTTTGTAGTGCCGGTACTTTGAAAATGGCGATGGTTGGCATGATAAACAGGATCATGGCAATGATCGGTCCAGAAATGGCACCCATCATATCCAGAATACTCGGGTTCATCACAGCACACACCCAGATTGCGATAAACATCAGGCCCACACCCAGTTTATCAATCAAGCCTGCCGACAGAGATGACTGCTTGCTGAGCAGACCATTGAAGCTCTCGCGTGCGCCCAGAAAGTGCCCAAGGAAAGAAGATGTAATGGCAATGAAGGCGACCAGCGGACCCAGCATGGCAATAAATGGATTGTCGTACACATTAGCAAGGTAAGACAGTACAGAAACGTTGGCCTCTTTGGCTTCGAGCATTTGCTCCGGGCTGAGAGACAGCACACATGAAAATACAAATAACAGCACAAAAACGATCAGCATTAGCGAGGTATTGCGCAAAATTGCCTCAGCTTTATGTGTCGCACGGTCAGCATAATGGCGGCGTTGAGCATTGGCAAAGCTGGAGATAGCGGCAGCGTGGCTAAATGAAAAGACAATAATTGGCACGGATAGCCACAGTGTCTCACTCAGACCTGCCATATCCGGCGTTGCCACAACTGGTGCTTGCCAGTGTGGGATTAAATATAGTGACAGCATCAGCAAGATCCCAACTAGCGGGTAAACCAGCAGCGCGAACGCACGCAGTAGTAACTTTTCTCCACCCATCATAATTGCAATCATGCCTGCAACCAGCAGCCCGGAAAGGAGTACCCGAGGTGGGGCGGTCATGTCTAACTGGTTAACCATGAAGCTGTCCAAGGTATTGGTGAGGCCTACACCATAAATCAACAGAATAGGGAAGATCGAAAAGAAGTACAGTAAGGAAATTAAGCGGCCTGCGGTGGCACCAAAATGCTCTTCAACGACATCGGTAAAGTCACTGTCACTGTGTTTAGAGGACAACACAAAACGTGCCAGCCCTCGATGAGCCAGGTAGGTCATTGGAAAGGCCAATACAGCCATAATCACCAGAGGCCAGAACCCGCCAATACCGATATTGATAGGCAGAAACAAAATACCGGCGCCCACAGCGGTACCAAACAGGCTAAGCACCCAATTGGTATCGTGTTGTGTCCAGCGTCCCCGACTGCTTTGGGTAGTCTCTGTGGCAAAAGCCTCTGTAGAGAGCCCTTCAGGGGTATTACTCATACTTGTTGTCCTATGATTAGAATTATATGCGCGCGGATAATATAAAAAATGTGGCACATATGCATGCTTTCGTCGGTAATCAATGTAAAAGTGGATGAATATTCGACAGCGTTGGGTGTATTTTAATCATTTAACCAAGTGGATTGTAGAAATCTCATTGTGACGTTTGACTTTGTGACTTTAAAAGGTACGATTGAGCTCAGAAAATAAGCTAGTATCATATCAAAGAACATAGTATTTTAGTCTCTATATCATGCCCGGTCTTCGTAAATTGACATGCGTCGTGTCGTGAAGCTGACAGGGTAAGCAAGGTAATATCACGTTATGGAAATAATTAATCTTGACCCGCATCACCCGGAAGTGTCGCAGTTACTGAGAGACATCGATGAGTTGATGAATACACTCTACCCACCGAGCAGTAATCAGCTGATCCCGGCGGATGAGCTGGCTGCGTCTGACGTCTATTTTGTTGGTGCCCGCACTCAATCTGTGTTGATGGGGTGTGGTGCCCTGGTGCCAAAAACGGATGAGGCAGACAGCCTGACACCTTACGCCGAGCTAAAGCGGGTTTATGTACAACCACCGTATAGGGGCCTGGGTGTGTCGAGACACATTATGCAAACTTTAATTGATCATGCACGTCAGGTTGGCTTCAGTGTATTACGGCTGGAAACAGGGATCCGGCAAACTGAAGCAATTGGGTTGTATACGTCTTTGGGGTTTGTGCAGCGAGAAGCATTTGGCAACTACGAACCCGACCCTTTGAGTGTCTATATGGAATTGGCGCTGTCATAAAGAGGTCATATCTTTGCGGGCGATACTTGGCATTTTTGTTATAATCCCGCTACCTAATTTTTGAGTTATACAAAAAACATGTCCTTTGAATCTCTTGCCTTAGCACCTGCCCTGTTAGAAGGGTTACAGGTGCTTGACTTTACTGAGCCAACAGCTATTCAAGCGCAAAGCATTCCCGAGATCCTGGCAGGTCACGATTTGCTGGCGTGTGCGCAGACAGGTACCGGTAAAACAGCCGCATTTATGCTTCCTATCATGACTCAGTTACTCAGCAAGCCGGGCTCAGGTGCTCGTGCCCTGATCCTGGCGCCGACCCGAGAATTGGCTCAGCAAGTAGCGCAGCACGCGAATGCCTATGCCGCTCATTGTGAGCTGAAAACAGTGTGTTTGCATGGTGGAGCAAATATTGGACCTCAGGAAAAAGCACTTCGTGAAGGAGCAGACATAGTGGTCGCCACGCCAGGCCGTTTGCTCGATCATTTAATCAAAGGCACATTGAATTTGTCAGCGGTAGAATACTTAGTGTTCGATGAAGCCGACCGTATGCTGGATATGGGCTTTATGGGCGAAATACGTCGGATTATGCGCAAAATGCCATCTGATCGGCAAACCTTGTTATTTTCTGCTACCGTAGATGAAGCGGTCTTTAATCAGGTAAAAGACTGGTTGAAAGAGCCAAAACGGATTGGCATTGAAGCACAGAATCAGGCTGCCGCAAAGGTTGAGCAGCTCTTTTATGCCGTGGATGAAGAGCGCAAACGGGAGCTGATCGCTCACCTGATCGGCAAACAAAACTGGCATCAGGTGTTGATTTTCACCCGCACAAAGAAACAAGCTGATGACTATGCCAAGGAGCTCAATAAAGACGGTCTTAAAACTGCGGCTATTCATGGTGACAAATCTCAGGGGGCACGAAACAAGGCACTGGCGCAATTTAAGGACGGTGAAATTCGTGTCTTAGTTGCTACTGATGTCGCGGCACGTGGTATTGATATTCAACAATTGAATTATGTGATTAACGCTGAGTTGCCTTATGTCGCGGAAGATTATGTGCACCGTATTGGCCGTACAGGCCGGGCAGGTGAAGCCGGGACTGCTATTTCGTTGGTGAGTATTGATGAGCAATGGTTACTGGAAGAGATTGAAGTCTTGTTGGATGAACGCCTCACCCCGCAATGGTTGAGTGGCTATGAGCCAGATCTGACCCGCGAGCCTAAAAATGATCGTCAAAATTCGGCCAAATCTCGTCGTCAGCGTGATAAAAAGCGCGTGCTGGGCCAGCGTTCTAAGCGCAGGCGCTAACGCGTACAGTAACGCATAACATCATTTTGAAGAGGTTAAGTCATGACGCAAGCACTGTGGCATATTTATCAGGGCAGTATTGACGATATGCTGGTGGTTGAGCAGCAGATCCCGGAGTTCTCAAACCCTAAAACCCGTGAGCAAATCCTTCAGAGGCTGGCGGGGCGCACTAACCTGGCGTTGATAGTAAGCTGCAATGGTCAGCCAGTTGCTTACAAACTTGGGTTTGAGCAGGCACCAAAGCAGTTTTATAGTTGGCTGGGTGCCGTAATACCAAAGTATCGTGGACAAGGGATGGCACGGGCATTGCTGCTTGAACAAGAGCGCTGGTGCCGCGAGCAAGGTATCAGTCACATTGAAGTGAAGACTATGAACCGCTTTAAAACCATGATGCAGATGCTCGTCAGTCATGATTATCATATTGCGGAACTGACACAGCCAGCAGCGTCGTCGCAGACCTTATTGGATATGCAGATCCGATTTCGCAAGGCGCTTTAACGTAAACGTGTTAACGTGAACGTGCGTCAAAGTACTGATTGACGCCCAGGGCTAAAAAGATAATCGCGCTGCCAAGCCCTAGGCTGACTAAATCGGCGGTGCGATTCCAGATCAGGATATTCACCAGGATCCCGGCAGGGATCAGCACATTGTTCATGACTGCCAGTGCTCCTACTGAAACCAGAGTGACGCCTTTATTCCATATAAAATAACCAAGGGCAGAGGCAATGAGGCCTAAATAAATTAAGATCCCCCATTGTAGCTGCGTCGAAGGGAGTCGGTTCAAATCACCAAAAAGAGCAAAACTTAACGAGGACACGGCCAGTGCGCCGATAAAGAAAAAGCCAAAGCACTGATGGTGGACTAAGGCATGCTGCTCAGCCAGTCGTTTATATAAAACCTGCCCCAGAGCAAAACACAGATTGGCACCCTGAACTACCATAAAGCCAAGCCAGAAGTCCGGATTCGGTGTTGTCAGACGAATGACGACAGCGCCCAGTGTTGCGATTAATGCGACCAGTAAATAGCGCGCATTAAAGCGCTTTGCGAACAGGTCATTAAGCAAAGTGATGTATACCGGTGTCATCACGGTAAACAGCAGGACTTCCGGTACAGTTAAAAACACAAAGGCATGGTAATAGAAACCATACATAGCACCTATCTGTATTGCACCTATTGTCATTAATCTGAACATCACGGGGCGGGCTGTTTGCTGCCAGCGAATGAATGGCAAGAAAACCAGGGTTGCCAGCATAATACGACTCAGGGCGGCGAACCAAAGGTCAACCGAGCCGGCGAGGTAAACGCCTATCAGGCTGAATGAAAATGCCCATAAGAGGGTGACAAAAATCAGATGATGCATATCAGGTCAGTTAAAATGGTGTGCAAGTATAGTCGCGATGATACCTCAGAGTGGCTTGATTTAACTAACAAAATAACAGCAGTATTGAAGACTCAGGCATTGCCATTTGCCGAACTTTGCTAAGCGGATGAGCAAACATAAACGAGGAAAAAATATCCATCGAAAATACCGAATAAAAAGCGCGTTATAATATGATTTTATTTTATAGCGACCGAGTTACAATGACTTTGTTTTCACATTTATCCCTTCATGATTACCCATGATGTGTGTTAAGGCCGCTTTATGCGGCCTTTTTTTTGTCTGAATTTTCTGCTGTACTTGACCCAGAGCATGAGATTTTGTTGCGGGTCGTCTTTTCTCTTCACTGCCTTTTTCAGCAGGGCAATATAACTCCATAAAAAACAACATGGGCATCGATGACAAAGACATTGCCAGTAAGGCCACTATATTAAGGAGTAAGCATATAGGAATGAGGAAAGTAACTCATCGAAAATACCGAGCTAAAGAAACGTTTTAATATGATTTTATTTTATAACGGCCGAGTTACAATGATCTTGTTTTCACATTTATCCCTTCATGATTACCCATGATGTGTGTTAAGGCCGCTTTAATGCGGCCTTTTTTTTGCCTGCGTTTTCTGTTCAGCTGCGCCTAACCTGCCTACCCTTAAGATGATGTTTTTCTGCGGGCAGTGATTTAACCGCCTGCTTCTAACTGTAAAAGGAAAAAGGTATGCGTACAATTCCCTTGCTGATGTCGGTTGTTTTGTCTGTGTTACTGAGCGCTTGTGCGTCTATGGGGCCGGGTGATGCTGTCCAAAAGCGTTCCGAAATCCAGAAGATGAAACGAGATACTTTAACCAAGCTCTATAGTAAAAAGCCGGATGTTCGCGCCCAACTAAGCAATGCGTCCGGATATGCGGTGTTTTCCAATGCGAATCTGAATATTATTTTTGTTGCCGCAGGCACTGGCTATGGTGTCGTAGAAAATAACACCACTGGCCAGTCAACTTACATGAATATGGCCGAAGGTGGTGTCGGACTGGGTCTGGGTGCAAAGGATTATCGTATTGTGATGGTGTTTCATACTCAGGCAGCGATGAAACAATTTGTGGAGTCCGGCTGGACATTTGGCGGAAATGCCGATGCTGCTGCAAGGGCAGCTGATAAAGGGGCCTCTATTGAAGGCGAAGTCTACTATGGGGATGTAACAGTGTATACATTTACCGAAAGTGGCCTGGCATTGCAGGCGACAGTCAAAGGAACGAAATTCTGGCAAGACAAGGAATTAAACTAATTCCATTTGCCCCTGGCAACGACACTTAGCCGGCCTGTTGGGCCGGCTGAAAAATCTACTTACCATTTGTCACATTTTTGTGCCTGTTTTAATCCACTCCCTTCACGTTACACTCCCGATAAATGACAGCCAAAGGATGCGTTATGATTTTAGTGATTGGAGCAAGCGGGGCGACGGGCAGGCTGGTTGTTGAGCAGTTGATGTTGGCACAGGTGCAAGTCAGAGTCCTTGTCCGGCAAAGTAGTGCACAACTGGAAACGCTCAAAGCTAACCCGCAACTGGATGTCAGGGTAGGCAATATTGCCGAGTTGAGCACCCGGGAACTCGAAGCGTTAGTGGCGGACGTGAAAACGGTTATTTGTTGTCTGGGACATCGGGCAACGTTTCAGGGTATTTATGGTCATCCCCGCCGCCTGGTACGTGATGCAGTGCAAAGTGTGTGTCAGGCAATTGCAAACAAAGATGGCGGGAGCCCTGCTAAGTTTATCTTAATGAACAGTACTGGGTGCACCTGCGAGTCTTTGCATGAGCGGCCACCTCTGGCACATCGTGCCGTGGTAGCGTTATTACGTTTATGTCTGCCACCTCATCCTGATAATGAGGCTGCGGCGAAGCTCTTACGTGCCAGCTCCCCCGCAAAGGAGGGGGTTGAGTGGGTCGTGGTTAGGCCAGATTCGTTGACAAATGATGCTCAGGTCACAGCTTATGACGTTCATCCATCTCCAATACGTGACGCCATTTTTGATGCGGGAAAAACAAGCCGGATCAATGTCGCTCATTTTATGTGTCAGTTAGCGCTTGATCCGGCACTGTGGCAGCAATGGCAGGGCTGCTCTCCTGTACTGTATAATCAGGACCAGGGTTAATACTCAACCGTGGTTTTGTAGTCATACCTGAAGCCGATAGAAATGGAGTCGAAGTCATCGCCATTGACGAACGACTTGTTAAGGTACTCAAGGTGAATTCTGAGTACTTTAATAGGGCTCCACTCTAATGTCAGGTTGTAGCCATCAAAGCCGCCTGCGGCCGGATCTGAATCCAGGTATCCGTCATCAAAATCAAAGTAGCCTGCTTTCAGTTTGTAGGCTTTGGCCAGTTGGTAAGCAAAGGATAAATCGAAGGTGTGCCCACTGCGGTCAGCACCTGCAGCATCTCTGTTGTAATCTTTATCCTGATAAGCGACGGCGGCATAGAAGCGAGGTGTAAATTGATAGGCCAGCGAGGTTGCCCAGAGGCTGTTATCGCCAAGCTGGACATCATCGGCATAAACGTCGTTTTGCTGGTAGGTGACAGCAGCATGCAAATCGTTAGCATCATAACTCAAACCAACATTGACCAAATCATCTGAGTTACTACCCGACTCGCCATTAAACTGTGCAACTGCAACAAAAGTAAAAGGCCCAGGTGTAAGCCGGTAACTGATCAGATTGTCGACGAAGAAGAGGCTCTCAGGGTCATATGCAAACGGGCTGTTGGCATGATTAAAGATATCAACATACTCGGCAATAAAAAGATATTGTGCCGGCCGTTGCTTACCTATGCCAAAGCGGCCGACAGGTGTGTTCAGTGCGGTGTAGGCCCGCCGGGAGCGACCAAAGTTGCCTTCGTTAGCAACGTCAATACTCCACTCTCCATGCAGCTCTGCGCTCCAGTCTTTGTCAAATTCGTGGGTAACCTTGAGCCCGGCATGGGACAGGGCGTCACGCACGTCCCAATTATCCTTACCATTGGTCTCCAGGCGACCGTATGTGGGGCGCATGGTCGCATATACGTCCAGTTTGCGCTTTTCTTCAGTCGGCGCAGGTTTAGCTGAATTGGCAGAAGAAGCGGCTTTTGCATCTGCAGCAGCTGCTGTGTTAGTTGTGGGTTTAGCGTTTTGTGTTGTTTGAGCGGCGGTTGGGTTTTGCCTTTCAAAGCGGGCCTTGAGTGCTTTGAGCTGAGCTTCGAGCGCTTCGATATCAGCCATAGTGACGGCGCGTTCGGTGTTAGCTTGAGCACAGGTGAGCGGCACACAAAGTGCAATCAGGATGGCTTTAGCCACAGAAGAGATCGCGTTATTCATAGCAAATTACCAAATTTGTTGCGTTAGTTGCGATAACTGGAATTATAGACAACACTTTGGCAAAGGGTGATTTTATTTGGCCTAAATAATATGAAGATTCGCAGCAAGTTCTCTTTGGCATCGGCGTTACTCATCTTTATGATCATTTTGGTGATCAGTACGACAACCTATTGGCTGGTCAATGCCTCTATGAAAAAGAAAACCACTGCATATGTCAGTGATTCCGCACAATTGCTGGCACTGGGTATTGATAATTGGTTGGCAGAAAAAGCCGCTTTAATTCGATTACTGCGCAGTCAGATTGAGGCTGACTTTAGCCCCGAGCAGTTTCAAAAGGGGCTCGAATCACCTTATTTTAAAGACGCCTTTTTATTGTCATTTGGTACCTTGAGCACAGAGAGAATATTGCGTTCGAACAATCCCAACAGGCAAAACCCGCCAGATGTGGATTTTAGGGAACGAGGCTGGTATCGCTTGGCCAGAGACAAAGGTAAAACGGTGTTTACCAGCCCTTATACCGACGCAGCAACCGGTGAATTGTTGCTCTCTGTGGTTGCGCCTATTAATTCAGGCGGGCAATTTCGCGGCGCGATTGGGGGCGATCTTAGCTTAGATACCATAGCCAAAAGTGTGAATGCGGTGAACTTTGATGGCACGGGCTATGCGTTTTTAGTCGACAGTAAAGGGATTATTGTCTCTCACCAAAACGCCAAACTGAATGGCAAACCGCTCAGTAGTTTGTCGCCACAATTGAATAAATCAGCTGAAAAGACGCTATTAGAAGTGACGGTTAAAGGGGAAGCCAAGCTGCTCTATTTTTACCCGTTATCGCAGCAGTATGGGACTGATTGGTATTTGGCCGTGTTGTTGGATGAAGCTCTGGTTTTCAGTGATTTAAGAGAGCTTTCAATGAGTACATTGATGTTGGCAGTGGTGGCCATATTGCTCGGAGCCTTTTTGAGTCGGGCTTTGGCAATTCAGTTATTGAGACCGCTGAAAGATCTCAATGATGCAATCACCAATATTGCGTCGGGGAGTGGTGATCTTACTCAGCGAGTGCGAATAAAGCATGAAGATGAATGCGGCAAGGTCGCGCAGGAATTCAATCAATTTCTGGGGTCATTACATAGCCTGGTGACAGATGTGAAGCAACGTGCTGATCTGGTGGTGGCCAGTTGTGACGAAGCGAGTACGCTGGCGAATCAGTCTAGCAGTCAGCTCAATGAACAGGTACAACTGATTGAAGGGCTGGCAACGGCGATGCATGAGATGAGCACGACTTCCAGTGAGATTGCTGGTAGTGCCCAAAATGCCGCGACATCGATCACCTCCGTCAATGAAAGGGCGGCAGAAGGGCAACAGGTATTTCAGAAAACCCGTGGTGAGATCAGCGCACTGGCCGATGAAATAAATATCTCACACGAGATGAGTACACAGCTGGCGGAATACAGTCAGAGTATTGAAAATATTTTATCTGTTATAAACGGGATTGCCGAGCAAACCAATCTCTTGGCGCTGAATGCCGCCATTGAAGCAGCCCGGGCTGGTGAGCAGGGCCGGGGTTTTGCAGTGGTTGCCGATGAAGTTCGTTCTTTGGCAACCAAAACGCAAGAATCGACCACTGAAATCAAATCAATGATTGAACAGATCCAGGCATCGTCTATTCAGGTCCAAAGTGCGATGGGCAGCAGTCGTGATAAAACGTTGCTGTGTGTCGAGCAGACTGAGCAGGCTACAGGCATGTTGAATGAGATTTCAGAAGCGGTGAAAGACATCATGGACCGCAACATCCAGATCGCAACAGCGATTGAAGAGCAAAGCGTGGTGATTGAGGAAATCAATAAAAATACCTCAAATATCAATGATATTAGTGTCGAAGTGGGGAGCTTTGCCGTTCGCCAGTTTGAGTCAAGTAAAGTGCTGACGCAACATGCCCATGAACAAGAAGGGTTATTATCGAAATTCACGCTTTAGCTACGCTTCGGCAAGTTGTACACTTGCCGCATAGCAAACCGAATTAATGAGCCAGTTTTGGACAATAAGAAAAATATATGGGTGGACGCAGATGCGTGTCCTGTGGTGATCCGTGAAATCTTGTTTCGTGCCGCAGTCAGAACCCAGATCCCAGTGACATTCGTCGCCAATCAATATATTAAAACGCCGCCTTCTCCTCATATCCATAAGCTACAGGTGAGTAGTGGCTTTGATGTGGCTGACAATGAGATTGTGCGCCGTATGTGTGCCGGCGATCTGGTGATCACCAGTGACATACCATTGGCAGCCGAAGCCATTGAAAAAGGCGGGTTAGCACTGAGCACGCGTGGAGAAGAGTTCACAAGAGAAAACATTCGATCACGGCTTAATATTCGCGATTTTATGGATACCATGCGCAGTAGTGGCATGGTCAGTGGGGGTCCTCCGCCATTAGGACAAGCTGAAAAACAACAGTTCGCCAACAGTTTAGACCGCTGGCTACAGCAAAATAAAGGCTAACCTCAGGCGCCGCGCTATGGTGCCTCTCTTTGTTTAAAAGTGACATCTCTCTGGATTATAAATAAGCGGATACTCAGCAGCCTTGATTACGCGTTGAAAATACCCTCGGTTAAAAGCCGCTAAGTAACCGGCATTTGATATCGTATTGCGAAAGCCTGTGGGAATATGCAGACGACAGTAACGCTGAATTGGAGAAAACATGATAAGAATAATGACACAAAACGACTTTCAACATTTCTGGCCAACTTTTAAAGAAGTCATTGAGCAACAAGAGACTTATGCATTTGACCCGGATATGTCACAACAGCAAGCTTATGCGCTGTGGTGTCAAAAAGTAGACATTGCGTATGTCATGGTCGAAGGGTATGAGATCCTGGGAAGTTATTACCTTAAGGCCAATGCCATGGGCCCCAGCAACCATATTTGCAATTGTGGCTATATGGTTGCCCCTCAGGCAAGGGGTAAAGGCATTGCTCGTACATTGTGTGAACACTCTCAAAGTGAAGCAATTAAGCTGGGATATCGTGCGATGCAGTTTAATTCGGTGGTCGCCAGTAATCAGGTGGCGGTACAGTTATGGCAAAGGTTGGGGTATCAGATTATTGGCACGATTCCAAAGGCTTACCGTCATCCCAGTTTGGGTTTTGTTGACAGTCATATTATGTATAAATGGCTTCAGTAACATTAATAATGTTATTTCATATCAATATGATAGGGTGATTTGAGGCATTGACATCTAAGCCTTGCCAGCATATATTGCTGGCAACTTTATCGACAGTCAGAGGGTAAGTTGCGCTTACTACAGGGTCTGCTCACATTAATAATGGTATTACTGATTGGTTTACAATCGGTGACTGCTGTGATTGATCCCGGCAACTTTCATCAGCCCACCAAGGCACATTTGCAAACCAATCATGTCCATGATGAGTCATACCCGGCCTCACAAAGTGTGATCTTTGACGAGCAGGGTCATGTGATTTCTGACTGTCATCATTGTGGCCATTGCAGCGGTAGCCATACAATCTGGATGTCAGTTCGCTTGTCTCCGATTTCTGGATTGATGAAACCCGACATCCCTTTTTCATCTGCCGATACTCAGGTTCGCCGGCGTATCGAATCTCAGTTTAAACCTCCCATCGCTTAACTCTGTTTCCTCCGAAATTTTTTAGTTTTTGTTATTTTTCCGTTTGACGGATCGCTTCAATGTGCCTGTTTTTATGTCATTCAGGACAATGCGATTGGTCATGTCGATTTTTGCCTGAAACAGACAGGCAGTGGAGTGTGATACGTCACGCGCCACAAATGAAGAGGTTTACACCATCATGAACAAGCGTATTTTAAGTTACGCAGCGGGGCTTTTACTGATATCGCTGAAAGCCAGCGCCATCTCAAGCACAGAACCAGGTCATAATCATGATTCTGATGTTTCTTTCCAGACAGAATTACCCCATCAGCAAAGTCAGCAAAGCGTGTTGCTCAGTCAAGCCCAGCAGTCACAGATCAACCTCAAGCTGATGACACTTCAGGCTCAATATGCGCAAACACCGGTTTATGCGCCGGGCGAGCTTAAAGCAAACCGTTATACCAGTTATATGGTGACGCCGCGGGTTGATTCTGTGGTAGAGCGTCGTCATGCGAGTTTAGGTCAGGTTGTCAGACCCGGGGATAAATTGGTCACATTATTTAGCCAGGATATGGCCCAGGCGCAGGCGGACTATATGATCGCAGCCAGTGAATGGAAGCGAGTTGAACGATTGAGCGATGCGAGCTTGAGCGAAAACCAGAAGCTGGTAGCCAGAGCAAAATATAAAGCGGCGCTGGGTACGTTATTGGCGATGGGTATGAGCCACTCTGCCGTTAACCGCTTAGAAGCGGGACAAACTCAGTCTCTGGGCACTTACACTCTGTCTGCCCAACGTGAAGGGATTGTGCTGGAGGACGGCTTTGTACAAGGACAGCGCTTTGGTTCAGGTGAAGCCATTATGAAACTCGGTGACGAATCGACATTGTGGGTTGAAGTCAGATTAGCCGCAACGCAGCAGCGTTTGATTAATACCGATACACCCGTTGAGATTGAGCACAATCAGCGCAGATACCCGGCAAAGGTGATCCAGCAGGGGCATACATTGGACCCATTAACGCGCACGCGGGTGGTTCGGCTTGAGGTTGATAATCGGGACGATACATTACATGCCGGTATGTTTGTCAGTGCGTACTTTTTGTTTTCGACGGCTCAGCCCGTTTTTGCCGTACCTGAATTAGCGCTGGTGCGCGATGTGGATGGCGGGTGGCAAGTGTTTGTGGAACATGATCAGGGTGAGTACGTTGCCACGCCTGTAAAACGGGTTGCACCGACAAAAGACGGGGTGATTATTGAGCCCATGCCGCTACTGGAGGGGGCAAAGGCGATTCGTTCTGGCACCAAAGTGGTGGCTCAGGGGGCGTTCTTTATTGCGTCTGAAATGGCAAAAAGTGGCTTTGATCCACATAACCACTGAGGGCGAACAGGATGTTAGAGAAAATCATAAAAGGTGCAATCGCGCACCGTGTTGTGGTGCTGTTTGCAACACTGCTAGTCTTGATCGCGGCAATTTGGCAAGTACCGCGTTTGAATCTTGACGCTTTTCCGGACGTGACCAACATCCAGGTGACAGTGAATACTGAAGCCCCCGGACTCGCGGCACAAGAAGTCGAGCAGCTCATCACGTATCCCATTGAGGCACTTATGTACGCGCTGCCGGATGTTGAGCAAGTGCGTTCTATCTCCAAAACCGGGTTGTCCGGGGTGACAGTAGTCTTTAAAGAAGGGACTGATGTCTATTTTGCAAGACAATTGGTATTTGAACGCCTACAAACAGCCCGCTCTCTGATCCCGGATTCAGTGGGGATGCCGGATATGGGTCCGAATACCTCTGGGCTGGGACAAGTCTATCAATATTTGCTGGTGGCTGATCCCGATTCGGGAGTGGATGAAATGACGCTGCGCAGTATCAACGACTGGCTGGTCAAACTCCTGTTGATGCCGATAGAGGGGGTGACTGAAGTGCTGTCATTTGGCGGCCAGGTTAAACAATATCAGGTGGACTTGGACCCCACGCGTTTGTTGGCATACAAATTAACCCAGTCGCAGGTACAGCGTGCCTTATCGGACAATAACCGTAATGCAGGCGGCTGGTATCTTGACCGTGCTCAGGAGCAGCTCGTGATCCGAGGTGTGGGCTGGTTTAGCAGTGGGGCACCGGGCTTGGAGCAAATTCGTCAGGTACCCATTAAAACAATTGATGGCACCGTAGTGAGAGTGGCTGACGTCGCTCAGGTCAAACTTGGCGGCGAGATACGTCAGGGGGCGGTCACTCTGACCTTGCGAGATGCTTCTGGGCAGGCAACCTCTCGGGGAGAGGTTGTCAGTGGTATTGTACTAAAACGGATGGGTGCAAACACGAAAGCGACGATCGACGGGATAAAAAGCAAAGTGGCGCAGATCAATCGGGCGTTGCCACCGGGGGTCGAATTTGTGCCTATTTATGATCAGAGTATGCTGATTGATAAGGCCATCACCACGGTGGCAGAAGCCTTGCTGCTAGCGTTTGTATTTATTGCTGTGGTGCTCTTACTGTTCCTGCTCAACCTGAGGGCCGCTTTACTTGTGATACTCTCTGTGCCCGTTGCCATTATTCTGGCTTTGGGTCTGATGTCTTTGATGGGGATGCCTGCAAATCTAATGTCTCTGGGCGGGCTGGCCGTGGCCATTGGTATGTTGGTCGATGGCTCAGTGGTGATGGTTGAGCGGATCTTACAACAACAGGCAGCCCGGGGGGCTTCGAACACCAGCAATGAATCATTTTCTGAACTGGTTCGTCTGGCTGCGAAAGATGTCGCACGACCTATCTTTTTTGCATCTGCCATTATCTTATTGGTTTTTTTGCCGCTGTTTTCTTTTGAAGGGGTCGAGGCCAAATTGTTCACGCCAATGGCCAGCAGTATTATGCTGGCTGTGGTTTGTGCGGTTGTGATTGCGTTGTTGGTAATACCAGCTTTGGCTTGTTATCTGTTGAATAGTCATAAGCCATTACAGCGTCACGCTGTTTTAGAAAAAGCAGAAGGAATTTACCGGCAATCTTTGGAACTCGCGCTGCGAAACAGGAACACGTTACTAGTGGGTGTTTCGGCTCTATTTGCAATGGCTATGTATACATTGACGCAAATTGGCAGTGAATTTGTCCCTGAACTTGAAGAAGGGACGCTCAACTTGCGCGTCACACTGGCACCGTCTGCCAGTCTTGAAACCAGTTTATCCATTGCTCCTAAGCTGGAAGAAACAATACTGGGCTTTGAGGAAGTGACTTATGCACTGAGCCGCATAGGCCGGCCTGAGGTTGGCGGTGATCCTGAACCGGTGAATAACATTGAGATCTATATCGGGCTCCGGCCGGTTGAACAGTGGAAAAATGCCCGCACTCGGGTCGAATTACAAGCTAAGATTGCGTCGGCCTTATCTGTCTACCCCGGCTTATTACTGAATTTCTCTCAGCCGATAGCAACTCGGGTGGACGAATTGTTGTCAGGCGTTAAAGCCCAGCTGGCAATTAAATTACTGGGACCTGAGTTGCCGGTACTGATGCAAAAGGGGGAAGAGCTTGAACGTCTGGTCAAAGCCTTACCCGGTACCACGGATGTCGCATTAGAGCAGCAAAGTGGTGAGGCTCAGTTGGTGATAACGCCTAACCGGGACGCATTATCCCGCGTCGGGCTATCTGTAAACGATGTCATGGACCTTGTCAGTGGAGGACTAGGAGGTAATGTAGCCGGGCAAATAGTCCAGGGTAACGAAAGATACGATATCTACGTCAGGCTGGAGGAGTCGTTCAGACGCGATCCGGTGGCAATCGAGGCGTTAATGCTCATGTCTCCAAGCGGCGCCTGGGTCAGCTTAAATGAGGTGGCTAAGGTTGAATTTGCTTCTGGTCCGGTACAGATCCGTCGTGATGATGTACAGCGTCGGATCGTTGTGCAGGCCAATGTATCTGGCAGAGACATGGGCAGCGTAGTGGCCGATATAAAAGCCAAAATTGACAGCACACTGTCGCTACCACCCGGTTATAGCATTGAATTTGGTGGGCAGTTTGAAAGTCAGCAACGTGCACAACAGCGATTGGCGATTGTGATTCCTGGTTCACTGATGCTGATGGCGGTCTTGCTGGTGCTGACCTTTAGATCGGTTTCTCAGGCGGTGCTAGTTCTGAGCTGTATTCCTTTGGGTGTTATCGGTGGCGTCTTTTCGCTCTATCTGTCCGGACAGTATCTATCTGTGCCAGCTTCGGTCGGCTTTATCACCTTGTTTGGTGTTGCTGTACTGAACGCTGTGGTATTGGTAGAGAGCATTAATCAGCGGATTGCTGCGGGAGTGGAGATAACCAAGGCAATTAAAGAAGGAGCGACTTCACGGTTGCGTCCGGTATTAATGACTGCGCTTACCTCCGCATTAGGTCTGATCCCGATCCTTTTGTCGACTGGTGTAGGATCTGAGATCCAAAAGCCGCTGGCCAGTGTTGTGATAGGTGGGTTATTTACCTCAACCTTGCTTACTTTGTTTGTGTTGCCCATTCTATTTGAGCGATTCTGTGCACGACGTCTCGCAAAGCGTTGGATTTAGGAAAAAATCAGGAAAGCCGGGCTGTGACCCGGCTTTTGCACATTACCCAGATTTAGCCGTTTTTTTATTGAGCAGGTAAACTGCGCACAGTGCACAGGCACCACCGACAGCCACGCCCAAACTCAGTCGCTCTGCGAAGTACCAGGCTGAAAGCCCCATGGCCGTCACCGGGACCACAAAGACAAAAGAGCTGGAACGATTGGGGCCCAGTTTTTGGGTTGCCAGAAAGAACACACTGGTGGCAATACTGACCACGAAAATCGATAAAAAGAGTAAATGATGCCAATAATATGCTGGGTATTGTGCTGCATCGATAAATGGATCATGTCGGTAGGCAAATAAATAGCTTAGTAAAGAGGCCCAGACATACATTAGAGTACTAAAAGTAATGAAATCTGCGTAACGAGTACCGCGTTGACTGATTAAAGTAAGAAACGCCCAGGTGAGTGATGCGAGTATAAAGTAGGCGTTGCCTGAAGCCAGTATCTGATCCAGATTGAAATGCCACACTTCTATCATTAATAGCCCGCCACCCAAGCCCATTGCGAGTCCCACTCCCTGGAGCCTGTTGATCGCTTGACCCAATAAAACGGCACTTAGAATAAAGGTAAATACAGGATTAGAAGTGGTGACCAGCATCCCGCCTTTACCGGGCAGGCCATCCGCCAGGCCCATAAAAAACAACTGATTATAAGCTGCGAGTAAAATGCCTGCGGGTAATGACCAGAACAGAGCACGTGCATTGTAGTTCAGACTGAGCAGCTTAAATTTATGAAGTATCCACATGATTGGTAGCATGCTGATAGCCGCAAGGAACAGTCGATAGAATACGGTAACCTGGGCTGGGGCTATGTCAGCGATGATTTTTCCTGAGATCCAACTCATTCCCCAAAAAAGCATGGCTGATACGAGTGCCAGGACGATTGGCGTATCATTGGGCTGATCATTGCAAGTTGTCGTCGACATGGTGATCCTTCGATTAAAGTCAGTATGGCAGGAGACGATAGCGTAACAAATTTAATCAAGGGTCAGTAAATGAATTATGAACATTCCCCTATATTTCTGAACTGCAAGGTTTTATTTATGCACTTTAGAGATTCAGAAAACCTTAAGTTGAGCATTCAACCTGAAGAGATAGGATTTGCGATACGGTCGTTATATCGAACCGCAGCAATATTATTATTGAAAGGAGCCAAGTATGGTGTCGTTTATCCGGTTGATTTTAATCTGGTATGTTTTATTGCCAGCACACAGCTATGCAAATTTGAATTTGGATCGGCATGCAATAGAGCAAGTAGCCAAAAGTTATTTGATTGCGCAAATCGAAGTGAGGCCAAAATTGATGGCACAAATAGCCGATGATGAGTTGGTAAAAAGAACATACTGGCGGGGCAAAACGGATGGGGAATTTGTCATGTCCATGGGCAAAGCTGGGTTGGTTAAGCTTGCAGCAGAATATAACGTGTCAGGTGACCGTTTCGCAAAGCGGCCAAAGATGGAAGTGAACGTGCTGGATCTTGATGAACGAATAGCGTCAGTAAAGCTGACCACAGATGAATGGGTTGATTATATGCATTTATATAAAAATGCATCGGGGGAATGGCAGATCCTGAATGTACTGTGGCAGTTCCATCAAGTTGCAAGGCACCGTAGTGGTGGGTAACGTGCAAGAAGTCAAACTGTAATGGCCCGTAATTGCTTTTATCTGACAGAAATCTATAGTTTGCACATAGATTATTCAGTCAGGGAATGCCGCCGTGATTACCAATGTTGCAGTTACATACGAAAACAAAACATCAAAGCCAATTTTTGCCTTTTTATGTCAAAAAGGAGAGATCAAAGCGCTCACTCTAACGCAGATCTTTCCTGGCTCTACCTACAAGTTGTCTGTCGAATTTGACGATCTAAATGATCTGGAAGTTGGCTTCGGTGACTCTTGGTCTAACCCTAAACTGGTCATGCCATTGACCGCTGTTACCGGGTGCAGTGAATTTCAGGTTTGCCTCGATGACAATAATATGATGGAAATTGAGCAATCGGGTGTTTCAGTAAAAAAGCACAAGCGCTACTTTTATGATGCGGTTTGCGTATAACTTTAAACAGAGAGTTTGTTTTGTCGTTATGGATCACTTTTTAGTGTAATTCCGTCGGCGTTTCTCTGGGGATTAATCGCTTTACAGATTCAACCGGGTTAATAAAGGGGATTATTAATACAGGAGTTTGCTTATTTTGATTCTAATCTGTATTAATTTTAACCGGGTTGGTTTTATTTTGTTCGGTTGGGTGCTTTTTTTCACTTTTCCTCAAAAAAAGGGTTGTGCTGGGTTTCGTTTTCCCTATAATGCGCATCCACCGACACGGGGCACAACGCTGAAAAGCAACGAGCCAACGAGTTGGGAGTCAGATAAAACTGGGTTGTTTTGAAATGTAAATCAAACACAGCAATTTTATTGACATAAAATGGGAAGTGATTAGAATGCACAACCCTCAGCGCTAACAGCGCGGCGACATTAAGTCGCACCGTTCTTTAAAAATATGAAGCAATCATCTGTGTGGGCACTCGTACAGATTGAGTTCTAACAGCGAAATTCAGTTTACTGAATGACGCACAAAAATTTAGAGTCTCAACTGAACTGAGTGACCAACGGAATAAACATAGTTTATTCAGCACAGTCAATTCGATATCTCATCTTTTATAGGTGGGAAATCAAAATCAGAATTCATTGAGCATGAATCTTCGGATTCAAAAAACTTTTAATTGAAGAGTTTGATCATGGCTCAGATTGAACGCTGGCGGCAGGCCTAACACATGCAAGTCGAGCGGTAACATTTCTAGCTTGCTAGAAGATGACGAGCGGCGGACGGGTGAGTAATGCTTGGGAACATGCCTTGAGGTGGGGGACAACCATTGGAAACGATGGCTAATACCGCATAATGTCTACGGACCAAAGGGGGCTTCGGCTCTCGCCTTTAGATTGGCCCAAGTGGGATTAGCTAGTTGGTGAGGTAACGGCTCACCAAGGCGACGATCCCTAGCTGGTTTGAGAGGATGATCAGCCACACTGGAACTGAGACACGGTCCAGACTCCTACGGGAGGCAGCAGTGGGGAATATTGCACAATGGGCGCAAGCCTGATGCAGCCATGCCGCGTGTGTGAAGAAGGCCTTCGGGTTGTAAAGCACTTTCAGTCAGGAGGAAAGGTTAGTAGTTAATACCTGCTAGCTGTGACGTTACTGACAGAAGAAGCACCGGCTAACTCCGTGCCAGCAGCCGCGGTAATACGGAGGGTGCGAGCGTTAATCGGAATTACTGGGCGTAAAGCGTACGCAGGCGGTTTGTTAAGCGAGATGTGAAAGCCCCGGGCTTAACCTGGGAACTGCATTTCGAACTGGCAAACTAGAGTGTGATAGAGGGTGGTAGAATTTCAGGTGTAGCGGTGAAATGCGTAGAGATCTGAAGGAATACCGATGGCGAAGGCAGCCACCTGGGTCAACACTGACGCTCATGTACGAAAGCGTGGGGAGCAAACAGGATTAGATACCCTGGTAGTCCACGCCGTAAACGATGTCTACTAGGAGCTGGGGTCTTCGGACAACTTTTCCAAAGCTAACGCATTAAGTAGACCGCCTGGGGAGTACGGCCGCAAGGTTAAAACTCAAATGAATTGACGGGGGCCCGCACAAGCGGTGGAGCATGTGGTTTAATTCGATGCAACGCGAAGAACCTTACCTACACTTGACATACAGAGAACTTACCAGAGATGGTTTGGTGCCTTCGGGAACTCTGATACAGGTGCTGCATGGCTGTCGTCAGCTCGTGTTGTGAGATGTTGGGTTAAGTCCCGCAACGAGCGCAACCCTTATCCTTAGTTGCCAGCGATTCGGTCGGGAACTCTAAGGAGACTGCCGGTGATAAACCGGAGGAAGGTGGGGACGACGTCAAGTCATCATGGCCCTTACGTGTAGGGCTACACACGTGCTACAATGGCATATACAGAGTGCTGCGAACTAGCGATAGTAAGCGAATCACTTAAAGTATGTCGTAGTCCGGATTGGAGTCTGCAACTCGACTCCATGAAGTCGGAATCGCTAGTAATCGCGGATCAGAATGCCGCGGTGAATACGTTCCCGGGCCTTGTACACACCGCCCGTCACACCATGGGAGTGGGTTGCTCCAGAAGTGGATAGCTTAACCTTCGGGAGGGCGTTCACCACGGAGTGATTCATGACTGGGGTGAAGTCGTAACAAGGTAGCCCTAGGGGAACCTGGGGCTGGATCACCTCCTTATCGACTTAGAACTAATTTGTTCGAAGTGTCCACACAGATGATTGTTGATTAGAATTAGAGAACACAAACATTGTTTGGGTCTGTAGCTCAGCTGGTTAGAGCGCACGCCTGATAAGCGTGAGGTCGGTAGTTCAAGTCTACTCAGACCCACCACTTCTTCCCGATGCTGCGTTATTAAGCTCGTCGTTTAGAAAACACTAAACGTCCTCACTTAATGCCTGGCCTCGAAAAGAAGCTCGGTTCAAAGCAATGTTATTCCTAGTAATGTGGGGCTATAGCTCAGCTGGGAGAGCGCCTGCCTTGCACGCAGGAGGTCAGCAGTTCGATCCTGCTTAGCTCCACCACTTTACTACTCCTTCTCATAGATAAGCACTCTTAAGACAGTTACTTAAAATAAGAAACTGAGAGTTTTTAACTCTGAGAAGCAATTCTCTTGCTCTTTAAAAATTTGGAAAGCTGATATTAAATTCTCGGAATGACAATGAAAATTGTTGTTCTATAGAGTTTTCGAAAGAAAAATGCCGATTAATCATTTAGTGATTAATTAGCGTCTACTTTAGTATTACTTAACTTCTGGCGAAGTTAAAATCAGTCTTTGAATATACAGCCTGTGCTGAGATATGCACGGCAGGTTCAAAGTTATTTATTCTGAGGCTAAGCCGCCGAAGATATTGTCGCCGGGAGCATAGCTCGTCTATGTGACCAAGCAATATCTGATGGCAATAACGCATCAGGATAAAGAACGACGAAACTGTTTTGGGTTGTATGGTTAAGTGACTAAGCGTACACGGTGGATGCCTTGGCAGTTGGAGGCGATGAAGGACGTACTAACTTGCGATAAGCCTAGTTGAGCCAGTAAGAGGCACTTGAGACTAGGATTTCCGAATGGGGAAACCCGGCCCTTTGGGTCATCATGCAGTGAATACATAGCTGTATGAAGCGAACGCGGAGAACTGAAACATCTAAGTACCCGTAGGAAAAGAAATCAACCGAGATTCCGAAAGTAGCGGCGAGCGAAATCGGATTAGCCCTTAAGCTTTAATGTAGTTAGTGGAACATTCTGGAAAGTATGACGATACAGGGTGACAGTCCCGTACACGACAACTTATTTAAAGTGAAATCGAGTAGGTCGGAGCACGTGAAACTTTGACTGAATATGGGGGGACCATCCTCCAAGGCTAAATACTCCCAACTGACCGATAGTGAACCAGTACCGTGAGGGAAAGGCGAAAAGAACCCCTGTGAGGGGAGTGAAATAGAACCTGAAACCGTGTACGTACAAGCAGTAGGAGCCCATCACTAAGTTACTTTGGTGAACTCCTAAGTAAGCACAATGTTTGAATTAGCGTTAACGTCGACCTAACTTGTTAGCCGACGGTCAACCGCCAAAATCAAGCAGAGGTAGCTTAGTGATGGGTGACTGCGTACCTTTTGTATAATGGGTCAGCGACTTATATTCTGTAGCAAGGTTAACCATTTAGGGGAGCCGTAGCGAAAGCGAGTCTTAACTGGGCGCTTAAGTTGCAGGGTATAGACCCGAAACCCGGTGATCTAGCCATGGGCAGGTTGAAGGTCAGGTAACACTGACTGGAGGACCGAACCCACTAACGTTGAAAAGTTAGGGGATGACCTGTGGCTAGGAGTGAAAGGCTAATCAAACCGGGAGATAGCTGGTTCTCCCCGAAATCTATTTAGGTAGAGCCTCGGACGAATACTTACGGGGGTAGAGCACTGTTAAGGCTAGGGGGTCATCCCGACTTACCAACCCTTTGCAAACTCCGAATACCGTAAAGTACTATCCGGGAGACACACGGTGGGTGCTAACGTCCATCGTGGAGAGGGAAACAACCCAGACCGTCAGCTAAGGTCCCAAAGTGTATGTTAAGTGGGAAACGATGTGGGAAGGCTAAAACAGCTAGGAGGTTGGCTTAGAAGCAGCCATCCTTTAAAGAAAGCGTAATAGCTCACTAGTCGAGTCGGCCTGCGCGGAAGATGTAACGGGGCTAAACATACCACCGAAGCTACGGCTGCGAACTTAGTTCGCGGGGTAGGGGAGCGTTCTGTAAGCGGCTGAAGGTGAACTGTAAGGTTTGCTGGACGTATCAGAAGTGCGAATGCTGACATGAGTAACGATAATGCGGGTGAAAAACCCGCACGCCGGAAGACCAAGGGTTCCTATCCCATGTTAATCAGGGTAGGGTGAGTCGACCCCTAAGGCGAGGCTGAAGAGCGTAGTCGATGGGAAACGGGTTAATATTCCCGTACTTGGTATAAATGCGATGGGGGGACGGAGCAGGCTAGGCAAGCATGGCGTTGGTTGTCCATGTGAAAGGCTGTAGGCTGGTGACTTAGGAAAATCCGGGTCGCTAAGGCTGAGAGTCGAGACGAGCCACTACGGTGGTGAAGTTGTTGATGCCCTACTTCCAGGAAAAGCCTCTAAGCTTCAGTTTATATCGAATCGTACCCTAAACCGACACAGGTGGTCAGGTAGAGAATACTAAGGCGCTTGAGAGAACTCGGGTGAAGGAACTAGGCAAAATTGTACCGTAACTTCGGGAGAAGGTACGCTCTTACTTGTGAAGACTTCGCGTCGTAAGCAGGCGAGAGCCGCAGTGACCAGGTGGCTGGGACTGTTTATTAAAAACACAGCACTGTGCAAAATCGTAAGATGACGTATACGGTGTGACACCTGCCCGGTGCCGGAAGGTTAATTGATGGGGTTAGCTTAGGCGAAGCTCTTGATCGAAGCCCCGGTAAACGGCGGCCGTAACTATAACGGTCCTAAGGTAGCGAAATTCCTTGTCGGGTAAGTTCCGACCTGCACGAATGGTGTAACCATGGCCACGCTGTCTCCACCCGAGACTCAGTGAAATTGAAATCGCAGTGAAGATGCTGTGTACCCGCGGCTAGACGGAAAGACCCCGTGAACCTTTACTACAGCTTGGCACTGAACATTGACCCTACATGTGTAGGATAGGTGGGAGGCTTTGAAGCGCAGTCGCTAGATTGCGTGGAGCCGTCCTTGAAATACCACCCTTGTAGTGTTGATGTTCTAACTTAGGCCCCTAATCGGGGTTGAGGACAGTGCCTGGTGGGTAGTTTGACTGGGGCGGTCTCCTCCCAAAGAGTAACGGAGGAGCACGAAGGTTGGCTAAGTACGGTCGGACATCGTACGGTTAGTGTAATGGTAGAAGCCAGCTTAACTGCGAGACAGACACGTCGAGCAGGTACGAAAGTAGGTCATAGTGATCCGGTGGTTCTGAATGGAAGGGCCATCGCTCAACGGATAAAAGGTACTCCGGGGATAACAGGCTGATACCGCCCAAGAGTTCATATCGACGGCGGTGTTTGGCACCTCGATGTCGGCTCATCACATCCTGGGGCTGAAGTCGGTCCCAAGGGTATGGCTGTTCGCCATTTAAAGTGGTACGCGAGCTGGGTTTAGAACGTCGTGAGACAGTTCGGTCCCTATCTGCCGTGGGCGTTTGAGAATTGAGAGGGGCTGCTCCTAGTACGAGAGGACCGGAGTGGACGAACCGCTGGTGTTCGGGTTGTCATGCCAATGGCATTGCCCGGTAGCTACGTTCGGAATCGATAACCGCTGAAAGCATCTAAGCGGGAAGCGAGCCTCGAGATGAGTTCTCACTTTGACTTTAAGTCAACTGAAGGGCCGTTGAAGACTACAACGTTGATAGGCGAGATGTGGAAGTGGTGTGAGCCATTGAGCTAACTCGTACTAATTACCCGTGAGGCTTAACCATACAACGCCAAAGTGGTTTTGTTTGTTAGAAGTTAAGAAATAAAGTAGACGATAAGAATTTAATACGCTTTTCCAGATTTTACAGAATTTGCTTGGTAACCATAGCATTTTGGAACCACCTGACCCCATGCCGAACTCAGTAGTGAAACGAAATAGCGCCGATGATAGTGTGGGGTTTCCCATGTGAAAGTAGGACATTGCCAAGCTCCAAATTAGAGGTCGACGAAAGACATTCATCCATGAATATCATCGACATTCGTACCTCCTTGTACATCAAAGCCCGATTCGAAAGAGTCGGGCTTTTTTGCGTCTGGAGTAGTTTAAAGAAGCTGTAGATAGAATAGCATCGCCTATTCACCCATGAAGCGGGTTGGATATAGTAAAGCTCGTACTGAACAACCTTTGGGGACACTTCCATGTGGGTCCTTGCGCTCACTTCCTCGAACTGCGAAGCGTTGCTTCGGTTTCTCGTCACCCTGACAATCATATCGAGGTTCATCATGCTAGAAAGCGTGTGCTCACTGGAAGGTGCAATGGACAAAGTATTCACCCTGATGCATTTTTTGTTTTAGTCCGCCAGTGAGTTGCTGTGCAACTAACTCTGGGCTACCAGCAACCGAGTGGAGCGTACAGTCACGTGATTTCAAATAGCTTGGCATGTGGCTACTGTCTATATCCCACACGATTGGCTCTCCCAGCTTTTCCAAATGGTGATACAGTAATTTAGGTATCGTGTTTTTAGGGCTCTCCTGGGGTTCCAGGGTGGAAAAAATAAATTGAGTGTCCTTGCCAGATAATATTCGGATCGAATCAAAAAGTAGATTGACGTCCTGTTCGCTTAAATACATTAAAACCCCCTCGCAGATAAACAGCGTTAAGCGTTCTCGGCTAAATGCGCTAAATTCAGCGAGTGCGGTATTTAACTTTTGTTGAGCAAAATCCACAGCTAAAAAATGGATATTCTGGCTCTGAGCAATTCCCTTTTTAAATGCTTTGACCTTGAGAGCTTGAGTGGAAGGGTGATCAATTTCAATAAAGTTAACTTCAGGGTAGGCTTTCTGAAGACGCCAACATAGCGAGTCAAACCCTGCGCCTAACACCACAACTTGAGTGACGCCATTTGAGATAGCATTCAGCGTTAGTTGCTCAATATGCCGCTTGCGCAGAACATAGTGCAGAGAAATACCCGGTAGCAACAGGCGCTCCTTTAATTTTGACAGTTTGCAAAACCACCAACTATCGAGTTGTTTGAGTCTGTGGCGGCCATGCTGACTGCCTTGCAGTATCTGGCGTGATACGGAAATCACGTTCTCGTCGACTAAGTTTCCGTGTGGAGAGTTTTTAGCGGCAAATAAAAGGCCCTGAGCGACGGTAAAAGCGGTAGAGCTGGCTTCATTGTCTTTCATTATCTGGCCTCACTATAAAAAACAATGCTGTTTTCTGTTAAGCCGATACAGCCTGCCTGAGCCTGGCGTTCCAAAAATGCCTGGCTTTCATCACGCTTAATCCCCGAGATGACGGAAAACGCATGCCCACCCATTCTGACAACACGTTGATGCGGCTTTCGCAGCATAGGTTGTGCGGTTTTTGCCAGTTGCTCCAGAAAAAACGCTAATCTTTCTTCGTGCGAGGCATGTGCATAAATGAGCGCTCTGCGGCCGACATCTCGAAGTTTTTGCTCCATCACTTGGAGAACCACTTTCATATAGCTCTGATCTTGATTAACCTGGTGCCAGAAGTCTTGTTTCTTTAGTACCAACAGATCTGTGTTTACGATGGCTGTAGCGTTGACTGTGCGTGCCTGTTCATCGAACAAACACGATTCACCAAATAGCTCTCCGGCCGTTAAGGTGGCAAGGTCAAAGCTCTGTTGTTCGGTTGTTGTATCCATAGCGATGCTGATGGCGCCACTGCTAATAAGGTAAGCTTCATTCGCATTTTCATCAGCAGCATTAAAAATAGGTGTGCCAGCGCTGACCAGTAAGTACTCATAGCACTGTGAGAATAATTCCGTTAGTTTTGAGTGTGTTCTTGCACCACCAAATGCCCATTGGGTGATCTGTTCCATGGTGCAGTGCATAGGCACCATAGAAACCGAAATATGCTCATGACGAATTTGCGCCCCCAGGGCTTTCAGGCCCATGCGTTTGTAAAGTGCCAGCGTTTCTATATTCGCCGTCGTGATTATATCTGTGACGCCTTTTACTTCGCCGATATCACAGCTCAGCTTGAACAGAGCTCGAAATAAATCGCGACGATTTCTCCATCTGGCATCAATCGCAAACATACCAGAATTAGCCAGTAAGGGGTGGGGTAAGCCTTGTGACTGAGCTTGTTCAATCAGTTGCATCCGGTATTGGTTAAAGTCGTACATTTGATCTGCTGGCAGCCGCAGCGCGCCATCGATAACCACACGTATTGTGCCAACCGGTATCTCACCATCATAGGCGATAATATTATAACTATCAGGCATACCATCAAACATATCCATGATGATTTGTTGTGGATTTGCCTGCATGTAGGCGTATTCCTCCACGTAGACCCGATACCTGAGCTGGTATACATGATTAAGCTCAACCGGTGTAGTAGCGACTTTGACTTTGATAGACATCGAACGAGACTTTATATTATTTATTGCAAAACCGTATTGTAACCTTTATTTATTAAAATTATAAAACGATTAATGAAATAGTCGTGGGAAGGTGAAAGTTTAGTGACCTGATCGCAATGACTGCCGGGTATATTACTCTTGTAGACACAGTTGCGAAGTATGCGTTTTAATTGCGCACTTTCGAAGTCAGCAAGACCTGATAAATTGGAGTTGAAAATTTTGCTAAAGGATTTGGTTGAAAAGTGAGGGTTATAATGTTTATTGGAAGCAATGGGTCATTCCCCCAACAAAGCAAGTTAGCAAAGGTATTCTGAATTAACCACATTGCTTTGATATACTAAATTGTCATCTAATATTTAATCGGTTTCTTGAGCTGACATTGCGAGTTCTTCCCGGCTCCGGTGGCCGGGAAGATGGTATTACTGACTATTTGGTTTTGGGTACCACTTTAAAGATCCCGCTGCCATCTATACCCAGGTAGAGATCACCGTTCGGATGCGTGGCGATACTACGAACGCGTCCGGCACCTTCGAAGAGTTTACTGTGACCAACCACCTTATTGCCATCGAGCTCAACTAATACCAGGTGAGCAAACTTCATTGCACCCACAACCAGGTGACCTTGCCAGTGAGGGTATTTATCACTGGTAATGAACTCCATTCCCGAGGGGGCGATTGAAGGTACCCAAACCCAGTCGGGTTGCTGCATACCGGTGCGAGAGGTCTCATCGGTGATCTTGGTACCATTATAGTTGATCCCATAGGTGATGACGGGCCAACCGTAATTGCGTCCTGGCTTGATAATGTTTATTTCATCACCGCCGCGGGGACCATGTTCATGTGTCCAAATCTCGCCGGTTTCAGGGTGCATAGCCATGCCCTGTGGGTTTCTGTGGCCAAATGAGTAAACACTTTTCCGTGCATCTTTTTGTTTTGCAAATGGGTTTGATTCCGGGATGGTGCCATCAGCATTAATCCGGTGTATTTTGCCTGCATCATGATCCAAACGTTGGGGATGCACGTCCCGGTTACCCCGGTCGCCGATTGAGAAATACAGGTAGCCGTCTTTATCGAATTCAATACGAGAACCAAAATGGAACGCACGTTCGGTATTTGGGTAGCCATCAAATATTAATTGCTTGTCGACCAGTTTCATGTCTTTCAGTCGGGCACGCATGATAGAAGTGTTACTGCCTTTTTCTTTGCCTTCAAAGCCCGAATAAGAAAAGTAGATCCAGCCATTTTTATCGTAGTTTGGATCGATCTCGATATCCAGCAGGCCGCCCTGACGCTCAGCATGTACCTCAGGGACGCCTTCAATGGGCTTGTCGATTAGTTTTCCTTCTTTGATCAGGCGGAGCTGACCTGATCTGTCGGTAACCAGCAGTTCTTTGTCATTCAGCCAGGCCATCCCCCAGGGGATCTGAATGCCTCTGGCTACTAGCTCCAGCTGATAGTTGTCCGCGCTCTTTGCCAGCTCAATGGTTTGCGGCTCCACAGCCTGAACGCTTTGAGCAGAGATAAATAATAAGCTTAACGCAATCTTGTTTAGTGTTTTCTTCATGCTTGTTCAACTTAAGTCCACAGAAAGATACTCACAGATTAGCGTGTTTTGGTAAAAAATGTCGGCAGGTGCGGTAAGTGACAGGTGTCCGTTTGAGCTAGGAGTATGGGGAAATTTTGCTCACTTAAATCAATTAAGTAGAAATGTTCGCCAGAGCTGTCCATGGCCCCACCATTCCTAACTTTTCTTTAACTTTACCTGTAAAAGTTAGAGTTTGTACTTATTTAACTTTATGATTATTATGTTTATTTGTTTTTCCTCTGTGTCTTTGTTTGCGTTTGTATAAAAACAGCCTGACTGCATTTTCACTACAACTTTTACAAACGGAAACGCGAATTCCGAAGTCTTTAACATGCCTTACATTCTTACGAATTTCTTTAATTTGAACGTGTCAGCGTTGTCATATAGGCTTGCGCGAATTTTTTAGATTTCCCCCTGGAATGTGTATCTATGTCATTTAGTCGTCGACATACTGCTTTGCTTTCGAGCGCCTTACTGATTGGCTCTTCACCTGTTTTCGCCAACACCACTGAACTGGATAGACTCAAACATGAGCTGACTCACCTGGAACAAAAATTGGCTCAGCTTGAGGCACAATCTGACAGTGCCATTACACGCACAGAAGCACCTGAAAAAGGTGTCCAGGTCGGCGGAGCAATTCGTTTTAACTATGGTATGAATTCTTATGATCAGGACAGTGAACGCCGTGGCGGTGACATAGATTTTGATTTGGTTCGTATTAATTTATCCGGAGAAGTCGCAGAAGTTGGGATTAATGCTGAGGTGCGTTTTCATGACTATATGCGCGTCGTTAAGTTCGCTTACCTGGACTATGACATCACGCCACAGTGGCAGGCTCAGTTGGGCTTAGCGCCGGTCCCGTTTGGCAATACACCGGTTGCGTCACACAGCTATTTTATGACGCCAAATTACTTTGTGGGTCTGGAAGAGGACTATGACTTAGGTCTGGTGTTTAAGCGCGCTATGCAGGACAACTGGCAGCTTGATCTGGCGTTTTTCAAGAATGATGACCATGGGGGGATTGACGGGTCGGCAGAAGATCGTCAAGACCGTTATTCAATAGATCTCGTTGGCCTGCGCGGAGCGGGTGAAGGGGTCTATGATGCGCCCGGTCAAAAACTGGCTGAGTACAATACACTGGTAGGTCGCTATGCATATCAGTTTGAGCATGCGCTTGGGCAAACCCAGGTTGGCGTGTCTGCGCTGCATGGTGGTCTGGATAATGGTATTTCCCGTGCTGGCGACTATCAGGCCTGGGCAGTGCATGCGTCCAATCGGTATGAGCAATGGTATTTCCACATTCAACATACTGAATATGATTATCAGGTTGATGAGTCAACGCAAATGGTTGTGGCGGCAAATGCCATGTATGACACCATAG
Organism: Pseudoalteromonas rubra; assembly: GCF_005886805.2. NCBI lineage: Bacteria > Pseudomonadati > Pseudomonadota > Gammaproteobacteria > Alteromonadales > Pseudoalteromonadaceae > Pseudoalteromonas > Pseudoalteromonas rubra. The sequence continues at coordinate 1,835,294 of NZ_CP045429.1, forward strand.
CGGCAAAAGCTTCCTCAACCACTTTGGGCTTGTCTTACGATTTGTCGGTGGCATTGGGGCCCATCACAGATCTGACTCTGTATAATGATTTTGGTTTGATGCACGATAAGTCCGATGGCAGTGCTAACACCTGGATGAATATTACCGGCGTGTCCGTCGCTGCAGGTCCTATTTTTGCCTATATCGATTTGGTGCACGCTCAAAATCAGCCTTTTGTTGGTGGCACGCTTGTGGGCGACAGTGACGACTTTGAGCGCCGTTTTAACGTCAACCTGGGCTATTATTTTTAATCCGGACACCATGAAACCTCTGAGCATTTTGCTCAGAGGTTTGGCCGGGTAGGCTGCATTAAAGCTTGCAGTGATCCTGCGAGCAAAGTAGTTTTGAACATTCCTGCGAGCAGTTCACCAGCGACGTAACCACACATAATACGCCTGCAGAAATAGACGCAGCTTGCTGACCGCCAGCAACCTGAGGTGTGGCGTTTTTTGCCAATCCAGCGTGCTTGTCTGATAAACGTTTTAATTGGGTCTTTTTAACCTTTAATTTCATAATTATTCCTTGTTGATATGGGTATTTCATAGTCGTGGGCAGCGTCTTTTTGTGGGTTGATTGTATGCGCCGCCCACAGTATTTAAGCGCATTGAATTTAATTGGTCAAATGTTTTTACTAAATAAAAATTTATGTAATAAATACAGATGTATAATGTTTTTTGAGTCTGTATTTTGGGTAGGGTTTGGTCTGTTTTTAAAGTGATTGTGAAGAAGGTTTCCCATGTGTTTAATTGCTCAAAGGCGAAAGACGTGGATCTGTGGTCAGTAGAGTGATGCCTGTTGCGTGAAATAGGTTGGATTATCATGGCGCCGCATTTTGCACGGCGCCTGAAGTTAACTAGTTATCTAACCCAAACGGATCATCAATAGACAGCGCTGGTTGGGTAAACCACTTTGGCCCGTTTGATGTCATATAGAAATGATCCTCCAGTCGGATGCCAAACTCACCCGGTAGGACCAGCATGGGTTCATTAGAAAAGCACATACCGGCTGCCAGTGGCTGCGGATTGTCTTTTACCAGGTAAGGCCACTCATGAATATCCAGTCCAATCCCGTGTCCGGTGCGGTGTGGGCAGCCAGGTAGTTGATAATCTGGCCCCAGTCCTTGTTCGGCCAGATAGCTGCGGGCTGCAAAATCGACATCGCCACACGGTGTACCAATTTGCGCAGCCTCGAATGCGGCGAGCTGGGCATTTTTTTCGTGTTGCCACATGGTGCGTTGATGCGCTGTTGGCTCACCGAATACATAGGTTCGGGTAATATCACTCAGATAACCATGTAGCTTACAACCGGTATCTATCAAAACGACATCACCTTGTTTCAGTGTTTGTGGATCTTTCACACCGTGAGGGAAGGAGGTGGCTGTGCCAAACAGCACAATACAAAAATAGTTGCCTGTGGCGCCTACTTTACGGTGCGCTTCGTCAATGAAGGCTTCTACTTCTGTTGTGGTGATCCCTTCGTGAAGTATGGAGGCTGCCGCTTTGTGCACAGCCAGTGTCATGTCCATGGCCCGCTGGATCAGGGCAAGTTCACTAGCAGATTTATGCATACGACAATGTGCTGTGACACATTTGGCATTGATCAGATTAAGTGCAGGCCCAGCCTGGCGTATACCATCGGCAATAAAAAAGGCCGCGCTTTCATCAATACCAAGTGTGGCATCAGGTGCTACATTGAGGTCGTTCAGCACCTTGACGAGCAAACTGTAAGGCGACTGTTCTTCCTGCCAGGTATGCATGGGACCTTCAATGATCTGATAGTCTTTGATTGAGCCAACTTCGAAAAAGGGCACAATGAACTGGACGTCGCCTTGCGCCGGTAAAACTGCCCCGACCATACGCTCGCTTGGGTACCACTGCAAGCCAGTAAAGTACTTCAGGTTAGTACCCGCATTAAGATAGATTGCGGCAATCTTATGCTCGCGCATGTAGGCTTGCGCTGTTGAAATACGTTGCTGGTATTCTTCTGGTTCAATTGCAGCTACGTCCCGGGTCATATCTGTCAGTGCAGCCAGTGCCGCTTCACGATTTTGGTAACCTATGCCTTTCATAGTGATTCCTGTTTGTTATTCGTTATTGAAAACGCGCAATACTGTACGGGCCAATATCCAGCGTTGTGGGTTGGTTTGCAATGCATTGTGCGATGAGCTCACTGGTGATTGCGGCCTGAGTAAGACCCAGGTGCTGGTGTCCCAGTGCAAAATAGATGTTTGGATGATCCGGCGCCTGTCCTATAACAGGTAAGGAATCAGGGAGTGAAGGTCTGGGACCCATCCAATGTTCGCCTTGCTCTAAAGTGTCGCAGCCTTCAAGCAAAGCCCGGGCATGTGTCAGTAACATATCCGCGCGCTCATAGTTGGGTTGGGTGTCCAGCCCGGCAAACTCCACCGTGCCTGCGAGGCGCAGACCTCCTTGCATGGGTGTCATAATAAATTGTCTGTCCGCCGAGGCAACCGGGCGGCTGAGATTGCTGGTGACGGGTAGCATATTGTGATAGCCCCGCTCTGCTTCGATAGGAAGCTTGTAGCCCAACTGTGCACACAGTGTTTTACTCCATGCCCCGGTTGCCACTACAAGCCGTTCAAAGGTATGGCAGCCATGTGATTGCGTGGTTACTTTTATCTTTGCAAGCTGAGCCTGTTTTGTATCCGTATTAAGCGTCGCTATCTTTTCAACTTTGGCTTTAACAAAGGTGCCACCAAGCGCGGTAAACTGTTGGAACAGGGCCTGGCTCAGCTGGTAAGGGTCCGGTGTGTGGCCAACTTGAGTAAAATAGAGTGCGTACTGAATACGCTGATCCAGGCCGGGTTCAAGGGCAAAAAGTTGTGTGCGATCCAAAAGCTCAACGGCAACGCCTTGTTGTTGGTATTTCTTCTGTAAAGCGCGGATCTGCTCAATCTTATCATGTTCAAAGGTCAGCAAGCTGCCACGCATGCTGATGTTGTTTTCGAAATCCTCTTGCAAGAGTTGCTTAAATGCGGGCAGGGCGGCTTCGTTCAGAGCGCGCAGTGCCCGAGTATGGCGTTTAAACCGGCTCGGTAACATATTGAGGCAAAAGCGGCTAAACCAGGGAAATGCTTTAATCAGGTATTTATGATCTATTCGTAACGGACTGAGCCTATCCAGCAGCATCATGGGTAAGCGGGGCAGCAGGGCTTTGTCTGCCAGCGGAAATACTTGCTCTGTTGCGAAATGGCCGGCGTTACCTCGCGAACACTGCTCGCCAATACCTGCCGGGTCGTAAAGCGTGACGCTGTGTCCCTGACGGGCCAGTTGTAAGGCGTTACACAGGCCAACGACTCCGGCTCCCACAACTGCAATTTGAAGTGAATGTGTCATTTTTATTCTCGTTTGTCAGATTGCATTTTACCTACCAGATGCCCCCGCGAAGCATATAAAAAAATTAACCCTATAAATTTCATTGGTTTACTAATTTTATTGCCCCGATTTTTGACATTCTGATCATTTTCTTAAATTTGGATATTGATTATTGTATACAATATACCTATGATGGCAAGCACAAACTAAGTAGAGGACTTATCATGAAAGTAGATTGGCAGGGTGTTTATCCCGCAGTAACGACCCAGTTTAATGACGACGAAAGCATTAACTTTGAAACCACCAAAACCATGATCAACACCCTGATTGAAGAGGGTGTGCATGGCATCATCGTGCTGGGGACAGTCGGTGAAAACTGTTCACTACGTGCTGAAGAAAAGCGTGAAGTATTGCGTGCAGCAAAAGAAGTGGTTGGCGGGCGAGTCCCTGTGATTTCTGGTGTGGCCGAAACCACAACCGCACTGGCCGTTGAGTTTGTGCGTGATGCAGAGGAAATCGGGGTCGATGGTTATATGGTGCTGCCTGGTATGGTCTACCGTTCGACAGAGCGTGAGGCTATTCATCACTATCAGCAGGTAGCTCGCAACACAAACCTGCCTGTCATGATTTATAACAACCCGGTGACCTATGGCGTGGATGTATCTATCGAAGGCATGAAAGTGCTGGCAGAGGAAGCCAACATTGTTTCAGTGAAAGAAGCGACTGAAGACACGCGCCGGATCAGTGAATTATTTTCTGCCTTTGGTGACCGTTACGTGGTGTTCGGTGGTGTGGATGACATTGCGCTTGAAAGCTTGATGCTGGGTGCGACAGGCTGGATCTCAGGTCTGACAAATGTATTCCCGCGTGAATCTGTCGCGATTTATAAGCTGGCCCAGCAAGGTCGTTACAAAGAAGCCCGAGAGCTGTGGCGCTGGTTCTTGCCTTTGTTGCGCCTGGATACGATCCCGACTCTGGTACAGTGCATCAAGTATGCAGAACAGTTGGCTGGTCGCGGCAGCGAAGTAACACGTTCACCGCGTTTGCCACTGACAGAGGAAGAGAAAACTTATGTGCGCCGTTTGTACGATGAAGCGCTCACAAACCGGATTGATTTAAGCAAGTTTAATCTGGATTAAGCCTATGAATAAGGGAACATTCTTCTGCATTGACGGGCACACCTGTGGCAACCCGGTACGACTGGTAACCAGTGGACATCCGCAGCTTGAGGGCGCGACTATGAGCGACAAGCGTCAGCACTTTCTGGCTGAGTTTGACTGGGTGCGCCGTGCGCTGATGTTTGAGCCGCGTGGTCACGACATGATGTCCGGGTCATTCCTGTATCCACCTACCACTGAAGATGGTGATGTGGCTATTTTGTTCATTGAAACATCTGGCTGTCTACCCATGTGTGGTCACGGCACCATAGGCACAGTGACCTTTGCGCTACAACAAGGCCTGGTGACACCAAAAGAGCCGGGGCGGCTGCGGCTCGATACGCCTGCGGGTCGCGTGGATGCTTATTATTCAATGCGCGATGGCCGGGTGGAATGGGTCAAGCTATTTAATGTTCCCGCATTTCTGGCACATCGGAATGAGGTGATCTCAGTCCCCGGTATTGGGGAGTTGCAGGTCGATATTGCCTATGGGGGAAACTTTTACATTATTGTTGAGCCTCAGAGGAATTTTAAAGGCACACATGCTACGAGCGCAGCTGAGTTATTGGCAATGAGTCCTAAAGTACGTGATGCCGTCAATGCACAGCTTGCTTGCGTACACCCTTTAGACCCGACTGTATGTGGCGCGTCTCACGTACTTTGGACCGGCGACCCCAAACAGGCCGACTCCAGCGCCGCCAATGCGGTGTTCTATGGTGACAAAGCAATAGACCGCTCACCCTGTGGAACGGGTACCAGCGCACGGATGGCGCAGTTGTTTGCGAAAGGCGCATTGCAAAGTGGCGAGGATTTTGTCCATGAAAGCTACATCGGCAGCCAATTTATTGGCCGGATTGAAGGCACGACAGAAATAGCTGGTCACAGTGCCATATTACCCAGCATACAGGGTTGGGCCCGTATAACAGGCCATAACTGTATCACTGTAGATGACGACGACCCGTACGCGTTTGGGTTTCAGGTGCTTTAACAAAGTGAGGCAGTCAACTTGCCTCATCATCTTATTTGTCTTAAGGAGACAGCCATGACTTTGACAGGACAGAGTTTTATTGCCGGGCAATGGCGCGGTAACGCAGACAATGGGCAATTTTTTGCGTTTTGCCCGCAAACCAATGAGAGACATCATCAGCCCTTTTTCAATGCAGAGGCCGACGACCTGGATGCCGGTATTTTGGCCGCGCAACGTGCTTTTAAGACTTACCGACGTGTGCCTTATTCGCAGCGTGCGGCTTTTTTGCGCAAAATTGGAGAAGAAATCCTGGCGCTGGGTGATGGCCTGATCGAAACCACCATGCTGGAAACCGGACTGCCAAGAGCGCGTCTTGAAGGTGAGCGAATGCGCACGGTAAATCAGTTGAATGCTTTCGCAGCTGCACTGGAAGCAGATCTTGCGCCATTGGCACTGACACGTCAGGATGCTCCTGATCCGGATCGTGCGCCTTTGCCTAAGCCTGCAACCGAACTACGTTACTTGCCCGTTGGTGTGGTGGCTGTATTTGGCGCATCTAATTTCCCTTATGCTTTTTCTACCTTAGGGGGGGACACCGCAGCAGCGCTGGCTTCAGGCTGCCCTGTTATTGTGAAAAGCCACACTGCACATCCAGGTACCAGTGAGTTGATGACTGGGGCTATCGAACAGGCGATCCGTCACTGCCAAATGCCTGATGGAGTGTTTTCGATGATCCAGGGCACGGATTATGCCTTATCTCACCAGCTGGTGGGTGCAGCAGATGTGAAAGCAGTGGGTTTCACGGGGTCTTTGAATGTAGCGAAAGCGCTGCTGGACACCATTCATCAGCGCGAAGAAGTGATCCCGTTATACGGTGAACTGGGCAGTGTAAACCCGCAGGTGATCCTGCCTGACTATGCACAGGAGCAGGGGAGTGAGCTTGCAAAATCTCTGGTGCAGTCGCTGTTGATGGGTAATGGCCAGTTTTGTACCAGCCCGGGTTTATGGCTGATACCACAAGGGCAGGTTGAGTTTGAATCCGTCGCGATGAACGCAATCCAGGCTGCACCATCAGATACTTTGCTGACGCCCCGTATTCTGGACAGCTTCAACAAAGTCATGGTTGAGCTGAAACACAATGCCCATGTTGATTTACTGGCAAGTGGTGAGCAGAGCCAGACGTTCCATGCCAACGCGCATTTATTTGCTTGTGAGGCAGAGGATTTCATTCACGATGCCAGTTTGCATGAAGAAGTTTTTGGCCCTAGTGCCCTGATTGTGCGCTACCGTGATGAAGCGCAATTACTGCGTGTGGTGGAACAGTTAGAAGGTCAGCTGACAGCCAGTGTGCACGCTACCAAAGCGGAAATGGCGGTTCAGGAAACACTACTGGATGAGTTGAGCTACAAAGTGGGCCGCCTCATCTTCGGCCAGATGCCAACCGGTGTGGAAGTGTGTTGTTCGATGAATCATGGCGGACCTTACCCATCGTCGACAGATGTGCGCTCGACGTCGGTCGGGACACAGGCCATGACGCGATTCTTACGCCCGTTATGTGTACAGAGTTAGGCAACCTCAGAAGATAGAACTTCTGTAACCCCGTGGAGTGCGGTTGCACAGGCTTGTTCCTTAGCCTGTGTAACCGCCTATTTGATCATGATATGATTTCATAGACTGTGAACCTTCTCTCTCACAGCGTGCAATTTATGGCAATGCACGTATAATGTATCCCAATGATAATAATTAACTAACCCTATGGCGATTGTACATAAAACTCGAACCCAACTGGTTGCGGAAGCGATCCGAGAAAAAATTCTGTGTGGCGAAATAAAAGCCGGTGAACCTCTGCGTCAGGCTGCGCTGGCCGATGAATTGAACGTTAGCCGTATCCCGGTCAGAGAGGCGTTATTGCAGCTCGAAGCCGAAGGCTTGGTGAATTTTGAGGCTCACAAAGGGGCCACAGTCACCCGGTTGAGTGCCGAACAGATTGATGAGATCTTTGATTTACGCGCCATACTGGAAGCAGAGCTACTGAGCCATTCGATTGATAATCTGACCAAACGCGACTTACTGGAAGCTGAAGCCATTTTGGCCGATCTCGAAGACGCGACCGATGCGGGTGATACCCAGCTGGCAACCGGTAAACTGAACGCCGAATTCCACAGTAAGTTGTATAGTCGTGCTGAGCGCCCTCAGACCCGAGAACTGGTCGACGTTTACAGTAAAAACTCAGAGCGTTACGTTCGTATGCATATATTGCTTGCCGGTGGCCTGAAAACGGCACCAGAAGAGCACCGCACTTTACTTAAGCTGTGTCACGAGAAAGACAAAGCCGGTGCCTGCGAATTTCTCAAAAAGCACATTATAGGCGCAAAAGACGACATTAAAGCCTTGCTCCTGCGCCTTGAGCAGGAAGCACAATAAGCCTCAACATATTAATGCGTTATAACTAACGCGTTATTTCGCTGTGCACACCGGACGCGTCTTTTTCCTCCGGCGCGCAGCGTTTGTTGCCAGTCTCATGGCGGGCTTTCAGTCAGCCTGGCCTCTAGTACTTGTTTTGGCAATGCCAGGCCATTTATGACAATACACCATGCTGACGCAAATACTGCTGTGCGGCATCGGTGTGTGGCGCAAAGCGTTTCCAGCGCCCGATAGCGCGGCGGTTAAGCGGTTCACGCACCTGTACTTTACTCGCTGTTGATACAGGCGCATCGTTAAGATGAAAGTGCATACAGCTGTCCTGCCAGGGCAAATCACAATAATCCAGTAGTTTAGCGATTTCCTGCTCAGGATTATCAACCAGGGATTCGTACTGCATCATATAAAACTGCTCACCATGAAGCTGCTTCCAGTGCTGCATCAGATCATAAAATCGGCTGTAGAAGCGTGCTGTATCCATCAGATCTAATGAATACGCGTAATACGGGTTGTTGATAGTAAACAACTGGCGGAAGTTACCAATGCAGGTATCCATCGGGTCACGCATCAGACAGATGATTTTGGCATTGGGTAACGCCCGGCGGATCAGATCAACATAGAAAAAGTTAAATGGCAGCTTATCGACAAAGTGTGCATGGCTGCCGGTAACCACCCGGGTTGCATTCAGATAGGTCAGTCCGAGTTGGTGTGGGTCGCGCTGATAAGCTTGCTCGAGTGTGAGTGGATCGAGTACGGTCTGGCTGGTGGTCTGAGCCAGGCGTTTTACGCTGATCCCAAAATCCTGTAGTTCCCCGGCCGACATCACATCGCTGTGACTGGATAAGATCCTCTCTACCAGGGTGGTGCCAGAGCGCGGCATCCCGAGTACAAAAATGGGCTCGCGGCTGCTGTGGCCAGCCTTTGGATCGACTGTACTGGCGCTACTGAGCGCCTGAATGCGCTCGAACAAGGCATCGTTACTTGGATGACCAAAGGGGCGTGCACTGTGTAAGGCCGCTTTACCCTGTTTGAGTGCATGGTACGCTGAATCAAACTCACCCAGATCCTGATATTCTTTTGCCAAAGCATGGCCAAGATGGAGCTGAGATTCGGGTGTGTTTGCCCGCTCAAAGGCGCTTTGTAAGCGGGTCAGGTGGTTGTGCTCTGCGCTGGCTTTTTTCAGATCAGACAAAGCAAAGTGTGCTCTGTGATGATCTTTATCTAATGCCAGCGCTTGTTCAAAGGCTTGCTCAGCGTCATCAAATAAGCCGACAAACTTCGCACTAACCCCAAAGTTATAATAATACTGCGCGTTGCTCTGAGTGAGCTTGAGTGCCTGGCGGAAAAATGCCAAGGCGTCCTCGTGCAGGCCAACGTGGCTCAGTGCCACCCCAAAAGTGTCCGCATCAAGTGCTCGAGTCAACGCAGCGGGACTTGTCTGCTCTGCGGTTTGCCTGGCCAGTGTTAGCTCACCCTGCAAGGCATAACACTTAGTCAGCTGAGCTCGGTATTCATCACTGCTATGCAGTTCCAGCGCCTTTTCGAGCAATTTGATTGCTTTTTTTAACTGCCCAACCTGAAGGTTGATCACACCGAGCAGAAAATAGCCGTCGGCATAGTCTGGTGATGCATTGAGCAGTTTGACCAGGTATTGATGGGCGGTTTCGAGCTGGCCCTGATTGAGTGCGCTAATGGCGCTTCTGTGTAATTGCTGGATAGACGTCATTGTGGGTTGTCACTTGTTATATAAAGGCCCATCACAATGGATGGGCCTCAGCGGGAGAGTTCAATTTACTAAAGTTCGAACTGATAGTCGAACTTAATGCCGACTGTCAGTGGTTTGTTCAGGTAGTGGCCATAGTTACGCTGGATCTCAGCGCCGTTGGCGGTCGTAATATCCCGCACATCGCGACGCACTGAGGTAAAGGCGTATTTGTTGAACAGGTTGTTGACGTACAAAGTGGCTGACCACATATCGCCGGTCAGTTTGGCAGACAAGTTGCTGATCCCATAACCTGAGAGGGTTTCACCACTGTCACGCAGACCCACTTTGGAAATGATATCGCTCTGTGCCGTCAGGCCATAGTTGATATCCAGGGTTTTATCGCCCAGCACTTCAGTTTCGTAATTTATACCCAATGAGAACTGATGTTCCGGAGAGCCGGGCAGTCTGTCCCCATCTTGACCGCCATCGGTGCCATCGGCATTAAATAAGTAAGGTGCATCCGAGGTTAACTCTGCCTTAGTGTAGGCATAGGTTGCATACGTGCTGATAGAGTCACTGAGGATAGCACGTGTGGAGATCTCAACCCCTTTGGCGTTGGCTGTTCCGGCATTAGAGGTATACGGAAGCTGGCCAACCACAGTGGCACCGGCAATTTGTGCATCATCCCAGTCAACATTGAAAATGGCCGCGTTGAAATGCAGGCGGTTCTTTAACCAGGTGCTCTTCAGACCCAATTCATAGTTGGTGGTGGTGTCCGCGGTGTACAGCATTTCGTCGGGCATACCACAACCGATCTGTTTGTCAGGCAGGGGATCCGGACACGGCGCCAGACCGTTGGAACCACCAATACGGAAACCTTCACTGGCCGTGATGTACGCCATGACTGAGTCTGTAAACTGGTAATTGGCGTTGAACTTAAACAGGTTTCCATCGTCTTCAGCATTGTTTTGCTTAAAGTCCAGAGTTATGTCGCTTGGACCTGCGCCGCTGTATAGCGTATTGGCCAGCGGGAAGTCAACGGCGGACTCTGCCTTCACTTCATACTCATAAAATCGTGCACCCAGGGTAATGGTTAGCTTGTCATTGACCTGATAACCCACTTCCCCGAACAGGGCCTGCTCTGTGATTTCACTGCGGTCGACCGAGAAATACTCGAGGTTGTCCGGGCGGGTTTGCTCGCCACCAAAATTAGCTACGGCAAACTCCCCAAAGCCTGGGGTGAACTCTTTACTGCTGGCATCACTTTCGAATTTGTTGTAGAAGCCACCCACAATCCAGTTCCAGGCTGAGTCGCCCTGCGACACCAGCCGGATCTCCTGCGTGAAGGTGTCTTCTTCTTCCTCTTCGCGGGTAAACGCCGAGAAGGACGGGAATTCTTCATAGCCATAATCGAGGCGGATCAGCAGATCGGTCTGGTCGCGCTGACCATCGGCTTCAAAGCTGGACCAGCCCGATGCAGAAACCAGTTCTGCAAATCCCAGATCGGCTTTTAATTCCAGGCTCAGCAGATCATCTTCTTTGTCTCTGGGCTCTTCATAGCGATAGGCCGATTCATATTTGCCGATGCGATCATTGAGTCCGTTTGCCGGGTTGAGTGCCTGATAATGTACTATCGAGCGGCCCTCACTTTCTTGTTTCTGGTAAAAATAGTTCAGCGTGCCATCGAACCAGTCATTTGGCTTCCAGCGCACAGAAATGCGGCCAGTGGTGGTGGTTTCGCCATTGGCATCGGCTACGCGTTTGAGGTTGTTATCAACGTCACTTTGACTGCTCCAGTTGGGATCTGCCAAAGAAGCCCCGCCTTCGCGGACCACATAGTTGTAATCAATAAATCCGGGATCTTCATACTGGTTCAGGCTGGCACGCAGCGCCAGTTCATCTTCGATGATGGGGGTGTTGAAAATAAAGCCACCTTCACCTCCAACTGAATCACTCTCTGAGTTTTGAAATAAGTCGCCATACAGTTGCACTGTGGTGATGTCCAACTCTGGCGCTTTAAGCATATAGCGAATAGCGCCGCCTAGGGTACCCGCGCCGTATAAGGTACCTTGTGGGCCGATTAATACCTCTACGCGTTCTACGTCAGTCAGGCGCATATCCAGCGAAACGGGGATCTCATTCACATAGGTTGCAACGGTCCCGCCATCCTGATCCGGGCCTGATGAGTTGGTGTTAAGGCCGCGAACGATGATCGGTGAGCCAGAGCGACCACCCTGATCGGTCACAGTCAGACCTGGCACCCAACGTGCCACATCGGCGAGTTCACCAATGTTTTGATCTTTCATTATATCCGCATCGAGTGCGGTGATGTTTAAAGGGGCCTCCTGAACTGAGCCACTACGGCGTGTAGCTGTGATCTGGATAACTTCCAGAGACTTCTCTTCGGCACCTGCTTCATCGGCCTGTGCTGTTGCACTGAGCATAATTGAGCCTGGCAAAGCCGTAGCGATGGCCAGAGATATGAGTTTTGGTTTTAGCATTATTTTACATCCCGGATGTGTTCTGGTTGTTGTTTTTATGCAAACTAAGAAAGCATAAAGTGAATCTCGTAACAAGATTATCAAAAAAGGTACGAAGATAATTATTTATTATATTTGCAAAAATATTCACTATCAATGGGTTTTTAGTCAGAATTGTGCATGAAATTGCAGTAAAAAAATTTTTTGCGTTATTCTGGTTTCTTTGGGTTTTTTAGTTGGTTTTCGGGGTTTGGTATGCACCATTTTGAATTGAATATGCATTTTTAGTTATTGTGTGAATCACCTTGTTGCCTTGGAAAGGTGAAAGTTTATGCGTTAAATAGCCGGGGTTAACCAATTCTAGAGGTGCTGAACTGTCGGTTATGCTGCTGTTTTTCGGACTGATGGCGAATTTTGTTTGGATTGTGCGAAGTGAATAAGTATGCGGTGCTGTCAGAGGAAGACTGCTTGGGGTTTATTTGTACAGTGAATAGGCGTGCAGAATTGTTCATTCCATGGCGGTTTTTTTCAGTTGAAGGCCGTGTGCCTTATTTGAGACACACGGTTCCGCTTAATTGCGGTTTTTGAGTGAGGGCTGATTACTGTTTGATATCGACCGCGTAAAGTTTGCAGTAGTGTGTGCCCGGAGACCCATTCCATTTACTGGCACTGTCATCCAGCCCGACGATGCTGACGACTTTTTCGCTATGAAATATAGACGAATTTTGTGCGTCGAATTTGTCTGTCTATGCCTTATGGGATGCTGATTCTGGTGGGTATAGAAGTGCGTACAGGGTGAATCTGGCCCTTCTCGCTTTATGAATATTGCAGTCAACACTTTGCCGGCACCATATTAAGCGGCATACTGAATATGGATGTTTCTACTTGTGAGCCCACTATGCGACTCTTATCTTTGTGTTTTTTCAGTGCCTGTTCTTTTGCATCTTATAGTGCCGAGCTGTATCCCGACGCACCAGCGGCGGCCAGCGATTATGCTTTTTTGATTGGTCACTGGCAGTGCCAGTATGAGCAGCTGGACCTGCAAGGGAAAGTGCAATTCTCATCCCCGTGTCGATGGCAAGCCCAGTACGCCTTTGACAATAAAATGGTGGTCGACGATTTCAGCCTGCTGGATGCACAGGGTAATGTAACCTACGCCGGCAGAACACTCAGATCTTATTCATTGCAAGACAAGCGCTGGCATCAGGTATTTCTGCCCGTACAAATGAACGCGACCCTCAACCCGTTTACCGCACACCGGGATAAAGACGGCGTGCACCTCAAAGTTGAACAGCGCCTGCCAGGCGGCGAGCTACAACCCGCACGTTTTCGCTTTAGCCAGATCAGCGACAAGGGCTTTGTCTGGGAAAGCAGCAAGCAACTTGACGGCAGCGACAACTGGTATGTTGATATGCGGATCAGGGCTACGCGGGATGGGGGGTGAGTAGAATTGATGTTGGAAAGTTCGGGCGTGTGGAGGAATTGCGATTTTCATTAGTACTGGTTAGTCTGAGTTGATAGTTAGTATTCGAACTTGGAGCAACAGGGGGGAGGAATGGCATTTAGACCAGACAACGGATCGCCACAGGAAAAGAAGAAGCTGGGCAATGGTGTAGACTCCTTGCACCATACAACTAAACGAATGTTGAACTTCGAAAAGAAGGTTTTTCATGATTTGGAGTCGTTCGAACGCACCCTTGACGCAGCTATCAGTAGTGAAGGAACTGATCAGGGGAATCAAAAGAGCTATGCCTTTGAAGCATATAAGAAGTTGTATGAGCATCACCAAAAATTATCTGATGAAGAGACATTGATCACTCGAATGGAAAGAAATGCACAAATCAGAAATGTGCTCTTTCGGAGTTTAACGACATTAGCGATTGGCTTTTCTATCATGCTTGTTTATTTTGTCGCGCACAAATTAGAAATACCGATGCCCTTACTAAGGATTGGGGTCAGTTAATAAGCTCATTAGTTGGCCAGAGTGTGCCCCGTTTCGCTCATTCCCATTATTCCAATATTCCATTAGTTGCCAAAGGTGGGAACATTGCTTTTGCTCAGAGATTGACTAATCTATATTGCATACTTTGCTATATGGTTTATGCAACGATAGATGATAAGGCAGATTTTTACAGATGGTCATATTCGTCTACTGCTTACGTGCGCGTGTGCAGGCAAGTTCAAAATTAAAGATCAGTATCTAATTACGCAGCTTGCGTATGTTCCGCTGTCACTAATTGAGCATAACCAGTTAAAAGTACACCAGCTTATTGATGTTCATGGTCACGCCTATAAGAAGTGGCTGTTACCAGGCGCTTATAGTCGAAACGGTAAAGACAGAGAAATAGAAGTACCAGAGGTATTTTGTCAGTCACTTGAGCGCTACTTGAATTGGTACGTTGAGCAGGAGTTGCCGAAAGAGTTCCGGCACAATCTAAATACATATCTGGGGTTAAGTGAGTATGCCCCGGTGTTGTTAAATGATCGGCTGTATGGATATTCAATGAGCGAACGAGTGGTAAAAGCTGGAGTGAATAAGCAGCCTACAAACTTAAGGGCCAAGGTTAATAAACTACTCTCAAACGCCGGACTTGATTGGGCAACGGCAAAAACGTTTGAAGACTCCCTAATTATTCACCTAGCAAAAAATGTCGATCATGGTGTTGTGGCAGATCTGTTTGGCTTTAGCTCAAGGCAGGTTGTGACTGACAAATATAATGGGAACTTACTACAGCTATCAGATGCATTAAACGGCGTTTATGCACGTATACAGACAACTGGCATTAAAATTTAGGCTTTGCCGTGTTTCTTCAGTGGGGCTGATTGGTGAAATGGTTATTGTGAAAAGCATAGCTGTGAGCTGGTAGGTGTTGATGGCGTTTACTACATTTTCAAGAGCAGAATCTGAATAGGAATATCGTAGCAATGAAAAAGAAAAAATTAAGCTTACGCAAATTAAAGGAGTGGGCGACATCGGCAATAGTAGGAACTGTTATTTCCTTATCTTGCGTTAGCAAGACAAATGAGCATTTTGAGTATTCCTTTAGCTCGCCAACTGCGCTAATTAAGTCAATTCAGAGTGATCGTGGAGATATATTCAAAAGCGGCAAATATACCCTTACTCTTAGTGAAGAAATGATTGAGCAGCCTGATGAAGATTTCTCAGTAACTTCTTATGCATATGCGTTAAGTGTAACTGTAGATAAAGAGTTTCGAGATGGAGTTTATACAATAGGTGCTCATGAAAAGCTGATGGAGGGCATTTCTGAATTTGAGTTTGTTATACAAAAGCCAGTTTATGAGGGTATTACAAGCCTATGGGTTGAGTTGCCAGAATCAAAGGAGGATTTGTCTAATCTTGCTCATATACTTAATGATTTTTCGACACATTATGCTTTTCCAGATGGAACTGGTCGTTTAAGCGAGTTTAATCTTCGTCGAGGAAAAGGTCTATCTAATATAAATCAGTATAATAGTATTTTAAGATAAGTTTGAATAAGAGTTGAAAGTTAAAAACGTTATACTGAATGGGTTGATGGGTAAAAAGGATAACTATGTCTCAGAGGTTTTGCATTTTTTGTGGGCAAAGTGGGTTGACTAAAGAGCACTTTTGGCCAAGTTGGCTTGGAAAGCAGGTTGGCAAAAATGAAGCAGCTAAATATATTGAGGGGGCTGTTCAGGCAACTCCGAAATTGGATGACGCTGAAGAGAGTATTAACACTCGCTCTGGAGACGTATCGACTAAGAAATTTAGGGTTGTATGCGCCACCTGCAATAATGGTTGGATGAGTGCTCTGGAAGAAAAGGTTAAACCTATTCTCCAAAATGCCTGCACTCCTTGTGATATGAAGTTGGATAAGCTACAACTCCAACAGTTTTCCAAATGGATCACCATGAAAACCATGCTTGCTGAGTACACAAAACTTGGTACCAACTCAATTCCTAAAGAAGACTTGCAAAGATTCTTCGAGAAGCAAACTATTCCTGAGTATTTTAAGATTTATGTAGCGAAGCATGATACGAGTAAGATGTTTGCATACTCTCGTACGTCGGTGCGACTTGGTACGGTTGCAAAGGCGACATCACACATGGGAAAAACAGAGAACAATACCCAGTCAACTTCATTTTTACTAGGCCAACTGTTCATATATGTATTTTCTTGTACTGAGCCGAACGTGAATATCTTGGGGAATTTTAAGTTAAACCGTTTGAAACGAATTAAACAAGCACACAGTAATCAACTGTGTTTCAAATCGCTCAATAGGCTAGATCAACAATCAGTCCAAAATGTGGTTTATGCATTAGAAGATTTTCTTAATTCGTCAAGCATATTATCAATGCAAAGCAGGTGATAGCTTGGTCATTAGAGATATTGGATTAGAGGTTACCGGAAGGAACCGCAGACAAGATACTATCTAAGGAACAGCATGTTAGTAACAGAGTACACATCACAAAACTATCGCTTGAAGACTTGCACCGAGTCAGATCACTCTAAAATTGAAAGGATCAGCCCACGTCAGTATATTGGATATCTGCAGATGCATGCAAATGATGGCAGGCTTGAAATATGCGACCTCTGGATACATGAGGAACCTGAGAATTTTAGGGGAAAAGGGTTTGGCTCAATTTTGATTAACCATGCGTTCGAGTACGCGTCAGAAAGGGACATTGACTTTGTATTTGGGCATACCGCTTTTGAAGACCACAGAGTGCATCGTTTCTATCAAGCATGTGGGTTCGAGATATTTTTAGACGACAAGCATGGCACCGCTTGGTTCATTCGCTCGCTTAAAGGTGAATTAACTGGTGAACCTGACATAGAACAACTTGCTGCGATTAGCGGATTGAAGCAAGATATTAGTGCATTAGACTAAATGGAATTTAAAATCATGAAATTTGAAATTGTAGAAGTTGAATATTGTGACAGCCATGATCATAACTGGCTAATAGATACACCAAGCGGCCAGACTGTGATGCTTTCTTTCAACGTTCATAGGGCTTTTTTCATTACACAAGGCGACTCGCACATAGAGATCCCCCAGGAGTGGTTTAGAATCGAAGGCTCATGTGATGAGGTTGAAATCAGCCAAGGGGCTCAAGCGTACAGGGGGATCGGTCGCGCTTATATTACATCAAGTATTCCAGGCCTTGACGCTTCTTTTGTGGCAATAGGTATAAAACCAGAAGAGTACTATGCCTTAATGGAGTTTGAAGAGCTGAAGCCGTTTTTTAACCACAGCCCATTAGAAGCGTAATTGTTGGAACACAGCTGCATGGAAAGAGTGACAAAGCACTTCAAAAGACGCATCGATAAACAGACGCTGCTTGATTTATTGTTTATTGCTTATGAGCAGGGCATAGCAGCAAATAAAATAGCTGACGCAACGGAAAGTGAGTTTAACATCCCTTACTCTGAAGAGCTGTTTTCGATAGTGCTTGACGCATTGGGTGTACCCGATGGGGAGGAGCACCGCGCAGGATTAGAGGAGCTTTTCTACAATACTTGGCTATTGGACGATGAATATGAAACAGTAGAATCATTTTACGATGAGTTGATCTTTTGTATTGAAGAATTTTTTGATGTCGACAATGATCTGAAACAATCAAACTGAAGCAGGAAACAAGGAGGAAAAAGTGTGTGGACAGTTGTAAAAATATCCAGAGAATTACAGTTTTATAATTTCCAAACAGGGGAGTTTCAAGACGTTGGTCACATTCGTTACGCTAGGGCTGAGGAGCTTAACAGCAGGAATGGCGTTCAGATCGATCAGTCAGGTATCGCTGACATAATACTAGACCATGATAAGTGCGTTTCTGAGTTGATTGCAGCAAGAATCCCTTTGTTCCCCAAAAAAGTGATGCCAGAAAGGCGGCAACTTCCATTAACTTAACTGGATTTAAATATTTAAAGTTTGATCCGACTACAATTGAACTAGAGAAGGAGGTGAAATGAAACTGTCTGAATTGATAAAACACCTGCAAGCGATAGAAAAATCTGTACCCTTTGATTCGGAGGTAGTGACGGGTGATGATTGGAAGCCAAGTCAGGTGGCTGAAGTCTATCATGAGCCTCCTCACACCTTTATTCAGTTTAGAGAGATGGACGAGGAATTGGACGAATAATCAACAATGGAATCGAACTTCGAATCACATGTAAAGCAAATACCTGATTGTCTGGAGACACTTCTTTTCGACAGTCGCTTTACAAGGGCAAGATGAAGCAAAACCCCGGATTACTCATTGGTACCCTCTGCCACTTGGTGATAAAATTTAGCTCACAGGCAATGTGGTCACGGCTTATCTAAACTGTGACCAACACTGAGACTAGAAAGTAAGAAAGAGAATGTCTCAGGTTGATATATTTGATATTTAAAGGCTTTTTATTCTATGTGTGAACTTTTGGGCATGTCTGCCAATGTACCCACGGATATTTGTTTTAGTTTTTCCGGGTTGCTGGAGCGTGGAGGGAATACCGGGCCGCATAAAGATGGCTGGGGGATCACTTTTTATGAGGGTAAAGGGTGTCGGACGTTTAAGGACCCAGAGCCAAGCTGTCAGTCGGAAATTGCCAAATTGGTGAAAGCCTATCCGATTAAAAGTGTGTCGGTGATCAGCCACATTCGCCAGGGCAACCGGGGCAGAACGTGTCTTGAGAATACTCACCCTTTTACCCGTGAGCTGTGGGGCAGGGAGATCACTTATGCACACAATGGTCAGCTGTCTAACTATAAAGATCTGACCACTGAGTTTTATAAGCCAGTGGGAAATACCGACAGTGAACTGGCATTTTGTTGGATTTTGGACAAGATCCGTGAAAAATATCCGAAAAGGCCCAAAAACATGGCCTCTGTGTTTCGTTATGCGGCTAAGCTGGCAAAAACCCTGATGGACAAAGGAGTGTTTAACATGCTGCTGACCGACGGGGTGTTTGTGTTGGCGTATTGCTCTAATAATCTGCACTGGATCACACGTCGCGCGCCGTTTGGTAAAGCGACGTTAATCGATGCGGATATGGTGGTGGACTTTCAAAAAGAAACGACCCCGGATGACGTGGTGACTGTGATTGCAACCCGGCCGCTGACGAATGATGAGCAGTGGAACAAGATGGAACCCGGCGAGTCTGTGCTGTTTAAGCT
This sequence comes from Pseudoalteromonas rubra, assembly GCF_005886805.2. Lineage (NCBI taxonomy): Bacteria > Pseudomonadati > Pseudomonadota > Gammaproteobacteria > Alteromonadales > Pseudoalteromonadaceae > Pseudoalteromonas > Pseudoalteromonas rubra. The sequence continues at coordinate 1,854,534 of NZ_CP045429.1, forward strand.
GGGTGAGAAAATCTAGCGCTCATCCCGAAAAGCCAGTTCACGAAATGAATGACATAAAAAAGCCCTGATGATCAGGGCTTTTTTATTTTATACTGCTGGGATATTACTCAGCCGATTTTTCTGCATCAAAGCTCTTTAGCTGGATCATAAACTGCTCCACGCCATCTTTGCCTTTAAACATTTGCACCACAGAGTAGTGGTATGCCGGTGCCAGCCAGGCCATTGCCTGACGCTTATCGTTGTCGTACAGGCGTTTCACTTTAATGGTTTCGACATTGCCAATGGGCAGGGTGATGGCTTCGGTGCCAACCACTTCAAAGTCATAGCTACGCACATTGCCTTTTTTATCGACAATGGGGTAACTCATTTTGGTTTTACCGGCTTTGACATCGTTGCGCAGGGCTATCTGATAAGACAGAACATCATGACGCTGCTCGTTCCAGTCGGCATTGATGGGGTATTTCTCATTGTCTTTAAACAGCTGTTTGTTGTCTCTGTCAAAGCGGATTTTGTAGCTTTTGTCTGGCCCGGTGCCTTCGCGCTTGAGTGTGTAAAGCAAAGGTTTGGGGTGCTTATCATGGTAAGTGAACAGTGAGTTTTCTGTACGTTCGTCGGAGAAAATCATCCATTCGATGTTACTTTCGTAATTCAGGGAGTAAGTGTCGTTTGAGACTTTTGACAGCTCTCTGATGGCGTTGCCGTGCACTGAGCCTTTACGCAGTACATCATACTCTGCGCGGTAGGGAACCAAATCACTGGCCAATAAGGAAGAAGAGAAAACAGCGCTTAAACCAAATAGTAAAGCGCTGTATTTTTTATTCTTCTGGGTAGGTTGCGCCTTGAGCTGGAAGGGGTTGATTGTCAAAAACGGCATAGTCTGCTTCCATCGTTAGTCTGTGTTCGCTGAACCACTTGACCACCAAAGGATAGATTATATGTTCTTGTTCATGAACCCGCTGTGACAGCGTGTGCGCAGTATCGTCAGCCAGGATTGGCACCTTGGCTTGTACGATGACCGGTCCACCATCTAGTTCTTCTGTCACAAAGTGAACACTGGCGCCATGAAACGTTTCTTTTGCATCAATCGCTCTTTGGTGGGTATTCAGCCCTTGATACTTAGGCAACAAGGAAGGATGAATGTTCAACATTTTTCCTTTAAATTTTTGCACTAAGTCAGCAGTTAGAATACGCATAAATCCAGCTAATACAACTAAATCTGGATTATAAGAGTCAATTAATTGTGCTAAACGTTGGTCATAGGCTTCACGGCTGTCAAAGTCTTTATGACTTAATACTTGCGTGTCAATGTCCGCTTGCTGGGCGCGTTGCAGCCCGTAAGCATTTGCTTTATTACTGATGACGGCACAGATCTCGCCATTGATTTCGTTGCGCTGACAACTGTCCATAATGGCTTGTAAATTAGAACCACTACCTGAGATCAGCACAACAATTCGAATTGGAGATCGTTCGGGTGCCATTACTCGGCACCGCCCAGGATTTCAACTTGTTCTTCACCTGCGTTTGCAGCTTGAATTTCACCAATGTGCCAGGCGTTTTCGCCCTGTGCTTTCAGGATTTCCAAGCTTTGTGCAAGTTTATCAGCAGGAACAACCAGGATCATGCCCACACCACAGTTGAACGTACGGTACATTTCATGGGTGCTGATGTTGCCGTTTTCCTGTAACCAGTTAAATACAGCAGGCCATTCCCAGCTGTCGCCTTTTACAACGGCTTTTGCTGACTCAGGTAATACACGCGGGATGTTTTCCCAGAAACCACCACCTGTGATGTGAGACAGTGCATGCACATCGACTTCTTTAAGCAGTTCCAAAATAGGCTTAACGTAAATACGGGTTGGTTCGAGCAGATGCTCTGCCAGAGGCTTACCTGCAAACTCTTCGCTGGTATCTGCACCAGAAACTTCCAGTACTTTACGGATCAGCGAGTAGCCGTTTGAGTGTGGGCCGCTTGAAGCCAGTGCGATCAGCTGATCACCTTCGGCGACTTTGGTGCCGTCAATGATTTTAGACTTTTCAACCACACCAGTACAGAAACCAGCCATGTCGTAGTCTTCGCCTTCGTACATGCCAGGCATTTCGGCAGTTTCACCACCGATCAGGGCACAGCCAGCTTGCTCACAACCAGTGCCAATACCTGTCACTACGTCAGCAGCAGTATCAACATCCAGTTTACCAGTTGCGTAATAGTCAAGGAAAAATAGGGGTTCAGCACCTTGAACTATTAAGTCGTTTACACACATGGCAACCAGGTCGATACCTACGGTATCATGTTTTTTCAAATCGATGGCCAGACGCAGCTTAGTGCCTACGCCATCTGTGCCAGCAACTAAGACAGGCTCTTTATATCCGGTTGGTAGTTCGCATAATGCGCCAAAGCCGCCAATACCGCCCATCACTTCAGGGCGACGCGTTTTTTTAACTACCCCTTTAATGCGCTCAACCAATGCATTGCCCGCATCGATATCAACGCCTGCGTCTTTATAGCTCAGAGACTGTTTTTGTTCGCTCACAGGTTTTCCTCAAAAATAACATAATGGATTTGCTTAGAAACGCGCGTATTTTACATCAAATGCACGAGTGCGGCTAGTCGATTTGGTTCCCATACACGCAGATATCGCGTGTCAGAAGTGGCTACAAATGCATCGTCGGCGCTTGGCTGTACCTGTTATCAATCGCGCAGGGTGGGGGATTCTTCACTATACTCTTTACATTTTAGTCTGTGTGAATGTGATCTATGTGGAAAGCCTGAGCTTAAGTTTCATCTTAGTTGGGTTCTTGCTGCTGGTGGTGGCACTGCTGCCGGCACTACAGATCTGCCAGATCACTCAAAATCGCGGCTGGCGCGTTTTGCTGGCATTGATCTTTTTCTTTGTATGCGGATACCTGGCCTTTGCTTATCATGTGTATCGCACCGCCGATGCTTCCCCCATGGTGCTTGGTCTGTCAGTGATCCTGATACTGGGCGCGGTATTTGTGATTGTGGTTGTACAGTTAAGCCGCTCCAGTTTGTTGCTGTTGCAGGAGATTGCACAAAGCGAGCGTCACCTTGCCCGGCATGATTCTTTAACTGAACTGGAGAACCGCCAGCAGTGCACTAAATTTGTGGAGCAATGCATACAGCAAGGCAAAGCGTTTAGCGTCTTACTCCTGGACATTAATAACTTCAAGCAGGTAAATGATGCGTTGGGCCATTTCTTTGGTGACAAGCTGCTGGTTGCCTTTGCTGGCAAATTGCGTTCACTAGCCAAACAGGGCAGCAAAGTCTATCGAATGGGAGGCGATGAATTCGTTATTGTGACGGATGCGGCAAGCGAAACTAAGTTGTTTTCACTCAACAATGGCCTGTTGAAGGCCTTTAATGATGGTCTGGTGATCGATGAGGTTCACGTGGATGTTTTCTATAGCGCGGGTGCGCGTATCTTTGATGCCGAAGAAAAGTCCTCTGTCACAGAGCTGATGAAGCATGCAGATATTGCCATGTATGCGGCCAAAAACAGCCGACAAAGTCTTGTGATATTTGATCAGGCGCTGCACGACGGCGTGTCAGCAGAGTTCGAACTGTTTAATGCCTTAAAAGTGGCTTTAAGCGAGAAAAAACTCAAGGTGTTTTATCAGCCACTGGTGTGTGGGCACAATAACGAAGTGCATGGGCTGGAAGCCCTATTGCGCTGGACTGACGGGCCGGGCTCATACATTAGCCCGCTGCGGTTTATCCCCATTGCTGAGAAAAACAATTACATCAAGCAGATCACCAGTTTTGTCATTGAACAGGTATTTAAAGATCTGGATAACTTTTTGACCATAGAGCCGGGAGTCACGATACACATAAATCTGTCTTGCCAGGACTTTCATGGCCGTTACCTCATCAATCAACTGGTTGAGCTGCAATCTAAATATCAAATCCAGCCGAGTTGTATTGTGTTCGAATTAACAGAGAGTATGGTGATGGTTGATGTTGAGCAGGCCAGGTATATGATAGGCGTGTTGATTGATATGGGGTTTGCGGTGAGCATAGATGATTTTGGCACCGGGTTTTCATCCTTTTCAATGCTCAGAGAGCTGCCTATTTCCCAGATCAAAATTGACCGCTCATTTGTGAGTAGTTGCCTGGACAGTGACAAAGATCAGGCCATAGTCGAAACAACCATTTACCTTGCGAATCGCCTGGGATGTTCGGTGGTTGCTGAAGGGGTGGAGGACAGTAAAACCGCAGCCTATCTCAACAGTAAAGGATGTCACTACTTACAAGGCTACTATATAAGTGAAGCTCTGGAGAAAAATAGCGCAAAACAGTGGTTACATTCTCATCGTATGGTGAAAAAAGTACTTAAGCGGTAACCTTCCCAGTAACTCTTTAATCGCAAAGTTTAATAGGGTCCGCAGAGGTATGCTGACTGGCTACTGAATCCGATATATTTTCATACATTTTCTCACACATTCAGACGCGTTTTAGCGTTACATTATTAATCTCGCACCATCCGACCCCCATAGCTCTGGCGGGGCTGGACCAGGACGTCATTTTTTCAAGTATCGAGGAACGAACGTGAACAAATTAATTGCTGGACTTTTTCTGTTGCTGTTTTCATCACTGACTCTGGCATCAAAACCACCGTTAGAGTTAATCCATGAAGTAGGTGACTCACTATTTTCTGACATTAAAGCTGTTAATCAGGATGGCAATGCCAGCCCTTTGGAAATGCGCCAGATCGTTAAGGCACATCTGATGTCACACATTGATATTCGCTTTGTGTCATACAAGTTATTGGGTAAGCATATAAAAGGGTTAACCAAACCGCAGGCGCTGGCGTTTATTGCTGCTGTTGAGCATTATCTTGAAGTGAGCTACGCCAGTGCACTGATGCAATATAAAGGACAGCAAGTGACGTTCGAAGCCCTGCCCACTGACAGCAAAAGTAAATATGCTACGGTCAAAGCTGTGGTGAGACAGCCTTCAGGTCCGGACATCGACATCCACTTTAAATTTCGCAAAAGTAGCAAAGGTGAGTGGCGCGTATACGATCTGGTCGCAGAGGGGATCTCCCTGTTAAGTGCTAAGCAAAAAGAAATTTCTGTACGGATCTCTGAGGTGGGGTTAGCGCAGGTAACGGCGGAGCTTAATGCTAAAAGCTAATCAAAGTGGCCCGTATAGGCCACTTTGTTAAGATACAGATTAAAAGTTTCTCGGGGAGAGGAATTCTCCATTACTGATTTCTTCCCAGGTTTTTGTAGCCAGCGTATCCAGTGCACCTAAGTCTTTACCACTGGCAGAAAGTTTATGTTCCACAGGCAGAATATCAATATTCTCAAAGCCAGATAGCTGCGCCACCCGGGCAAATGTATAAGCATGCTTATATTTTTGTTGTTTGTAAAAAATACTGACCAGACTCGCGAATACTTCCGGGTCTGGGGTTTCGCCCGCTTTATTCAGTTCCAATACACGATATAAAATGTCTATGGTCTTGTCGTCATCAATCTTGGCATAGAAGGTTGCCAAAAAGAGTTGTATCTCCCGATCACTTTTTACATGTTCCTGATCCTGCATATTAAGTAGCTTGTTTAATGCCATGCGGTTGTTGCGTCGGGACCAGTGATAGTAAAGTAAGCCCGGATGTTCAGTATTAATCGTGTCCTGATAGATGCGCGTCATTTCTTTCAGGCTGGTGAGATGGCCTTCAACCCGTGATGTGGTTTTTTCTTTTAGTTTGATGTGTTCAATTTGTGCGGCGAGCGAAACACACTCATTATACTGTTCAAAATCTTTTAGCAGCGTGTATTTATTCTCGTCAGTTGGCGCTTTGTATTCGCGGTAACGTGAGAATATGACTGATGCACGCTCTTCTTTGCAATGACTGTCTTTATTGAGGTCTTCGCAAAACCCCGGTGTATCCGAGCAAATTTTACTCAGCGTTATCGTGTCATCGCAGCCACTGAGCAGTGCTGTTGTGATACACAGGCTTGATATTAGCCACCACCTCATTGTTATCCGTACTCCAAGTCTTTGTTGTTGCTTGCGTATAGTACCAATTTCGACAATTCTGGACACCCTTTATTTAGGTCAAGTGTAGCAAGGGATCACGCGCCTGGCAGATTAGCGCAGAATTTCTTGTGTTGTGTGGGTTCTGAACCTGAAAATCTGCGTTGAGATTAACTGTGCAGTTAATTTTACAGCAACAATTGTCAGTAAATGGTGGAGAATCCGAGCCAATTAAATTAAAATGTCGCTGCCTTGGGGCCTGTTGACTCTCAAATTATGCAATACATCAGGCTCGGTTAGGCTATCCGTTCAAAAATTGTTTATTAGGCAGAAAAAATGACCTTATCTCACGAGCAAGAATATCAAAACAGCTGGCAAGAACGTCAAGACTACGCAGAAAGCATGCAACCGATCATCGGTCGTTTGTATCGTAATCTGGGTGTAGAAATTGCGGTTTATGGCCGTCCTCTTGTTAACACCAGCACTATCGATGTTATTAAAGCCCATAAAACAGTCGCGCGTTTTGAAGAAACTAAACTGCGTCTGCGCGAGAGCTTCCCATTCTTAGAAGCAATCAGCAAGATGGAACTGGCTCCAGGCCGTGTTGACTTAGGTAAACTAGCCTATGCATATATTTACAAGAACGCAGGCGAAGGTCGCTCAATTGAGGAATACCTCAATGCTGAGCTGTCTGCACTGCTAAATACAGGCAACCGTCCGGCCCCTCGCGACGTGGTACTGTATGGTTTTGGTCGTATTGGTCGTCTACTTGCTCGTCTATTGATTGAGCGCGGTGGCTCTCACGCTGATCTGCGTTTACGTGCAATTGTTGTGCGTGGTGGTCGCGATGGCGATCTTGAGAAGCGTGCAAGCTTGTTACGTCGTGATTCAATTCATGGTCCTTTCAACGGTTCAATTACTGTTGATCACGAAAAAGGCGCTATCAAAGCAAACGGTAACTACATTCAGATCATCTATGCTAACTCTCCGGAAGAAGTAGATTACACACAGTACGGCATTGAGAACGCACTAGTTGTAGATAACACGGGCGTGTGGAAAGACGAAGATGGTTTAGGTAAACACCTACAATCTAAAGGTGCGTCTAAAGTACTTCTTACTGCCCCTGCGAAAGGCGACATCAAGAACGTTGTATACGGCGTTAACAATGCTGACATTCTGTCTGAAGACAAAATTGTTTCTGCAGCAAGCTGTACAACAAACGCCATTACACCAGTATTGAAAGCGTTGAATGACAAGTTCGGTATTAAGAACGGTCACGTTGAAACGGTTCACTCTTACACCAATGACCAGAACCTGATCGACAACTACCACAAAGCTGAGCGTCGTGGTCGCAGTGCTGCACTGAACATGGTTATTACGTCTACTGGTGCTGCAAAAGCAGTTGCAAAAGCATTGCCAGAGCTGGCAGGTAAATTAACGGGCAACGCAATCCGTGTTCCTACGCCAAACGTTTCTATGGCTATTTTGAACCTGAACCTGAAAGCAGAAACGACCGCAGAAGAGCTAAACGAGTTCCTGCGTGACACATCTTTGCATTCAGAATTACGTGATCAAATTGATTACACAGCGTCAACTGAAATTGTATCAACTGACCTGGTTGGTAGCCGCTACGCTGGTGTGGTTGATTCACAAGCTACCATCGTTGACGGTGATCGTGTGGTACTTTACGTATGGTACGATAACGAGTTTGGCTACAGCTGTCAGGTTGTACGTGTAATGCGTGACATGGCTGAGGTAGAATTCCCAAGCCTGCCGCGTTAATTCTCGGTTTGTCTAAAAAAGCCAGCGATTGCTGGCTTTTTTTGTTTTTGTCTCGCACCAGGTGTGTTAGGCTTGCAGCTGATTTATTGCTACAAATCACTAACAAAAATCATCAAGGTTAAAACAAAGTTCCTTGACTATGTACTGCGCTGTTAAGTGCTCTGTACATAACACCTGGCGCAATGAGATGGTTTTTTTATTTAGGGTATATGATGAAGATCACCAGTAATTTTGACAGCGGAAATATCAAAGTGATTTCTGCTGAGGCTCCACTCGACATTCAGCTGGAAATTAACCACGACAACGAATCTGAATTCTTTCAATGGTTCCACTTTCGTCTCGAATCAACACCATTTGTAGAACACAAACTTCATATTAATAATCTGCAAAATTCAGCCTACCCAGAAGGGTGGGATGATTATCAGGCTGTTGCTTCCTATGACCGACAAACCTGGTTCCGGGTGCCGAGTACTTATCAGGATGGCCAGCTGGTTATCGACTTTGAACCTGAATGTCATCACACTTATTTTGCTTACTTTGCGCCGTATAGCTACGAGCGTCATTTGGATCTGGTTTACTGGGCCCAAAGTCATGATGCGTGCCGGGTTGAAACTCTAGGTGAAACACTAGACGGTCGTGACATCAGTTTATTGTGCATCGGTGAGCCGGGTGATGAAAAGAAAAAAATCTGGATCACAGCACGTCAGCACCCAGGCGAAACCATGGCTGAGTGGTTTGTAGAGGGTCTGTTACACAAACTACTGGATGATGAAGATCCGCATGCAGCAGCGCTGTTATCAAAAGCGGTGTTTTATATCGTGCCAAATATGAACCCGGATGGCAGTGTGCGTGGCCATTTGCGTACTAATGCGAAAGGCGTGAACCTGAACCGTGAATGGCAAACGCCATCACTTGAAAACTCGCCTGAAGTGTACCATGTCCTGAATAAGATGCATGAAACGGGGCTGGATTTGTACCTTGATATCCATGGTGATGAAGCGCTGCCATACAACTTCGTTGCAGGTAGTGAAGGGATCCCAAGTTATGATGCTCGTCTTGAGTCGTTGGAAGAGCAGTTTAAGCAAGCCTTATTAACTATCACTCCTGAGTTTCAGGATGAGTTTGGCTACCCTAAAGATGAGCCAGGTCAGGCTAATCTGACGGTGGCTTCTTGTGCGGTAGGTGAAGCCTTTAAAGCGCTTGCATACACCATTGAGATGCCATTTAAGGACAATGCTAATTTACCTGATCCGCATTATGGCTGGTCTGATCGCCGTTCATATCAGTTTGGTCAGGATACCTTAGCCGCCATCGTAAACGTGGTGGATAATCTGAGATAAACATCATCGCAGGCAACCTCATTGGTTGCCTGTCGCATATAATAACAACGAGAAAGAGGAAGAGTCGTGGACGCGTTAGGAAGTTTTCTGGATAGTCTGGATGCCTTGTTGGGGGGCTCCTGGTGGTTCCCTTATGTATTACTTGGGGTGGGTTTATTTTTTACACTGTACTTAAAATTCCCACAGATCCGTTATTTCAAGCATGCGTGCAAAATTGTGACGGGTAAATACGACAAGAAAGGACAGGAGGGGGACACCACGCATTTCCAGGCGTTGTCCACGGCCCTGTCAGGCACGGTAGGTACCGGTAATATCGGTGGTGTTGCACTGGCCATTTCAATTGGTGGTCCGGCAGCTTTATTCTGGATGTGGATGACCGCATTTTTCGGTATGACGACTAAGTTCGTTGAGGTAACCTTATCTCACAAATACCGTACTAAAGCAGAAGATGGCACTATGGCTGGTGGTCCCATGTACTATATGGATCGTCGCCTGAATATGAAGTGGCTTGCTGTATTGTTTGCCATTGCGACGGTTATCAGCTCGTTCGGTACGGGCAGTTTGCCGCAGATCAATAACATCGCGCAGGGTATGGAGGCAACCTTTAACATCCAGCCTATGGTTACCGGTGCGGTACTGTCTATCCTACTTGCCCTGGTTATCCTGGGTGGTATTAAGCGTATTGCTGCGATTACCTCTCGGGTTGTGCCTTTAATGGCTGCTGTATACATTATCGGTGCACTGGCGGTTATTCTTTATAACGCTGAAAACATCATCCCCTCTTTTTCTGCCGTGTTTGTTAATGCATTTAGTGGTTCGGCTGCGGTTGGTGGCTTCCTGGGTGCGTCTTTTGCCTATGCCTTTAACCGGGGTGTAAACCGTGGCTTATTCTCTAACGAAGCTGGTCAGGGGTCGGCACCGATTGCGCACGCCTCAGCCAAAGCTGATGAGCCAGTATCAGAGGGCATGGTGTCTATTTTGGAGCCTTTCATCGATACCATAGTGATCTGTACGCTGACAGGCTTGGTGATTTTGTCATCCGGTGTATGGACAGAAAAATTCGAGACCACTTTTGAGCGTTCGTCAATGACGATAGTTCAGGGCAACTATGTTGAATCAAACGACAGCGACCGGGAAGAGTTGTACAAATACCTCAATGGTATTGATGGTCACAGCGTTGAGGCCTACAACGGAAATATCCGAGTAGTCGAAGGGGTTGCTGTGAATAAAGACTTCACGGTGATCCATTCGCGCTCGATCGGTGAAGACATTCGTTTTGGCATCACCGATAAGCATCGTTACACAGGTACGGTTGAAGTCAACAAAGGCATGCTAGTTGATACCAGTATCAGTATTAAAGGTAAGTCTTTGGTGCACTCTGCTGAGCTTACAACGAAAGCGTTCACCCGTGGCTTCTTTGGTGATAGCGGTCAGTATATTGTTTCAATCGGTCTGTTGTTGTTTGCGTTTTCCACAGCGATCGCCTGGTCATACTATGGTGACCGAGCTATGACTTATCTGCTGGGCTCTCGTTCTGTTATGCCGTATAGGGTGTTCTATGTCGCGGGCTTTTTCTGGGCATCATTTGCTGATACTACATTGATCTGGAAGCTCGCAGCAGTTGGGATAGTAGTAATGACACTACCAAACTTGTTCGGGATTATGCTACTTCGTAAAGAAATGAAAGAGTCTATTGACGAGTACTGGGATAAGTTCGATAAAGAGCAACGTAGCTCGGAAGGAAATGTTGAGGTACAAAAAGACAATTCTATGCATTTCCAAAAAGACAAACCTGAATAAACCAAGTAGAATAGGGCGCCACATGGCGCCTTATTTTTTGGTCTTACTCTTTTAGAAGCAGTCATACCTTTTTGCGCTTATTTGTTGCTTGATATGCCAGCAGGCCTTTTGTTCAATCAAGATGACACTAAGCACACTGGGTTCAGCACTCTAAAGGTGACCGGCGTGTAAATGCTAGTTTTTCGTTAGGAGTCACTCGAGTATGGCGATTGCCCAATGCCCCAGTTGTAACAAGCCCATTTCTTCTATGCACAAAACCTGCCCACACTGTGATTTTGATCTTGCGAATATGGATGAAGAGTCTTTGCACAGAGAAACAGTTCGCAGGCGAATTAAGAAACAGCAGACCATCATGAATTATTCATTTCTGGCACTGATTTTGTTTCTGGGTGGGTTTTTATACTTATATTGGCAGCAGCCGGTAGAAGGGACATTAGAAATGCTGGCGGCCAAGAGCGCAATTGGCGTAGGCTTGGTTTGGTATTTGGTTAATCGGGTGATTTTAGTCGTACTGAAAAAGAAAAAGTGAACATGAATATAGACAGTTTAGTTAAAAATATTACTCCGGAACTTTATGAGCGATTGCAGTATGGCGCCGCGACTGGACGCTGGCCGGATGGCACACCACTGAGTGACGCACAAAAAGAACAAACCGTTCAGTTGGTCATGTTATATCAGGCAAAAGTCGCGAACAGCACTGAGCAGTTCACCATCAACAAAGAAGGTGAAATGGTGCAAAAGTCAAAACGTGAGTTACAACAAGAATTTAAAGCAGAAAATGAAATAGCCAGGTTTAGTGAAAATGATCTTTAAAAACCTTTTTACCCCTAAATGGAAGCACCCGAAAACACAGGTGCGATTAGCCGCAATCGATAAACTGGACATGAGCAAAGACGCTGAGGTGTTACAGACCTTGGCACTTGAAGATGACTCAAGTCAGATCAGAAAAAAAGTGCTGGATAAAATCAATGATTTGAGTCTTTGGTGGAAGGTGTATAAGCAAGACCAGGAGTTGAAAGAACTGGCCGAGCAGCATATCTCTCAGGCAGTTTTATCCGGTTCACAGTCGCTGAGCAAGGCAATTCGTGATGAGTACATCGATCGTTACGCACCGGCAAAAACGCTGGAAAAGGTGGCTTTTAGTGATATTGCGAACGAGCAAAAAGCCAAGTTATTAAAGCGTCTTGCCAATGCCAAGCTGATTGAAAAGGCATTTAAAGAAGGCAACGAGGCACTCCAGAGCCTGTTATTGCCTTTGATCGCTCAGTATCAGCTAGAAAAAACCGTGCTAAAAGCCGCTAAGGGTGAGGCTCTTACTGCGCTTGAGCAGACCCTGGAACAACAGCGACTGAGCCAGGTTATGCCAGAGCAGGTCGCTCAGGAAGCAAAACTGGTCTTGGCCAAGCTCAACGCATTGCGTGACAAACAGGACTACCAGGTGGTTGCTAATCAGTCTGATGTACTACTTGCGCAATGGCAGGCACTGGAAGTGCAGTGGCTAAGTGAAGAAGCCCAGCAGGTCAATCAGGAAAAATTCACCACTATCTCGGAAAAACTGGGTAAGCACCGTGACGCATTAAAGTTGGCGTTTGATCAAGCGCAGCAACAAGCTGAACAGGCTGCCAATAAAGCTAAAGCGATCGGTGAATTTGAGTCCGATTACCTGGCACTGGAGCAAGCTCTGTCAAGCGCCGTTGATGCCTTGAACTTGTCTGCTCAAGAAGCTTTAAAAGCACAGTTATCGCAGCTTCAGAGCCGCTTAGAGGCCTCTCCTTATCAAGCTGATGCTCCGCTTCAGAGTCTACTTGGAAAGTTACGTGCATGTGCCAGACAACTTGAGAGTTTGCCTGAACTTGTCAGTGCGAAAGCGCAATTCGATGATGCGCTGAAAGCGCTGGCCGAGATAGCTCCGAGTGAAGCGCTTGAGCAGTTGGATGCCACTATGGCGCAGCAAAAACAAGCCTACCAGCATGCTCAGACTCAGTTACGCCAGTTGCCGGGGGAGTTGAAAAAACAAGCTTCAGAGCAGCTTAAAGCTGTCAGTGGCCAATTTAATCAGAGCATGAAACCTCTGGTTGATGGGCAGGAAAAGCATCTTAAGGAAGCGCGCAAGAAGGCAAGAGACGTACAGCGACTGTTGGATCAGGGTCGTTTTAATGTCGCGTTCGGCGTATTTAATGGTTTCATTGAGAGCTATGACTTGCTGAGCGAAGGATATAAACAGCAACTGGCCAAACAGCATACGACTTTGAGTGAAGCGCTCGAAGAGCTTAAGGACTGGCAAAAATATGCGTCTCAGCCGAAGCGCGCTGAGTTGCTGCAACAGTTGGATGACATGCTCACAGAGCAAGAGATTGACCCTAAATCTCGTGCAGCGCAGGTAAAGTTATTACGCGTACGCTGGAATGAGCTGGGACGTGTAGAAAGCGATCAAGAAAAAGCGCAGGCTGCTCAGTTTGATGAGAAAATTGAGCTGCTATTTGCCCCGTGTCGTGCTTATTTTGCAGAGCAAGATGCACAGCGCAAAAAAGTCATCGAGCAGCGTGAGGCGCTGGTTGGTCAAATGACAGAGCTGATGAAGCAGGCGCAAACAGCAGAGCCTGATTGGCGCCAGGTTGAAAGCGCGTTTAACCGTATCAACAAGCAATGGCGTGGTGCAGGCAGCTTAGATGCAGCGACTTATCAGGCACTTAATACGCGTTATCGTCAAGCCTATACTCAGGTCAATGAGCTGTTAAAATCTCGCCACCAGGCCAATGCTCAGCTGAAGCAACAACTGGTGACAGAAGCACAGGCTCAACTTGAGTTGGAAGATGTCATGCAAGCTTGTGACACCTTGAAAAGCTTGCAAAAGCGCTGGCAGGAAATTGGCTTTGCTGGCACCAAGCAGGAACACACATTGTGGCAGGAGTTCAGAAAACACAATGATGCCGTGTTTGATAAACGTCAGGCGCAGCAAAATGCTGAGCGTGAACAAGCTCAGGCACAAGAAGCGCAGCAGCGTCAGTTATTGAGTGAGTTAGACAGTCAAATGATCGATGCTAAGACGCAGTCAGAGCTGCTGAGTGTAAAAGAAGCCATCATTGCAACAGACGTGCTTGGTCCACTGAGAAAAACCAAACAGCAGCTTCTGGAGCAGGTAGAAGCCAAATTAAATGAACTTTTCTCAGCTCAGAGTCGTGAAAAGTTCAATGAACTGGTAGAAGCTGTGCGTGCGGGTGAGAGACCATCGGATAACTGGTTAAGGGGCAATGACTCAGGGCTGTCTGCTGAGCAGTTGTTGCTGCGCCTTGAAATCATGACCAATAATGAGTCCCCGGACTCTTGTGCAAAGGCACGAATGACAGAGCAGGTTGCTTTGTTAGAAGCCAAGCTACAAGGTGGTGCTCAGTCGCTTGAGTATTATCTGACTTGTTACCTGTCACAGGTAGTCAGTGACAATGAGCAGGTTGAGCAGGCGCGCTTAATTAAGGTGTTAACCGCGTAATTGAACAGATAAAAAAAAGCGCCGCTAGGCTAATGCCGATCAGTTAAGAATTAAATAGATCAGTTGACCGATCTTTTAAAGGCTTCAAAATCCAATATCATTTCTGATATTGGATTTTTTTATGTCTTTAGAACAAGCCTTTTGCAGTGCGTTTGAGCAACTGCCCGAAAGTGTTACCTTTGAAAAGCTTAATCACTTTCTGGATGCAGAAATACTGGAGCAAGCCTTTCAACGCGCTGGCGTTGCAACTATCAGAAAACGCAGACTTCCACTTGAGGCTGTGATGTGGACTGTGATTGGTATGAGCTTCTTTCGCCAACAGTCAGTTTGGGATTTAGCTTCCCACATGGAAATTGCTCTGCCTGGAGATAACAAATTAATCGCCCCAAGCGCACTTGTTCAGGGGAGGCGAAGACTCGGTAAAGACAGTGTCAAAAATGCCTTTGAAATGATGGCTGCGCACTATTATCAGCAAGCAAACTTTGAAACTTGGTGCGGGTTAAACCTTCTGGCCGTCGACGGTGTTACTTGGCGAGCTCAAGACACGCCTGAAAATCGTGAACGTTTTGGTTCCCCCAGCAATCAGCATGGTGAAACCGCTTTTCCCCAAATTCGGATGGTGTGTCATATGGAGCTGACCAGCCATCAACTTATCAGCAGTGCGTTCAGCGGATATAAAACCAATGAAATGAAGCTGGCAGACAAATTAGTTGGCACCACGCCAGACCACAGCCTCACGATGTTCGATAAAGGGTTCTACTCACTAAACCTACTCCACCAATGGCAAACACATGGCACGCAGAGGCACTGGTTAATACCGGTTAAGAAAGGGCTTCAGTTTGAAGTGATTAAATCTAATGGTCGCTTAGACAAGTTGGTGCGCTTGAAAACAACTCCACAATCTCATAAGCAATCACCTGATTTACCTGCTTATGTAGAAGCTCGGCTAGTGACGAAGAAAATTAAAAACAAAGAATATCAAATACTCACATCGATGATAGATGCACAGAGGTTTCCTGGAGAAGAAATAGTTGAGCTTTACAGCCACCGCTGGGAAATAGAATTGGGTTATAGAGAAATCAAGCAGACACTTTTAAACAATGAATATACGCTAAGAAGCAAAAAATCAGATATGGTTGAGCAAGAGCTGTGGGGCTTACTCCTGGGGTACAACTTGCTGCGTCAGGTGATGACTCAAGCGGCATCTCGTAAAGGAATATGGGCCAACCAATTAAGCTTTAGTAATTGCGCCAACGCGATATTAAGTTACTTAGGGCGACTCCCCCTCGCCAG
Source organism: Pseudoalteromonas rubra (assembly GCF_005886805.2). Lineage (NCBI taxonomy): Bacteria > Pseudomonadati > Pseudomonadota > Gammaproteobacteria > Alteromonadales > Pseudoalteromonadaceae > Pseudoalteromonas > Pseudoalteromonas rubra. Next base: position 1,870,230 of record NZ_CP045429.1, read on the forward strand.
CCCGGGAAACATCCCAAAACACTATGAGATGTTAATACAAACATTGGGTCACTTTGAGCTGCCGACACGACGAGAAGATCGGGTCTATCCTCGAGCCATAAAACCAAAGCCAAGTAAGTACCCAGCTAGAAAAAACAATGCCAGTCAGCTTAACTGATCGGCATTAGCCGCTAGGCGCTTTTTTTATTTCTGAACCACACCAACATCAGTGAAACAATTGCTGAAGCGCTTCATCCAAGTTGGGGTAGCGAAAACGGTAATTTGCTTTAAGTGCCCGGCGGGGTAGTACGCGCTGTCCGTATATTAGTAACTCAGACATTTCACCAAACAGTGCCTTGAGCACGAATTCTGGCATAGTAAACATGGCTGGACGTCTTAAAGTGATGGCCAGGCGTTCGGCAAACTCTTTGTTAGATACCGGGGCTGGCGCAGTTGCATTAAACACTCCGGATAGATCCTGATGTTTAATCAAAAATAAAATGAGCTGCACTATATCGTCAATATGGATCCAGGACATCATTTGTTCACCGCTGGCCATGGGTCCACCCATACCAAACCTAAAGGCAGGCAGCATTTTCTTCAGCGCACCGCCGTGCCTAGATAGCACCACTCCGGTTCTGATTATACAAACGCGGGTGGCTTCATTGTGGGCTGAGTTAGCCTTTGCTTCCCAGTCTTTGCACAATTGATGACTAAACTCCGGATAGGGGTCGTCGAAGTCTTCGCCCACCTTAACCGTTGCCGGCTGTCTGCCGTAGTAGCCAATGGCACTGCCTGAAATAAAGGTATGCGGTGGCGTGTCGCAATTGCGGATCCGCGCGCTGAGCGCTTCGGTAAGCAAAATGCGGCTGTCCATGATCCGGGCTTTTTGTTGCTCAGTCCAACGTTTGTCAGCAATGGGTTCACCTGCCAGGTTGATAACCACATCCAGTTCATTGAAGTTGACCAAGTCTAGATCGTCAACGAGTTCAATTTTGCTGTCCAGCAAGCGCCGGGCTTTGGCAATATTGCGTGTCAATGCAATGATTTTATGTTTATTGAATAGAAACTTGCACAACTCTGACCCGATAAGCCCGGTGGCACCTGTAATTAATACCTTCATGTATAGTCCATTTTAATATTTTAGTGTTTATACTCAGCGTATTGCATTGTCGATCAATTTGTTAGTTCTTCGTGCTTTGATGCAAATTTCCGTTACAATGAAGTCGCCGGGCAATAATTAAATTAATGCGCTTATGGCAGCGACCCGGTGCCATCCCCCCGCTTTTATAATGGGGTTTTGCAAAGTTAATGTAAGGAAAAGTCGTGTCTTCATTGTCTGGGATCACTAAAAGCTTAGTCGTTATTGCGTCATTGTTCATTGTTTTAGCCGGAATAAAACTGGCTAACGACATCGTTGTCCCTTTTGTTTTAGCAGCTTTTATCGCCATTATATGTAATCCACTTCTGAAGTTTTTTGCCAATTATCGTATTCCTAAAGGGCTGGCAATTGTCTTGATCATCATGATGGTCATGCTGATGGGTATGAGCCTGACAGGCTTGGTCGGCCAATCGTTAAATGACTTTTCGAGTCAATTACCGCAATACAGGGAAGCGTTGCGAAGCAAGTTTATCTGGTTTGTTGATATGGCGGCCCAATATAATATCTTAATTGATAAACAACAGCTTATTGCGTTGTTTGACCCTGGTAAGATGATTGATGTGGCGACCAATATGCTGGCGGGGTTTGGCGGCGTGATGGCCAACATCTTTCTGATCCTGCTGACCGTGGTATTTATGCTTTTTGAAGCGCCCATGATCAGCACCAAGGTGCACCTTGCACTAGATGACCCGGATATGAAAATGAAGCAGATTGATCGCTTTTTGGACTCGATAAACAGCTATCTGGCTATTAAGACCTTGGTGTCATTGGCAACGGGGGTTCTTGCAGCGGTTTTTCTTTGGGTGCTGGATGTTGATTACTTTGTGCTCTGGGGTGTGTTTGCCTTTCTATTGAATTATATTCCCAATATAGGCTCAATTATTGCGGCGGTCCCTCCGGTGTTATTGGCGCTGGTGACACACAGCCCTATGGTCAGCGCGATTGTGGCAGCAGGGTATATCAGTATTAATACCATTATGGGAAATATTGTCGAGCCGCGCTTTATGGGCCGAGGACTTGGCCTGAGTACTTTGGTGGTGTTTTTGTCTTTAATCTTCTGGGGCTGGTTGTTGGGTACTGTGGGTATGCTGCTATCAGTGCCTTTAACTATGGTAGTTAAAATAGCCCTTGAAAACAGTGAAGATGGGCGTTGGCTTGCAACAATGCTAGGCGGTGAAGAGCAGCAAAATGCCAGATAATAATCGTTATCTGGCATTCAGAAGCAGGCCTACTGGATCATAAAGTCGGCCTGCAGCTCCTGTGTGTGTTGCTTGATAAACTCTATTTTACAGCGTTTGTATATCTTGGCTGCCATGGTAGCGTTAGGCATTTGCTTTAAGTAGCGCCAGCGACAGGCGTCCTCCATGTATCTTTCCTGATTGATAAAGCTGCGCTGGATAATGGGCAGTAGTTGAGAGTTGCCGGTTTCTTTTTGCAGGTTTTCAGTGTCCATCACCAATTTAGTTACCCAGGTTTTTCTTTCACGTTCCAGCAACTCAATATTTCCATCCAGGCACATCAGGTAGCGCTTGGCTTTTTCAGGATGATCCGAATTGAGGTGCTCACATTGCTGTAAAGTCAGCCTGGCTGCTTGTGCAGACACGCTAAGCGTTAACAATGATAAGAAACACAGTGTTTTATTGGTTCTGTTCATAACTAAATTCTATTGTAAACTGGGCACCGCCCAGCTGGCTGTAATCTATGTCTATGCTTCCGTGATAGGAAGAGACGAGGTCGGATACAATGGCCATGCCAACACCGTGGCCATTTTCATAGGTATCCAGGCGCGTCCCACGTTGCAACAGGGTGCTTCTGTTCTGTTCAGGGATGCCTGGGCCATCGTCACTGATGATAAAACGCACGCCTTTGCTTTGATTATACTTCACGTTGATATCAACCTGCGACTGGCAGGCTTTACATGCATTGTCGATCAAATTACCTAAAATTTCCATCAGATCGGTTTTATCACCCAAAAATGCGGCCTCTTCTGGACACGCAGAACTAAACTTGATCTGCTTATCATGATAGACCTTGTTCATGGCATTGAGGATAGCACTGACCACAGGTTGCACCTGAGTTTGTTTTTTCCAGGTGTCCGATGCGCCCGATGCGGCACGTTTCAGCTGATGTTCAATCATGGCATTAATGCGATCAAGCTGCTCCTGAGCGTCGGCGTTTTCTGCCAGCGGACTTGATTTTAGTACCGCCAGAGGGGTTTTGAGTGCGTGAGCAAGGTCGCTCAGTGAAGCTCGGTAGCGTTCTTTCTGCCTTCTTTGCGAGTCCAGCAGTAAATTCAGGTCGGCTTTGATGGTATTGAGTTCAACAGGGTAGAGCCCACTAATTTTATCAATTTCGCCTGCCTCGACTGCTTTTATTTCTTTATCCAGCCTTTGCAGGGGCCTTGCACTCCAGATAAATCCCAGCGCCATGAGCGCCGCTATCATAATGCCCATTACCAACATCCAGTTGACCAGGGTATTACGAAACTGGGCCATTTGCGCAACCAGGGCAGAGTTTTTCTTCAGTAATATAAATTTGGCCTGTTGTGAGTGACTGGCATTGCCCAGAATGACCGTCATACTGAGTTGCCAGTAGAGCTCCTGATTGTACTCAACCCGCTCGAATTCCGCCGCGCCGGCTTTACTTTGTGAAATGTCCGGTGTAACGGTTAGATTCATAGCCGACTCAGAGTGCCAAACCAGCGTATTCTGTTGATAAATAAGTGCATAGGTATCTGAATTAAGTCGATTTAATTCAGGTGCTAAAATGCTGTTGGGCATCTCCATGGTCACGAAATCAACCTCAGATATAAGCGAGTAGAGATGGGCTTCCAGGGTTTTTTCTGTGGCGTCGACTAGGGTGGCGTAATAGGCACGGCCGATTGAGAAAAACAGTGCAGGCAGTGCAACGATAAGAACAAAGACAAGGATAAATCCTTGCCTTATTTTAAGAGAAATTTGAGCGCGATTTACCACTGGTTTTTAAACCTATAGCCTCGGCCTCTGAGTGTTTCAACGGGGTTAAGCGTACCGTCTGGATCTAGTTTTTTTCTCAGTCTGAGTACAAACACTTCGATTACATTTGAATCAAGATCAAAATCCTGGTCGTAAATATGTTCGGTCAACTCGGATTTTGAAATCACCTTGAGTGGATTGACCATCAGGTATTCCAGTACTTTGTATTCATACGCAGTGAGTGTGAGCTCTCTGTCTTCTACCCATACTTGCTGAGAACGCGTATGTATTTTTACCGGACCAATGCAGATCTCCGGGTTTGCTTGTCCGGCACTCCTTCGGATCAGGGCATTACAGCGGGCAATCAGCTCTTCTGTATGGAAGGGTTTGGTCAGATAGTCATCGGCACCGGCATCCAGCCCCTCGACTTTTTCCTGCCAGCGATCACGTGCAGTGAGGATCAAAATAGGTAACTTGATGCCTTTGGCGCGTGCCTGGCGAATGAGTTCTATACCATCCAGTTTAGGTAAGCCAAGGTCGACAACTGCTAAATCCAATGGATACTCAGTTAAGTGAAAAAGACCATTTTCTCCATCGTGACACAAGTCAACACTGTACTTCTCTTTTTCCAGCGCTGTACGCAGGTTTTCTGCCAGTTGTATATCATCTTCTATTACAAGAATTCGCATTGTTTAGTCCTTCTTCACTTCGCCCGTCACCTGGTGAACCTTTAAATCTATGATCCGGCCGTCATCGAGCAAAATTCTCACTACGTAATAGTCTCCTCGCTTGGAGATCTTGAGCGTTTTACCTGAGTACTGGTCGGTTGCAAGTTTAACAGCTTGCTTTTTGCTTATCGTATCTTGCTTTTGAGAAGCTTCAGTAGGCTGGGCACCCAGCAAACAGAACACTAATATGATCGCAAGACATCTTGGCAACTGCATTTAAAAGCTCCACGGTTAGGGTTGCTTAACATCTTGTCGCACAGGCTATTGGAAAACGACTTAACCCATGCTGAACTTGTTAAGGCAGCACTTTCTTGTATGGCTTGACGACACTGTTGGCATAAACACCCGCTGCGATATAGGGGTCTTCTGCAGCCCATGCTTCGGCCTGCGCCAGGGAATCGAATTCTGCGATAACTAACGAACCAGAAAACCCAGCTTCGCCTGGATCTGGGCTGTCGATGGCGGGCAGAGGGCCGGCGGCGAACAAGCGCTGTTGCTGATCAAGCTCATTCAGTCTGGCCAGGTGTGCTGGGCGTGCTGCTAAGCGCTTCTGCAAAGAGTTTTCAACATCAGTTGAGTAGATCATGTAAAGCATAGGATGTAAAAATTATTGTGTTATTTGCGCCTATCATAGACTGAACTGACCCCGTGTGTAAATGCCGGAACCACTGACGAATGAAGACAAATCAAGGTGTCATGTATGTGTAACATGTTATGAGTGCGTTGTGTAAGCGTGCGAAGGTGTGAGGTTTACGTCAATGCGCACCGGATTAGACGTTTATACTTGAAATTCCGTGCTGATGGCTGGTAGAGTCCTTCGACTATTCTTATAAAATAATAATAAGGTTGTTCTTGTGAGCGCAAATCGTGAGCACTTTAGCTCGCGGCTTGGTTTTATCCTTGCCGCAGCGGGTTCCGCAGTCGGGATTGGTAACCTGGTTGGGTTTCCCGTGTCTGCAACAAAAAATGGGGGCGGTGCGTTTCTGCTTACTTATGCCCTGTTTGTTATCTTTATTTGTCTGCCGGTGATGATGGCAGAAATGGCGATGGGGCGTAAGGCGCAAAAAGACCCTTATGGTTCCTACAAGTCTCTGACGCAAGGAGATAAAAAATGGTCCCTTGCGGGGGCGATCGCCGTATTAACGCCGTTTATGATAGCCGTGTTTTATATGGTGATTACTGTATGGATCTTTGGTTATCTGGTGCAAACTGTACTTGGGAACCTGGATATGCTGGCAAATCCGGGTCACTTTGATGCCTTTGTAAACGAATACACTATGTTTATCTACATGGTATTTGTTGGCCTGTTCGTTAACCTTATTCTGGTAGGCGGTGTGAAAGAGGGCATTGAAAAAGCCGCTAAGTTTATGATGCCTGCGCTTTTTGTGTTATTACTTGGCCTGGTGGTCTATGTATTGACGCTGGATAACGCCATGGCTGGTGTGCGTTATTATCTGGTACCAGATTTCTCTAAAATGAATGCCAGCGTGCTTAACGGCGCCTTATCGCAATCGTTTTTCTCCCTGTCTCTGGGAATGGGTATCCTGATCACTTATGCCTCTTACATCTCAAAGAAAGATGACATTGTTGGCAGTTCTAAAATGGTGGCAATTACAGACTCTTTGGTCGCATTCATCGCAGGTCTGATGGTGCTGCCCGCTATTTTCAGCTTCAACCCGGATACCGATCCTGCCAAGCTAAGTGATTCGTCAGTGTCTATGATTTTTGTCTATCTGCCAAAGCTGTTGCTGGCATTGCAATCTGACATTGGCTACTTCGGCGCTTCTGCGGTTGCTGCGTTGTTCTTCCTGCTGGTCTTTTTTGCTGCGATTACCTCACTGGTGTCAATCATCGAAGTACCAACTGCTGCGTTAATGGAAGAGAAGAACATTAGCCGTAAAAAAGCGCTGGGCCTGCTGGCATTGACAACGGGCGGATTGACGGTGCTGTGTACCATGTCTTTTGGTATGGTTGGTTGGCTGACCGATTTTGTTAACTATGGCGGTGCCAGTCAGAGCATGTTTGCGCTGATCTCGGATGTATTCTACGAAACCATTCTGCCTTTTAACGGCTTACTGGTTTGTTTGTTTGTGATGTACCGCTGGAAAAAGCATAACTTGTCAGAAGAGCTGGCACAGGGGTCACCAAACTATAAAGGCAGCCTGATGGAAAAGTACGTGAACTTCTCGTTATCTACCTTTATCCCAGTGATCCTGACGGTTATCTTCGTTAATACAGTAACGACGAAGTTCTTTGCATTTAGTTTATTTGGCTTCTAGCCGTACTTAGAATGCCACAGGGGCACCTCAGGTATGTGGTGCCCCTTTACTAAAACGTTACGCCTGAATCCAGGTACTGACCCAGCCCCAGGGTAAAGACCCACAACCCCCAAAGACTATGTTCGAGTACACAGACGACCAAAGAGCGACTATGTGCGTAGGTATAGGCAAATAACAACCCGCCGGCAAAGGAAAGAGCGATTGCCACCCAATTGTCATACACACAATGGGCCAGCGCGAATACAGCAGCACTCAGCACAACCCTGATTGTCTTCCTCGGTAAAATTCGTTTGTAGCGATGAAAAAAGTAGCTGCGGAACACCAGCTCTTGTGGTAACACCGATAATATTGGATAGGCTATCAGCAGGATCAACCAGTCATTGGTGGAGTTGAGTGGCATATCAAACCAGCTTTCCTGATTCACCAGGCCATAAAACATGGCAGAAAACAGGGCACCGATAAAGAAGGTTGAAAACAGCCGCCGCTTTACTGTGGAAAAGGTGCCCAGACTGGTCAGGCGAAATCGTTTGAAATGTGGGTCAGTGAGTAACAAATATGTACACACAGCTGTGAGTATAATCAGTGCCGGAAATAACCAATTGGCGAGTTGATGGCGAAATGCATAGGCAATAACAGGTAGCAGGAAAAACACCAGGAATAGTTCGCACCAGCGATATTGGTTTGCGTTCAATGTGGCCTCTGGTATGTCTGTCAGCGTTAGCCTAACTATAGTCAAGGCATTTCAACTCGGGTATGGCAGGACAAGGAAAACTTTGTCTATACCAATTTGCTTAATGTCGCGTTCCATTTTGAGGCAAGCAAATATTGTTGATAACCAGCTAAGAATTTTCAACGTTACAGTTTTAAATGAAAATTTTAACGCTGCTTGCATAATAATTGTGCCTTCAAATTGAGCAGATATGAAGTGGACTTGGTATTTATCCACTCAGGATTGACTTTTAAGACAGAACTCCTTAGCCTGCCGGGCTTTGTTGTATAAAGACGGATGCATGATGAATAAAAGTGAACTGGTTACAGCCATGGCGGCGCATAGTGAATTGACCAAGAAAGACACACAGGCTGCACTGGGTAGTCTTATAAAACTTATCACCAAACGTCTCTCTGAAGGGGATCAGGTCCAGCTTAATGGTATGGGCACCTTTACGTTAAGCTATCATCCGGCCAAGCCGGGTAGAAACCCCAGAACAGGGGAAGAAATCATGATTGAAGGGCAAAATAAAGTACTGTTTAAGCCAGCCAAAGCCCTCAAGGATGCTCTGGCTGACAAATAGCTCTGATGTTAGCGCGCGGTAGCGGCTTTCATGCTACGTACAAAAGCGCTCAGGGCCTGATACATCGCAGGCTTGTCATCCAGGTGCTGCTCAATAATTTTGACCACAGCAGAACCTGAGATGGCCCCAGCGGCACCTGAATCCAGCGCGGCTTTGACTTGCTCAGGCGTTGAGATACCGAAGCCCAGTAGTGCAGGGGCTGCATGGTACTCGGTGAGCTTAGTGATGATCTCGTCAGTTGGCATTTGCACTTGGCTTTCTGTACCGGTTACACCAGCGCGCGAGAGCAAATAAGTATAGCCTCTGCCGTAACTTGCACATTCGCGTAAGGTATCATCACTGGCATTAGGCGTTGCGATGAAAATTGGCTCAATGCCTGCCTCTACCGCTGCTCTGCGGAACATTTTTGATTCGTGCAGCGGCACATCTGCTACCAATACCGAATCGACGCCCGCGGCTTTGGCCTGTTGATAAAATGCATCAAGACCACGTGCGAAAATCAGGTTTGAATACAGTAGCAGCCCAATTGGGATATGAGGATATTGCTCACGCACCGCACGGATCACGTCAAAGCAATCTTCTGTGTCTATGTGCTGTTCTAGTGCACGAATATTTGCAGCCTGGATAACCGGACCGTCCGCGATTGGATCGGAAAACGGGATACCCAGCTCCAGTGCATCCGCACCGCCTTCAATCAGGCTTTTGATGATTGCCAGGCTGGTTTCTTTGTCCGGGTCGCCAATGGTCACGAACGGGACAAAAGCACCTTGTTGCTTGTCGTTTAGCTGCTGGAACATCTCATTGTAACGGCTCATAGTTCACCTCGCGCTTCTAATACCTGGTGGACATGGGCTAAGTCTTTGTCACCACGACCACTTAAATTGATCACTATCACTGTGTCTTGTTCTTGTGCTTCAGCATATTTCAATGCGTAGGCTAACGCATGACTCGATTCCAGCGCTGGAATAATCCCTTCATGTTTTGCTAATGACTGGAAAGCTGCCAGCGCTTCGTCATCGGTTACAGCGACATACTGAGCCCGACCGGTCTCGTGCAGGTAGGCGTGTTGCGGTCCAACCGCTGGGTAATCCAGACCAGCAGAGACCGAGTATGACTCTTCAATCTGGCCGTCCTGGTTTTGCATGATATAAGTATAAGCACCATGTAAAATGCCTTTAGTCCCCTTACACAATGCTGCGCCATGTTCTTCGGTGTCCAGACCTTTACCAGCTGGCTCCACACCAATCAGTTTGACGTCTTTTTCGTCAATAAAGTCTGCAAACATCCCAATTGCATTGGAACCACCACCCACACAGGCCATGACCACATCCGGCAGTTTTCCTTCAGCTTCCAGTACCTGTTGTTTTGCTTCTTCACCGATCATTTTCTGGAACTCACGTACCAGGGTCGGGAAAGGGTGAGGGCCCGCTGCGGTACCAAGCAGGTAGTGGGCGGTTTTGTAATTGGCTGACCAGTCGCGCATAGCCTCATTTACGGCGTCTTTAAGTGTGCCTGAGCCTGCTGTAACCGGGATAACTTCTGCACCCATCAGGCGCATACGGAACACATTCGGTTGTTGACGTTCAACGTCTTTGGCACCCATGTAAACGCGGCATTTAAGGCCCAGCAAGGCACAGGCCAGTGCTGTTGCAACACCATGTTGCCCGGCGCCGGTCTCTGCGATGACTTCTGATTTACCCATACGTTTAGTGAGCAGTGCCTGACCAAGTACCTGGTTGGTTTTGTGTGCGCCACCGTGGAGCAGATCTTCTCGTTTCAGATACAGCTTCACCTTTGGGTTTTTAACCAGGTTTCTGGTAAGCGTGAGTGGCGTCGGACGCCCTGCAAACTCATTGAGTAATTGATAAAATTCCTGCTGGAATGCCGGGTCTTGCTGTGCTTTGTTAAATTCCTGCTCAAGCTGCTTAAGCGCAGGAACTAGTAATTCAGGGACAAACATGCCACCAAAATCACCGTAATATCCTGTATTCATTTTTTCCACCTCAGTATTTACGAATTGTGTTAAAAGCTGTATTGAGTTTGTCGGCACACTTTTTACCTGGGCTGATCTCGACGCCAGAGTTCAGGTCGAATCCTGCTGCGCCCAGGTATGAGGCCTGTGTCAGGTTGTCAGCGCTCAGTCCACCTGCCAGCATAAAGCTGCCCGGAGTCTGGCTAAGCAACTGCCAGTCAAATGCTTGTCCTGTTCCACCGAGCTGACCTTTGACCTTAGTGTCGTATAAATGTTTGTCGACGCCCTGTAATGGCTCAGGCAGATGATCACTGATCCCCTGAGCTTTCCAGATCTGGCAGTTAACGGGTAATTGTTTGCGCAGCTCATCGATGTAATCTTGCGTTTCATTGCCATGCAATTGCACAGCGCTGAGCTTGAGGATACGGACGTTTTCAACCACTTGTGTAAGCGGTGCATCGACAAATACGCCCACATAGTTGAGCGGTGCGCTGTCTACGACGGCTTTTGCACAGTCAATGTCGACATAACGGGGTGATTTGGGGTAAAAAATCAATCCTCCGTATACCGCACCAGCCTCATAAGCGGCAATGGCGTCCTGGCTGCGGGTTAAGCCACAGACCTTGTTTTCTCCCAGAATCAATTTGCGACAAGCGGTCTCCAGGTCTTGTTCAGCCATCAAAGAGCTGCCGACCAGGAAGCCATTGCAAATGGGGGCAAGGCGTTTAACGTCTGCATGGGTATAGATACCGGACTCAGAGATCACGGTTTTATCGTCCGGGATTAATTTGCGTAACCGCTCGCTGGTCGCCAGATCTGTACTTAAATCCCTGAGATTGCGGTTATTGATACCTATGAGTCTGGCGTCTAACGCGAGTGCGCGATGGACTTCTTCTTCATTGCTGACTTCAGTCAGCACTGCCATGTTCAGGCTGTGCGCAAGTTCAGCCAGAGCTTTGTAACGCGCATCATCGAGTACTGATAGCATTAACAAAATGGCATCGCCACCACTTAAACGGGCCAGATACACTTGGTATTCATCGATAAAAAAGTCTTTACAGATGAGGGGTTGCGAGACCTGAGTTCTGACATAACTAAGATACTCAAAATTACCCTGAAAATACTTTTCGTCAGTGAGCACACTGATGCAGCTAGCGTAACGACCATAAACCGCAGTAATTTCATCCAGGTTGAAGTGTTGACGGATCAGACCTTTCGACGGCGAGGCTTTTTTACACTCCAGAATAAACTGAGTACCCGGGCGGCTCAGCGCCGCGTAAAAGTCCCGATCACTAGGTGTAATTTGATCAATAAAACTCTCCAGCGGGCGGTCTTGTTTTCTCTGAGCGACTTCGACTTCTTTGTCAGCAACAATTTTTTCTAACACATTAGCCATTGCTCACCTCCACTATTTCAGCAAGTTTTTGCGCGCAGCGTCCGGACGCCAGTATTTCTGAAACCTGAGCACTGGCTGATTTAAGATCTGTTGCTTTGTCTGTCATGACCAGCAGCGCGGCGACATTGGCGATGATGGCAGCGTTATGTGCTTCTTTGCCTTTGCCATCAAGAATGTCCCGGGTTGCCTGGGCATTAAATTCCGGAGTGTCGCCAAAAATGGCTTCGAGCGGGTAGCGTTGCAGCCCAAAATCTTCAGGCGTAAGTGTGTAGTCTGTCAAAACGCCCTGATTGAGCTCGGTTACCTGAGTTTCGCCATGCAGTGCAATTTCATCGCAACCTGAGCCATGAACGACCATGGCGCGCTGAGTACCGAGTTTTTGCAAAGTCTCAGCCATGGGGCGACAAAGTTTAGGGTCATAAACGCCAAGTAATTGCACCTGAGGCCTCGCTGGATTCGCAAGTGGGCCAAGGATATTGAACAAGGTGCGGGTTTTGAGTTTAGTGCGCACTGGCATCGCATGTTTGACACCAGCATGATAGTGCGGCGCAAACAAAAAGGTGAAGTTAGTTTGCTGCAAACAGCGTGCACCCAGGAGCGGGTCCATATCCAGGTTTATGCCGAGTGTTTTTAACAGATCAGCAGAGCCGGATTTACTGGATACGCTGCGGTTGCCATGTTTCACCATAGGGATGCCACAAGCGGCCGCAACGATTGCTGCTGTAGTACTGACATTGATGGTGTTGGTACCATCACCTCCAGTGCCGCAACTGTCTGCGCATAGCAGGCCATGGGTGTCAAATGCGGTGGCGTGATCGCGCATCGCTTTTGCGGCTCCGGCGATTTCTTCGGCGGTTTCCCCTTTAATTTTCAGGGCAACCAGAGCTGCGGTTAGCTGTACTTCATCCAACTGGCCTTGCATGACTGCGCTGAACAGATCTGTAGCCGCGGCGAAGTCCAGTGATTTCTGTTCAAGTAATAAATTTAAACTGTCCATGTCTACTCCTCAGATGTGAGATAGGCGATGCTTTGCTGTAATAGCTGAGCGCCGCATGGGGTTAAAATTGATTCCGGGTGAAACTGATACCCGATCACCTTATCGTCCGGGTGGTAAATCGCCATTGGGATTTCTTCATAGTTAGCAATGATTTCCAGGCATTCAGGTACCTGAGTTGCCATAAGAGAATGATAGCGAGCCACAGGAAATGACTTACCCAGTCCGTCAAAAACGGGGTGAGGTTTGACGCTAATATGGGATGATTTACCGTGCACCGTCTCACCGGCATGGCCTATGGTGCCACCATAACTTTGTGTTAGCGCCTGTTGACCAAGGCAGATCCCCAGCATGGGGTAGTGACCTTTGCACAATTCAATTAATTCAAGTAAACACCCTGCGTCTTTAGGCGCACCTGGGCCCGGTGATAAAACCAGAATCACAGGATCGGTTTCTTGCTGCATCTTGGCAAAAATGGTGCTGGCATCGAGGTGATTACGATATACCACGAGCTCAGCTCCAAGTAGTGACAGCTCATCGACCAGGTTGTAGGAAAAGGAGTCAAAGTTATCGAGAAAATATATTTTGGGGATCATGCCGGTGCTCCTGAATAAGTCGATTGAATGGCTTTGATGACAGCACTGGCTTTCGCCCTGGTCTCATCGGCCTCGGCTTGTGGGTCGGAGTCATAAACAACGCCTGCACCGGCCTGAACCAGTGCCTGGCCATTTTTGACAAAAGCAGAGCGGATCACGATACAGGAGTCCATTGCGCCATCCCCGGTCAGATAGCCTACAGCACCGCCGTAACTGCCACGGCGTTGTTGTTCTGTATGCCTGACCAGCTCTGCCGCTTTGACTTTAGGTGCACCGACCAAGGTGCCCATATTCATACTGGCCTGATAGGCATGCAGGGCATCCAGGTCTGGTTTAAGCTGACCTACGACACGAGAAACTAAGTGCATGACCTGAGAGTATCTGTCTACTTTAAGTAGCTCTTTGGCGTGGCGGGTACCAGGTACGCTGATCCGGGCTACATCGTTGCGCGCCAGATCAACTAACATCAGGTGCTCTGCACGCTCTTTTTGATCGTCTCGAAGTTCAAGCTCGATGCGGCTGTCGAGATCCGGGTTAATACTGCCATCGGCAAACTTGCCTCGAGGTCGGGTGCCTGCAATCGGATACACTTCGACCTGATTACTCTGCTCACAATATTTCAATGCCGATTCAGGAGAGGCACCAAATAAAACAAACTCCTCATCGCGCATGTAGAACATGTAAGGGCTTGGGTTTTGTTGTTTAAGTGCTTTATAGGCCGAGAGTGGATCGCCACAAGGTAAGGAGAAAGTGCGAGAGGGCACAACCTGAAAGATGTCGCCATCCACGATGTGCTGTTTCAGTTTTACTACCTGCTCTATATATGCTTCGTCACTGATATCAACACTGACCTCACAGCTACCTGCAAGCGGGCTTGGCGAGAATGACTCCAAAGCATCACACTGATGATTGAGAACTTCAAGCTGGCGGCCTACTTCAAAACAGTTCGCATGAACATCGGGACCGTTGAATACATTACCTATCAACTCAGTCGTTTGAGCCTGATGATCTATGATCAGCAAGGTCTCGGCCAGGTAGAACACGTAGTCCGGACAGCTGTTTGCACCATCCGGCACGTCAGGGAGTTGCTCAAAATTAGCAACCATATCGTACGCAAATACGCCACCCAGAAACAGCGAGAATGGTGTGTCTGAGTTACACTTGATGCGGTTGATACAGGTTCTGAGCGCGCTGAACGCGTTATCGGCCTTCAGCTTGGCATACTCATCGAGATCGGCCGATGTGTCCTGATAAGTAATGGTCAGCACTGAGTTGTCGAGCGTTACGTCACAGTTTTCGACTTCCTGCGCCAGATAGGGCAGAAGCTGCTCGCCGTTGTTGGACATCGCCCGGACTATTACATTTTTGCCCGTACATTCAAAGCGCAGTGCTGTATCAACCAAGATAATGCTCTTTACATTGTCTTTGGAGTCTATTTCTGCAGATTCCAGCAACAATGAGTTGGGCTTATCCAGCGCCGCGAACAGAGACAAGGGGCTGGCGATGTATTCTCGCCGTAACCGAATACTGGTTACTTCCCCGGGCTGTGTCGTTATATGACTAAAAATCACACCTCATTCCTCGTAATTTTCATAAATTAATCTAAAAAAAACCCCCGAAAGCGATTTGCTTGCGGGGGTCTGTGTATTAGGTACAAAGATGCCGTCCCGCTAATTCAGGCACCACCACCAAGATTCTACTAGTAAAATAGTTGTTATATTATTGATCACTATACAATATCTTTGAGAAAATTAAGTTACAAAAAAACCCGCGTGTTTAGCGCGGGTTTCGAAAATCTTGCATGCACAACGACTCACCCGCTAATTACGAGTGCCACCACCAAATGTTGAAAGTTGTTTGTGTTTTCATTTGTTAAGTCGTCGTTATGTAAATTTAGTGACCACAGTAAACCGCACTATGGGACAAAGTGTCAAGGTCAAATTGGAAAAAATGCGGCCAGTTCCCAAAAATGGTTATTTTGGCCTAGCTGCTTGCTGCATTATCACTGTTTAGTGCGTCAGATAACCGCCCTTAGAAGTAAACAACATGGTATACTAAAATCCGCATTTTTTAGAAGGTTATGAGAGTTTGATAAAATACGACTTACACAGTCACAGTACTTTTTCGGATGGTCGTTTGGCGGTCGGTGCCTTGCTTGAACGAGCAACCGAAAGAGGTGTGGACGTACTTGCCATTACAGATCACGACACCACCGCAGGTCTTGCTCCTGCAAGGGCGTATATCGCTGATCAACAGTTGCCTTTGTCGCTCATCTCCGGGGTTGAGATTTCAACCAAGTGGGAGAGCTTTGAAATACACATTGTGGGTCTGAATATAGATGAATCGAACAATGCATTGAGCACCTTGCTTGCCAGTCAACAGCAGAAACGTCGTGAACGCGCTAAAGAGATTGGTGCACGACTGGCCAAGCGAGGTTATGAAGGTATCTATGAGCAGGCGCAAACCCTGGCTGAGAACGCTGAAATTACCCGTGCTCACTTTGCCAAAGCACTGGTAGACAGAGGGGTCGCTAAAAATATTCAGGGTGTGTTTAAAAAGTTTTTGGGGCGCAACAAAATCGGGTATGTGCCCAGCAGCTGGTGCAGTATGAGTGAGGCGATAGATGCCATCCATCAGGCTGGTGGCGTGAGCGTATTGGCGCATCCGGGTCGTTATCAGATGTCTAATAAGTGGCTCAGAAAGCTACTGAGCGAATATAGTGCTGCGGGCGGCAAGGCAATGGAGGTCGCACAGCCACAACAGGCACCATCGGAGCGACAGTTTCTGGGGCAGTTGAGTCGTGAGTTTGACTTACTGGCTAGCCAGGGATCTGACTTTCATTATCCAACGAACTGGTTGGATCTTGGAAAAAATCTATACTTACCAAAAGATTGCCAAGGTGTTTGGCAATTCTGGGGCGCGACAGAGGAGTGACAGCGTGAGCCAATTTTTCCATATCCATCCTGATAATCCACAAGGTCGTCTGATCCGTCAGGCCGTTGACATCATTCAGCAAGGTGGCGTAATCGTATATCCAACCGATTCTGGATACGCCATTGGCTGTAGTCTGGGTAATAAACAGGCGAAAGAGCGAATTGAGCGTATTCGCGGTATTGAGAAGCATCATAACTTTACGCTGATGTGCCGGGATTTATCTGAGCTTTCGACTTATGCGCGTGTCGACAATCAAATGTTTCGGATGATCAAAAACAATACGCCGGGCCCTTATACATTTATTCTTAAGGGAACTAAAGAGGTCCCAAGGCGGTTGCTTAATGAGAAGAAAAAAACCATCGGGATCCGGGTGACAGAACATCCGATCACGGCAGCTTTACTCACGGAATTAGGTGAGCCCTTGATGTCTTGTTCGTTAATTCTGCCGGATGAGCAATTTACCGAATCGGACCCGGACGACATTCGCCTGCGTCTGGAAAAGCACGTTGACCTGATCATTCACGGTGGGTACCTGGTAGAGCAGGCGACGACTGTGATTGATATGTCCGACGATGAAGTGGTGATCCTGCGTCGTGGTTGCGGCGATACAACCCAGTTCGAATAATCATGCCTGATCAGAGTGCCCAGCAAAAGCTGCCACTGGCATTTTTACATGGTGAAGCGGTATTGGAAAAGCCGGAGGATCTGTACATTCCTCCGGATGCACTGGAAGTCATACTGGAGACTTTTGAGGGGCCGCTCGATCTGTTGCTGTATCTCATTAAACGCCACAAGCTGGACATCCTTGAGTTACCGATACTGAGTATTACGCAGCAATACGTGCAGTACGTGGAGATGATGCAGGATATGCAGCTGGAGCTGGCCGGTG
Source organism: Pseudoalteromonas rubra (assembly GCF_005886805.2). Taxonomy (NCBI): domain Bacteria; kingdom Pseudomonadati; phylum Pseudomonadota; class Gammaproteobacteria; order Alteromonadales; family Pseudoalteromonadaceae; genus Pseudoalteromonas; species Pseudoalteromonas rubra. The sequence continues at coordinate 1,887,405 of NZ_CP045429.1, forward strand.
AATACCTGGTTATGGCGGCCTTACTGGCACAAATTAAATCGCGTTTATTGTTACCGGTTCACGAAGAGCTGGAAGATGAGGAAGATCCGCGTGCAGAATTGGTCAGACGGCTTCAGGAGTATGAGCAATTTAAAAAAGCGGCTGAGAATTTGGACCAGATCCCCCGCGTAGATCGGGAAATTTTTGTTGCCCGCGCGCTGATGGAAGAATCAGAAGAACCACAAACCCGATTACCCGACATTGAGATGGCCGAGCTGCTTCTGGCCCTGAGTGATGTGATGGCACGGGCAAAAACCTTTGAACATCATCAGATCAGTGCTGAAGTGTTGTCTACTCGTGAGCGCATGGCCGCAATTCTTCAGTTTTTATCTGAACATACCGAGCCGGTTGAGTTTACACGCTTGTTTACTTTGTCGGAGGGGCGCAGTGGTGTGGTGGTCACGTTTATTGCCATGCTTGAGTTATTGAAAGAGCAATTGATTAACTGTGTGCAGGTAACTCCCGCAGGTACGCCTGCCAGTGCAATTTATTTGTCATTAAAGCTACACGAGTGACGTGGGCTCTGTCATAATACGTCGCTTTAGACTAGCCTTATCCTACTTGCATGAAACGTCGTATCAGTGATGAACAATTGGTTGAACTGGTTGAAGCAGCCATTTTCGTTGCCGATAAGCCTTTGTCTCGCAAACAATTGAAAGAAACCGTTTTGCAGGATATTCATGTATCTGATGTCCGCCTCAGGCAGGCGCTGGATACCTTGAGCGAGCATTATCAAACCCGCGGTGTCAAACTGGTTGAAGTCGGAACGGGCTACCGTTTTCAGGCCTGTGCCAGCTTAAGTCCCTGGCTCAGTAATCTGTGGCAGGAAAAAGCGCCAAAGTATTCTCGTGCAACACTCGAAACATTGGCACTTATCGCTTATCGACAACCCATAACCCGGGGTGAGATTGAGCAGGTGCGGGGCGTGACGGTCAGCTCTAACATCATTAAAAGCTTGTTAGAGCGACAATGGATAAAGATAGTGGGCTATAAAGAAGTGCCGGGTAAACCCGCACTGTATGCAACAACGAAACAATTTTTAGACTACTTTTCGCTTAATGGGTTGGATATGCTCCCTGAGCTGCCTTCCCAACAGGGTGAAAAGCTAGATCAGATGTTAGATGATCCTTCTGTGAGAGAACCATCAGAATGAGTGAGAAGTTACAAAAAGTTTTAGCACGCGCTGGCGTTGGCTCGCGTCGTGAAATGGAAAAGTACATCGAAAGCAACCGTGTTAGTGTTGATGGCAAGGTGGCTAGACTGGGTGATCGTGTTGAGGAAAATGCGGTTATCCGGGTCGATGGGCATATCGTAAAAGTAGAGCAGCAGGATGATCGGATCTGCCGTGTCTTGATGTACCATAAGCCAGAAGGCGAGCTGTGTACGCGTAAAGACCCTGAAGGGCGTCGCACTGTGTTTGACCGTCTGCCGCGTATTGAAGGCGATCGCTGGATTGCTATCGGCCGATTGGATGTTAATACATCAGGTTTGTTATTGTTCACCAATGATGGTGAACTGGCCAATCGTTTGATGCATCCAAAATATGAAGTAGAACGAGAGTATTCGGTACGAGTATTTGGTGATGTGACTAATGAGCACCTGCGTAACCTGAAAAAAGGCGTAGAGCTGGAAGATGGCCCTGCGAAATTCCTGAAGCTGGCACCACGTGGTGGTGAAGGCCTGAACAAGTGGTTTAATGTTACTCTGACTGAAGGTCGTAATCGTGAAGTGCGTCGTTTATGGCAGTCCCAGGAGCTTGAAGTCTCGCGCCTTATTCGTATTCGCTACGGTAAGTTAGAGTTGGGTAAACGTCTGCCTCAGGGGGGCTGGGAAGAACTCAAGCTGGAAGATGTGAATTACCTTCGCAAATCTGTTGGCATGCGCCCTGAAACGCAAACTAAGCTGTCGGTGATGCCTGAAAAGCGTAAAGACAAGCGTGCTAAGATAAACCGTATTCGCAAGGCGGTAAGCAAGCATAATCAGCGTCTCAAGCAGAGCAAACGTCGTTAATAGACATAAAAAAAGCCGCGAAAGCGGCTTTTTTTATGTCTTTATTTTACCTGTGCGTCCAGCGACTGACCATTTACCTCGGCCGAATCATCAGACATCAGATAAAGATAAGTTGGCATCAAATCTTCTGGTGTTTTTAATTTATCTTTATCTTCTCCCGGATAGGCTGTGGCGCGCATGCCTGTGCGAGTAGCCCCTGGGTTGATACAGTTAATACGAATGTTCGTTTTGCCAACTTCAGCGGCCCAGGTTTGCATCATTCCTTCGGTAGCGAACTTAGAAATGGCATAGGCCCCCCAAAATTCTCGGCCCTGACGACCAACTCCGGATGAAGTGAAGATAATTGATGCACTGGGGGCTTTGCGCATGACAGGGAATAGGTATTTGGTGATCATAGCCTGCGCAGTGACATTTACTTTCATGATGTTTTCGAATGTAGAAACACAAAAGTGCTCTAGCGGACCCAATGCACCTAATATAGAGGCGTTGTTCAGTAGTCCGTCAAGCTTGCCAAATTGTTGTTCGATAGTGGCGGCAAGATCTCGATAGTGCTGTTTTGTGGCACCCTTTAGGTCTAAAGGTACTATTGCAGGTTTTGGATATCCTGCGGCGACGATTTCGTCATAAACACATTCCAGCTTGCTGGTGGTTTTACCCAGCAAAATAACGGTCGCGCCATGTTTGGCATAGGTCAGCGCAGCAACCCGGCCAATGCCATCGCCTGCACCAGTGACCAAAATCACTTTGTTTTCTAAAGCATTCTCAGCTGCTTGATAAGTATGCATTTTGAACCTCTGAGCTAAATTTTCAGCATATTTTACCACATACCACAGCCAAGTTATCGAATTTATTGTAAATATGGCTGGCGAAACGCTACACTTTGCGTTAACTTAAACTGGTCTAATGTCTTATTAAAAGCAGATTTACCTTTAAGTACCTTTTTGCAAAGGTTTTAACTAAATATTCTCTGATTGGTCAATTTACCAGCTAAATTAAGCAGTTAAGTTGAATTCAGGGCTAAGAATAATAATAAGATTATGTCGGAGCCAAATAAATGAAAAAAATGCTACTCTCACTCGCGGTTTCTGCAGCCTTAGCTGGTTGTGGTGGCGGTGAAACCCTTGAAGATGTAAAACAAGAAAGCACAGCTGTAACACCGAGCGCCTCGATTAAATTCGACCCTGCCAATGGGGTGATTTCGGTGCCTAATGATCTGCTGTTTAACGGCACGAAAGATGGCACGCTGAATATTCCAGGTGAACTGAACGATGACGGCTCTGCTAAAATCCAGCGTGCAAATTATGCCGACCCTTCACTGGCGTTGGGCGCACTAGATGGTTGGTCAACGCAAATGCCATTTGCGATTGATTTAACAGTGCCAGCTGGTGTTGAAATTGATGCGGCGAGTGTCGCAACGCCCGGTGCTGTGAGAATTTTTGAAGTGGTCATGGGCGCCAGCCTGACTGATCAGGACTGTGCAACTGTACCTGCCGGGATTGCCTGTAAAGGGGTCGCTGAGCTGACCTTTGGCCCAACTGGTGATTTTATTGCTCAGCTAGGTGCAGACGGGAAAAGCATTAATGTTATTCCTGTGAAGCCGCTAAAATCGGCGACGACTTACATCACAGTATTGACAACGAGCCTGAAAGACAGCTCGGGCAGTGTTACGCCTTCTTCTTCTTACACATTGCTTAAGCAGGAAGCGCCTTTGGTAACACCTGCACAAAAGAGCTTGCAAGCGGTTGTACGCAGCTATGAGAGTGCGGTGACATCTCTGGGTACTGTGACCAGCGAAGAAATCATTTATTCTGCTGCAATGACAACCCACTCGACTTTTGAAGTCATGGGGGCCGTGAAACAGTTATTGGCTGGGTCATTGACTACCGAGCAGCGACCCGTTTTGAGTGTTGGTCAACAACCCGTTGATGGCCTGACCGTTGCTGATGTGCTGGGTGAGCGTTTACCTGAGCAAATTCGTCCTCTGTATCGTTCAGTGAGATACTTACAAGGTAATATTGTACTGCCACGTTACCTGGGTGAGCCGCAAACGAAAGACGACGCAGCGCTGGCAGATACCTACTGGCAGGCACAGTGTGATAACGCCGCAGCGGTTGCCGGCTATATTCAGGCAACGGGTGGCACACCTGAGCTCAAAGAAGGTAACGATACGCTTTGTAATGTGTTATCTGAAGGTCGTTTGAGAGACTTAGGGCTGGATCAGCACAAGTTTGTCAGCAAATATAACCCAATTCCAAAAGCGCTGGGCGCGAATAACATCCCGGTCCAAATCACGATGCCTGCGGACGAAACAAATCGCCCAGAAACCGGCTGGCCGGTTATTATCATGCAACATGGTATCACCAGTAAGAAAGAAGACATGCTGGGTCTGACGCTGGCATTGACTCAGGCTGGGTTTGCAACGGTTGCAATTGACCACCCATTGCATGGTGACCGTGGTATTGATGTAGATGGCGATGGTGAGGTTGATTTCAACGCGTCAACGAAGAGTGTACTTCACTATATGAACCTGCAATCACTGCTGGTTGCACGTGATAACCTGCGTCAATCAACAGCCGATCTGCTGGGTCTGCGTCTGGGTCTGAATTTCATCAATCAGGCGACGGCGGTTCCTTTGCTGTTCAATACACAGGATGTGAGCTTTATCGGCCACTCTTTGGGATCGGTTGTTGGGCCTAGCTTCATCGCGTTGGCTAATACACCGCTGGATGAGCAGGTTGATGCCTTGTTTAGCGTGAAAGCGGGCGCATTATCAAGCGGTGGTTCGGGCATTGCAAACTTCCTGGTAGAGTCAGCTTCTTTCGGCCCGGTGGTGAAAAGCGCGGTCTTGTCCGCGGCAACAGACTTAGCTGTATCAAAACAGTTTAATGCTTACCTGGGAGAAGGTGCCATCTCAGATTGCGGCCAGTTTGCGACTGATGCCGGTGCGTTTGCAAACTGTGCATATTCCACCTTTACTGCGCAGCTAGAGGCGAACGGTGATACCGTTTCACTGGGCGCAATTGATGCAACCGTCACCCAATTCGCTTATGCAGCACAAAGTGTGCTGGGTAGCGCTGACCCGCTTAACTATGCTGGCGCGGTAAACGCGCTGGGTACACCTATTTATATGGGTGTTGTTGTGGGTGGTGAGAATGGCAATAAAGAAGATCAGGTTATCCCTCCTTCAACGCAAAGCAATCCGTTGTCTGGCAGCTTACCAATGGCCGCTGTAATGGGGCTGACGCCTGTGAGCGAAACGCAAACGTCAACCGACGGCACAGCAGGTAGCTATGTGGTGCGCTTTAGCCAGGGACATCACAGCTCACTGTTGACCACCAGCTTTGATGAGCAATCAGGTGGCACAGCAGAAGGTCATGCTGCAGCGACCATGGAAATCCAGCAGCAACTGGCGACTTTCCTGGCTTCCAAGGGCCTGATGTTACCAATTACGAATGATGCTGTTATTGCAAAATAATCGTATTTGAGAGATTATGAAAAAGCCGCTGTTTTAGCGGCTTTTTTTTACTTAAATTTCAGGAGTAGAAAGTTGGTATTTTTATATGAATACGGATTATTTTTGGCTAAAGCGGTGACGCTGGTCGCTGCGTTAGGTGCAATTATTGCGATGATAGTTGCGGCAAGCCATAAGCCGAGTTCTCAGTCCGGTGAAATCGAGCTGACCGATCTGTCCAAACGACTGGACGAGGCTAAAGAGCAGTTTCTGACACAAACCCTGGATAAGAAAGCGCTGAAGTCCCATCTCAAGCAACAGAAAAAGACGCAATCAGAACAGTCTACTGAGACAAAAAAGCGGGTCTTTGTGATTGAGTTTTGTGGCAGTATGGATGCTCATGAGGTTGAAAACCTCAGAGAGGAAGTGACGGCTATTCTGACCATTGCAGAGGCAAAGCAGGATCAGGTCGTGGTTAACCTGGAGAGCGGGGGAGGGGTTGTACATGGTTATGGGCTGGCAGCCTCACAACTACAACGTATCAAAGATGCGGGCCTGCCACTGACGGTTTGCGTGGATAAAATTGCAGCCAGTGGTGGTTATATGATGGCCTGTGTGGCAGATAAAATCATTGCTGCGCCGTTTGCGATTGTTGGCTCAATTGGCGTCATTGCTCAGATGCCTAACTTTAATAAGCTGCTAAAAAAGAACGACATTGACTATGAGCAAATTACAGCGGGTGAGTTCAAACGCACGTTGACCCTGTTTGGTGAGAATACAGATAAAGGGCGCGAAAAGTTTCGTGAAGAAGTAGAGCATACCCATGGTTTATTCAAGCGTTTTGTCAGCGATAACAGACCGAATATGGATATTGATAAAGTGGCGACAGGAGAGCACTGGCTGGCCACACATGCACATGAGTTTTCCCTGGTAGACGAAATCCGCACCAGTGACGATCTGTTGCTAGACTTAAATCAAGCCTATCAGCTTTATCAGGTAAGGTTTAAACTGAAAAAATCGCTGGCTGAGAAACTGGGCGTTGGTGTTAGTCTTAGCCTTGAAAAAGGCGCGATGCGTTTATTCTCTAAATGGCAAAAATCGAGTTATTAAGCACTTAGGGCAGTGTGGTTTGCACATTGCCTACTTATTTTCGCCTGATTTTTCAGGCCTGAATATATAATGTTGCAACGTGGTTATGCCTGGCGCTAGAGCGTGCCACTGCTCAGCTCTTATATTCAGTTCGACATAACCCGCTGTCACTATGTTATTAAATTGGTGTGTACTCAGATGATTTACCAGTATCGTTAAGGCAGGATTGTGGCCAATTATTGTCACATCATTGCACTCGTCTGGCAGCAGGCGCAGGCAGTCCATTAAGTCGACGGCATTAAAGGTATAGAGTGCTTGTATATCCTCAATAGCCTGAGTTACCTGACATTGAGCATGCAAGATATGCGCAGTATCCCGTGCCCGGCGAGCTGGGCTGGTAAATATATGCGTATCGGGCAGCAAACCTAATCGTTTTGCCAGCGCCTGAGTTCGTCGCACGCCTTTGGGTTTGAGCGGCCGGTCAAAGTCGTGCAGCATAGGATCCTGCCAACTGGATTTGGCGTGTCGGATCAGCCTGAGTGTTCTATTCATACACAACTCAACCAAAATTTCATGTTGTTAGTGTAGACTAAGTTGTTGTGAACAGCTCATTTTCCAGGGTATTGCCATTAATTAGCTGCTTATAAGTCCACCCCTGGTGATGGCAGAGCTCCAGTAATGCGATATCCAACGCCTTATGGCAGGTATCATACTCGATAACAAACTCATCGGGCTGAGACTGTCTGACGTGCTTAACCCCGTCAAGCTGTGCTATTTGATCTCTCATCTGATCCGTTAACCGTTGCAGTTGTAAGGTCAAAAAGGCGGTGCCTGAATTGTTTTGGGTATATCTTTGGTGACTGGTTAGTTTGCCTTGTTCAAGGTACAGCACAGTGTCACATAAGCGCTCCAGCTCACTCAGATCATGTGAGCTGAGCATAAAGGTGATGTCTTTACTTAGACTTGCAATCAATGAACGGATGGCTTTTGCATTGATGGGATCCAATCCTGCCGTAGCTTCATCCAGCAGGACGATTTTGGGTTGTCCAATCAAAGCTTGTGCAATGCAGATCCGCTTTCTCATACCATGCGACAGCTCAGAGGCCTTGGCATTGAGCTGGTTACCGAGGTCAACTAGCTCCAAAACACGTGCCGTTTCCTGCGTTGCGTCACGGTGGCTTAATCCCTGTAACTGGCCATAAAAGGTCAGTTGTTTGCCAACCGAAAAGCGAGGATCCAGCTGCGCATCTTGCGGCAAGGCACTGAGCACACCAAACAGGGCGTTGTTGCCTGGTGTATGTCCAAGTACTTTGACGCTGCCTGCGTCAGCTTGTAAGAAGCCACACAAGATACTGAATAGCGTTGTTTTTCCTGCTCCATTAGGGCCTACCAGTGCAACCGTATGACCGTGACCTAACGTAAAGCTGACCTTATCCAGTGCGCACTTGTTGGCAAATCGCTTGGTGACTTCATTGACTTCAATGACGAATGACGTTGAGGTACTCATAGATCTTTCCTTTTCATTAGCCAAAAAGCAGCACTCAGCAATACCGCAGTTTGTAGCAGGGGAAGTGCAATGGCGTGTAAACCGATACCGTGCCAGGGAGCAATGTCACTGATATGCACACCGGGTAGCAAATAATACAGCCAGTGAACCGGTTCGAACAAAGAGGTTAGGTAACCAATCAGCATATTCCCGACAGTGAAGAGCAAGCTGGCATAAATGATACTCAGCCTGGCCGAGCTTGCGAGCAGATTAAGTAAACTCATCAGTGCGATGAAGGGAAGTGTTGTTAATACGAGTAACATGATAATGGAGGTGACTTTGCCGAGGCCGACCATGGCCAATGTGGTGTCCCGGGTTAGCATGAGTATCCAGGCTGCAAGAGCTGAGGCCGTGATCAGGGTTAGTAAAATGAGGGCCTGGCCTGCAAATCGACCAAGCAGGATCTCTCCTCGGCTGGCACGTAATGTCAGGAATCTGAGCGTGCCCCGTTTAGCGTCCTCAACAGTCTGATCGGCACTGACAAACAAGGTAAAGACTGGAAAGCTAAACAAGGCAATGATCCAGTAGACCGACAGTTCAGCCTCCGGCCAGCGTGCTAATGAATAAAGTCCCACTGAACCGGCTATTTGTACAGCGATATCTGAGAACTCTGCGCTGTTGAGTACTGAAACGGCATGATAAATGGGGTAGCGTAAGATCATCAGCCACACCATAGTAAAGGCGGCCAGTGCCAGCCAGCCGCGTTTGGTCGCAAACAAGCGGGTCAGTTCAAACTGACTCAATAAAATGATTCTTTTTAGTGGCATAGTGCACTCCTTTTGCGGATACCTTAACGCAAAAGCAAATAGATGGGAAAGGTGAGAATTGTTTCAGAGTGTGGCGAACAAAAAAAGGAGTCCGAAGACTAATGCCAGTCAGTTAAGCTGACTGGCATTGTTTTTTCTAGCTGGGTACTTACTTGGCTTTGGTTTTATGGCTCGAGGATAGACCCGATCTTCTCGTCGTGTCGGCAGCTCAAAGTGACCCAATGTTTGTATTAACATCTCATAGTGTTTTGGGATGTTTCCCGGGCTGGCGAGGGGGAGTCGCCCTAAGTAACTTAATATCGCGTTGGCGCAATTACTAAAGCTTAATTGGTTGGCCCATATTCCTTTACGAGATGCCGCTTGAGTCATCACCTGACGCAGCAAGTTGTACCCCAGGAGTAAGCCCCACAGCTCTTGCTCAACCATATCTGATTTTTTGCTTCTTAGCGTATATTCATTGTTTAAAAGTGTCTGCTTGATTTCTCTATAACCCAATTCTATTTCCCAGCGGTGGCTGTAAAGCTCAACTATTTCTTCGCCAGGAAACCTCTGCACATCTATCATCGATGTGAGTATTTGATATTCCTTGTTTTTAATTTTTTTCGTCACAAGTCGGGCTTCTACATACGCAGGTAAATCAGGCGATTGCTTATGAGATTGTGGAGTTGTTTTTAAGCGCACCAATTTATCTAAACGACCATTAGATTTAATCACTTCAAACTGAAGCCCTTTCTTCACCGGTATTAACCAGTGCCTCTCGGTGCCATGTGTTTGCCATTGGTGGAGTAGGTTTAATGAGTAGAACCCTTTATCGAACATCGTGAGGCTGTGGTCTGGCGTGGTGGCAACTAATTTGTCTGCCAGCTTCATTTCATTGGTTTTATATCCGCTGAAAGCACTGCTGATAAGTTGATGGCTGGTCAGCTCCATATGACACACCATTCGAATTTGTGGAAAAGCGGTTTCGCCATGCTGATTGCTGGGGGAGCCAAAACATTCACGATTTTCAGGCGTGTCTTGAGCTCGCCAAGTAACACCGTCGACGGCCAGGAGGTTTAACCCGCACCAAGTTTCAAAGTTTGCTTGCTGATAATAATGCGCAGCCATCATTTCAAAGGCATTTTTGACACTGTCTTTACCGAGTCTTCGCCTTCCCTGAACAAGGGCGCTTGGGGCGATTAATTTGCTATCTCCAGGCAGAGCAATTTCCATGTGGGAAGCTAAATCCCAAACCGACTGTTGGCGAAAGAAGCTCATACCAATCACAGTCCACATCACAGCCTCGAGTGGAAGCCTGCGTTTTCTGATAGTTGCAACGCCAGCGCGTTGAAAGGCTTGCTCCAGTATTTCGGCATCCAGAAAGTGATTAAGTTTTTCAAAGGTAACACTTTCGGGCAGTTGCTCAAACGCACTGCAAAAGGCTTGTTCTAAAGACATAAAAAAATCCAATATCAGAAATGATATTGGATTTTGAAGCCTTTAAAAGATCGGTCAACTGATCTATTTAATTCTTAACTGATCGGCATTAGTCCGAAGACTCCTTTTTTTACATGGAGAGGGTTACCAACCGCATTGGCGGTTTTTATTTTGCTCGTCCAGATAGGTCTGCAGTGGTGCAAAGTAGTCCAGAATAGCTGTTGCGTCCATTTGTTGGCTGCCAGTGACGCTTTCCAGTGCTTCTTGCCATGGGCGGCTGCTGCCCATTTCAAGCATGGCATTTAAGCGCTCACCAGCTTCCTTCGAGTTGTAGACAGAGCAGCGGTGAATGGCTTCTTTACTACCGGCAATCTCACACAAAGCTTTGTGGAATTCAAACTGAAGGATATGCGCCAGGAAGTAACGCGTGTAAGGTACATTGCCCGGTACGTGGTATTTTGCACCTGGATCAAAATCGTTTTCGCTGCGAGTGATCGGCGCTTTAAGACCTTGATACTTTTCACGCAGGTCCCACCAAGCTTGGTTGTATTCTTGCGGGCTGATTTCTCCGGAGTAGACTTTCCAGCGCCATTGGTCAACCAACAGGCCAAATGGAATGAAGGCTATTTTATCCAGCGCCATTTTCATCAGCAGACCAATGTCTTTTGATTCATCAGGTACTTGCTCTAACAAACCGATTTCTTTTAGATAGCCTGGCGTTACTGACAGGGCGATCGTGTCACCGATAGCTTCATGGAAACCATCGTTGGCACTTTCCTGATAATACAACGGCAGTGTGTTGTAAGCTCGTTGATAGAAGTTGTGGCCTAACTCGTGGTGAATAACAGAGAATTCTTCGCCAGTGCGTTGGATACACATCTTAATACGCAGATCGTCTTTGTTATCCAAGTTCCAGGCTGATGCATGGCATTGTACGTCACGATCCTGTGGTTTGGTGAATAACGAACGAGTCCAGAAAGTCTCTGGCAGTGGTTCAAAGCCCATTGAAGTAAAGAACTTCTCTGCACCTTTCACCATTTTGATTTCATCGTAGTTATGCTGCTCAAGCAGTTCAGTGACGTTATAACCCGGATCGGCATTTTCTGGTGCTACCAGGTCATAGATGTTGCCCCATTGCTGAGCCCACATGTTACCTAGCAGGTGCGCTGGGATTGGCTGATCTTGTGGAACTTTATCTTCACCATATTTCTCGCCTAGCTTGGCACGGACATGACAATGCAAAGAGTCATAAAGCGGTTTTACTTGACCCCAGATGCGATCAAGCTCTTTGGCGAAGTCATCAGCCGGCATATCGTATTTGCTGCGCCACATTGCGCCTGTGTCACGATATCCGAGCTCCTGAGCACCTTCATTTGCTAAAGAGACCAAATCTTTATACAAAGGACGCATCTGAGGAGAAACCTGGCGCCAGCCTTGCCATACGTCTAACAATTCATCGTAGTTTCGGCTATTGGCCATTTTGGATGTCATTTCACCCAAACTCATGCAGTTGCCGTTTTTACAGTATTTTCCTTTGCCGTACATACCGTCCAGCTCAGCCGATAGCTTAGCTAATTCAGCCGTTTTTGCTGCGTCTTTTGGTGCTGGCAATGTCAGGTTAAGCTTCAGTTTGTCGAGTTTACGGCGATTGTCGTAGCTCAGTTCAAGCTCATCAAACTTGGCTGCTTCGTTGGCTAATGCGACCAGTTTTTCTGTGTACTCCTGGCTTACGTCAGCGGCCAATGATGCCGTGTCTTCCGTTATGAAATTGGCATAGATCCAGGCTGAACGTGCACTGCGGTAGCTCAGGTCCTGTAGCTCTTGTTCTGCTTTGGTTAAAAATGCTTCTGCATCTTTTTCGGTCAAGGTTGACGTGCTTGTTGAGTTACATCCACTCAGAGAGAGTGCCCCGGCAACCACGAGGGCGCCCAGGCTGAGTTTGAATTGTAGTGCCATCATTGTTCCAATTATCGTTATTAGAGACGTGATAATACCAGTGTCGGCTGATTGCGACAATTCGCGTTGTATGAGCAGAGTAAAAATATTGTGATAAGTGGCATTTGTTCCATACTTAAAGCGCCATCAACCGGGAGGTGCCGAAACTATGTGGTTACTGATACTCGTCTTCATTGCTGTGTGTTTTATTTTCTATGTTAAAGAAGTTAGGTTAAAAGTTGTTTCGAACCCTGCTTTAGCATATTTCAAGCGAGCATTACCCCAGCTATCACAAACTGAGCGTGAAGCGATGGAGGCTGGTGATACCTGGTGGGATGCAAGTTTGTTCAGTGGAAAACCCAACTGGTCACAATGGCTGAAAACGGGCAAGCCTGGGTTGAGTGACCATGAGCGAGACTTTATTGAACATGAATTGGCTGAGCTGATGGCGATGCTGGATGAAAGTCAGATCTGTGCTCAGGGCGATTTGCCACCGGAAGTTTGGCAATTTCTGAAAGAAAAGGGGTTTTTCGCTTTCATTATTCCAGAAAAATTCGGCGGCAAAGCCTTTAGTGCGCAGGCCAACTCGGCCATTGTAGCGCAAATTGCCACGCGCAGTTTGTCTGCGGCAGTGACCGTGATGGTGCCAAACAGTCTGGGTCCGGCTGAACTATTACTGCATTTTGGTACTCCCGAGCAACAACAAACCTGGCTACCTAAATTGGCAGATGGTTCAGCACTGCCGTGCTTTGCATTGACCTCCCTTGAAGCTGGCTCAGACGCCGGTGGCATTACCGATTTTGCGGTGGTGTGTAAGCAAGAGTTTGATGGGGAAATGACTTTGGGCCTGAAAGTCACCTGGCATAAGCGTTATATCACTTTGGCACCTGTGGCTTCCGTGCTTGGGTTGGCGTTTAAAGTATATGATCCCGATCAGCTTTTATCAGAAGCAACTGAATTAGGCATTACCTGTGCACTCATCCCGACCGACCATCCGGGTGTTAAGGTTGGAGCAAGACATGATCCTATGGGGTTGGCGTTTATGAATGGCACAACACAAGGGCTGGGGGTGTTTATCCCTATGCACTGGGTTATCGGGGAGATGGACGGGATAGGTAAGGGCTGGCGCATGCTGGTTTCTTGTCTGAGCGCCGGGCGGGGTATCTCATTACCGGCTTTAAGTGCAGGAACCGCACAGTTGAGTGCTAAGGCGTCGACTGCTTATTGTCGTGTCAGGCGACAGTTTAAGCAGTCATTGTGGCGATTTGAAGGGGTCCAGGTGGCATTGGCTCGGATCGCGGGGCTGAGCTACAGCATAGAGGCCACCCGACAAAATACTGCGATGGCCATAGACCTGAATAAAAGTCCTGCGGTGATCACGGCGATTGCCAAATACCACCTGACCGAAATGGCCAGAGTTGCTATCAACGATGCAATGGATTTACATGGTGGTAAAGCAATTCAGCGCGGGCCACTGAACTATCTTGCGCTGCATTATCAGGGGATGCCCATCAGCATTACTGTAGAGGGCGCGAATATCCTGACGCGTAATTTAATGATTTTTGGTCAGGGCGCAACCCGCTGCCATCCCTACGTGCTCAAAGAAATGGCGGCTGCACAAGAGCAGGATGCGGATATGGCATTGCAGCAATTCGACAAGGTACTAATGCAGCATTTGGCCCATAGCGGTAAAACCTTTCTCAAAGCGTCGTTTAATGGCCTGACTTGTGGTGTGTTTTCATCTGCACCCGTTGCCGGAGAGGTAGCACGCTACTACAAAACGCTGACCTGGTATAGCCAGATTTTAGCTGTCCTGAGTGACCTGGCAATGCTGGTTTTGGGAGGCAAACTAAAGCTGCAGGAAATGCGCTCAGCCAGGCTCGGTGATATGTTGAGCCAGCTCTACTTGGCGTCATGTGTATTGAAAAAGTTTGAGGATGACGGTCGTCAGTGCAGTGATTTACCTCTGGTGCATTATGCTATGCAATTCCATCTCAGTGCGTTTGAGCAGGCTTTTACCGGGTTCATCGATAATTTCGCGCCTACCGGGTTAAAGACCATAGCAAAACGCTGGTTTATGCCTTTCGGAAGCGCTGTGAATGGTCCGTCGGACCGTTTGATTACGGCACTGTGTGATAGCCTTTATCGTAATAAGCTGACCCTCGCACGGGTAAGTAATCTATGTGATACTTCAGGACATGCAGGGTTGGCTGCACTGGAAAAGGCATTTCAGCTATTTCCCAAATGCGAGCAAGGGTTGCATAAGTTTGAACGTTGGCAAAAGGCCCATCAGGCAAAGTTGCTGGTATTAAATACTGATGAGCAGCTTGCGATGGCTGTCGCGGAATGTATCCTTGACGAAGAGGAGAGAGAGTTGCTCGTGGAATGGTTCCAAGCCAGTCGGAAGGCCCTGAGTGTGGATGAAAGCGCTTAATGTCATTCGCTATGTGATAGCTATCACTTATTGTTGCTTCGTTGTTTGTGTGAGTCGGCTATTTGACTCACACGAAATAAATGACGACCAAAGAAAATTAGAGGGGGATGCAAGTATAAGCTTAGCGAGCAAATGGGTCGGCGTTAATTTTGTCAACATACCACTCGCCTTTGCGCCTTATAAGCTGGACGCTGCGCATATCGTCTACCTGCTCTCCGTGCAACATACCGGTAAAAATTAAGTTGATACGGGCTTCGTTGCCGTATTGTTCCCGTAAGCTTTGATTTGTCATATCCACTTCAATGGTCACCTGATCGTACTGCATGTTTACCAGATTCCTGGCGAATTGAGATGGCGTGCCATAAGAACGCATGATCCTGCCCATGCGTGGCGTTGAGCGACTTAACGCCAACTCCATGTCTTTCTTATTATACAGTGCGTCAAAAAACACCGTTGCTGCATATCCAGGGGTGTTTTTGTCCCCACGCGCAGCGTCATCATCACCACAACCGGATAGCATCAATAGGATTACAGTTGAAAAAGTAAGTAGTAATTTCATCTTAGTAGTAATTCGGGTGAATATGACTTTAGTTTGTCTTCTAATCGGGCTTTTGTAAAGTACAGGTCGGTAAAATACGGGGAGAATGACGAGGAACGACTATAAATCAATGGGAAGTGACAAACAGTTGCAGCATTTCGCCGCAACTGTTTGAAATCTAGATTACTCAATATCGCATTTTAGAGTTCCGCGACCTGTTCGGTAGCAAATTTCTCCTATATACAGCAATAGATCTTGTGGTAATACGTCTTTGATTAGTTTAGTTTGCGTGTCACCGTTATAACATTTGATGTCTTTGTTGCTTACCAGACAGGCGAGAGAGCCGTTTGCCAGTACTTTATGTACGGTCGCATTTGCCGCAAGCAGATCAGTCAGTTCTGTGCCCCGACTACCCCAGCACTGCCAGCTGGCATCGCTTAGCTGGGCACATACATTATTTGCGTCGACAGCGTTAAGTTTTGTCGCAAGCAATTGTGCAGGCACGTTTTTCACCGGGTTATCGCCCTTGGCATTACAAATGATTGTCCCATAATTGCCAAGCAAGCAGGCATAGTCGCCTTTAGTTATCACTTGTTTGAGTTCGACAGGGGCATCCAGAGAGAGTGTCTGACCTAAGGTTTCACGGCAATATTCAAATTGACCATCCGTTACTTTACAAACATAGTCATCACCTCGAACAGTGTAATTGCTTTCATATCTTAGTTTGACATCGCTATGATCGCTCTGGTCATGCTCATCAGTGGCGTGAAATTCAAGCGTCAGGGTGCGTTCTGTCTCACCATTGTACTTTACAGAAGCACTGGTATCCGACACTTGCTTAATGGTTACATTATCATCCGTGCTCTCTGCCTGCCAGTGACTTGGTAAATCTTGCATATCATTCAGGTGAAAAACTTGCCCAAAAACGTGCGCCTCGCTGCCCATAATATAGGTCTCTTCTACGCCAGCATAGGGGATGACGATGGCGTTATGAGCCGTACCAATAATCGTACTTTCACGCACAATATCACCCGCTTTAGCTGTGACTTTTATGACAGTCAGGCCTTTACGGGTAATCGTTTTTTTGTTCAGGATTAGCGTTAAATACTTACGCTCATTAATCGCTTCGAGGGTGTCATAGGGATCGTAATCACTACTGGAAACGATGACTTCTTCGATATCAACGTCGCCATTAAATTCCAATTCTAAAATTCTACTGCTGTCCGGATAGATAGAAAATTCGCCGGGATCTTTGACTATCATCAAGGTTTTAGCTGCTGTGCTATTGGCGTAGGTGAAATTAGCAAAGGTTGATTGCTCAGTACCATTTTTGAGCTTAACTGTGTACTCAATTTGCCGTGAAGTTTGCAAGATATCTTCATCAGGGATGGTAATCACGAGTTTATCGTTTGATTTATTTAGTAGTTCATCACTAAAGTCAGGAATATTCCATGTAACATTTTCAACATCATCGAAATCAGTTAAGTTGGAATACGCTGTGATTGTTTGTCCAGGCACTGCGACCGAGCGGTCCAATGTAAGCTTAAGGCCCTGTAAGTCGGTGACGTTTTGCACAACAACAGTTGTCTCTGCCGTTTTTTTGATGTCGCCCTTCATAGTTACAGTGAGTTGGAGTGTAAAGGTTTGGTCTGCACTCACTTCAGGAGCACTGAAGGTATAAGCAGCTTTATCTTGGGTTTGTTGAGAAGGCTGAGTCGTGCCTTGCCATTGCCAGTCATAGCTGATGATGTCATCGGTATTGGTAGTTGTAGCATGTATTGTCAGCGAGTTTTTTTCATTCACAGTAACCTGTTCGGGCAGGCTGACAGTCAGTGATGGCTCAGATTCCGGTGCCAGCGTGACCTTGATGGTTTTAGTGATGACTTCGTCACTGGTGGTAATTTCGAAGATAATATCAAATTCTTGGGTTTGCGTGACCTCAGGTGAATCAAAGCTAAAGGTACTTTCTCCTGAGCGCGTGTTATATCCTTGCAGGATTGTCTTATTAGAGAGCTCAAAACCGTCTGTGCGCCAATCAACCTTTTCAATATCGGATGTCACAGCAAAGGTCGCAGTAATCGAGGCATGTCCCCCTCCTGCTAGTGTCAGGGTATCGACGAGATCAATGTGTCCGGCAGTGGACTTGGGCATCACAGTTACCTGCCAGGTTTTGCTCACCTGGTTGTCGTGACTGTCTGTGACTGTGAAGGTCAGGGTGACTTGTGTCTGCTCATCGACGTCCGGGAAAATCACCTGATGTGTGCCGTCGGTTGAATCGATAAACTGAACACCCGCAAGGGAGCTGGTCCACACACCGGTTACCGAATCATTTTCCGGGTCCGTCACTGTGGTCGTCAGAGATAAAATATCACCTGCGTTGACTAAGGTATTGCCTTCCAGGCTGACGCTGGGCGCCTGGTTGACGACTTGTTGTGTGTTGTCAGTTGATGGTGATTTATTGTCGTTATTAGAAGAACCGCCACAGGCGGCTAGAATCCCAAAAGTGGAGAGCAGCAGATAATTCCGCATTATTCATTCCTTTTATTGCGTTTTCATTTCATCATGGAGAATACAACAAAAAAGTACCATTTTGGAAACGCTTATTTGTTAGATTGTGTATTTTAATTCATCAACAAAATTAAACGAGTCGTGGTGAACAGAGGTGAAAATAAAAGCCCGGTACGGGACCGGGCTTAGTTGGTTGGGTAGAACTAAGACTGCAAATTGTTAGCTTTGCTGCAATGTTTCTTCGCTTGCTTGTGGCTTTCTAAAGCGTTTGATAATGCGTTTGAGATCTTCCAGTGCCACGTATTGACAAGGAATGAGGATCAGTGTGATCACCGTCGCGAATAACACACCAAATGCCAAAGAGACTGCCATAGGTATCACGATTTGTGCCTGCAGACTGGTTTCCAGAAGAATGGGGACCAGGCCAATAAAAGTAGTCAGAGAAGTCAACAAAATGGCTCTGAAGCGCTTGCAACCTGCTTCAACAACCGCTTCCTTGATGGTCATGCCTTGCTCTCGCGCTTTGTTGACAAAGTCGACCATGACCAGTGAGTCATTAACGACCACGCCTGCGACTGCGATGATGCCAAAGAAAGACAAGCTGCTCATAGTCATACCGAGTACCATGTGGCCAAAAACTGCACCTACGACACCAAATGGGATGACAGACATAATCAGGATAGGCTGAGAATAGGAGCGAAGTGGAATTGCCAGCAGCGCAAATATGATCATCAAAGACAAAGCAAAGTCGCGAATTTGCTCAGCTACACTGTCCATTTCTTCCTGAATGCGACCAGCAACACTGCTGCTTACACCTGGGTAGTTTTGTAACAGTGAAGGTAAGTACTCATCTCTGATCTCTTCAGCGATTTTGAATGGCTCAGCCTGATCTGTGTCAACAGATGCCCAGACATTGATAGTCCTTTTCGCATTTTCGCGACGGATACGATTGACCCCCTCGACCAGGTTAATATCGGCAATTTCTCCCAATGGGACTTCTGCTCCGCTAGGCGTAATTATCCGGACTGACTGAATGTCGCTGATGGTATTACGCTGCTCTTGTGGATAACGGATCATGACTTTGATCTCTTCACCACGGCGCAGGATCCTTTGTGCTTCCAGGCCGTAGTAGCTGAAGTTGACCTGAGATGCCACGTCAGCCAAAGTGAGGCCCATGCTGTAGGCAAGCGGTTTAAGTTCGAGCTGCACTTCTTCTGTGCTTGATTGCATGGAATCATTGACATCGCCCACACCAGCAATAGTACGGAGCTTCTCCTTGAGCTTGCCAGCGACTTCTTGCAGTGCTTTTTTGTCTTTGCCTTCCAGGCGGAAGCTGATATCACCATCATCCCGGCCACCATTCATAATGCTGTCCTGGATATTCAATGATTTCACACCTGGCAGTGGGGGCATGTTTTCTCGCCAAAGTGCACTCAGGGCAAAGGTATCTATAGGGCGCTTATGGGGTTCTACCAAAATGGCCATGATTGAAGCGGTGGTTCGGCCGCGCAGATTCACAGACAGGTCTTTTATCATGTTCGCACCATACTGCGCTTCAATCTGCTTCTCAACATCCAGAATAACCTGCTCCACTTTCTTGGCCGTGGCCAAAGTCGCAGACTCGGAAGATGACAGGTTCATATCTATGGTGATACGAGGGAAGTCATGGGGAATTTTTGGGTTTGCAACAAACTTAACCAGACCGCCTGCGAACATACCGCCGCTGACAATGATGATAGACAGGAAAGCGACGATCACAGTATATCGATAATGAATACAGCGTTCGATAAATGGGCGGTAGAGATTTTCAATGAAATTTTTAAGTGCCCCATCAATGATAGCTCTGGCGCGGTGTAGCGGGTTTTTAGGGTTATCCGGGCGGTCTTTCATCGCTGCCAAATGCGCGGGCAGGATAAGTTTAGACTCAACCAGTGAAAACAGCAGGCACAAAATAATCACACCACCAATGGCTTTGGAGAATGCGGCGGCAGGACCTGTTGCAAAGGTTTGTGGTAAAAATGCGGCGACTGTGGTTAATACTCCAAACGTTGCGGGAATGGCGACACGTTTTACACCTCGCACTACGTTGTCGAGACTGTGACCATGTTTTTCAATTTCAGCATGGGCTGATTCGCCAACAACAATCGCGTCATCGACCACGATGCCCAGCACCAGAATGAAAGCAAATAAAGAGGCGAGGTTAATCGTGACATCCAGCATGCCCATCGGCATGAATAAGAACGCCCCTAAAAACGACACAGGTAACCCCATCATAACCCAAAAAGCCAGGCGAACGCGCAAAAACAGCGCTAGCATGAGCATGACCAGGATACCGCCCCACAACATGTTTTCTACCATCATGTTGAGGCGGCCTTCAAGGTAATAAGTGAGATCGATAAAGGGCTCAAGCTCGACCCCCTGAGGCAATTGTGTTGCTTTATCAGCCAGGTAAGCTTTCATAACCTGCGCAACTTTGGTGATATCCTGATCTTTTGACGCTCTTACCTCAAATACCAGTGAGTTTCTGCCGTTGTAACGAGAGTACAACAGGCCTTCTTCAAAGCCATCTGTGACAGTCGCAACATCACCTAGCTTTATTTGTGCGCCATCAGCAAGTGTTAACAGCGGCAGTTGTTCAAACTCATGGCCGCGATAGGCCTGATTTTCGACCCGCATTGATATATAACCGTTGTCTGAGCGGATCTGACCTGCCGACATATTAGCTGAGAAGTTTTTAACGGCTTCCGAAATATCTCGGAATGTCAGGCCATATTCGCGGAGTCTATCTGGGCTAATCTCAATGCTGATCTCATAATTCAGGCCACCATTGAAACCAACAAGGTTGACGCCTGGCAATGCGAGCATCTCGTCATGTATTTCATTTCCCAGTTGTTTCAGCTGGTGGAAGTTCATTTCGCCATTAAGTGACAAAAACATCACTTCTTGTTCAAATTTATCGCGGCGGACTATTGGACGCTCCATGCCAGCCGGAAAGGTTGAAATAGAGTCGACCTGCATTTTTACTTCGTCCAGCACGTCTTGCGGGTCGTACTTTTCTTCTACTTCGATCCAGGTTTGCGAGAAGCCTCGGTTAGAGTAGGTGATTAGGCGTTTAATCCCTTCAAGCCCTTCCATCGACTCTTCAACTTTAATGGTGATCC
This sequence comes from Pseudoalteromonas rubra, assembly GCF_005886805.2. Taxonomy (NCBI): domain Bacteria; kingdom Pseudomonadati; phylum Pseudomonadota; class Gammaproteobacteria; order Alteromonadales; family Pseudoalteromonadaceae; genus Pseudoalteromonas; species Pseudoalteromonas rubra. Next base: position 1,908,299 of record NZ_CP045429.1, read on the forward strand.
CTTCTTCAACTTCTTGTGGTGCAGCGCCCGGGTACACTGCCTGAACACTTAACCAGTTGTTTTCAAACTGGGGAAACATCTGCTTGCGTATGGTAAAAGCACTGAGCAAGCCGCCCACCAGGATAAAAATCATCAACAGGTTTGCCGCAACCGGATTGCGGGCAAACCAGGCTATCAAGCCTTTTTCACGTGTGCCTTGCATAGATTACTCCTCCTTTAAAGCCAGTTGCGTCTCTGCGGCAATCACTGGCGATGTATCAAGGCGCAATTGCATTCCTTCCGTCGGGTATTCCAGAGCAGAGGTAATGAGTTGTTGTCCGTCGCTCAGGCCTTCTGTGGCCACCGCATATCCGTCTACTTCGCGAATAATGGTGACGGGCTTGAAAGTGAGTTGTTGATTCTGGTCAAGTAACGCCACTTTGCCTTCGCGTATCAAGTGACGAGGGATCCGCACCGCATTACTGACTGATACACCCTCTATTTGTGCATTCAGGTAAGTACCAAAGCGCAGTGGCTGGCTCGGGTTATCATATGGTGCAGCGACCTGAGCAACCAGATAGGTCATGCGGCTTTTATTATCGACAACGCCTTCGCTGCGTACAATTGTGCCTTGCCACGAAACGGCTTGCCCTGCGACTTTTGCAGATAATTTCACCGTGGCATCTAACCCATTGTTATGCAGATATCTCAGTTCGTGGTCCGCAACAGGTAAGCGGATCTCTGCTACGGATATTGCGTTCAGAACACCCAAAGTACTGCCTGGGTTAACAACACTGCCAAGGCTCAATGAGCGATTAGTAATAATGGCGTCATAGGGCGCCTTAATGTAGGTGCGCTCGAGATTGCGTTTTGCACGTTTGACACTGGCCTGTGCTGCTTTGAAACGCGCCAGCTTTTCTGCCAGCTGAGGCTTGCGCAGATACAGCTCAGAGGGAATGGTCGAGTGTGCATTGTCTTTAATTCGTTGCCATTCTGTTTTGGCGACATGAGCCTGTGCCTGTTCAATTTCTAGCGCAGAGTGTGCCTGAGCCAGGCTCGCTTCGGCCTCAATTAACGCGGCTTCATAGTCATTGGGGTCAATGCGCGCTAAGGTTTCTCCCTGGCGCACAAACCCCCCTTTGACAAACTTGTCTGACAGCTCTATTAACTGGCCACTGACCTGAGCGACCAGTTCAGTGCTGTACTTAGGGGTGACGAGCCCGTAAGAGTCGACCATCAGTTGCATCGGGGCCATATCAATTGGCTGCACTTCAACCAGCGGATGAATGACTTTTTCAGGTTTTTCTTCGGGCGGTTGCTTCATTGCAGAGAATGCAAAAGCGGTGGCGAGGCCACCGAGTAGCACCGCAACGGGTAATAGGATTTGTTTTTTACTAGCCACGAGTTATTCCTTCCATCAATAACGGTTGAATCGATTTCTCTAACCTGGTTAAGGATACGCGAACAGATGTGTCTAGGTGTTTTAATCATTTCAAATAATGTAACAAGGCATTGCAATCATGTCTGGTTGCTTACCGATTGGCTGTCAGTTTAGTGTTTTCATCGGTGGATTGGCGTATAATCGCTTGCTTTATTCGTTAAATTCAAATTATGAAGGGTCTGATGGAGTGTCGTTTGGGTTGTGGTGCATGTTGCATAGCACCAAGTATCAGTTCGCCAATTCCGGGAATGCCGCAGGGCAAACCCGCGGGAGAGCGGTGTGTACAACTGGATGATGATAATCTGTGTAAGTTGTTTGGCGATCCCAGTCGCCCTAAAGTCTGTGGCGACTTTGTGCCCTGTGAAGATGTATGTGGGACAGATAATGCGCATGCAATGTGGTTGATCACTGAGCTGGAGCAGTGTACTTAGAGCCATCATAAACAAAAGAGAGTCAATTCGGGGAATAACCCAAACCAACCCTGAAATGTTTTACATTTGCTATTCAGCGTCCCCAATAACAACCTATCTCCTGTAATCACTGAGAATGAGGCGATTCAGGGGAGCAACCTAAGTATGCGGTAGGGTATTGGCAGGCAAACCTTCTAGTTTTTCTTCTTCTCGCAAGGTTAATACTTCAAATCCTGTCGGGGTTACCAAGAGTGTGTGCTCTGCCTGAGCTGATAAAGCACGGTCTCTTGTCACCACAGTCCAGCCATCTTTGAGCGTCTTAACCCTGTGGCTACCCTGATTAAGCATCGGCTCAATGGTGAAGGTCATGCCGGGTATGAGTTTTAGTCCGGTACCAGGGCGTCCAAAATGCAGCACTTCAGGTGCTTCGTGCATTTCAGTGCCAATTCCGTGGCCGCAATATTCTCTTACGACGCTCAACCCTTTTAGCCGTGCAAACTCTCCAATTGCATGGCCGATATCGCCCAGTGTTGCGCCGGGCTTTACCTGATTGATACCACGCCACAGTGCTTTGACGGTATTGTTAACCAGCGCCCGGGCTGCATCACTGGCATTTGGCATCATATACATTTTGCTGGAATCAGCAATGTAACCTTGATGTTTAAGGGTGATATCGATATTCAGAATATCTCTGCTATCAATGAGATGTTTTGCGTTTGGCATGCCGTGACAGACGACTTCGTTAATTGACGTATTGATTGAGTAAGGGTATCCATACTGACCTCTACTCGCTGGAGTAGCACCAAGCACATCTACAATATAATGCTCAACGAATTCATCCAGTTGTAGTGTTGTGACGCCTGGTTTTACTTGCTCATCCAGGGCTTTAAATACTTGGGCTAACATGGCCCCAGATTCGCGCATAAGCGAGATGGCTGCATTATTTTTGATCGTGACCTGAGTCAATGGTGTCATTCCTTGTGTGATTAAGTTGTTGTCTGATTATTTGGGCAAAGGTCATATCTGGGTTCAGTTCCGCCAGTCGGCCCATTTTGATCCAAAACTCCGCCTGAGCATTGATAGACCGTGACATAACATGACTGGCCTGTCGTAGCTCTTCGTGTACTTCGTCTGAAATTTTAACGATACCCATTTTATATCTAATTTATATATGTTCCGTATATGAATCATACGTTGCTACATAAAGGGGATGCAAACTATTTTTGTCAGCAGGCTATCAACTCTGGTTACTGCAGCTCAATAAAGTACTCAGGCTTCATGTCTTCGGGCGTTCGTGCAAGTATTTGCAATGAAAAGGACGCAGTACTTGTCGATATGTCTTTCAGGCGCCGGCATTTACCCGTTTTCTTGACTGAGCGGTACTTTCTTATTCGGTTTGATATGATCATGGATACAAACGGTGTGTTTCTGCATACCTGAGATAAGATTGCTTGCTGGCGGTGATTACTTAATTGAAATAGTACTTGTCAGTAATATGACAGGCGGAAAACTGTCTGCCTGTTCATGGTTGATGATGAGTGCGTTGAACTTAAGCGCATTGGGTTGTTTCACACCTCAAAATACCGAAACCCAATTATAAAAATGCAGCGTGGCTGAGACAAAGCAGTTTAAGGGACAATTGAAATGAGATCCCGCGACATAAAAAACGCCCGACTCTGAGGGAGTCGGGCTTAGGGAAAGGCTCAATTTTGGAGCCATGCGCTAACTTAAAAACACCTTCTAATTACAAGGGAGAAGTAGAAAGTCATTTAAGTGTAGCTAAGGCTTCATAAAATTTACAAACATTTGAAATATTAATTACTTTATCAAAAACAATACGTTACTTACATATAAATGAATGGTCTTAAAATTATCAAAAACTTTTGTTCAGGTTATACCCAAGTTATTAACTGGCCATTGAGTACCAGATCGCGTGGCAGCTTGTTTTTGATTTTGGCTTTTTGCCACTTGCCGAGCCCGACTGGTGCGCCGCATAGTGTAAGTACCACCTCACCCTGTGCGGGTCCCGGGGAACCAAGGCGGATATCTTGTCCCTGAAAGTATGCTTTTGCTTGTGCGGGATCTAACTCAAACACATTACTTGTTGCAAGATGACCGAGGCAGGTAGCAAACTCGTGCTCAAGTTTGACCCCATTTTTATGGGTTGTGGCGACTTTAATGCCAATTCGCGAGTATTTGATTTTTTCCTGCAGTGTTTCCATGTGTTGAGGAAATAACCATAATTCTTTGTCTCGACTCATTAGCGTGCCAGGTAAAGACTTGATCCCAAACTGTTGCTTTATACTTGCCTCAAATGCTTGCTGGTCTTTTTTGGTGGTGGGCGAAAAGGGAAATTGTCCTTTTTTTGTCTTTTGTTGTGGGTGCTCGACACTGCCTGTTTTTCTAAATTTGGCAATAAAAAAACCTTCACTGTCGTAGATTTGCGGCCAGACATGTAAGTAGCCTTGTGCCGTAGCTGCTTTGTTAGCATCCGGGAACAAAGTGTTAAGTGGTACGACTTCGACATGTTCTGAGAAGGCCTCGAGCAGGTGGTCGCAGATCTGCTGGTTTTCTACTGGTGTCAGGGTACAGGTTGAATACACCAAAGTACCGCCGGGTTTTAAGGCCATAAAGGCACTGTGGATCAGTGTTTTTTGTACCTCGGCGATGTCCTGGTTCGATGCCAGTGACCAGTTCTTAAGCGCATCCGGGTCTTTGCGCACAGTCCCTTCTCCAGAGCAGGGCGCATCCAGTAATATATGATCAAAACTTTCATACATATAATCACCAAACACCTGACCATCAAAGTGTGACAGTGCGCAGTTGGCCACGCCCATACGCTTTAGCGTAGCGGCCAGTGTCTTTAATCGGGAAGATGAGAGTTCATTGGCAATCAGAATCCCCTGATTGCCCATTAAAGCGGCCAACTGTGACGTTTTTGACCCCGGCGCTGCGGCCATATCCAGTACATGCTCTCCTGGTGTCAAAGAAGTGGCCAGCGCCATAGGTGGCAGCATAGAGCTTGCTTCTTGAACGTAGATACAGCCACTCAGGTGCAGGGCAGTATTACCGATAGGCAGGTTGGCTTCTTCTTCTGCTGTGCGGGTTAGCCAGTAGCCCTGCTCGCACCAGGGAATAGGCTCAATGTGCCAGTTTAGTTGCGCAGCCTGATGTTCAAATTCTTGCAGCGACATCTTTAGGGTATTAACACGGACAGCGCGTCGCAGGCCGGTGCGACAGCTGGCAATAAAGTCATCCATCGTCAGGTGCGCCGGTAGGTAGCTGGCGACATCTGCAATAAAATCATCGGGAATATAAGTTTTGTTGTCCAAAGTCAGTATCTCTTGCACTTTTAGTGACTAGTTTACCACTAATTGACATCACACGGGGATAGACTGACCCCAAGAGGCTATATTCCTCGTAGCAAGGCAATGCTTTGCCATTTATCTTGAATATACGGAAAAACATATATAATATATTTCGCATATTTTGTTTGGAGGGTGAAGGCTTGTCCTGAAACGCTTCAGAGTAGCTCCGGTGTAATTAAAAAGGTAATTCACATGACAATCAAAGTAGGTATCAATGGATTTGGACGCATGGGCAGATTGACCATGCGGGCATTATGGCAATCGGCAGGCATAGAAATTGTAAACATTAACGACCCGGGCGGTGATGCGCATACACTGGCGCACCTGATGAACTTTGACTCAGTGCATGGTAAGTGGCAATTCGAAGCGCAAGCCAGTGATGCAGGCACTATGGTGATTGCAGATAAACACATTACCGTAACGCAGCAAAAACAGATCGAAAGCATTGACTGGTCTGGTTGTGATTTGGTCATTGAAGCCAGTGGCAAGATGAAAACCAAAGAGAAGCTGGCGGGTTACTTTGCGCAGGGTGTCAAACAGGTCGTGGTAACAGCGCCGGTAAAAGAAGAGGGTGTACTGAATGTTGTGATGGGCGTCAACCAGCAGCTATTCGAGGCTGAGTCTCACCCCATAGTGACGGCTGCATCGTGCACCACTAACTGTCTTGCACCTGTTGTTAAAGTGTTGCAGGACAACATTGGTATTAAACATGGGTCAATGACCACAATTCACGACATCACTAATACTCAGACCATTATTGATGCGCCACATAAAGATCTGCGCAGAGCCCGTGCTTGTGGCACAAGCTTAATTCCTACTACGACCGGATCGGCGACCGCTATAACTCATATATTTCCGGAACTGAAAGGGAAGCTGAATGGTCACGCGGTGCGCGTGCCGCTGACGAATGCGTCGATCACCGACTGTGTATTCGAAGTAAATCGCGAAACAACCGTCGAAGAAATCAATGGCTGGATGGAGCAGGCTGCACAGGGAGAGCTAGCTGGCATTTTGGGTTATGAAACTCGCCCTTTGGTGTCCATCGACTATAAAACGGACCCGCGCAGCGCTATTATTGATGCTCTGTCTACTATGGTCGTAAATGGGACTCAGGTTAAGCTTTACGTTTGGTATGACAATGAGTGGGGCTATGCTAATCGCACCGCTGATCTTGTGCGCTACGTGATTGCTCAGCGTTGGGGGTAAAAGCGTGCTGCAGCAGTTATCAGCGCCAATAAAGCAGTACCTGGTAATTACAGGTAATTACTGGTCGTTTACCCTGACCGACGGTGCACTGAGAATGCTGGTGGTGCTCTACTTCCATCAGCTAGGTTACAGTCCGCTCGCCATTGCTTCTTTATTTTTGCTTTATGAGGTCTTTGGCGTAGTGACCAACCTGGTTGGAGGCTGGTTGGGTGCCAGAATGGGCCTGAACAAAACCATGAATGTCGGCCTGTTTTTGCAAATTGTCGCGCTGCTGATGCTGGCCGTGGACCCACAGTGGTTAAGTATTGCCTATGTTATGGTTGCGCAGGCTCTATCAGGCATTGCTAAAGACCTTAATAAGATGAGCGCTAAAAGCGCCATTAAGTTGCTGGTGCCTAAAGAGCAGGATGGTGTCTTGTTTAAGTGGGTTGCAATCCTGACCGGCTCGAAGAACGCACTCAAAGGGGTTGGCTTCTTTATGGGGGGCTTGCTGCTGACCCAGCTAGGGTTCCAGGGGGCATTGTGGTTTATGAGTGCGATGCTACTGGTAACCTGGTTGCTCAGCCTGGTACTGCTAAAGCAAGATTTGGGCAAGAAGAAGCATAAGCCTAAATTTTCAGAGATGTTTTCGACCAGCAAACAGGTCAACTGGTTATCGGGTGCAAGACTGTTTTTGTTTGCCTCCAGAGATGTTTGGTTCGTAGTGGCATTGCCGGTTTATCTGGCCAGTGTATTCGGCTGGGATCACTGGTGGGTTGGCGGGTTTATAGCTTGCTGGGTCATAGCGTATGGGCTGGTTCAGGCAAATGCGCCTAAATTGTTGGGCAAGCGGCGCTCTAATACCCAACAGGCATTTATCTGGGTGGCTACGCTTTGCTTGCTGCCTGCGCTTATTGCATTGGCGTTGTGGTATGAGTGGTATGTTCAGATTTCCATTATTGCGGGCCTGTTGATATTTGGTGCAGTATTCGCCGTGAATTCTTCTTTGCACAGTTTTTTGATAGTGCACTTTGCGGATGAAGATGGCGTATCGATGGATGTCGGATTTTACTATATGGCCAACGCCATGGGGCGCTTGGCCGGCACTGTTTTATCAGGGCTTGCATACCAGTACGGTGGCCTGATTAGTTGTTTGTTGATTTCCAGCGTTTTGCTTGTGTTAGCGACAGTACTTACCTACGGATTGCAACGCCATATCAGATGATAAACTCTCCAAATTAGCGTAAGCCAACTGACTCTAACCAGTTGGCTTACGCTGTAAGCAATGGAATGCTATTTATGGCAGCTTGAAGCTGGCCGTAATTTGTTTGAGCTTTCTCGATTGTTTGTCCAGATCCAGACTTGCACTGGCTACCTGATCGGCCCCAGCTGCATTATCCAGTGCGGCTTGTTTAATGGCATCAATGTTGTAGCTGATCTCTTCGGTTGTCGAGGTCTGTTGCTGCGCTTCTTGCGCAATGCGTTTTGCACTTACTGAGATCTCCTGGATCTGTGTGACGCTTTTTTGCAAGCTTTGGGCACTCTCATTCGTAGCTGAGATAGAGGCCTGTGCGACTTCGGAAGATTGATGCATTTTATCAACGGCTTGTGTGGTTGCGTTTTGCAGCTCAAGGATCATGGTTTCAATATCGCCAGTAGATTGCTGAGTTTTGTGCGCCAGCTGGCGTACTTCGTCTGCAACGACAGCAAAGCCCCGGCCGTGTTCACCGGCACGAGCGGCTTCGATGGCGGCGTTTAATGCAAGCAAGTTTGTTTGCTCGGTAATTGCCTGTATCACTTCTATGACCTTGCCGATATTCTGAGCGCCAGATTCTACATTCTTAATTGCACGCTCAGAGTCATTGATCACTTGATCCAAAGTGCTCATTTTTGAAACGCATTGCGCCAAAGTATGACTGGCTGCGTCTGTACTTTCTTCTGCTCTGACACTGAGTAGGGCAACCTGATTAGCGCTGCCTGCAACGCTTTCAATGGATTGAGCTGTAGCACTGATAGCGAGCGCAACTTGCTCTATATTCGCATGTTGCTCTTGTAAGCTGGTATTGGCTTGTTCGCTGGCTGCACTGGTCTGACTGGCTGTGACAGCAAGTTGGGAAGTCGTCTCACTGATAGTCCCAATCACGCCCGTGAGATAACTGGTCATTTGTCGCATCGCGCCATACACACCCGTAACATTGGTATCCTGACTGAAATCCTGGCGCAAGTCACCTGAGGCGATACGTTCACTGATATCACGCATCATACTGGGCTCCCCGCCGAGTGGACGTAACACGGAATTGGCTATTAACCAGGTAGCAATGCTGATTGCGATAATTGCAATTCCGCCAATTATCGCAATAAACCAATATAACTGATAAATCGGAGTAAATGCTTCAGCTTTATCAATCTCACTCAATAACACCCAGTTCAGATTTTCGAACTTAAAGGGCATATAGGCAGACAAGACGGGGTTACCGTTGTAATCAATGATCAGTTCAGTTTCTGAAAACCCCTGTAAACCGCGTCTGACCGCGTAGGTATCGACGCCGTTTCGGGCAACTGACCCTGCAAAGCTCGCTGTCACACTGTGTGCAGTGGGGTCGAGATATGAATCAGAGCGCATTCTCAAATCTGAGCCAACCAGATAAGACTCGCCGGTTTTCCCCATACCATCGCGTTGTTGCATGATATCGTTGATAGTATCAATGGCAATTTGCAAAGCAATAATAGAGTGGGTCCGTCCGTTAATCTGGATCGGAACACCTATAAAGGCGGCTGGCTCATTATTGCTGGGGGCGTATCGCTGGTAGTCAGTAATAAAAAACTGTTTGCCATTGAGTGCATTGCGAAATAACTGTGCAAGCCCGGAATCGCGATAGGGCCCGGATCTCAGGTTGGTCTTATAATCGCTCTCCTGTGCGACGGTGTAACCAATGAAGCCGTCAGTGTCTATAATGAACAAGTCATAAAACCCTTTCTGTTCAATAAAGTGCTTAAACAAAGCATGGTTTTTATGCGCTAATTGAGCTGTAGTCGAATGTACTTCAGTACTGGCGATTTGTTGCCATTGTGCGGCAATCAGACTTAGGTCTGCCTTGCGTGCCTGAAAGTAATCGTCAATTTGGCGATGTTTAATATGTTTGATCGAGGTCAACTGATTATAAGCTTGACGTTCCAACGCATCGGATGCGGTCATTAAGGATGTGATAGCCATAAATGCGGCGGGCAGTAAGCCAACCAGCAAGAAGGAAATCAACAAACGTAGTTTGGTGGACATGGAGTACCTGACTTTGGGTTGTTTTGCTAATTGCAATTAAAAATGATTATCATCACACATTGTAAACAAAAATCCCTTTAGTGGGAACTCTGATGGGCAAAAAGTTAAAAAAAAGAAACTAAATTCTTATTTTTGTTTCTGCACTTTGCTGTTTACTTCGTTTTGTGTGTGGTTATGTGGCAGGGATCTGCATTGCCGGATCCGGATGCTGGCGCATCCGGAACACTTAATACCTATTTCACTTAGTACCTGTTCAATTTGAAGGAGTAAATATGGTGCTAACGGCGTAAAAAATTGTCATTTAGAACCTTATACCTTAAACATTGGTTCACAAATTTTAGCCTCGCCTATAGGGATGTAGGTGCCTCAGCGATAGCAGGACGCGGGAGCGGTGCTATCGACCCTATTTTCTCGCCTCAAAATGGAACACTAATTTAAGCAAATTGGCATGATTTAGCTAAGCTCAATAGCCTGGATCTGAACGACTGATTCGTCCTCATCCTGTACCGTGCTTTGTGGCGCGTCAGGGAACTGTGGTTTATCGAGCGCAATGTCTCCGCCATCAATGATGTCGTCTTTTTGTAAACCCTGGAAATCAAACAGAGCATGATCGGCAAGATGAGAAGGAACAACATTTTGCATAGCCGTAAAAATACTTTCAACTCTGCCTGGATGAGAGTTATTCCACTCGTTGAGCATCGCTTTGACATGCTTACGCTGCAGGTTTTCTTGTGAGCCACATAGATTACAGGGAATGATGGGGAAAGCCTGGCTTTGCGCATACTGTGCGATATCCGCTTCTTTACAATAGGCCAGAGGACGTATCACCATATGCTGACCATCATCACTCATTAGCTTGGGAGGCATGCCTTTTAACTTGCCACCGTAAAACATGTTGAGGAACATGGTTTCAATCATATCGTCTCTGTGATGCCCCAGTGCGATTTTGGTCGCTCCCATTTCCTTTGCCGTGCGGTATAAGATACCACGACGCAGACGTGAACACAGCGAGCAGGTGGTTTTACCCTCGGGGATCTTATCTTTTACGATTGAATAGGTATCTTCCTCTACAATCTTATACTCAATGCCAAGGGTATCCAGATATTCGGGTAAGATATGCTCAGGGAACCCAGGTTGCTTCTGATCCAGGTTAATGGCGAATACATCGAACTTAATAGGGGCAACACGTTGAAGGTGCTGTAGCACGTCCAGCAGGGTATAACTATCTTTACCGCCAGACAGACAAACCATGACGCGGTCACCCTCTTCGATCATATTAAAATCGCCAACAGCCTGACCGGCCAGCCTTCTTAAGCGTTTTTGCAACTTGTTAAGGCTATATGCTTGCTTTGCTTCTTGTGAGTGAGACACTCGCCCCCCTATGTAAAAATGACGGCAAAAATAAATAAGGGCGCATTATACCGCCAGACCAGTAAACTGCAATATTAGCAGTGTGAATACACGCAGGCATAGAGGGAGAGGGGACCGGCACATGACTCCGTGCCGATCTGAGTGATTGATTTATTGTGCGAGTGGGCTTGTGTAACCATCCGGTTTCAGTGCCAGGACGTCACAGTCCAGGCTGTCAATCACGTGTTCTGCGGTATTACCTACGAGTGCTGCACTTAGACCCGTTCGTCCGACGGTACCGATCACAACCAGTTCGGTATTTTTCTCTTTCGCGATATGGGGGATCACATCCTCAGGAAGCCCCTCTTTTATCACACACTGTGAGTCGCTCAATCCAAAACGTTTTGCCAGCGCCCAGGTTTCCTCTTCGTGATGCTTTTTGACAGCCTCATTATATTGAGACGGATTAAATTCAGGTATCTCAATGGCAATATTCACTGGGGTTGCGGGGTAGGTGTTGACCAGGCTTAAAGAGGCGTTAGCCAGGTCACATAAGAACTGTGCATCTTTGATTATACGGTGATTGAGCGCCTGATGTTGCTCGTCATCACTCACTGCATTGACCGCTGCAAGTATTTCACCTTTTTCTGGCCAGGCATGATCTTTGACCAGTAACACAGGAGCCGGGCATTTTCTGATCAGGTGCCAGTCTGTTGGTGTGAAAATGACAGACTTAAGTGTGTCATGTTGATGGGTGGCTTTAATAACGAGATCAAACTCGTGCTCGAGTACCGTTTTGATGATGGCTTCATAGGGCCGGTTATGCCACACCACTTTGGTCTCTATATCAATATTTTGATAGCCACTGGTGAGCTCTGAGATCCAGGCCTCGCGATCTTTAATCACGGCTTCTCTCATCGCTTCACGCTCTTCTCGCGATAACATCGTCGTCATCTCATAAGAGAAGTCATAAATTGATAAAAAGGCGGTGATTTTGGCACCTGTTTTTTGCGCCAGACTGATAGAACGATCCAGGCTGTTCTGTTGCTGTTTGGTCGGGTCTATGACAGTGAGAATGCGTTTGATTTGTTCCATAATGGACTCCTTAATCTTGCACGGACGATTTCAACTCTGTTTACAGTGTAATCGAAATCGTCTCGGGATAAAGAAAAAGTGAGCCGTAAATTGCCTCAGATCAAAGAGAAATTGCTGCGGCTTTCGCCAGTTCATCAATATCCAGAATCGTGATGAATTTGCCCTCAACTTTGATGATCTCTGCCTTTTGGAAGCGACTTAACAGTCGGCTAATGGTTTCAACGGTCAGCCCTAAGTAATTACCAATTTCGCCTCGTGTCATGGTGAAACGGAACTCTTTGCGAGAGAAACCACGCTCGCCGAAACGATTAGACAGGTTGTAGATGAAGGTTGCAAGGCGCTCTTCAGCGGTTTTTTTGTTGAGCAACAGCAGCATTTCTTGATCATAGTTGATCTCGCTGCTCATTAACCGCATGATTTGTTGTCTGAGTTTTGGCAGTTTGCCAGCCAGCTCATCTAGAGTGTCAAAGGGGATTTCACACACCATGGAGGTTTCCAGAGCTTGTGCAAAACTCTGATGCTGCATCTTATTGATGGCATCAAAACCCACTAAGTCACCAGCCAGGTGGAATCCTGTAATCTGCTCGTCACCTTGTTCTGAAATAGTGTAGGATTTAAACGACCCGGAGCGTACAGCAAAAATTGAGTTGAGTTCGCTACCGGACTCGAACAAAAAGTCCCCTTTGTGAAGGGGTTTTTTACGCTCGATGATTTCATCCAGCTTGTCCATTTCGTTACCATTTAGAGAAAAGGGCAGGCACAGTTGGCTGATACTGCAGTTATTGCAGCTGATAGTACATTGACTTTTTGAACGATTACTTAAATCCATAACAAATCCGTTATCTATGACGCACGTTAATGATATTCTATTAGATGTGGTCATATTTTAATACTTGAACTTTGCGATATCTGGTGCCCAGATATACCATCTATTAGTCGGGGTTTTGGTTCTAAACATTGAAGAACCAAACCGCGTCTTGATCATTTTAGGTCAAAAAACTCCCATTCTCCGACCAGCATAGATGACTCTCATCTAATAGTATTACTGGCTCTAGATTAATGTACTAGTTTATCCGTTGCAATGATTAGTAGATAAAAGCCATACCAAATAAAAATATTGCCTAACGCAATCCGTGTCGCTTTATGATTTAAAAACGTGCTGAGCATTTGAGCGGATTGTCCCACCGCTAGCATGGCCGGAAAAGTGCCAAGTGCAAAGGCCGCCATGATGAGTGCGCCACTTAAACTACTGTTTGCTTGCAGGCTCCAGGTCAGGGCAGAATAGACTAGCCCACAGGGGAGCCAGCCCCATAGTGCACCATAAGCTAATGCTTTGGTTTTTCTGTCTATCGGGAGCAAATACTTGTTGAGCCGAACAAGGCGTTGCCAAAGCAGCCATTTACCAGCTTTTTCCAGCCAGTTAAGGGTGGCAGCCAGGCGCATGACATAAATACCAACCAGCAGCATAAAAATACCGCTAAGTACATTCAGCATATTTGCAAATAACGTGCTTTGCTTGGCAAATGCGGCACCTAGCCCTGCAACCAGTGCTCCGGCCACCATGTAGCTACCTAGTCTTCCCAGGTTGTATAGTAGTGCCGTCACAAAGGGCGACTGTTTGGTCTGGGCGAGTTGCAGGCTTGATGCAATTCCACCGCACATGACTAAACAATGGCCGCTACCAACCAGGCCCATGATAAAGGCGCTAAATAGACTTATCTCGGTCATTACTTTTGTTGTGTTGCTCTTTATCGTCTTCGAACAGAATGCTGTGGCCTTGCTTATTCAGATCAGAAAACTGCTCACTTTTGACGGCCCAAAAAAAGACCCCGATTGCGATGATGACAAATAAAATCGCGATGGGAATAAGGATATAAATAATACTCATAGTTTCAGTAACCTCAAAGAGTTAGTGATCACCAGAATCGAGCTCGCAGACATACCTATGACAGCCACCCAAGGGGGCACTAATCCCATCGCAGCGAGCGGCAAGATTGAACCATTATAACAAAGTGACAAAGTGAGGTTTTGTTTTATCACTGTTTTGGTTTTTTTAGCGACCTGATGCAGTGTTTGCAATGACTTAAGATCGCTGTTTAGGAGCACTACATCGGCGGTATTTTTCGAAATATCAGCGCCGGTTTCCATCGCGATGGATAAGTGTGCGCTGTTAAATACCGGGCTATCATTTACACCATCGCCAACCATGCCAACAATATGCTGCTGTGCGGACCAGGATTCGACTTGGCGCTGCTTATCTTGTGGCGAGCAAGCATTTTTATAAGTATCTAACCCCAGTTCCAAAGCCAGGTCTTTTACAGCATTTGAGCTATCACCGCTAAGTAGGTGGCAGCTCAGGCCCTGGCCCTGGGCATAATGAATTATCTCAGGCGCGCTATGTCGAACTTTATCTGCCAGGTAGAAATCAGCGACTGGCTGGCCATCCACAAACAAAGTTGCTTGAGCAAAAGAGCTGTGATTGCCAAACCAGGCGGATTTACCGATAGCGACAGGTTGTTGATTAAATAGGGCCTTTACACCGCTCCCCGTGACGACTTCAACGTCACTTAGCTGCCTTGGAGACACTAGCTGTTCGGTAAATGCTTTCGCGATTGGATGCTCGGAATAACGCTCCAGAGCAACGGCCAGCGCCATTACATCGGACTCCTGCCAGCTTTTGTCAAGTATGCTGATGGATTCGATAGAGAAACGACCTTCGGTGAGGGTACCGGTTTTGTCAAACGCCATTCTAGTCAGCTTAGGCACAGTTTCGAGTACATGGCTTTCTTTGATTAGGATCCCTTTACGGGTAAGCGTTGCGACGGCACATGTGAGTGCTGTCGGAATTGCCAAACTGAGTGCACATGGGCAAGTTGCAACTAACACAGAAATGGTCACCCAAAATGCATGGGGTGGGTCTATTTGGTACCAGGCAACCGCAGTAATAGAGGCGAAAATCAATAAGCAGGCGACAAACCACTGCGCCACTTTATCTGTGACTTCGACGATTTTGGGGCGCTTTGTCAGAGCGTTGTGTTGCAGCTTAATGATTTGATTAAGTAGTGTATTTTGACCTACTTTGTTGATTTCAATGGTGATCACGCCATCATGATTGATGGTGCCGGCATAGACCTGATGAGTTTGGTATTTTTTCACGGGTAAGTGTTCACCCGTCATCATAGATTCGTCAACGGTTGTAGAGCCTGAGATTAATACGCCATCGGCCGGGATGGTTTCACCAGGCTTGATCATAATCTGATCGCTCAGTTGCAAGCTTTTCGCAGCAACGATTTTTTGCTCGCCATTGGGCAATAATTTACGCGCGGTCAGCGGTAACAGTTTTTGCAAGTTAGCAGTAAATTCACTGGCCTTCAGCCTGGCCCGAAACTCCAGATATTTACCGAGTAAAAGCAAAAAGGTGAACATACAAATGGATTCAAAGTAGACTTCTCCCACAGACATCACTGTGGCATAGCAGCTTGCAGCGTATGCACCAAAGATGGCCAGTGAGACGGGGAGATCCATATTAAGCTGTTTGGCTTTGAGCCCTTTAATGGCATTGGTCAAAAATGGCATGGCCGAGTAGAGGATCACCGGAGAGGCTAAAAATAAACTGATCCATCGAAAATACTGTTCGAAATTGTCTTCCATGCCGGAAAACATGCCAAAGTACATGGCAAACGCAAACATCATGACTTGCATGGTCATGAGGCCCGCAACACCTAGCCGGCGTAAATAGGCTTTAGCGACGGTTTGCTTTTGTGCGGCTTCATCGTCGGCCTGAAAAGGGTAGGCCTTGTAGCCAATTTGGTGCAGTGATTTAATAATCTCGCTCAGTTTATACTGCTGTGGGTGCCACAAGATCATGGCTCTGTGCGTTGATGTGTTAACGTCAACCCGCGCAACACCTTTAAGTCCAAGTAATTGTTTTTCAATTAACCAGGCGCAGGCGGCACAGCTAATACCTTCAACACTGAGTAATACTTCCTGCAGCTCGCCTTGCTGACTGACAAAGTCTTGCTGAATTTCAGCATTGTCATAACTCAACAGCTCTTTTAATTGTTCCGGGACCAGCTCTTCGACTTTGCCCGCACTGTCGGTTCGAAATTTATAATAGTCGCTCATGCCCTGAGCTAGAATGGTTTCGGCGACCGCCTGACAGCCAGTGCAGCAGACAGGCTGCGGCTGGCCTTCAAATTTTACGTGAGCAGAAAACCCCGGCGGTACGGGCTCCAGACAATGAAAACAACTGGTTGTCATAGTGTCTACTTATATTCTGGGGAAATGGCGACTTTCTGAGTGGTGGGTAATTGCAGTTTTTCTTTGAGCTTCCAGCTTTGGTCCATAGGTTCCAGAAAAACAGTAAACGCGCCACGATGTGGCTCATCCAGAATGGCGGTGAATTCACCAGCAGCATTAGCAAGCAGGGTCACTTCAAAGTCATACTTCTTGACTGTGCGGTGGTAAAAAGATGCCTTCAATGCATTTACTTTACTGTGATCACCTTTGGTGAACGTAAAGCTTATTCTTTCTTCAGTGACATCAAGATCACCATGTAAATACAAAGCTTTAGCTTTATCGAACTTGCTGAGTTCAAGGTTAATGGCTTTACCTTTTTTATAGTAGTCGTCGACCACCATGTCGGGACCATTACCGACGGCAAAAATCACTAAAAAAACGCAGGCAATAATGGTAACCAGCGGAAAAAACATTAAAAACCAAGGCCAAAAATTCTTATACCAGGGAGTAGGGTTCATAACGACTCAACAGCTTAATTTCAGTGGCAATATTCTATCTTATTTGGGGTTAAATACCTAAAAAAAAGCCTCCGATTGGAGGCTTTTTTGATCTTAAATAAACTTATAATCTATTCGATTATTTCTCCTGAGAGAGGCTGTACACATAGGCTGTAAGCAGGTGTACTTTGTCTTCACCCAGAATGTCTTTCCAAGCTGGCATTACACCAGCACGGCCATGACGCAGTGTTTCTTCAACAGCACGTTGAGAACCACCGTACAACCAGATGTTATCGGTCAGGTCAGGCGCACCAAATGGCAGGTTGTGAGCGACAGAGCCCTTACCGTCCATACCGTGACAAGCCGCACACATTGCGAACTTCGCTTTACCAGCATCAGCATCTTTTTGGTTTACTTTACGGCCAGACAAACTCAGTACATATGCAGTCATTTCTTTAATGCCCTGGTCACCCAGTGCATCCTGCCAACCTGGCATCGCAGCAACACGACCTTGCAGTAGTGTTTCTTTGATCTTGTCAGGTGTACCGCCGTACAACCAGTCATTGTCTGCCAGGTTAGGGAAGCCCATTGCACCACGAGCATCTGAACCATGACACTGTGCACAGTTTTGCGCGAACAAACGTTGACCAATTTCAAGTGCTTTTTGATCTTTTGCCAGTGTTTCGATGTCTTGCTCAGCAAATGCTTTGAAGATAGGACCAAAACGTTCGTCAGCAGCTTCAAACTCTTTATCAAGTTGAACCCAGTGACCGTTTGCTTTGGCTTCTTCAATTGCTTTTTTAGACTCCTCGAGAGACGTTACGCCCTGGTTAGAGCTTGTCCAGTTCAAAAAGCCTGCAAAGTTACCTAAACCTGGGTAAGCAGCAAGATAGTAAACAGACCAGATAAATGTTGCGAAGAACATGTAAGTCCACCACTTTGGTAGTGGGTTGTTTAGTTCTTCGATTCCGTCAAACTCGTGACCACAGCTTTCGCCTTCTTCAACACCTGCATAGTTTTTCAGGTTCCAAAGCAGCAAGCCAAAGATCAGAGCCAGACACGCCAAGGTCAATACAATGACCCAAATACTCCAAAAGCTAGTCATTTTTCAGACTCCTTTTCCTCGTTTGAGATTGTGTTATTGTGTTTTTTTTCATCTTCAAAAATGGCATTGGCAGCGTCATCAAAACGACGTTTGCTACGCTTGCTGTATGCCCACACAACAATCACTATGAACAGTACTAAAATTACCAGAGTCAAAATGCCTCTGTATGTGCCGTAATCCATAACAAATTACTTCAAATGTGTGCCAAGTTGCTGAAGGTAAGCAATCAGGGCTTCCATTTCGGTTTTGCCCTTTACTGCGGCTTCAGCACCTTGAATGTCCTCGTCGGTGTATGGCACACCAAAGTTACGGAACACTTCAAGTTTCTTAGCGGTTAATTGACCGTCCAATACATTCTCATTGAGCCAAGGGTAGCCAGGCATATTTGACTCAGGTACCACAGAGCGAGGGTCCATCAGGTGCGCAAAGTGCCAGTCATCTGAGTAACGCTGACCTACGCGCGCGAGGTCTGGACCTGTACGCTTAGAGCCCCACTGGAACGGGTGATCCCAAACTGATTCACCAGCTACAGAATAGTGGCCGTAACGCTCAACTTCGTCACGGAAAGGACGGATCATTTGCGAGTGGCAGTTGTAGCAACCTTCACGTACGTAGATATCACGACCTTCCATTTCCAACGCTGTTAGAGGGCGTAAACCATCAACAGGCTGAGTGGTGTCTTTTTGGAACATCAGTGGGGTAATCTCAACGAGGGCACCGAAGCTGATGGCAAAAACCGTCAGGATAGCCATCAGGCCAACGTTCTTTTCGACGATTTCATGTTTGTTTGAAGAGTTATTATTGCTCATACTCGACACCCCTTAAGCCATTTGTGTGTTAGCGTCGGTGGTCAAAGAGCCACTCTTAGCTGCTACAGTACGGTACACGTTGTAAGCCATTACCAGCATACCAATCACGATAAATACACCGCCCAGGAATCGCATGATGTAGAAAGGCTTAGACGCTTCAAGAGACTGTACGAAGCTGTACATTAAAGTACCGTCAGAGTTAACTGCACGCCACATCAGACCTTGCATAACACCAGAGATCCACATTGCAACGATATACAGAACAACACCGACTGTGTGTAGCCAGAAGTGGGTGTTAACCAGTTTAACGCTGTACATGTTGGCGTGACCAAATAGTGCAGGGATCAGGTGATAAATAGCACCAATAGAGATCATTGCTACCCAACCTAGCGCACCAGAGTGCACGTGGCCGACTGTCCAGTCAGTATAATGTGATAGCGCGTTTACGGATTTGATTGCCATCATTGGGCCTTCGAAGGTAGACATACCGTAGAAAGACAGAGAAACAACCAAGAAGCGAAGTACCGGGTCGGTACGTAGTTTATGCCAGGCACCAGACAGAGTCATAATACCATTGATCATACCACCCCAAGAAGGAACGAACAGGATCACAGACATTACCATGCCCAGAGACTGAGTCCAATCAGGTAGCGCGGTGTAGTGTAAGTGGTGAGGGCCTGCCCAGATATATAGAGAAACCAGTGCCCAGAAGTGAACTACTGATAAACGATAAGAGTAAACAGGACGACCTGCTTGCTTAGGCACGAAGTAGTACATCATACCCAGGAAGCCTGCGGTTAGAAGGAAACCTACCGCGTTGTGACCGTACCACCACTGAACCATAGCATCTACCGCACCCGCATAAATAGAATATGACTTGGTAAGAGATACAGGTACAGCCATGCTGTTTACAATGTGCAGTACTGCAACAGTAATAATGAAGCCCGCGTAGAACCAGTTCGCAACGTAAATGTGTGACACTTTACGCTTGATCAGCGTGCCGAAGAAAACAACAGCATACGTTACCCAAACTACAGCGATTGCAATATCGATTGGCCACTCAAGTTCAGCATATTCTTTAGAAGATGTGATACCCAGTGGCAGCGTGATAGCTGCTGCAAGAATGATTGCTTGCCAGCCCCAGAAAGTGAAAGCGGCTAGCTTATCGGAGAATAAACGCGTCTGACACGTACGCTGTACAACATAGTAAGATGTTGCGAAAAGTGCACTAGTACCAAATGCGAAGATTACTGCGTTCGTGTGTAACGGACGAAGTCGAGAGTAAGTTAACCATGGAATGTCGAAGTTTAACGCAGGCCACGCAAGTTGCGCCGCGATAAATACACCTACACCCATGCCAACGATGCCCCAAATCACTGTCATTATAGCGAATTGGCGTACAACCTTATAATTGTACTCAGTTTGTGATGCTACTGTTTGGCTCATTTTCCGGATTCCGCTGCAATTAATGCGATTAGAAATGATTAACCTGTAATACAGGCCCTGTTTTTTTATTTCAACAAACCCGTTTGAGTTACATCCCGTGGAACAAAACTCTCACCAGCTTGAGAAACCCTTATTTTTGCAAGGAAATAATAATTTTTTTGCAAACGAAAAGATACTACAAACACCTAAAATAATGACATCAATCAAACTTTGTACGAGTCATTTGCTTAATGAGTACGCGAATTGCGCAATATCAAAACAAATTGCAAAACTTAACGCCAAAGGCTGGCTGAAAAGAGCTATTCCACATAAACTGAATGTCTTTTCAAGATGTCACACACTAAGCATTATGCAGAAATTTTGCACACTACCCGGTGTTTTTTTAGCCACTTTCCTGACGGCCTGTTCAGACCCAAGTACCATTATACATGAAAGTTCAGAAAATAGTGAAAGTTCGCAAACTTCCTTGAACTGTGTTGCCTCATCACCATGTAAAAATGGTGATGAGGCACTTTGGAGTTCAGGCAAAAAATTACATCCAGAAACCCCTTTTAACTTGTCTCTGGCTCTCAGTTCGTCCGATTTAAAGGTACGGTCTGCTTGGTTGGAAGGCACTCAAATGTACATGGGTACCATCCCTGTTTTTTTTACGCATCAGCAAGCTGAATTTTGGTCAGCAGAGGTGATGGTAGGCGCTTGCAGTGAACCTGTAATGGAGTGGCGTTTGACAGTCGAACTAGCAGATTTGACGGGGGAGGTTGAATATGTCAGAAATGTCACATTCAGTCTTTATACTACGCAAGAATGAAATCAATGTTGGAAAAGTTCACCTTTGCGTTTTATATTTGTTTACAAAGAAGTGTGTTTTGCAATGACTTTGTTAAGAGTATTGAGTATATTGATGGTCTAAAGTACCCAAATTAGCTTAAGAGTCTCGTTTGACAAAAACATTCGCATAGGCAAATAAATAAAGAAAAACACGCAAGCTATTTAAGGAGACCTCTAGTGGCAAAGCGCATGAATAAATTTACTCCAGTGGCATCCACCATTGCATTAAGCCTTGGCCTTACTGGCTGTAGCTTATTTGATAGTGATGATAACGACCCGATTGTCAATCCTCCCCCAGCTCCCTCCGAAGTCGAAAGTACTGTTGATGCTAATTTTAACGTTTCAGTATCTGGTAAAGCCGTTAAGGGAACTCTTAGTGGCGCTATGGTCAGTGTTAAGACTGTAGACGCGCAAGGCAATATGGTTGATTTGGCTTATCGAACAGCCGCAGGCGAAGAGTCTGCGACAGAAAAAGCTGAAAGCGAGAGTGAAGCCAAAGCAAAAGCTGAGGCAAAATTAATCAGCGGTAACCCAGCAGAGTTGAAAACATCAGCACAAGGCTTGTACGAGATCTTTGTTGACGAAGAGTTTTCTGGACCTTTATACATCACTGTTAAGACAACCAAAGACGGCGATGCATTGGTTAAGTGTGATGCGTTTGCTGGATGTGGTGTAGGTACTGCGATAAAAGTGGATGACGGCTCCGTCTTTAATGACAATGGCAAGGTCGACTTTGGCGAATGGTACAAAGATGATATCGAACTGTCTGTTGTTAAGCTGATTTCCGCGAACGCTGCGGCCAGTTCTGCGTCGGCCAAAAGAGGTCCATCCTATGCAGATGGTGACGATGGTTCTTACAAAGCGAATTTGTCGGTATTTACATCAACCGCAGCGCGAATTTTGCTTGCTGGAGAATCAGCTATTGACGCAGCTGCTGTTGGGCAAGCGAGCATTCAGGTAATTGGCCAGCTTGTGGGTGACCTTTCTTTAGTTGCTACACTGGCCAGTGATTTATCACTGGGTGGTGTGATTGACTTTACTGATGTCGATGGGACAGAAAAGCTTGACGCCGGTGCGCTCGTGTTGGTACAGGTTGCGTCTTCACTGCAATCTCTGGCTGGTAAAGAAAGCAGAACCGTTGCGGACGTATTAGCTGAACTAACTGGTGATGTTGAACAGGGTAACCTGGGCGATAGCCAGATTTTCTCAAAACTAAAAACTGAAACACAGAAAGCGGGTAAAGTTCTGAACGCGATTGTTTCCGGTGATGAAGAAGCAATTAAAACAGCACTAATTGAAGCAGGTGTGGATGAGTCTGATGTCGATCAGGTTGCGGCTGATGCGAAAGCGGCCAAAGATAAGGCTGTTAAAAATGGTGCTACGTCAGATGAACAACTCCAAGATGATTCGGATAAAGTCGTTGACCAACTTGATGACTTGGGTAACGGTGACACTTCTCTGGAAAGCTTGAATGCGTCATTGTTAGCAAGTATTGAGGCAGGTAAACAAACGCTTACTGGTAGTGATGCTCAGTTGAACGAATTTGCTGCGTCATTGGCTGCTGTTAAAGCCCTGGCAGCTGATACAGATACTAAAGAGAAAGCGGTAGCCTATGGCAGTGCTGCGGTTGTCCTGGATACACAATATACCGCTGCGGTTTCAACAGACGTAGAAGGCGATAACCTGGGTAAGTTGCTGGTCCGTGAGCTCTCTGGTGCTGAGCAACTGGTATCTGCTGCTTCGGGATTAGTGATATTAGATGCCGAGTATCAACCTACGCTGACACAAGCAGGAGAGCTGTTAACGCAAGTCACTACGTTGGTTGCTCAAAAAGACCAACTGGGTGCTCAAATAACTGCTGAATTGACTGCGGCCAATGAGAAAATCGCGGAATTTGGTGCCACGCTCGATGTTGCTAAGCAAGCGTCGGATGAAAGCCTGTTAGCAGCGAAGGAAAGTAAGGAAGCCGCAATTGCTAAGAAAGGCGAGATGGAAGTCCAATTCCAGACCGCGATGACTGCTGTCGCAGCAATTACAGATCAAGCTTCCGCTGAAGCTGCGTTGAGCGAAGTGGAAAAAACCCAGACTAGCTTACAAGACACTATTGCTGCTTACCAGGCAGCAGAAACAGCTGCAAAAGCGTCACTGGAGCTGGCTAACACCTATAAAACTATTGCTCAAAACGAAAACGCGTCAACGGATGCGGCTGACCTCGCAATCAATGAGTCGAATGAGTTGATCAGTGAAGCGCTTCTTGAAATTTCCGTACTGCAAGGAAACACTGCGCTACAAATTGAAGACTACAGAATCACAGCGCTGGCCATGCAGGGCACGGACAAACTGGTTAAGATCAGTTTTGTAACCAGAGAGGGTGCTGATGCCACATTTAATGCGGGCGAAGTTATCTATGATGTAATGAAAGATATCTGGGATTCGGGATTAGATTCTGGTGAACATAGTGGCACAGCGCCTGGTTTCCCTGAATGGAAATACAGCTATGACACAAATACATATGCTCTGAATCTGGAAAATACCGAAGGTGACGAGAAGATTGTCGCGAATGGTCAGGTTAACTCTGGCGCACAGAGTAAAATAATTTTCACCTGGTCTGGCAATTTGGTAGCTGATTCTGGTCAGAAAGTTGAGATCCAGTCTCCGGATCTGGCTGAATGTGAGCGCTGGGCGATAGATTCTATTGACATGCCAAATGCATCTTGTTTGGTGCTTAACGTTGATGGCAGCATTCAGAGTGTAGAAGATGCGCGAGACTTTGATATTTCTCGTGGCAAAACGTTCAACTTGGTCGAATTTGTTGATGGCCAGTATGGCTTTAGCGGATACTTCCATTCAGAGCTGACTGCGGTTGACCAGCAAGGTAACCCAGCTCCACTATTTGTTGACGATTCAATTGAACTGGCTTCAATTGTGCTCAAGGGTGATAGTGAGGGTACTGAGTTTACTGCGCATTTCGATATTCGTAATGAGGATAACAACGACGACCTTGGTATGGCTGAAGTCTCGATTGACAATTTTAATGGTTATGTCTTTAGAGTTGGTCTAATCGATGAAGCTGGCCCATTGCGCGGCAGTGTTTCACTATTCAACGATACCGAGCAGTCTGTTGGCGTAGGTAGCGTAGAGGAAATTACAAACGGTTTCCGTGTTGATTACTTTACTGGTCTGTCAATCGACTATACGGATATTGACTTTATCGGTCAGTCAAACAACTAATGTAAGTCAATTTGAAAAGGGGAAAGGGTTACCTTTCCCCTTTTTTTTAGAAGTTAAGTTTATGACATTAAAAAAAATTACACCTCTACTTTCTCTGTGCTGTCTACCTGTGTCTCAGGCGGCGCTGTCAGCATCTAATGACATACAGTTGATTCACCAGTTTCATAGTGAGATATACACGGAAGCGCAACCTGTTAAGGCGTTTGTTGATGATTTTGACAAGCCTCTGACAGATGGTGACAGCGCCTTTACTTACAATGTGTTTGAGTTAGGCATGAAATACAAGGGGTTTGGTATTGGGGCGCAGAGCCGCTTTGATTATTTACTTGCATTTGATCCCGATACGGCCCGTTATACGCATACAGAAAAAAATGATCTGCCATTTGAACGTCGTAATTATCGCTATTATCTGAGAGGTAAGCAGGCGACAACCAACGGGGTTTTTCTAAGCTACGATTTCACGTTGCTGGATGAGAGTTTAGTGATTACGCCAAAGTTTACCTATTTTCAAAGTACGCACTTTCAAGACGCAGTGGTCGACGGCACTATTTTTGCGGATGAAATTGAAGGAAAACTGCAGACTGAGTACTACTTTTCGAAAGATATCCTGTTTAAGTCATTTACACCAACGGAAAATCCGCAAGGAGATGGCTATAGTTTTGATCTAACGTTTAGCTGGCAGATTACGCCGGATTTAGATATTTGGGCAGCTGGTAAAGACCTGATGTATGAAACCAAGTACGAGGGAGCTGGGTTTGTAAATGGATTTACCACGGATATCCCATTCACCGAGAGAGAAGATGGCATAGACACAACCCCCTCTGTCAGATTGCGCACTTCTGCTTATGATCAAGAAATCGAATACACCTTTGAGCGGGACGCCAGATACTATTTAGGCGTGAATTACCGTATTAACAACCAGTTCTCTACCACACTTAAAGCGCGCAAGTATATTGATGATGCGTTTGTTCAGGCAACTGTATCTTACCACTTTGGAGAAAGCTGGGAGTTATTTGGTGGCTATGAAACACATAGCGAGGCCTTTGAGTTAGGTATTAAAACTCGTCATGCTGGTATATCTGTGAAAATGGATAACCCCAATATTGATGATGCGCACTATGTAAATTTGAACTGGTTTCTTAACTTGGCATTTTAGGGGGTAAAAGGTGCAAAAAATCAATAAAATCTTACCTTTGTTGTTAACTGGTATTTTGTCAGCATGTGGTGGAAGTAGTGACCCGGCCCCAACCGTGGATGATGCAGAGCCAGGGTTTGGCCATGATGTAACTCAAGTTCCTTCCGCTTCTGTGGCCTTCTATGTGCCGAAGTTTGTCGATACGTCGGGGACCCTGTCTGTCACTCAGATAAGCTCAAGGGAAACACAGCAGTTTACCGTTAACGATCTGAACGAAATGACCATCACCCTGGATTCAGGTGTGGTGTATCAATTTGAGTTTAGCCCAAGTTCCGAACAAGTATTTTGTCCCAGAGAGCTTGGCTGTGGTCGGGCCCTGCGTGATGACCCAAATGATCTCAATGGCAATGAGGAAATTGATTTCGGCGAACCGGTGTCTGCAAACGTGTCATATTCTCTTGCGGCGAAACCGGTTGCTGGCCAAAATCAGCTATATTTTTCTTCATATGCAACCTTGCTGAGCGATTCGCAACTAGACAGTACAGTACTGTCTTTGACAAATACACCTGTTTATCACTTGAGTCACAGTCGTATTAATCAGTCATTACAAGCAGAGTATGCGGCTCAAGCATTTACTTCTGCTGATATCATGAGACAACTTAACATTCAGGGCCGTCAGGATGACGAGATCTCGCCTTTGGCTGATGCTTTTGATCTTGCTTATAAGCACAGCGACAGTACGCTTTGGCAAAGTTATATTGATCAAGTCAACGAGTACTTTATAGAAACGCTGTTAGACGAAAAGGATAGCACACTGTTTTCTAGTGTTGTGGACCAGGTTTTGCTGACTGCCAATGAAGCATTGCAGTTACAGGATATGGTGACGCTAAAAGATTCTGATACCGTATTTAACAATGACCTGCTTGACCACTTCAGAGATTCTCTGGGGGTAGTACGCCTTCAAGAAGAGAAGTACAGTGATGAACTAGACACCAAACTGCGTGAAATAGAGAGTGTTGTTTCAGATGATGTAGTACAAGAGTCGTTCTTGGCACTTGCGGAGGCAGTATATAATGTTGTTGACAACGTGTCTCCAGCTCGCAACTCTGAGCCAGGTAACTATCAGATTGATGATCTGGATGTAGTGTATACGACTGATCCCTTGTTTAACTGGCAAGTAACTGGCTTTAATAGAGGCTTTGAAGTCAGTATGGACGTAACTATGTCTGAGTGGCGTAAAAGCCCAATTCTGGGCGACCGTATTGTGGGTGTTGGGGTTGTATCAGTTCGCAAGGGCGATGTGTCTTTAGAGGCAGACCTGAACGATATCTTCTTGTTATTTGATGGCTCTATTGATGGAGATAACCTGCAAACGGCCACAGGTACTTCACATTTTGCAGGTGAGGTTACTTTGCAAACTGCAGCGTCGATGACTAAAGCGGACCTGAGATTACATTTAGATCGGGTGCGCTCACCTGGCAATTCGGTTGAAAGCATCATTGCTAACTTACGTTTGCGCGGTGATTTTGAAACTGTGAACCAGGTGACACCTGTCGCTCTATACGCCGCTGAGCAATCTCCCTATGAGTTCGACACAGCCCTGGATTTAGCGTTCGGGTTACATGTTGACTTTGATCTAAAAGGCGGCTCTGATTTTCAGCTACAGCTGGCAGCTGATCCTAATAATTTCACAAATTTGAACTCAGCTGAAATCAGTTACCTTGTTGGTGGCAGGGTTATGCAACTTGATGTGCGTCGCTCTGGAGATAACAATAATATTGTTGCGCAGGGTAAGGACGGCTATTGGCTGGATATTAAACAAAAAGGGCGTAATTTCACTGGTGGATATTATTACGGTGATCAGCAAATCGGTGACGTAAAGACAGTAAGAGGGGTACCAGGTGTATTATTCCCGGATGGTAGTTTTGAATCCCTGTTCTGATGGGGTCAATTACTGTTAAAATGATATTTTTATTTGAAGGGCCTGCGGGCCCTTTTTGCGGTTTTAAGAGGGTCAGCTTGAATAAAAGCCACGTTATTGAACATTTAAGGTTTGCACTGGAATGCAAGCTCCAGGAGGCACAAGAGGCAGCAGACAGTGCTCGTGCCGATGCAATTCATGAACAAAGTGCGGCGGAAACTCAGTATGACTCTTTGAGCATTGAGTCCGGCTACCTTGCCGAGGGGCAAAGTGAGCGGGTCGATCAGGCACATAGAGCTATTCAGGCGTTCGAGCAAACATATACGTTAAGCCGTCCTGGCGTTGTCCAGGTAGGGGCGCTGGTAGAGTTAGTTGACGAGCAGGATCAGCATCATTGGTTTTATGTTGGACCCTGTGAAGGTGGACTGAAAGTGATTTTGGGTACTTCAGAAGTCAGAGTGATCACGCTCGCTTCTCCTGTCGGTCAGGCCCTCCAAGGGCGTGAACAGGGTGAGGAAATTGAGTTTAACTTCAATGGTAAGACTCAATGGTTGGAGGTACTAGAGTTACAGTGATCATGAAAAGAGCTTTTTTCTGACCACTTGTCGGTACTGACTGGGGGTTTGATTCATTGTACTTTTGAACACCCTGGTAAGCTGTCCTTGCGAGCTAAAACCGCATGCCAGCGCTATTTCCTGAATACTCAGGTTGGTGGAAGCCAATAACTCAGTAACCTGACGCACGCGGGTTGTTTGCAAATAGTTGGCGGCAGTCTGACCTGTTGCGGCTTTAAAGCGTCGGTTGAAAGTGCGATAGCTCATACCAAATTGAGTGGCAACCTCAGGAAATGTTATTTCATTCGCACTGTTGTTGCGTAACCAAAACTGGATTGAGGCAATTTGTTCATCACTATGGCGGTCAACAGCGCCTTCCAGGTACCTTTGTTCTTCATAGGGCTTTCTTACTTCGTGAGAGAAGTTTTGTTGCACATGATTGGCAGCTTCTTGGCCATAAAACTGGCCAATAAAGTGGACAATCACGTCTGCCAGCGCGTTCAAGCTTGCTACTGTATATAGTCTTTCTGACTGAGTAATGAAGTAATCAGGGCGCAGGGCAACTAAGGGATAATTGCGCTTAAATTGATCTGCATAATGCCAGTGGGTCGTTGCTGAGTGTCCGTCGAGGATCCCGGATTCCGCTAAGAAGCAAACGCCTGTGCCGACACCAATAAGTGTGGCACCAGAGCGCCATGCCAGGGCTAGATTTGAAACCAATGAGGTATTTTTTTTCAACACTGGACGAGGGTTACGCCAAATACTGGGAGTAATGATGTAGTCGAACTCACTGAGTGCACTGAAATTGGCGTGTGCTAAAAAAGGCACGCCCATCGATGAATGAACGGCTTCACCTGTTTCACTTAGCCAGGCAATTTCCAATGGTATAAATTCATTTCCTAAATGGCGTCTTGCGAACGCCTCACCAGCACGCAGCATTTCTATGGGTAATGTTACGCTGGTTATTAGCATTTGCTCATAAAGTGTGAAAGCAATACGGTGGTTATAAGCACCCATCTCATCCGACCTCTTAATGGTGGCGTAATTTGCATGTTATGTGGCGAAAAAAGTAAAGTATCATGTTTTCCTTCGTTCTAAAATCGGTTCATTAGTTTTATTTGATAAGAGATTGATATGACAGCATTACCAATTATCGTAGGTATGGGCGGTGTGAATGCCGCTGGCAGAACCTCGTTCCATCAGGGCTTTCGTCGCATTGTGTTAGACACCCTGGATGATGCTGCAAGACAGGAAACTTTCCTTGGCCTGGCGACCTTGATGAACCTAGTGTCATTACAAGGGGCGGATTTGGTAACAGCTGAAGGCGAAGTCGTTCAGCGTGATGAAATCGAAGCACGCTTTGGCCAGCAGATTGTTGAAGGGACGTTAATCCGAAAAATCGAGAAAACTCATTTTGATGTCGATGCAACGCACTGGCAGCAAAAGCTGACAATGCAGGCCAACGATAGCCATGGATTAACCTTTACCTGTCGCAAGCGTGATTTACCAACGCCTGTACCATCTGGCTGGCAAATTGAAATGCTTGATGAAAAAACGGCCCAGGTGCTTATTCCGGAGCAGCTGGCGGTAAAAGTGGATAGTTACAGAGACAACCCTATTAAGGCAGCAGGCCAGCTACCAACCGGATTTGATCCATCTGTCATGTACAACAGCCGTTATCAGCCGCGTGGTTTGCAAGCCACTATTTTTGCCGCAACCGACGCTATCCGCTCTACAGGCCTAGACTGGGATACGGTTATGAACAGTGTCGAACCCGACCAGATTGGCACTTATTCAGCTTCGGTCGCTGGGCAGGTTAATGATGAAGGGTTTGGTGGCCTCATTCGCAGCCGCATGAAAGGGGAGCGGGTGAGCACCAAACAACTCGCGTTGGGTCTGAATACCATGTCAACTGACTTCATTAACGCTTATGTGACGGGCAGTGTGGGTACGACATTCTCCACTTCAGGTGCTTGTGCAACCTTTTTGTATAATTTGCGTGCAGCAGTTAATGACATTCAGGCGGGTCGTACCCGTGTAGCCGTGGTTGCCAGTGTTGAGTGTGCGTTAACGCCAGAGATTATAGAAGGCTTTGGTAATATGGGCGCACTGGCAAACGAAGAAGGCTTGCGTAAGCTTGATAACACTGAACAGGTTGATTATCGCCGTACCAGCCGTCCATTTGGTGAAAACTGTGGCTTTACCATTGGGGAAGGGGCACAGGTAACTATTCTGATGGATGATAAATTAGCCCTTGAACTGGGCGCTGACATTATGGGGTCTGTTGCAGATGTCTATGTTAATGCTGATGGGGTTAAGAAATCGATTACTGCGCCTGGTCCGGGTAACTACATTACTATGGCTAAATCAGTGGCACTGGCAGAGCAGATCGCGGGCACTGAAGCACTTCAACAGCGTAGCTTTATTCTGGCACATGGGTCCAGCACACCACAAAACCGGGTGACAGAATCTTTGATTTACCATCGTATTGCACAAACATTTGCTATCGAAGGCTGGAAAGTAGCTGCGCCGAAAGCATTTGTTGGTCATACCATCGGTCCGGCGTCTGGTGATCAGCTGGCAATGGCGCTGGGTATCTTCAGTCATCAGATTATGCCAGGTGTGACGACCATAGATGCGGTTGCAGAAGATGTCTATGACCAGCATCTGGATATCCGCACACACCATTATCACTGTGGAGAGATGGATATCGCTTTCATTAATTCCAAAGGGTTTGGTGGTAATAATGCAACTGCAACGATACTGTCGCCTGCCGTTACCTTAAAGATGTTATCGAAACGCTATAGCGAAGCTGCGCTTGCAGAGCATGACGCCAAACTGGCAGAAACGAAGCAACAACAAGCCAGTTATCAACAGGCAGCCGATCTGGGTCAGTATGAGCTTATTTATCGATTCGGTAATGGCATGATTGATGATTCGCAACTGCAGCTAAGTAAAGAAACTCTGGAGATCCCAGGCTTTGATAAAGCAGTTAAGCTGAATGTCAATAATCAGTATGGTGACCTGACGGATTAAAATACTATGTTAAGCAAACAAAAGGCGCGCTAGCGCCTTTTTTTGTGTTGGTTACTTCAGGTATTGTGCATGGAAATCCAGGTGTGCATCGATGAAGGTCGAAATAAAGAAGTAACTGTGGTCATATCCCGGCCGCATTGTTAGCGTAAGTGGGTAATTTGCAGCCTGAGCCGCCTGCACAAGTGCTTCAGGCTTGAGCTGTTCAGTTAGGAACTGATCAGCATCACCTTGATCAACTAAGATAGGTGCTTTGCCATTTTCCGTATTTTGTCTAAGCAAGTGGCATGCATCGTATGCTTCCCACATTGCATTGTCTTCTCCCAGGTAGCCTCTGAATGCTTTTTTGCCCCAAGGGCAATCCACCGGATTAGAGATTGGGCTAAATGCCGAGATACTCTGATAACGAGTTGGATTTTTCAGACCGACAACCAGCGCGCCGTGACCACCCATGGAGTGTCCCGCGATAGCACGTTTGTCAGAGACAGGAAGTTGCGCTTCGATAAGTTTTGGCAGCTCGTCACTGACATAGCTATACATGTGATAGTGTTTATCATAGGGGGCTTGAGTCGCATTGACGTAAAAGCCTGCGCCGAGCCCAAAATCATAGCTATTTTCCGGGTCATCTGGGATCTCTTCACCACGCGGTGATGTATCCGGTGCTACGATTGCTATCCCGAGCTCGCTGGCACGTTTAAACGCGCCAGCTTTTTGCATAAAGTTCTCGTCGTTACAGGTTAGCCCTGACAGCCAGTAAAGCACTGGTACAGGCTGGCCATTAAGTGCTTGCTCAGGTAAAAAAACGGCAAAGGTCATTTTACATTGAGTATATTGACTGTCATGTTGATAACGTCGGTGCCAGCCTCCGGCGACTTTGTTTTCGCTCAATAATTCCATAATATGCTCTTTATAAATGGATCACCGAACGGATACTCTTACCCTGGTGCATTAGATCAAACGCTTCATTTATGTCATCCAGCGACATCGTATGGGTAATAAAGTCATCCAGTTTAAATTCACCAGCGAGGTAACGCTCGACGATTTCTGGCAGCTCAGAACGGCCTTTAACCCCCCCGAATGCTGTACCCCGCCATACCCGGCCAGTTACCAACTGGAAAGGACGAGTAGAGATTTCCTGACCAGCACCCGCAACCCCGATGATTACAGATTCGCCCCAGCCTTTGTGGCAACATTCCAATGCACTGCGCATCACGTTGACGTTACCAATACATTCAAATGAAAAATCAACTCCTCCATCGGTCATTTCCACAATGACTTCCTGAATTGGTTTGTCGTAATCGTTTGGGTTGATGAGGTCGGTAGCGCCGAGTTTTTCAGCCAGCGCGTATTTGTCTGTATTGATATCAACGCCAATGATCCGACTGGCACCAGCCATCACTGCCCCTATCACGGCTGACAGGCCAATACCACCCAGGCCAAAGATAGCAACCGTATCGCCTGGTTGCACTTTGGCTGTATTCATCACTGCGCCCATCCCTGTTGTTACTCCACACCCTAGCAGGCAGATCTCTTCTAGTGGCGCAGTTTTATTAACTTTAGCCAGAGAAATCTCTGGAAGAACAGTGTATTCAGAGAAGGTTGAAGTGCCCATATAGTGATAAATAGGTTCGCCGTCTTTGTAAAAACGGGTTGTTCCGTCAGGCATGACTCCTTTACCCTGAGTCGCACGGATCTTCTGGCATAAGTTCGTCTTGCCTGATGTACAGAACTTACATTCGCCACATTCTGGCGTGTAAAGTGGAATAACGTGGTCACCTACTGCGACACTGGTTACCCCTTCACCTACGGCTTCAACAATGCCACCACCTTCGTGACCTAAAATCGCCGGAAATACACCTTCAGGGTCTTCTCCGGATAGGGTGAATGCGTCTGTATGACAGACACCTGTGGCAACGATTTTAACCAATACTTCGCCTGCTTTAGGCATCATCACATCCACTTCTTCAATGCTCAGTGGTTGTCCTGGTCCCCAGGCAATCGCTGCCCGTGATTTAATAAACTCAGCCATCATTACTCCAGTTTTGTAGTGTGAAAACAAAAGTATAACTTGCAGTGAGAGTTTGATAATCTTAAAAATTAAGAAAGACTTTTACGTATTTGTAATAATGGATAGATGGTCAGGTTTAGATGAATTTGTCGCGGTGGCGACCAGTGGCTCCTTCACAGCGGCAGCGCAGCAGTTAGACACCTCAGTAGCACAGGTCAGCCGTCGGGTTAAAACCCTGGAGTCCGAGCTTGGCTATCAGCTACTGACTCGAACAACCCGAAATCTGGCGTTGACACCCGAAGGCCAGGTATTTCTCGGTCATGCCAGGTTGCTCCAGCACGCCTACGATGACGCAACAGCGGCACTGAGACAAAGAGACAGTGAGCCTACGGGTAAAATCAGGCTCACAGCGCCAGTGATGTACGGCGAACAATACATTATGCCGTTGGTACACCAGTTCATGTGTCGTTTTCCTTCGGTTACGGTTGATATGGAGCTGACTAATGCGCAACTCGATCTGGTTGAGCAGGGCGTCGATCTTGCTATTCGCATCGGCCAGCTCAAAGATTCCTCGTTACATGCAAAACGTCTGTCGCAGAGACGTACTTTGGTGTGTGTTTCACCGCAATATTTAAGTCAGCGCGGTCCAATTACCGCTATCAGAGATCTGGAGAAACAAAATTGCCTGTTAGGTAATGCACATTATTGGCGTTTTATGGATCACGGAGTCGAGCGGCATGTAAAGGTAACTGGTACATTGAGATGTAACAGTGGCTGGGCGTTATTAGACGCGGCGAAGCAGGGGCTAGGGGTCGTTCAGTTGCCTCATTATTATGTGCAAGATGCCATTCAAGGTAGTGAATTAGTGACTGTGCTGGATTCCTTTGCACCTATGGAAGAGGGGATCTGGGCGGTGTATCCGCCCAGAAAATATTTGTCTACGGCTATCCGTGCGCTAATAGACTTTTTGGCTGACGCACTCTAGGCCTGAACAGTATTGCTTTGCATCGCTTCCAGGGCTCTGGTCAATGCCTGTTCGCGGCTCTTACAAAATGCGTGGTCACCCAATTTGCTGCGAATATCGAACTTCTGAAGCTGTTCACTCGTGTCTTTATTTGGTGAGTAAATAAAGACCTGGCATTCAGCATCCAGTGCGTCACTGATGGCGTTTTCAATTGCGAGGCTGACGGTTACATCCAGCATGGCAACATCACTTAAATCAAGCACCATGGTTTTATATTCGCCAATGTGGCGATGCTGGCGGGTGATTGCTTTCGATACGCTAAAGATCATCGGACCGGACAGGTAAAAGAACAAGAGTTTGCCTTTGGCCTGCTCTAGCAAGGCTCGCTCGTGCGTTGACAGTGGCACATCTTCGTCGGCGTCGCCATCACTGATGGCTTTCACATGTTGTTCCTGAACCCGGCTTAGGCGCTCAATTACCATAATATTGGAAATAAATACGCCCAGACCAACAGCCACCATTAAATCAACGAAAACGGTCAGCAACATCACACCATACATGATGGCCATCTGACTGATGCTGAGTTTATGTGCACGTTGAATAAAGCTCCAGTCCAGAATGTTAATCCCGACATACACCGCGATGCCGGCGAGCACTGCCATAGGAATCGGTTCTGTCAGACTGCCGGCCACAAATACTACGGCCATTAGGATCAGAGCGCGGAAAATGCCTGCTAATGGAGAACGAGCCCCCACCTGTATGTTGACGACTGTGCCCATGGTTGCACCTGCGCCAGGCAGCGCGCCAAAGAAGCCTGCAATCATATTTGCAATCCCCTGACCGCGCAGCTCTCTGTCAGAATCATGCTCTGTACGGGTCAGACTGTCCCCGATTACAGCTGTCAGCAAAGTGTCAATACACCCTAAAGTACCCAGCACCAGGGCATCGATAACCATTTCAGTAAAGAGCTCAGGGGTAAAGGTTGGCCAAACAACTTCGGGTAAGCCACTGGGGATCTCTCCAATTCGGCGAATGCTGTCAGTATCAAACAGCAGGATAGAGATTAAGGTAACAATAACCAGCGCCACCAGCTGTGCAGGAACGTACTGGCGATATTTCTTAGGCATGTAGAACAGAACACCTAAGGTGAGGACCCCTAAAAAGAGCTCTGAGAAATGTAAATTTAGAAATAGCTCAGGGAAAGCGGACAAAGTACCGGGAACACCGCCAGGAGGCGCCTGATGTCCGAGTAGGGGGGCCAGTTGCAGTATGATTAATATGACACCAATTCCGGACATAAACCCGGAGACCACGCTGTATGGCATCAGAGTGACATATTTACCAAGCTTGAGCGTGCCCAGTAATATCTGGAATGCACCCGCCATCATCACCACGGTGAAGGCCATAGCCGGCCCCGCTTCGGGGTATTTTGATATCATGGTGGTCAGAACTGCTGTCATAATGACCGTCATCGGGCCAGTTGGTTCTGAGATCAGAGAAGTAGAGCCGCCAAATAAGGCAGCGAAGAGGCCAACGAGAATTGCGCCCCACATACCGGCTTCAGCTCCGGCGCCGGATGCCACGCCAAAGGCGAGGGCGAGTGGTAGGGAAATGATTGCAGTGGTCACACCACCGAACAAATCTCCCTTGAAATTCATATGTTTAAATCTTGATAACGAAAACATTGAAGGTCCATACCGCGAGATTTGCCGCATTCTACACTAAAACCCGACGTAATTTAGAGCGGCTATTAAAAAAATTTTACACTTTTTTTTGGGGTCAAGGGTATGACCCGGCTTTCTTGATTGTGCTAGTATCGTGCTCTGAACTTGTATGCAGAAAAATAAACTATTATGTTTCAGCCTGTTAGCCTTTACATAGGGCTCAGATACAGCCGTGCCAGCAAGGGCAATGGGTTTGTATCTTTTATTTCTTTTTTTTCCATTGCCGGGATAGCACTCGGGTTAATGGCACTTATTACAGTTAGCTCTGTGATGAATGGGTTTGAGCAGAGCCTGAAAAATGCCATGCTCGACTTAATACCTCATGTGCAGTTGCGCAAATCATCAGACGAACAATCTCAAGACGCCGATGCGTTGCTAACTAAGCTGAGCGCATTGCCAGAAGTTAAGCGGGTAACTCCCTATGTCACCAGTGATGTGATCCTGCAAACGAATAAAGATCTGGTTGGTGTACGTTTGCAAGGGACCTTTTCCGGTTATCCATCGGCACTCGAGCCACACATTGAAGCCGGTAGCCTGGCACAGTTTCGTGAGCAGAAATATCAACTGGCGCTGAGTCGCTATCTGGCAAATCAACTGGATGTGCGATTGGGACAAAAAGTTCGGGTGATCATGCCTGATGTTAGCAGTTATACGCCTATGGGCCGGGTCCCTAAACAGCGTTTATTTACAGTTGCCTTGATTTACAACACCCACAGTGAGGCCGATGTTAACCTGGCATTCGCCGATGGTAAAAGTCTGCAACGTTTGCTTAAGCGCAAACCGGTGGATTTTGACGTTAGCATTACATTAAAAGACGCTTTTGCCGTTAATGAGTTCAGAACAGCGAATGTCCCCTTGTTGTCTGGATTAGAATACTCAGACTGGCATGTACAGCAGGGGGCATTATTTGCAGCCGTTGCAATGGAAAAACGCATTATGGCCTTACTATTGGGACTGATCGTGATTGTGGCCGTATTCAATATAGTGTCGGCGTTGTCGATGATGGTCAGTGAAAAGCAAGGTGAAGTAGCTATTTTGCAGACTTTGGGGCTGGCACCTGGCGCTATAGCACGGGTGTTCATGGTGCAAGGGTTGTACAACGGTGTAGTGGGTACGCTAATTGGCACTGTGTTTGGTTATCTGCTGGCCAGTCATATTAACGAGGTACTGGCAGTCAGTGGGCTGTCTTTACTGGGTGGTGCAGAGTTACCGGTCAGGTTCGACTGGTTTAGTTTGAGTTTAATTGTTGCGATCAGTCTGGTTTTGAGTTTTCTGGCAACATTATATCCGGCGTTTAAAGCCGCAAAAGTGCTTCCTGCTGAGGTGTTAAGGTATGAGTGATTTAGTAATTGAATGTCAGGGCCTGAACAAGGCTTATGATGAAGCGGGCCAGCAGGTTGAAGTGTTAAAAGGGGTCGATCTGGCGCTTGAACAGGGCGACATGTTGGCCATCGTCGGCAGTTCCGGCTCAGGCAAGAGTACTTTGTTGCATATATTGGGCACATTGGATACCGCCAGCAGTGGTTCAGTGAAAATCAAAGCTACCGATGTCGCGCAGTTATCGCGTCGTAAACAGGCGGATTTTCGCAATCAAAACCTGGGCTTTATATATCAGTTCCATCACCTGCTTATGGATTTTACGGCATTAGAGAATGTGGCTATGCCTTTGCTGATTGCCGGTCAGCCACCTAAAGCCGCTCAGTCGCAAGCACAGGAAATGTTGGGCAAAGTTGGCCTGGACCATCGTGGAGGTCATCGACCATCGGAGTTATCGGGCGGGGAGCGCCAGCGAGTTGCCATAGCCAGGGCGCTAGTTACGCGTCCTGCATTAGTCTTGGCAGATGAACCTACCGGTAACCTGGACAAACAAAATGCACTGAAAATCTATGCCTTGTTAAAAGAGTTAAACCGGGATTTAAAAACCAGCTTTGTGGTGGTAACACATGACCTTGAACTGGCGGCAAAACTGGGTCGTGCAGTTGCTCTGGACGACGGTGTGTTGGTTGAGCATGCGTTACATAGTGAGGCATAAGCGAATGTTGAGTGTGTTTATCAGTAACCGATTACGTGCTTCCAAGCATCAGGCTGGTATGATTGGGTTTTTGAGTAAATCATCAACGCTCGGTGTCATGCTGGGGGTGGCGGTGCTTATTGTCGCACTCTCAGTGATCAATGGGTTTGAACAACAGCTGAAAACCCGCTTACTTTCTGTGGTACCCCATGTGGCGTACCAGGCGCCTTACGACCCTATTTCCAGTTGGCCTGACAAAGTACGATTGCTGGAAGCTCAGCAAGGTATCTTGGCCGCCGCCCCTGAAATATCTGTCACTGCTATGGTCCAGTTTCGTGGTGAGCTAAAAGCGGCGGAAGTGAAGGGAATAGATTTTCTCTCTCATCATAAGGTGTCAGATGTGGGTCAGTTTATTACTGACACTTCACTAAGCGAGTTGACCGACAATGATATCGTTTTAGGTCGGCATATTGCGACTGAGTTGGGTTTAGAGCGCGGGGATAAAGTCACACTGTTAGTGGCAAATCCACAAGCCGCTTCTCCTCTGGCTGCCCCAAAGCGGCTTAACTTTGTGTTGGCGGATGTGATTAGTATGGGAGGACCTATTGATCGGTCGTTGGCTTTGGTTTCTGTGAAGAGGTTGCAGCAGGCAATGGGGCTGTCTGACGATGAAGTGACCGGGCTCCGTGCAAAAGTTGAGGATGTATTCTCTGCTCATCAGGTCGCAATGGCAGCAGGCCGGGCTTTACCTGATCTGGTCTACGTCAATAGTTGGTTTCGTACGCAGGGGAGCCTTTATCAGGATATTCAAATGGTCAGGACAATAGTGTATCTGGTCGTGTTTCTGATCATCGCTGTCGCCAGTTTTAATATCGTGTCGTCTATGGTAATGGAAGTGAAAGAAAAGCAAGCGGATATTGCGATTTTAAAAACCATGGGTACCAGAGATAGCACTATTTTTGCGACCTTCGCGATACAGGGGGTCAGCTATGCCCTAATAGGTGCCCTGGTTGGTCTGTTTGTCGGCATTTTGTTGGCGCTGAATATTTCCGACTTATTCCGTGCCTGGATTGAGCTTGATGGTGATAATCCATTGCAGGGCGTTTATTTTATTGAATTTTTGCCCAGCCAGTTGGATTGGATCGACGTGGTTTCAGTGTTGTCTATTACGCTTGTTATTTCGGTACTATCTTGCCTTTATCCGGCCTGGCAGGCCGTAAAAGTAGATCCAGCCAGGGTTTTGGGTGGTTAGCTTAGGTAACGCATACCACGGTGTATGCGCTACTCTTCAAAATGCAGATAGCTGGATTTATCGGCGACAACATACTCGACAAAATCGTTAATACTCAGCGGCTTGCTATAGTAATACCCCTGTATATATTCAACCCCTTTGGCTTTGGCATAGATCATCTGGTCTAATTGTTCTATGCCTTCTGCGACCAGCGGTTTATCGAGATTTTTTGCCAGCGACACAATGGAATTGAACAGCGACTGCATTTTTCCGTCATTGACGACATTGGTGACAAAGGCACGGTCAATTTTAATTTCATCAAAATGCAGTTTACACAAATAGCTCAGACTGGAGTAACCGGTACCAAAATCATCAATCGATATCATCAGCCCTTCGCTTTGTAGTTTTTGTAGTATCTCATTAATATAGTTAAAGTTATCGATCAGGGCTGATTCAGTGAGCTCCAGCTTAATTTTGGCGGGGTTAAGCGACAGCTTTTCCAGCGTTTGCAGCAATCGGGTGGTGAAGTTAACATCGAGAATTTCAACAACACTAATGTTGATTGCAAAACGAAACTGGCGTGCCTCAATGTGCTCTT
Organism: Pseudoalteromonas rubra; assembly: GCF_005886805.2. Classification (NCBI taxonomy): domain Bacteria; kingdom Pseudomonadati; phylum Pseudomonadota; class Gammaproteobacteria; order Alteromonadales; family Pseudoalteromonadaceae; genus Pseudoalteromonas; species Pseudoalteromonas rubra. The sequence goes on from NZ_CP045429.1 coordinate 1,947,738, forward strand.
GTGCAAGTAAACTCTTTAACTTATTAATCTGACTGAGCGTAAATAGCGTTAGCTTGTTAATCTCTCCCGTACTTTCAATGATTGGAATAAATTCGGTAGGAGGAATAGGCTGACCGTCAAGTTCCCAGCGCATCAGGCACTCAGCCCCAATCAGACGTTCTGTTTTGGTATCATGAATTGGCTGGAATACCACTTCAAAGCTATCCGCCAGGTTATCCTGATAAAGGGCGCTGCGCAGTCCGGTTTCAATTTTATTCTGTCGTTCAATTTGCCTGGCCAGCGTTTCTTTGAATTCGACCAGACGGTTGTGGTCTGATAGCGCATCAAAGGTTGCCATTTCCGCTTTGTTAAGACTTAACTCATGGTCGTCATTGGGCTGTTCTTTATAGTAGCCCAGTGAGACATTGCTGTAGAAACTGTTGCCGTTAAAATTAAAAGGCTCATTCAGTTGCTTGTATAAGGTTTCGATGTTCAGTGGAACCGTATCGGGAATAAACACGCAGTAACAGTCGGAAGAGTGTTTAGAGAATATCCCTTTATCAAATTCTCCCTGGAATCGTGCCAGGATCTCCATAAATACCAAGTTGGCAACACCAATATTCCAGACTTCGGAAATACGCTGAAAATTACAGATCCGGACACAGCAAATAGTGCCCTGATGAGGTTGCTCTTTAATTTTGTTAATGAAGGCATCTCGATACAGTAATCCGGTGTGGGGATCACGGATTGCGAGCTGCTTATTTAGGCGCCTGACGGAGATCAGCTCTTCGACAGGCTCAAGCCTGATGTAATATTGGTCATCTTGTCTGAAGCTGTAGAGTCTGACCCAGGTAACGCTGCTATTATCGATACTGACGCCCAGCTCAATTTGGTCAAATATAGGATCGAACAGGATTTCACTGAGATTGAGCTCATTAAAGTCCTCATCAATAAAAACCAGCTTTTGCGATAGTATGTCGCCAGGCTTTAGGCCTAGCATACGCTCGGCAGCATCCGAGATGGAGATGATCTGCCCCTGCCTGTCATAGCTAAGATAAGCAATGTGCAGTAGTTGACTCAGTTGGTTTTTCATACAGATCACCCAAGCGCTTTTTGGATCTGGTAAGGGAGGTTACTCAGCGCATAGATTTTATCGACGGCCCCCCTCGCGATGGCTTCTTTTGGCATACCAAACACCACACAACTGGATTCGCTTTCTGCAAAGGTCACAGCCCCCTTTTGCTTCATTTCCAGTAAACCACTTGCGCCGTCATTGCCCATGCCAGTTAGAATAATACCAAGGGCATGATTGCCTACCGACTGGGCTACGGAGCGAAACAACACATCCACCGAAGGCTTGTGACGGCTGACAAGTGGTCCATCGCGTATCTCTAAATAGTAGTCCGAGCCTTGACGTTTTACCAACATATGCTGGCCTCCCGGGGCGATATAAACATGGCCGTGGCGGATGCGAGTGGCAGTTTGTCCTTCTTCTACCTTATGTGGTGTGATGTCATTGAGGCGTTGGGCGAACGCAGCCGTAAACTTACCTGGCATATGCTGTACGATAACAATCGGCGGTGAATGGGCTGGCAGCTGCTGTAAAAGCCGGGCGATTGCCTCTGTACCGCCTGTCGAAGCACCAATAGCAATCACTTTTCCCGCACTGTCAGGTGGCTGCGCTGTTTTGTGGGCAGGTAGCACTTCTTCTGTCGTATGTAGTTCACGAAAGGTGCCTTCTTCGAGGTATTTGAGTTGACGAACTTTGGCTTTAGTCGCCCCTTTGATAGCGTCAATGATCTGGGATACTGAGTCACTGTGTAAAAAGTCTCCCAGCCCGTGAGTGGGTTTGGCAATCACATCCACAGCGCCACAAGCAAGCGCTTCCATCGCGGTGGTGGTTTTTTCCTGCGCCAGTGCCGAGCAGATGATCACCGGCGTAGGGCGTTCCTGCATAATTTTCTTCAGGAAAGTGATGCCATTCATTTTAGGCATTTCCACATCCAACAGAATGACATCCGGCCAATTCAAATTCATTTTTCGTTCTGCAATGATTGGGTCAGGGGCTGTACCGCTGACAATTAAGGTACGTTCATGGGCTATGATCTCACTCATGACTTGGCGCATCAGGGCGGAATCATCGATGATGAAGACGCTGGTCATAAGGTCACCTTCTTGTATATGCAGGGGCTCAGAGTTTGCAGACAAGCAGGCTTATCTCGCATGGCTTCCGAATGTCCCAAAAAGAGTAAACCGCCATGGTTTAAACGTTTGATGATATTATTCAGGATGGCTTGTTGCTTGGATTTGTCAAAGTAGATGAGTACATTACGCAGAAAAATCACATCAAATGAAAAATCAACCGTGGTCAACTTCAACAGGTTGTCTTCCTGAAAGCTACATTGTTTTTTTAGCGTCGAAATCAGCGTGAAGTTATCGGCATTTTTGCCCGTTCCTTTCATGCAATAACGGATCCGATAACGCTTGGGAATTTTGCCTACGGTAGATATGGCATAGCGCGCATTTCTGGCCATCAACACAGACATTTCAGAAATATCTGTGCCGATAACATGCCATGGCCGGTTATAGAATAAATCGTCCAGTATCATCGCCAGTGAGTAAGCCTCTTCTCCGCTCGAGCAGGCGGCGCTCCAGGCCCGAATGGGAGAGTGTCGTGGACGATTGTGCTGATAATAGTGATAAAGAAACTCAAACTGGGCCTGTTCCCTGAAAAAGTAGGTCTCATGCGTGGTGAGTTTATCAATAAAAACTTGCAGCTCATCTTTTCCTTCGGGTGTCATTAACAAGCGATAATACTTGCTGAAAGAAGGGCAGCGTTTAGCGCGCAGGCGACTGGCAAGACGACTTGCCACGATATCCGCTTTGTTTTTACCCAGGCTGATCCCGGTATGCTGCTCAAACAGACGGTTGAGTTGCTGAAACTCCACAGTTGAAATCGCCATTGCTGCCTAACGCTGACAAAATCGGGTGAAGAATTCAGTCTGAGAGGACTTCAGTTGCGTATTTATCTCACTGATATTGAGTACACTGTTCATGTCCAGCAAAATAGTGAGCTGATTATTAATTTTAGCCATTTTCCAGACAAAGTGACGGGGGATATTGGCCCCGAAAGAGGGGGAGTCCTCCAGCTGAGTGCAATTGATAAACTGAATAGACATCACGCTGCTGACCAGCATGCCGAGGGTCATAACTTCGTCCAGACTGGGGTCATAAAAGTCATATAACACGATACAACTATATTTGTTGTAAGGCTGAGGATTTTTCAGCATCAGGCGGTGCTGCATATCCAGAACAGGGATAACACTGCCCCGGACGTTGATCACGCCCCGGATCACCTGATTGCACATAGGTACCATCGTCGTGTCGGTCAGCTCAATGACTTCTTTCACGGACTCTATCGGAATGCCAAAGGTATCATAGCCGATCGACACTAACAGTGAATGAAGTTCTTCGTTGGTCTTATTGTTGTCCGTCAGAGTGGGCGCTGAATTCATATCACCTTTCCTCGTATGAGTGTGCGGGGTCAGAGTCGAGTGTCAGTTCCAGTGCAAGTTGTTTATTATGTTGCTGTAAGTCGTCAAACAACTGCACATCATCCAGCGTCAGTATTTTGGTTATGTCCAGTATTGTCATCAGATTGTCTGTTAGTTTTGCCAAACCATACACAAAACGGCTATGAAACTGACCAGCAATACTAGGCACCTGGTCAATTTCATGTGCAGGAATATCCAGCACCTTAGTGACCATATCGACTTTCAGGCCGACAGTAATATTCTGCGCTTTATAGTTGCACTCAGCAACGATAATACAGGTACGATTGGTATTAGGTTGTGCAGGTTTGTTCAGTCGAACGGATAAGTCAAAAACAGGTATGACTAACCCTCTGAGGTTGATGGCACCAATAATGAAATCAGGTGCCATGGGAATTTTATCCACTTCGATATATTCCATGATCTCTCTGACAATGGAAATACTGATTGAATACGATGCGCCATTGAGCTCAAAAGCCAGATACTTATCAAGATCATAGGCTGCGGTGACTGGGTCATGGATCAATTCACTCATCGCACATTACTCATCAAATGGGGTGTAACCATCTTCGCGGCTATGGCTACTGTCGTGAATGACATGAGACTGACGCCCTTTGTGGCTGCGGCCATTGTTACTCAATTTAAAGTAGCCCACGGTCGAGCGAATATCTCCTGTTTGATCCTGAACCATTTTGGCCGTTGAGGCGAGCTCCTCAGATGCGGATGCATTTTGTTGCGCAATTTCATCAAGCTGAGCCACGGTTCGATTAATCTCAGCCACACTGGTGCTTTGTTCCGTCGATGCAGCGGTGATCTCCTGTACCAAATCTGCGGTCTTGCCAATGTTGGGTACCATTCTGTCGAGCATGGCGCCTGCGTGTTGTGCGATTTTAACGCTGTTGTCGGCAAGTGTACTGATGTCCTGTGCGGCAACTTGAGAACGCTCTGCGAGCTTACGTACTTCATCAGCCACCACCGCGAAGCCCTTACCATGTTCACCGGCTCTGGCCGCTTCAATGGCGGCATTCAAAGCCAGGAGATTGGTTTTATATGCGATGTCTTCGATGATGCCGATTTTCTCTGCTATCTGGGTCATGGCCTGAACAGTGTCTTTTACAGCCTGGCCACCATCGTTTGCCTCGCTGCTGGATTGCTTGGCAATGTCATTGGTCATTTTGGAGTTTTCGGTATTCATTGAAATGGACGAACTCATTTGTTCCAGCGAGGCGGAGGTTTCTTCCACGCTGGCTGCCAGCTGGTTGGAAGTGGAACTGAGCATGCGAGAAGTGGTGCTCACTTCATTAGTACTGTGGGCAATGGACTCAACAGACTCCTGGATGTCCAGCAGGATATTTTGCAGTCGCTCGATAAAGCCATTGAAGCTTTGTGCGGTTTGACCTATTTCGTCATTACCAAAATCCGGTATACGGCGGGTCAGATCGCCTTCCCCTGAACGCAGATCTTCGGCCGCTTCAGCCAGCGCATTGATAGGCAGTACTATGCCTCGTATCAAAAAAGCGGCGGTAGCGACGGCGAGGACGATGGCAACGATAAGTAAGCCCCAGACAAGCTTAATACTGTCCCGGGCGGCAGACATAAGATCGTTGAGTGAAGTGGTGCTCTCAGCTATCGCTTCGTTGGAGATCTTTTCCAGTATCTCTTCTATTTTACTAAAGATATCGTGCTCCAGTCGGTCCACATCTTTGGAAGCCTGGATCTTTTGTTTTGGGTCATACATAGCGAAAATTTCTTTACCACCGTTGTAGAGACCCAGATACATACGCTCTATGTCACCAATGGCTTTAATTTCCAGTGGTTTTCTTTCCAGAGGTTTGAGCTCTGATAGAAAATTAGAAAAGGTACGGGCGTCTTTTTCAAAGGCAGCGGTTGCACCAACTCGGCCACGCATATAAGCATTCAGTGACCCCATCATGTCGCCTTGTTCGTCAATCAGCTCCAGATAGTAGCGTACCCCGGGCAAATCATCGTTGACCACTTCGGCAAAGTCGCCACTGCTACCGGCATCAGCCACTTCGGCCTCTTTTTGGGAATCAAGTAAACTTTCGAGCGGCTCCGCGAACTCTCGATTGATGTACTCATATTTTTCGACCGCTTTTTCTTCCTGAAGGGGGTCAAATCGGTCAAAAATCAGCTCCTGATTTTCGCTGGCATAGCGACGTACTAAATCTTCCAGTTGACGAATGTAGCTGGTATCAACAGAATTGAGTCGCTTAAGGTCTTCGAGGTAGTTAGTGAATTCACTGTAGTTTGACAAAAAATCTGCTTTTTCGTCGGCCTCACCGGCAATGTATTCCAGCACATTGCTGTTCATGTCCCCCAGTTCATCCAGCATATTCAGCGCATAAATAGCTTCAGGTATGTCGTATTGTCCGACATTGGTGGCAAATCCTTCAATCCGGCCGTTTTTCATTTGCACAGACATGGCAATCACCAGCAACAGCAGCCCCATGGTAAACATGGCCAGAATGATCTTGTTTTTAATGGTCAGATTTTTAAACATCTTTACGCTCCGGTTTTATCTGACTAATGCTTGAGCTCTAATTGCTCATACATCGTAATTGCGGTGCGGATCAGGGCAGATACATCCAGAATGATGGCAACTTTGCCACTGCCGAGTATGGTTGCTCCGCTGATACATTTGAGGCCTTCGAACAGCCTCCCCAGGGGTTTTACAACGGTCTGAAACTCTCCTTGCAATGAGTCGACGACCAGACCGGCTCTGAGCGTGCCAAACTGGACGATAACCAGTGATTCCTTCGTATGTTCAATTTGCTGCTCTATCCCAAACAGGGAGCGCAGACGAATAAAAGGCAGGACCTCAGTTCTGAGGTTGATGTAGTTTTTATCCTGAATATCGGACTCAGAGACCACCTCGTGGAGTTCCAGGCACTCAACCACAGTATCTAGGGGGATCACGTAATCCTCGTCGCCAACGGTAAACATAAACCCGTCAATAATGGATAAAGTCAGCGGCAGGCGAATAATAATTTTGGAGCCCAGCCCTTTGGTACTGTCGACTTCCACGCTGCCCCGCAAGCTTTCAACATTGCGTTTTACCACGTCCATGCCCACGCCACGGCCCGAGATACTGGTCACGGCAGCGGCGGTTGAAAAGCCAGGTTCAAAGATAAGCAGGTTAATTTCTTTGTCCTGCAAAGAGTGCTCTGCGCTTATTAAGCCGTTTTCGATTGCGCGAGCCAGGATTTTGCTCTGATCTAACCCCTGACCATCATCCTGGATCTCTATCACAATTGAACCAGAGTCATGATAGGCCTTCAGCGTTAGCTGGCCACAGGCAGGCTTGCCTGCGGCGACACGCTCGTCAGGTGTTTCGATACCATGGTCTATAGCATTGCGGATGATATGCATAAGCGGATCGCTGACTTTCTCAACAAAGGTTTTATCCAGCTCGGTATCCGCGCCAATAATATTGAGCTCCACCTCTTTACCCAGTTCGTCAGATACATCCCGAACAACGCGTTTGAATTTATTAAAGGTTTCGCCAATTTGCACCATTCTGAGTTTAAGTGAGCTGTCACGAATGTTCTCAACTAACCTTTCAAGTAGTGCCATGGCTTCTATCAGGGTTTCGTTGCCTGTTTCGTGGGCAAGCAGATTCGTTCTGGCACCGGTAATGACCATTTCCCCGACTTGATCAATCAACCTGTCGAGCTTCATTGCTTCGACCCGCAAGGTTTTGCTGCTGTGTACTTTGTTTTTCTTCTTATCTTTGGGGGAGGTTATAGGGTTATCATCCAGTGCTGATGCGGGCGATTCTTTCGGTAAAAGTGACTGAGTGAGCTGTGACAGGGTTGACTGGAACTGAGATGGTTCCGGGAAGTATCGTGCGCATGCCTGGATTGCATCGTAACTGCACTGAGCAGGTGGTAAAATCTCTATGACCGCATCGTTTTTGATAAACTCGAAAATCTCTTCTATCGCCTCTTTGTTTTGACTTGTACGAAACAGCATCAGGAACGCCAGGTAGCAGGACTCGGGGTCATAAGGGGTTTGGGCATTCAGAGGAATAACATTGGTGGCGACTTCAAGTTCGGTCACTTCGTTATTAAGAAAATGAATAAAAGGGAAGGGGTCGAGGCCATTACGCAGTACATTTTCGTTTGGAACAAAGCAAATAAACCAGATGCCATTTTGCGGCTGCATGTGGATGTCTGAGGTGGCAATGTTATCCTGGGGAAGAGCAGCATCGTCGATAAACTCACTGAACTGGCCGCTCAGAGCAGCAAGTTGGGTCAGCTGGTGTGCACTGGGTTCATTGTCCGACGCGGCGAGCAGGATCAGTTCCTCGCATAAGTCACCCGTTTCGAGGTATAGAGAGAGCAAGGGTTTGCTCATTTCCCGATTGCCGTTTCGAACATCGTCCAGTACTGTTTCTGCAATGTGGGTCAGGCTTACGACGTAGTCAAAACCAAACAAGCCTGCACTGCCTTTAATGGTGTGAATGGCGCGGAAGATGGCGTTGATGGTTTCTTCCTGATCGGCACCAGCGTCACTGGCTTCCATATCCAGCAGAGAGTTTTCCATGTCGGCCAGAAGCTCTTTGGACTCACTGACAAAGGTGGTAATGGCCGCGCTTAAATCAACAGACATAGTTAAAGTTCGCTTTTATTTGGAGCGGCCAGGGACACATTCAACAGGGTTAGCCTGGCTGTTAGCAGATCTGACAGGGTGAGGGCATTAATCTGTACCCCTGTTGTCCGACAGTGATTCACCAGCCAGGCTGTCAACTGGATCCCTGCGCTGTCGAGCTCTTCGACCTGGCTTAAGTCGAGCTCTACCGTCTGTTTGCCCTCTAAAAACGCACTGAGCTCAATATGCACATCTTGTACTTCGTAGATGGTTAATTCTGCTGGGAACTTAAAACACTCAGACATCACTATCACATCATCAATAACTTAGAGACGGCTTGAAGCATTTGTGCTGGCTTAAATGGTTTGACCATCCAGGCTTTTGCGCCTGCTTTTTTGCCTTCTTCCATCATGCTCTGTTGATTTTCAGTGGTCAGCATAATGACGGGTGTAAATTTGTATTGTGGTAGCTGTTTGACATTTTTGACGAACTCAATGCCGTTCATATTGGGCATATTGACGTCACTGATTATCAGGTGAACTTTGCTACCGGTGAGTTTACTGAGTGCATCTTTGCCATCGCAGGCTTCAATAACCTGATAGCCAGCCCCTGTCAGCGCAATATTTACGACCTGTCTTAAAGAATCAGAATCATCTACAACTAAAATGGTTTTACTCATAATGTACCCTCAGGCTGCATGTCAGAAAAAAGTAAGGTCGTCCACAGTGTCATCGTCCTTGCGATTGTTGCCGCTATGACTAGATGCCAGAATATGTCGTTGCTCTCGGGTCGCAGCAGTACGAGACAGTGTGTCACTGATCCGCTGATGATTAAATCGGGCGGTGTCGCTTTGGCGGCGCTCTTCAATGAATTTATCCAACTCTTGTGTCATGATCTCCAGCGCAATCGTCACGCTGTCCTGGATCTGATCAACCCGGTCCTGAAACTGCAGGTCAACCAATATCTCCGAGATTTTTTGTCGATTATCTTCGTTAGAGGTCTGAAGTATTTGTGCCTGTTGCTCTACGTTTTGAGATAATGTGAGCCAGGTATCAATCACCTCGTTGATTTGGCGCTGATACTTTTCCGTCAACGCCTGGCGTTCGCTTAATTCACTTTCCATCATTGTCATGGAGCTTTGCATTGCCTGCGCGATAGACTCGACCATTTTGTTTATTTTGACCCCAGTGTCTCCACTTGAATTGGCCAGCGCGCGTACTTCATCTGCTACAACAGCAAAGCCACGACCATTGTCTCCGGCACGCGCTGCCTCTATGGATGCATTCAGAGCCAGTAAATTGGTTTGCTCTGCAATTTTCGCAACATCGATAGACATTGCTTGTAATTCTTTGCTCTGCTCGACCATGGTTTTAAATGTTTCGGTGCGTTGCTGTTGGCTGGTATTGGATTGTTCAAGATAAGCCAGGATTTGATTTAACTGGTCGCGGCTGTGTTGAGAGGTTTGCTGCAAGGTATTGGCACTGCTGTTATCAAGGTTGCTTAAGGTTGCAGTGATATTGCTCACTAACTGGGAGAACTCACCAGACATATTGTCAACGGCCTGCTTGGTTTGCTGACGGGCACTGTTGATTTGCTCCCGCAGCTGCGGGGTAATAGTATGGCCCAATTGCTCCAGGCAAGTGAGATCCGATTGCTGCCCGAGAGCTTGATCTGGTTGTGGTTCTGTTACTGGAGAGGCGCCTGCCCTGGCGGCTCGGATGCTCACATACATGGCTAGTCCAGATAGAGCTGTGATGACTAGCGCAAAGACCAGGTTTGACCCATACCAGGCGATGGCAAAGATGACTAACTGAATAGCAATGGAAAGTGGGATCATAGTTACGACCACTTTGACCTGTTAGATGATCCTTTAATCCTAGTCGAGTCTATTTATTGTGCAAATGCAAATAATAACCTTGGATATTCCCGCGTTTTTACTCCTGCCAGAGTGGGGTCGTACTTGCATCCTGTTCATTTAATTCATACAGTAGGGGAAATTTTCTCAAGAAGTACCTAGAATGACGAAAGACAACACACAAATGAGTAAAGAAGAACAACAAAAAATGCTTGCCCAGTGGCAACACACTTCTTTGCAGGCTGCTCAAAAGTATCTTGCAGAAAAGGGCATAGTAGGTATTAATATTCAAGCCAAAGAGTCCCGTATATTGCCCCCGATCTGTGGTGTCTGGAAAATTAAGGACAACCAGGGTAAAGGGTATTGGGTTATTTCAGGTAAAGTTCCAACAGATGCGATGCCAGTGAGCGGGGCTGCAGATGCCCGCGCTGCACTTAAGCACTTTTCTTATCAATGGCAAATTAAAGCTGACAAAATCTTGGGTGCAGGGCGTCCAGATCCAACCCAGACTGAGTATGCCAACTTTCTTATTCACCATGCCCATGGCGTGTATGATTTGGCCAACAAAGACCAGTTATGGGCTAATGTAGCATCGTAAAAGGCTCAGAGTTCATTTCTTTTACCGGGCATTTCATCCGCTGTCTTGGAATGCCTGCTTCCATAAACACACCGCCTTGTTTGGAAAAGCCGGACTTCAAAAAGGTGGGTACCTCGTCTAAGATGCATTGCACGAAGACGTTTTCATAGCCTTTTTGTTCCGCCAGGGTACTAAGAAAGCTGATCAAAGATTGGTAGGCCTCGCGATTTCTGTGAGCCCGAATGATCGCAATTCGACTGATCAGACCATCACAACATAATCTGCCGGTTCCAATCGGGCACTGATTTTCATCCCGCACGAGAACATGTTCCGCAGTTTTATCGTGTTGATCAAACTCTACTTCCCTTGGAAGGTGAAGTTCGCAAACAAAGACTCGTTCGCGGATTTGGCGCAGTTGTCCCTGAGTTTTTTGCCAACTCACTCTATCGACGTGGTAATTCATGATTGCCTCGCATCAAACATCATAATCACGCCTGACTAGGGGGTCAGCCTGTGCTCTTTATTATTGTGGCACCGACTTGATCGATGCCTTATTGTGTGACTAACCCTCAGATTCAGGTAATTACACCCAGTCCTCAATGTAAAAGGACCCATCGTTAATAAGCGTAGTTAATGTTTGTTTAAATTCCAAACATGTAAACTCATCTAATAATGAAGATACGGGCGTACAACTCTGATCTGTCAGCTTTTTAACAGCTGGTAAGACCTCAAGTGGAAGGGTAAAATTTTGCCCATTCACACTCAGTATCACTGCGTGTGTCGTTAATTGATACAGTGCTCTGACGCCACCTGAGCGCACCAGGGTATCTTCGCTTGAAATATCATCTTGTAAGGAGTCAGCATTCAGTGGCGGATCGAGTGGAGCCAGATCCATTTCATGCTTAGGTTCACTGAGTGTCTGCCCCAGCCATTGGTCGAAGATCTCGCTGTCATGCAGTATTGCTTCCAGCATGGTGCGGATCTTCCCTTTGTCCTGACGACTGACCTCGCCGAGAGAGTCTCGTAGCGTGAGGTCAGGGTCACTGTAACGGGTTGTACCTGATTCTGAGTCTATCAGGTGATCAGCCAGGCTTGAGAGCAGATCTTTTTGATCAGGGGCCCGAAAACCAACAGAATAGTTCATTGCATTTTCAACGGCATAGCCTTCATGAGGGCAGCCAGGTGGAATGTATAAGATATCACCTGGTTCCAGCTCTGCATCTATGCAGGCTTCAAATTGCTCTACTTGCAGCAGGCTTTTGTTCTGGGCAAATTGTTTTAGGCTGGCATCAGGCATGCCGACGCGCCAGCGTCTTTTCCCCTGGCCTTGAATAATAAATACGTCATATTGATCAAGGTGCGGACCAACGCCGCCCCCTGGCGTAGAAAAACTGATCATCAGGTCGTCAATACGCCAGTTTGGAATAAAGCGAAAGGGTTCTAGCAAGCTGGCAGCCTGAGGGTGCCAGTGATCAACGGCTTGTACCAGCAAAGTACTGTGCTGCTCTGTCAGTAAGGAAAAATCTTCAAACGGACCATGGTGCGCATCCCAGTGATTGTCATGGTTGGTGACGATCCTAGACTCAATATTGTCTTCCATTGCCAGGCCAGCCAGTTCTTCTGGTGACAGTGGATCGATAAAATCCTGAAAGCCTTGTTTGATAAGTAAAGGCTTTTTTTGCCAGTACTGGGCGAGAAACGCAGCCTCAGTAAGGGCATTGATAGATAGCTGATACATAAAGTGACTCCAATAAAAAAGCGAAAGTCCGGCACTATGCCACGACTTTCGCTTCTCAGGCTTATATCTGAGTTATACCAATTTGCATAATTAAGCCGCCAATGCTGAGGTAAGGACACCTCGCTTGTCACCGGTCAAAAATGTCTGAACATATCTCTGAAGTATAGGTTCTGAGCGAACATTTTTAACACTATGAGCGGCAGATTTTATCTCTCAAACTGGTTTTTAAAACTTGGTATTAGTTTAGTTCATCAATGAAAGCTTCGGCGCGGCCAATGTAGTTGGCTGGCGTCATTAGCTTCATGTCAGCTTTTACGTGCTCTGGCAGTTCCAGGCCATCGATAAACTCAGCCATAATTACCTGATTAACGCGCTTACCGCGAGTCAGCTCTTTGAGCTTTTCGTACGGCTTTTCGATACCGTATTTACGCATGACAGTTTGAATTGGCTCAGCCAGCAGCTCCCAGTTGTCATCCAGTTCAGCCAACAGGCGATCTGCATTCACTTCTAATTTGCTGATCCCTTTAAGGGTGGCTTGGTAAGCAATCAGGGTATAACCCATGCCAACACCCAGGTTACGTAGTACCGTAGAATCGGTCAAGTCACGCTGCCAGCGAGAAACCGGTAGTTTTTGTGCAAGATGAGTGAAGATTGCATTCGCAATACCCAGGTTGCCTTCAGAGTTTTCGAAGTCGATAGGGTTCACTTTGTGTGGCATGGTTGAAGAACCGATTTCGCCAGCAATGGTTTTTTGCTTAAAGTGGTTGAGTGCAATGTATCCCCACACGTCACGATCAAAGTCGAGCAGAATGGTGTTGAAACGTGCAACCGCATCAAACAGTTCCGCAATATAGTCATGCGGTTCAATTTGCGTGGTGAAAGCATTCCAGGTCAGGCCCAGGCTGGTCACAAATTGCTCAGCATGATTGTGCCAGTCGTAATCAGGGTAAGCGCTCAGGTGGGCGTTGTAGTTACCCACGGCACCATTGATTTTGCCCAGCATCTGAACGTTGGCAATTTGCTCACGTTGACGTTGCAAACGTACGTATACATTTGCAAATTCTTTGCCCATAGTCGAAGGAGAAGCGGGTTGACCGTGGGTGCGGGTCATCATCGCAACAGACTTATATTCAATCGCCTTTTCTTTGATAGCAGCCAATAGCTTATCGCAGTATGGCAGTAATACCTGATCACGTGCTTCACTCAGCATCAGGCCATGAGAAAGGTTGTTGATATCTTCAGATGTGCAGGCAAAGTGAATAAACTCATTAACAGCCTGAAGCTCAGCGTTGTCTGCGACTTTCTCTTTTAACAGATACTCGACGGCTTTAACGTCATGGTTGGTTGTGCGCTCAATCTCTTTAACTCGTGCGGCATCCGCTTCACTGAAGTTATCAACAATGCTGTCTAACAGGGCATTCGCCTGCTCACTGAAGGCTGGAACTTCGTTGATTGCAGCTGCGTTGGCCAGGGCTTGCAGCCAACGTACTTCAACCGTCACGCGATACTTGATCAGGCCGAACTCACTGAAAATACTTCTCAGCTCACTGGTTTTGCTACCATAGCGGCCATCTACTGGAGAGATAGCGGTTAACGCTGAAAGCTCCATAACTTCTCCTAACTAATTGGTTTTTGAACGATATTTAAATATAACTTTGTGCAGCAGTAATGATTTTTTTCTTTGCAAAGAAAAATTGACGACGCTTACCACCAAGCTGACGCCATAGTACTGCGCTGCGGATCCCGGCCAGTAACAGGGCCCGGATCTGATGTTGTACATGAGATTGTTTGAGCAACTCGGGCTTACCAAAAATCTGGATTTTTGGACCCACCGGACTCACAACCTGGCTATAGATATCAGCCAGAGCGGCAATGATTTGTTCGTCACCGATATCAAAATGCTGTAGTTGCCTGTCGAGTTGCTCAATGCGCTTACCCAGTTCAGCCAGTGCTTTATCATTGGCTGATAATGCGCGCTCTAACTGCATCAGGCTGCCCACATATTTGACCATTTCCACGTCTTTTTCACCTTGCGCACTCAGCTGATCTGCGAGTGCGCGACAGCCTTGCTTGACGGCACTGGGGTCTTCGTAGACATCCTGAGGGTTTTGCGGTGAAGTAATAGTGATACTTTTTAATATACTATCCGTTTCGTGGCTGTTAAAAGTGCCATATCGAGCGCATTTCTGAACGAGTTTGGCAATGTGACACATTGCTGCCAGTGGGATCACGACTTCACGTTGCATTATTTGATCACCGACTCAATGATACCACCACCAAGACACACATCATCCAGGTAAAAGACCGCAGATTGTCCTGGTGTCACTGCTTTTTGCGGTTCATCAAATAACACACGTGCCATGCCATCCTGACCTACCAGTAATGTACAAGGGATGTCTTCCTGGCGATAGCGGGTCTTGACTGTACAGCGTGTTGTGCCTTGTGGGCCAACTCGGTCAACCCAGTGGAGCTGGTTGGCGTTCAGGCCATTGCTGAATAGGCGAGGGTGGTTTTTACCTTGCCCAACGATCAACACATTGCGTTCAACGTCTTTGTCGACTACGTACCAGGGTTCACCGGAGCCTTCTTTCATTCCCCCAATCAATAACCCCTTACGCTGACCCAAAGTGTGATACATCAGGCCTTCATGTTCACCAACATGGTTGCCTTCGCTGTCTTCGATATTGCCAGGTTGAGCAGGCAGAAACTTTTGCAGAAAGTCTTTAAATTTGCGCTCACCAATGAAGCAAATACCGGTACTGTCTTTTTTATTGTGAGTAATTAAATCTTGTTCTTCTGCAATACGGCGTACTTCCGGCTTTTCGATATTACCAACTGGGAAAAGTGTTTGTGCCACGTGTTCGTGACTGAGTGTATAAAGGAAGTAACTTTGATCTTTATTGTTATCCAGCCCACGTAACATGGCAAACTTACCATCTCGTTCCTCACGACGTACGTAATGGCCCGTTGCGATGTAGTCTGCACCCAGTGCTTCGGCGGCAAATTCAAGGAAAGCCTTAAATTTGATCTCTTTGTTGCACATGATGTCCGGGTTTGGCGTACGACCCGCTTTGTATTCGGCAAGGAAATACTCGAATACGTTATCCCAGTATTCTGCAGCAAAGTTAACGGTATGCAACTCAATGCCCAATTTATCGCATACTGCCTGAGCGTCTTTTAAATCTTCAGCGGCGGCACAGTATTCGTCATTGTCGTCTTCTTCCCAGTTTTTCATGAACAGGCCTTCAACCTGATAGCCTTGCTGTTTAAGCAGGTAGGCCGAAACGGAGGAATCTACGCCGCCGGACATACCGACGATGACTTTAATTTGACTGTTATCGCTCATAAACTCGCTGTGTATTTGATTACAAAAAAGTGAGCTGCATTATAGCATGTAAATCAAGGTGCCCGGAAGTCGCGGGCTGATTAATCCCAAGTTTTTCATCACCGGGTTAAGTGGTTTTCATCACGCGATACCGGCCATTTTCAATCCCATCCAGGGTGTAGGGACCGATCTGGTAACGGATCAGTCGCAAGGTCGGGTAACCAACATGCGCTGTCATGCGCCTTACCTGACGGTTACGGCCTTCAGATATGGTGATCTCCAGCCAGCTAGTGGGAATGTTTTTACGTTCGCGGATAGGGGGTGTGCGTGGCCATACATCGGGAGCTGTGATCACGCGCACTTTGGCTGGTCGTGTCGGACCGTCTTTAAGTATGACACCTTCACGCAGTGCCTCCAATGCGGTGTCATCTGGCTCACCTTCTACCTGGACCCAGTAGGTTTTGTTGGTTTTTTTCCCCGGTTCAGTCAACTTATGTTGTAAGCGGCCGCAATTGGTGAGCAACAGTAGGCCTTCGCTGTCCCGGTCGAGTCGTCCAGCGGCATAAACATCTTTTATGTCAACAAAGTTGGCGAGTGTTTGGCGGTTCTGATCGTCGGTAAACTGGCACAAAACATCAAATGGTTTATTAAACAGAATGACTTTAACCTGATCTGGCGAGAGTTTGGGTTTATTCGTGCGTTGTGTGCCGGGGCGTTTATGAGTAGTGCGCTTGGCAGTGTGTGTTCGGTTTTTTGTGCGCTGTGCAGGCATAGTCACTAGTATAGCTGAGTTGCAATGGCGCGAGTGTAGCAAAGAATGGCAGCAAATAAAAAAGGTGGCTGTGAGGCTAATGCCAGTCAGTTAAGCTGACTGGCATTGTTTTTTCTAGCTGGGTACTTACTTGGCTTTGGTTTTATGGCTCGAGGATAGACCCGATCTTCTCGTCGTGTCGGCAGCTCAAAGTGACCCAATGTTTGTATTAACATCTCATAGTGTTTTGGGATGTTTCCCGGGCTGGCGAGGGGGAGTCGCCCTAAGTAACTTAATATCGCGTTGGCGCAATTACTAAAGCTTAATTGGTTGGCCCATATTCCTTTACGAGATGCCGCTTGAGTCATCACCTGACGCAGCAAGTTGTACCCCAGGAGTAAGCCCCACAGCTCTTGCTCAACCATATCTGATTTTTTGCTTCTCAGCGTATATTCATTGTTTAAAAGTGTCTGCTTGATTTCTCTATAACCCAATTCTATTTCCCAGCGGTGGCTGTAAAGCTCAACTATTTCTTCGCCAGGAAACCTCTGTGCATCTATCATCGATGTGAGTATTTGATATTCTTTGTTTTTAATTTTCTTCGTCACAAGTCGGGCTTCTACATACGCAGGTAAATCAGGCGATTGCTTATGAGGTTGTGGAGTTGTTTTCAAGCGCACCAACTTGTCTAAGCGACCATTAGATTTAATCACTTCAAACTGAAGCCCTTTCTTCACCGGTATTAACCAGTGCCTCTCGGTGCCATGTGTTTGCCATTGGTGGAGCAGGTTTAATGAGTAGAATCCTTTATCGAACATCGTGAGGCTGTGGTCTGGCGTGGTGGCAACTAATTTTTCTGCCAGCTTCATTTCATTGGTTTTATATCCGCTGAAAGCACTGCTGATAAGTTGATGGCTGGTCAGCTCCATATGACACACCATTCGAATTTGTGGAAAAGCGGTTTCGCCATGCTGATTGCTGGGGGAGCCAAAACATTCACGATTTTCAGGCGTGTCTTGAGCTCGCCAAGTAACACCGTCGACGGCCAGGAGGTTTAACCCGCACCAAGTTTCAAAGTTTGCTTGCTGATAATAATGCGCAGCCATCATTTCAAAGGCATTTTTGACACTGTCTTTACCGAGTCTTCGCCTTCCCTGAACAAGGGCGCTTGGGGCGATTAATTTGCTATCTCCAGGCAGAGCAATTTCCATGTGGGAAGCTAAATCCCAAACCGACTGTTGACGAAAGAAGCTCATACCAATCACAGTCCACATCACAGCCTCGAGTGGAAGCCTGCGTTTTCTGATAGTTGCAACGCCAGCGCGTTGAAAGGCTTGCTCCAGTATTTCGGCATCCAGAAAGTGATTAAGTTTTTCAAAGGTAACACTTTCGGGCAGTTGCTCAAACGCACTGCAAAAGGCTTGTTCTAAAGACATAAAAAAATCCAATATCAGAAATGATATTGGATTTTGAAGCCTTTAAAAGATCGGTCAACTGATCTATTTAATTCTTAACTGATCGGCATTAGGCTGTGAGGCCACCCTTTTTTTAGAGCAATTAACGCATTAAGCCATGTTAGCTAATACGTTATTCAGTGTTTTGCTCGGACGCATGGCTTCTGCTGCCAGTGCATCGTTAGGCTGGAAGTAACCGCCAATATTCATTGCCTGGCCCTGAGCATCGTTCAGTTCCGATACGATTGTTGCTTCATTGTCTGTTAGACCTTTTGCAACGTCGGCAAACTTAGCCTGTAGCTCTGCATCTTGAGTTTGCTCTGCAAGTGCTTGTGCCCAGTACATAGCAAGATAGAAGTGGCTGCCACGGTTGTCGAGTTCTTTCACTTTACGTGAAGGAGACTTGTTCTCATCAAGGAATTTACCTGTTGCTGCATCTAGCGTATCTGCCAGTACTTGTGCTTTGCTGTTACCAGTTATCTGGCTCAGATGCTCAAGAGAGGCCGCTAGCGCCAGGAATTCACCCAGCGAATCCCAACGTAAGTGGTTCTCTTTTTCGAACTGTTGTACGTGCTTAGGCGCAGAACCACCAGCACCTGTTTCAAACAGACCGCCGCCGTTCATGAGTGGCACGATAGACAGCATTTTTGCACTGGTGCCCAGCTCAAGAATTGGGAACAGATCTGTCAGGTAATCACGCAGTACGTTACCAGTCACTGAAATCGTGTCCTGACCATCTTTCATGCGAGCAAGTGAGAATTTAGTTGCTTCAATAGGCGCCAGAATGTGAATTTCCAGACCCGCAGTGTCGTGCTCTGGCAGGTAGGCATTTACTTTTTTGATTAGTTCAGCATCGTGCGCACGGTTTTCGTTCAACCAGAATACCGCAGGTGTGTTAGTTGCGCGTGCACGGTTAACTGCCAGCTTAACCCAGTCTTTGATAGGTGCGTCTTTCACCTGACACATACGCCAGATATCGCCTTGCTCAACATCGTGTTGCAGCAATACGTTACCTGCCTGGTCAACAACGCGGATTTGACCAGCTGATGGTGCTTCGAAAGTCTTGTCGTGTGAACCGTATTCTTCGGCTTTTTGTGCCATCAGGCCAACGTTAGGGATAGTACCCATAGTACGAGGGTCGAACGCACCGTGTTCTTTACAGAACTCGATGGTTGCCTGATACACGCCAGAGTAACAACGATCAGGAATGACGAAGCTAGTATCTTGTTGCTTACCTTCCGCATTCCACATCTGACCACTGGTACGGATCGCAGCTGGCATAGATGCATCGATAATAACATCGCTTGGTACGTGCAAGTTTGTGATGCCACGGTCAGAGTCAACCATTGCAATACTTGGACGCAGGTCATAAACGGCTGCTAAATCTGCTTCAATTTCTGCGCGTTTTGCATCGTCCAGGTTAGCTAGTTTGTTGTAAACGTCACCAATACCATTGTTTACATCTACACCTAGCTCTTCGAACGTGTCGCCATGCTTAGCAAATACTTCTTTATAGAATACTTTAACAGCGTGACCGAAGATGATTGGATCAGAAACCTTCATCATGGTGGCTTTCATGTGCAACGAGAAAAGTACGCCTTTCTCTTTTGCAGCTTCTACTTCTGCTTCCAGGAAGCTACGTAGTGCACTTACGCTCATACGAGACGCGTCAATAATTTCGCCTGCCAATAGTGGCGTGCTTTGTTTCAGAACTGCAACCGTGCCGTCTGCGGCAACGTGTTCAATACGAACGTCAGTTGCTTGTGCAACGGTAGTTGATTGCTCAGAACCGAAGAAGTCGCCTTCGCTCATGCTGGCAACATAGGATTGTGAGTCTTTAGACCATGCACCCATTGAATGCGGGTTTTTACGTGCGTACGCTTTAACAGAAGCTGGCGCGCGACGATCTGAGTTACCCTCACGTAATACAGGGTTTACTGCACTACCTTTGATCTTGTCGTAAGTCGCTTTGATTTGGGCTTCTTTGTCGTCTTTTGGCTCTTCAGGGTAGTCAGGAAGGGCATAGCCTTTTTCTTGCAACTCTTTAATTGTCGCTTTTAGCTGCGGGATAGACGCACTGATGTTAGGGAGTTTGATGATATTGGCATCTGGCGTTTTGGCCAGTTCACCTAGCTCAGCCAGAGCATCACCAATGCGTTGCTCTTCGCTCAGAAATTCTGGGAAGTTCGCAATGACACGGCCTGCCAGTGAAATATCACGAGTTTCAACTTCAACACCAGCCGCATTGGTGTAAGCCTGGATAACTGGCAATAAAGAATAAGTTGCCAGAGCCGGCGCTTCATCTGTTTTAGTGTAAATAATTTTTGATGTCATCATCATTCCTAGATAGTTTAGGGCTAAACAGCCGTTCAACAAAGCAAAAGCTTGCTATTCAAGGACGTATCCGCATACACGATCTTTATTCAGCCATCAGCTTGGTGACCTGATAAGGGATCATCAAGCTGATGGCTGAGCTCGGCATATAGCAAGTTTGTTAGGTATTGTTACTCGTGGGCACAATAAAAATATCTAACACACCTGACGCGCCCTGAGGCATAACAAATTGGTTGGCTTGTTTGACATCGGCGGGGATTGTATCAACCAAATGACTAAGTCGCTAATGCAATTTAATAAACATATAAAATTTTATGAACTAAGGTGGAAGAAATGAGACTAATTAACGAAGGGGATTAAGCGAGAAACAAACGTAACCCGCTTTTAGTGTGCCAAAATCTTGCAATGCTACACAACTTCCTCCGCTATCGGCGCGATGTTGGTAGCGTGCAGGCCTTTGGGACCTTCTTGCAGATCGAATGTTACATCCTGACCGGCTTTAAGCGTTTTGTATCCATCCATTACAATCGTGGAGTAATGGGCAAAGATATCTTCTTCGCTGCCGTCTTCTACGATGAAACCAAACCCTTTGGCATTATTGAACCATTTGACTTTTCCGCAAGCCATACTTCTACATCCTTCTATAAGTTGACTAAATTAAGTTAATCTAACCTTTGAAATTTGCTAAGCTGCCCATATGATTAATACGTCCAGCTAGGTAAAGACTGTAGTTTATTTGGCCAGACAGTCAAGTTTTTAAAGCGATTTTTTAACAATTTATTTATTTTTCAATTCAAGTTGCTTGAGTTGATAAGACAAGACTATATTTTATTATGAGTGGGACAAACGAATCTGGTGTGGTTGACGCGGTCCGCGAGGAACAGAAGCAAAAGTTGCAACCGCCGCGCAAGTACAAAGTGATTTTAAACAATGACGATTACACACCAATGGATTTTGTCATTGAAGTTTTAATGACATTTTTCCGTATGGATAGCGAAAGAGCAACTGAAGTGATGTTGAAAGTACATCACGAGGGAAAAGCGGTATGTGGACTGTATCCTGCCGACATTGCCCATACAAAGGCTGAGCAGGTAAATCGATATGCTCGGGATCACGAGCACCCGCTGCTCTGTAGTTGTGAGCAGGAATGACCTTATATATTCTCGTTGGGGGTTGCCAATGCTAAATAAAGACTTAGAAATTACTCTGAATACCGCGTTTCGTGAGGCAAGAAATCGCCGTCACGAATTTATGACGGTAGAACATTTACTGCTCGCATTGATCGATAACCCGTCTGCCAGTGAAGCATTGAATGCTTGTGGCGTTGACACAGAGGGGCTAAAAAAGGAGTTATCCGAATTTATTGATGAGACGACGCCGGTCATTCCAGATTTGGAAGAAGACCGTGAAACACAGCCGACACTTGGCTTTCAGCGCGTATTACAACGTGCCGTTTTCCACGTGCAGTCTTCTGGTCGTAATGAAGTGACTGGTGTCAATGTGTTAGTGGCGATTTTCTCTGAGCAGGAAAGTCAGGCTGTGTATTTGCTGAAAAAAGCAGATGTCAGCCGATTGGATATTGTTAATTATATTAGTCATGGTATTTCGAAATCGGACGACGAAGTTGAGCCGGAAGATAACGAAGAAATCCATGAAGAGAGTCACGAAGCTGCGTCTGAAGAAAAAACCAAATTGGAGAACTTCACCGCCAATTTGAACGTGCTGGCCAAAGCGGGTCAAATTGATCCTTTGGTTGGGCGCGATCAGGAAGTAGAAAGGACCATTCAGGTCCTATGCCGCAGAAAGAAAAACAATCCACTGCTGGTCGGTGAGGCAGGTGTTGGTAAAACGGCGATTGCTGAGGGCTTGGCATATCGGATTGTTAATGAGCTGGTGCCAGAAGTGATTGCCGATGCTGTGGTGTATTCACTGGATATGGGCGCATTACTTGCCGGGACTAAGTATCGGGGTGACTTTGAAAAGCGTTTCAAAGCATTGCTGAAGGAATTACAAGCAAAACCGAATGCCATCTTATTCATCGATGAAATTCACACTATCATAGGGGCTGGAGCGGCGTCAGGTGGTGTGATGGACGCCTCAAACTTGATTAAGCCTTTACTATCAAGTGGTCAGCTCCGTTGCTTAGGGTCAACTACGTATTCTGAATTTAAAAACATTTTCGAAAAAGATCGTGCCCTGGTGCGGCGTTTCCAGAAAATTGATGTAGTAGAGCCGAGTGTAGCTGATACCGCGAAAATTCTTAGCGGTCTGAAAGAACGTTACGAAGAACACCATGGTATCCGATATACCCAAAAAGCGTTGAAGGCAGCTGCTGAGCTGAGCGCAAAGTACATTAATGAGCGTCACTTGCCTGATAAAGCCATCGACGTGATTGATGAAGCGGGTGCAAACCAGCGTCTGTTGCCAGCTTCTCGACGTAAAAAAACGATTGGTGTTGCTGATATTGAGCAGATAGTGTCTAAGATTGCACGCATTCCTCAGCAGAATGTGTCATCAAGCGACAAAGAAGTGCTTAAGAATTTGGATCGTAATCTGAAGATGCTTGTCTTTGGTCAGGATGAATCCATTGATGCGCTGACTTCTGCCATTCGTTTATCACGCTCAGGGTTGGGCAGTGAGGATAAGCCAATTGGTTCATTCTTGTTTGCGGGCCCAACTGGGGTTGGTAAAACGGAAGTGACTAAGCAACTGGCGAAGTGTATGGGCATTGAGTTTGTGCGCTTTGACATGTCTGAGTACTCTGAGCGCCATGCGGTGAGCAGATTGATTGGTGCGCCTCCTGGATATGTTGGCTTCGAACAGGGCGGTTTGCTGACCGATTCGGTGATTAAGCATCCACACTCTGTAGTGTTACTGGATGAAATTGAAAAAGCGCATCCGGATATCTACAACATCTTATTACAGGTTATGGATCACGGTACACTGACCGATAATAACGGTCGTAAAGCCGATTTCCGCAACGTAATTGTGGTGATGACAACCAATGCGGGTGTTCAGGAAACCGTGCGCCAATCTATTGGTTTCCAGCAGCAGGATCATTCGCACGATGCTATGGTTGAGATCAATAAGGTGTTTACACCTGAGTTCAGAAACCGTCTGGATAATATTATTTGGTTTAACCACCTTGAGAAAGACGTTATCTTGCAGGTTGTCGATAAGTTTATTGTTGAACTACAGGCGCAGCTTGATAAGAAATCTGTCTGTCTTGATCTGACCAATGAAGCGAGAGATTGGCTGTCAGACATCGGTTACGACAAGTCCATGGGCGCGCGTCCAATGGCCAGGGTGATACAGGACAACCTTAAAAAGCCGCTTGCTAATGAGATTTTGTTTGGTGAGCTGGTTGATGGTGGGACTGTCACTATATCTGTTAAAGATAAGAAGCTGTCGTTTAAGTTCGAGTCTAATGTGGTTGAACCTGCTTAACCTCGACTTAAGATGACAAAAAGCCCGGCAATCGCCGGGCTTTTTGTTTTAATCGTCTCTTTGTATCCGCTTAGTGTGGTAAGCGTTACTGAGCTGGGCGAATTAACGCGCGCGGAAGACGATACGTCCTTTGCTCAGATCATAAGGTGTCATTTCAACAGTCACCTTGTCACCGGTCAAAATACGGATGTAGTTTTTGCGCATTTTGCCAGAGATATGTGCCACAACTACGTGACCATTTTCCAATTCAACACGGAACATAGTATTTGGTAAAGTGTCAAGGACCGTGCCTTGCATTTCAATAACGTCTTCTTTCGCCATGGGGAGCGTATCACCTCTTTGATAAGTTTAACGGTGCAGATTTTGCCGAAAAGCGCGCGATAAGTAAAGGCAGGAGCGCTTATTTTTGTAATCTAAATGTTTACCCAGACATCGCTTTTGAACTGTTGTGCAGGTAAATATTGTTGCTTATAGCGCATTTTGGCGCAGGCATCTATCTGGTAACCAAGATAGAGGTACGCTTTATCATGTTGGCGGGCAAAGTCTAATTGGGCCATGATCATGATAGTCCCCAGGCTCAATTGAGCATATTCGGGGTCAAAAAAAGTATAGATAGCCGATAGAGCGGTGGGCATTGTATCCGTGACTGCAACGGCTATGAGCTGGTCTCTGTGCCACAGCTCTATGAAAGTGATGGGCAGCCAGCGACAAAACAAAAAGCTCTCGTACTGTAGCCGGTTGGGCGGATACATAGAGCCATCGCTGTGGCGCATAGTGATATATTTTTCGTATAACTGATAATAGTCAGGTTGTTCCTGAGTACTGTATTCAAAGCGAAACTCTGGGTTTATTTTATTCCACTTGCGCTTTTGTGAGCGCGAAGGGGTATACGCATCTGCAAGTACACGTACTGACTGGCAGGCATGACAGGCAGGGCAGTGTGGACGATATATCTGATCGCCACTACGGCGAAAACCAAATGAGAGCAAGGTCTCAAAACGGGATGGTGTATAGCAGTTGCTATCCAGGATAACTAACAACTGCTCTTTTCTGTCTGCGAGGTAACTGCAATCAAACTGTTGGCTCAGTCCAATTTTTGAAGGGAAATGTTCAGTCATATATCGCCCTCAATGGTTGCGGATGCCACATCGATTCAGGCACTTGATAATGGCTTGCTGTCTTAAGTTTAGCTAAAAATTCTCTTCGTGAGATGACTTTTGCACCTAAAGACACCAAATAAGGGTTCTCCAGCTGACAGTCTATGAAATGGGCACCATGGCGCTTGAGCCAGTTGACCAATGCCCACATAGCTAGTTTGGAAGCATCTGGTTTGCGGTAAAACATTGACTCACCGCAAAAAACACCATTTAACATCACGCCATATAAACCGCCAATCAGGGTGCTCTCGTGCCACACTTCAACGCTGTGTACGAACCCTTCATCATGGGCTCTCAGATAAGCATCGAGCATGGCACTGTTAATCCAGGTACCTTCTTTATCAAGCCGTTGTTCTCTGCATGCCTTAATAACCTGGTCAAATGCTGTGTTAACAGTAACCTGCGGCGCAAGTTTTCGCATCGACTTTTTGAGTGAACGGCTGACATGGAACTCATTTAAGTCGAGGATCCCCCGTTCGCTCGGCGTCCACCACATAATGGGCTCTCGTTCATTGAACCAGGGGAAAATACCTTGCTGATAGGCGCGACGCAGCCTTGTGGTACTCAGGCATCCACCTACGGCCAGCAGCCCATCTGGATCTTTGAGTGCAAAATGGCAGGGAGGAAAAATAAAATCGGTAGCAGACAGATGAAACAATTGCTGAGTCATATTCGCGGATCTAAATTACAAACTAAAAACCTCGGTGATGAAGTCAGTTTAACCTATTTTCGCCTGGGCGTGGGCATTTTGTATTGGAAGACGTGTGTGAAGTCACACGTCTTCCTGCAGGCGTTACTTAAGGTTGTCTAAGTAACGCTCTGCATCCAGGGCTGCCATACAGCCTGTGCCCGCAGAGGTAATTGCCTGGCGGTAGATGTGGTCAGAGACGTCACCAGCAGCAAAAACGCCTTCAACACTGGTTTGAGTGGCATTGCCGTTTAGGCCTGATTGTACAACCAGGTAGCCGTCTTTCATTTCCAGCTGACCTGCAAACATGTCTGTATTTGGTTTATGGCCGATCGCAATAAACACACCAGCAAGGTCTAGCTGTTCAGTGGCGTCAGAATCGGTATCTTTAATACGGATACCCGTCACACCCATGTCATCGCCCAGGACCTCATCGAGCGTTTTGTTCAGGTGAAGTACAACGTTACCATTGTTTGCCTTTTCCATCAGACGGTCTGACAGGATTTTTTCACTGCGGAAAGTGTCACGTCTGTGGATCACGTGTACTTCTTCAGCAATGTTTGACAGATACAGCGCTTCTTCAACCGCTGTATTACCGCCACCAACAACCGCAACTTTTTGTCCGCGATAGAAGAATCCATCACAGGTTGCACATGCTGACACACCGCGGCCCTGGAAGTTGGTTTCTGATTCCAGACCCAGATACTTAGCAGAAGCACCTGTCGCAATGATCAACGCATCACAAGTATAAGTACCCTGATCACCTGTTAAAGTGAAAGGACGCTTAGTGACATCAACTTTATTGATGTGATCAAAAATGATCTCAGTCTCGAAGCGCTCAGCGTGCTCTTTCATGCGATCCATCAGTGCAGGGCCTGTCAATCCATGCGCATCACCTGGCCAGTTTTCAACTTCAGTAGTGGTAGTCAGCTGACCGCCTTGTTGCATGCCTGTGATCAGTACTGGGTTAAGGTTAGCACGGGCTGCATAGACCGCGGCAGTATAGCCTGCAGGTCCTGAGCCTAAGATCAATAGTTTGCAGTGTTTTGCATCACTCATGTAAACAATTCCTAAAAATAAATTTTATCTTCTCTAGTTAGTGCTGCCGATTCTATGAATTTCAAGCCAGAAGTAAAATAAATTGCAAAAATCGATTTTTTATAAAATGACAAGCTGTCAAATATACTGTACTTGCTGAGAATTTGCGCCACAAGCGTGTAAATGAACGGTATTTCATGACCTGAGAGTTTTTTTTTGCTATGTTCTAGGGAATTTTTCTCTGTCTATTTGACGTTAGTCTGTTTTTAAAGGTAGTTATGGCATTTTGGCAGGATAAACCTGGGTTTTCACTGGAAGCGGAAAGTTGCAGAATACTCACTGACGCGAAACAGTATCATACACAGCTTTTGACACTCATTCGCGGCGCACAGCAACGCATTTATTTAACCGCGTTGTATTTGCAAGACGATGAGGCGGGTCGTGAAATACTCTCTGCTTTACATAAGGTAGCAACAGAGCGGCCACAACTGGAGATCCATGTGCTGGTCGATTTTCATCGTGCTCAGCGTGGTCTGATAGGCGAAGCCAAATCAGAAGGTAATGCGAAGCTGTATTGTGATATGCAAGCACAGTTTGGCTCACAGGTTAAAGTTTACGGTGTGCCGGTCAAAGCAAAAGAACTATTTGGGGTACTTCATCTTAAAGGGTTCGTGATCGATGACACTGTACTTTACAGTGGCGCCAGCATTAACAATGTCTATTTGCAGTATGGTGATAAATACCGCCTTGATCGCTACTTTGTGATTAAGAACCCCGCACTTGCGGCAAGCTTCTGCCATTTCCTGGATACTTATTTGCTTTCCAGCGAGGCGGTTCCGAGATTGGATTTACGCCCACTTAAACCGTTTTCAGAGTTAAAGTTGGCGCAAAAGCAGCTGATGAAGCAGCTCAAAAAAGCTCAGTACGACATGAGTGCGGCAACCGCGGAAAAGGGCTTAAATGTGCGTGCTTTTCTGGGGTTTGGTCGCCGTACTAACAAGCTAAATCGACTTATCAAAGCCTTGTTCGACACTACAGAGCGTGAGCTGTTGTTATACACACCTTATTTTAATTTTCCGGCTCCCTTACTGCGCTCACTGCGAAGGTTGCTCAAAGAAGGTAAGACCGTCACCATAGTGATTGGTGATAAAACCGCAAACGACTTTTATATTTCGCCTGATCAGCCGTTTAGTCGTATTGGTGCTTTGCCTTATTTGTACGAGACCATTTTGTACAAGTTTCTTAAATCGCAAAGACGTTATCTCAATGCCGGTCAGTTGAATGTTTACTTGTGGCGCGATGGCAATAACTCATTTCATCTGAAGGGGATTAACCGGGATAATCAGGTACATCTGATGACCGGCCATAATCTCAATCCGCGTGCCTGGGGCCTGGATATCGAAAATGGTATTCTGATAGAAGATCCTGAGCAGCAACTCGAGCAGGCCATTAGTCAGGAACGTGATGCTATTCTAGCTAACTGCACCAAACTGGCCGGTCCGCAGGATCTTGAAACAGTGGATGATTATCCATCACCAGTGAAGAAAATACTTGGCCAGGCAAAGCGGGTTAAAGTTGACTTTATTATCAAAAAGTTCATCTAAATACAAAAGGGCCTGATGGCCCTTTTTTATACGCCACTGTTATGAGTTGGTATTGTCATAGGCATGGCTGTGGACATTGGCTGCACGACCTGAAGGATCCGCGTTTTGCTCAAATGACGCATCCCAGGCCAGTGCTTCGGGCGTGGAGCAGGCGACTGATTTACCGTGAGGCACACATTTGGCTGCCGCATCCCCAGGGAAATGTGATTCAAAAATACAACGGTAGTAGTAAGCCTCTTTGCTATCCGGGGTGTTGATAGGAAAGCGGTACTGGGCGCTGGCTAGCTCTTGATCGCTGACCTTCTCGTCAACATACTCTTTTAGCGAGTCTATCCAGGAATAACCAACGCCATCGGAGAATTGCTCTTTTTGACGCCAAAGCACATCGTCTGGCAGGTAGCCATCGAATGCTTCACGAATGATGTGTTTTTCAATGCGTCCTTCTTTACACATTTTATAATCCGGGTTAGTACGCATGGCTATATCCACAAACTCTTTGTCGAGGAAAGGTACTCTGGCTTCCACTCCCCACGCAGCCATGGACTTGTTCGCACGCAGGCAGTCAAACATATGCAGTTTAGAAACTTTACGGTTAAGCTCTTCATGGAATTCCTGGCTATTGGGGGCTTTATGGAAATACAAATAACCCCCAAACAACTCATCAGCTCCTTCCCCTGAAAGCACCATTTTTATCCCCATGGCTTTGATGTAACGTGCCATCAGATACATCGGGGTAGATGCCCGAATTGTCGTGACATCGTAGGTTTCTAGATGATAAACCACCTCTTTAAGTGCATCGATACCCTGCTGCACAGTAAAGTGGATTGGGTGATGAACTGTGCCTATCTGATCGGCGACCTTCTGCGCAGCTGCCAGGTCAGGTGATCCTTCCAGGCCGATGGAGAAGGAGTGTAGTTTGGGCCACCAGGCTTCAGTCGCATCATCGTCTTCAATGCGTCGCGCCGCAAATTTTTGCGTTATGGCCGAAATAACGGATGAGTCCAGGCCCCCGGAGAGTAACACGCCGTAAGGCACATCACACATGAGCTGACGTTTTACGGCAGCTTCTAATGCCTCTTTGACCGTACCAGGTTCCGCCTTATTATCCTTAATCGCATCAAATTGCTGCCAGTCTCGCTGATAATAGGGTCTCAGCGTGCCTTCTTTTGAGTACAGGTAATGCCCTGGCGGAAACTCTTCAATCTGATTGCAGATAGGAGTGAGCGCTTTCATTTCACTGGCGACATAGAAGTTACCATGCTGGTCACGACCTGTGTATAGCGGAATAATACCAATATGGTCGCGACCAATCAGGTAGGCATCTTCTTGCTCATCGTACAGGCAAAAGGCAAAAATCCCGTTCAGATCATCCAGAAATTCAGGGCCTTTTTGCTTGTATAGTGCCAGTAATATTTCACAGTCTGATTGGGTTTGAAAGGTGAAAGGGACGCTTAGTTGCTGCGCCAGTTCCTTGTGGTTATATATTTCACCATTTACGGCAAGAATATGCGTCCGCTCCGGGTTGTACAAAGGTTGTGCGCCACTGGATACGCCAACGATGGCGAGTCGTTCGTGCACCAGGATTGCTTTCTCACTGGCATAAACACCGGACCAGTCGGGCCCGCGGTGGCGTAAACGCTTAGACATTTCTATTGCCTGCTCACGCAGAACGCTTGAGTCGGATTTAATTTCCAACACACCAAAAATTGAACACATAATGGACCTCATTCCTGTTAGCTGTTATTGTCGAGCACCTGTATTTTCGGTGTCTCGTGCTCATAGTACTATCAGAAATGGGGTATCAAGTCACATAAAAAAACTGTGATTTTGGTGAGTAAATGTCGCCCTATTTTGGTGCAAAAATGAACCAAAATAGGGCGGTGTGGCTAGTGAGTGGTGCCCGCAGCAATCTGCAGGTCAGTATCATGGGTCAGCGCAGAGGAAATCATGACTTTGAGCGCATCAACGACCTGAGGAGCACTCATACTGGGTGCACCGATTTGGTGCGTGGCTTGTTCGGGTAAGTAAGGGATATGAATGAAGCCACCACGACAATTGAGCTGATGCTCATTGATATAGTGAAGTAATCCGTACATGACATGGTTACACACGTAAGTGCCGGCGGTATTCGAAATACTGGCCGGGATCTGTGCTTGTCTGAGGTCATTGAGCATATGTTTAACCGGGAGTGCAGCAAAGTAGGCGGCAGGCCCTCCCGCTAATACCGGCGTATCTATCGGCTGAGCACCGGCATTATCCGGAATACGTGCATCGTTAATATTGATAGCAACACGTTCAATAGAAATATCCGCGCGGCCACCTGCCTGGCCCACACACAGAACCAGCGCAGGGGCATATTTATCTATGGCTCTGTTCAGTTGTGTTAAGGCATGATCAAACTCGCAAGGAAGCTCCTTGGTACGGATTGTGTGTCCTGCTACGTGGCAACCGTCGAGCTGGTGTACAGCCTGCCAGGAAGGATTAATCGATTCACCGCCGAAGGGCTCGAAACCCGTCAACAATACGGTTTTATGCGTTCCTTTAGTCATTGAAGATGACTCCATACATGAGCAAGATGTTAATGATTAACAGCGACAAAGCTGTCGGAATTTGAACTTTGATAACCTGATATTTGTCTTTCAGATCTAATAGTGCTGCCGGAACTATATTAAAATTGGCGGCCATAGGCGTCATCA
This sequence comes from Pseudoalteromonas rubra, assembly GCF_005886805.2. Lineage (NCBI taxonomy): Bacteria > Pseudomonadati > Pseudomonadota > Gammaproteobacteria > Alteromonadales > Pseudoalteromonadaceae > Pseudoalteromonas > Pseudoalteromonas rubra. Next base: position 1,978,543 of record NZ_CP045429.1, read on the forward strand.
GAGTTCCGCAATAACCTGAATACATACCGATGGCAACTAATGGGGCCGGACTTGCGCCATGACCCTGAATTAGAAATGGCACTGCAATGCCGGCTGTCATAACAGGGAAAGCAGCAAATGCATTACCCATGACCATTGTAAACAGGGCCATACCGACACAGTAAATAACAACCAGCATGAAGCGGTTGTCGGGAGAAACAAATAATGTGACCAGATCTTGAATGGCAGTGCCGGTATTGGCGACGATGAACACCCCTCCCAGCATCGCGAGCATTTGCGGCAGAATTGCGGCCCAGCCTATGGAATCGACCAGGCGTCGTGATTCCCCCAGAGCCTGAAACGGGCTGCCACCGGTAAACTTCCAGCTGACTAACAGTGCGACTGTACAGGCCAGCGTCAGTGCTGCAAGGGTCACATGACTCTGGTCGAATACAAACAACCCTGCTACCTGAATATCTTTGAGCAGGATAGTACACACCACAGTTACTATGGGGATAAGCACTGCGGGAATAAACAGCTTATTACCGATCCGTCGGGCACTGGCAGTCTGCACTTCGTCACTGGGTACATCGTAGCTGCCCATGGAGACCTTGCCCATTCCGGCCAGTATTGCGATGGCGATGACAAAGCTTCCTACCCAGCGATGGGTCAGGTTTTCTCCCAAATAGGCGGCAGATAAATCACCAAACAGAAACACACTACCAAATAATCCCCAGAACAAGGCGGTAGTTAGTCGTTTTGGGTGGTGTTTATCTTGCAGTGTTTTGACCACCAAAAATAACACCACGAAGCCGATTAGCAGATATATATTATCAATCGACAGGATAGCAGGCTGCGCACTGGCAGAGGAGGCTATTGTGCTCATGCCAATTCCTCCCGGGCAACTGAATTGCTTGTATTGGAGCCGTTTTGCTCGGCATGCAGGGCAATTTGCGTTCGTATCTTGGCTTCTAGTCTGGCCAGTCGAAACAGGTGGACAATCAATGCCGCAATGGCTGTCGGAATAGCCCATAAACCAATATGAAGAGGTTCAATTCCCGTAATGCCATTTTCTCTTAAAAAGGCATCCATCAGTAATACGGCACCAAAGGCGATGAAAATATCTTCACCAAAGAAGACGGCAATATTATCACACGCTGCGGCATGCGCACTGATCATATCCCGGACAGGTTTTGGCAAATCGCCATGCATGTTACTTGCTGCACCAAGCGCCATAGGCGCTAATAAAGGACGCACTGTTTGAGGCTGACCTGCAAGGTTGATGAGCCCAAGTGCGGCACTACATTCACGCACAACAAAATAGACGCTGAGGATCCGCGCTGTGGTGGCACCTTTGATACTGGCTATCCAACTTTTGGCATGCTGCTGTAAGCCATAGCGTTCTAAGATAGCAATCACAGGCAAGAGTAATAAAAAGCTCGCTAACTGGCGGGAGTTAAGAAATTTTTCTCCAAAGGTTTCCAGCAAAGTCAGGTAATCTAAATCGACTGCCCAGCCGGTGACGAGCCCGGCACAGGTCACGACCAGCAGGGGGTTAAAACGAAAGGCAAATCCGAGGATCACCACCAGTATCCCTGTAAGGGGTAAAAAATTAAGTTCGCTCACGAATTACTCCTGTCGCGATGTGTCAGCGCAATGCGCAGTTGGTTGAGATGATATTGTTGTCGTTGTATCTCTTGGTATGCCTGAGCCGGGGTGACGAGCGTGAAGCTAATGCTATCTCCGGCACTCAATTGAGCAAAGTGTCTCAGATCCGCCGCAATCACCTGAGCGACCATTGGGTAACCGCCTGTGGTTTGACAATCATTTAGCAATACAATAGGCGCGCCGTTTGGCGGTAGCTGAATGGTGCCAGGTAACACGGCCTGACTGTTGATAGAAACCTGATGAGTGACTAGCTCAGAGCCCGAAAGTCGCATACCCATTCTATTGCTATCTGGCGATACCTGCCATTGCTGAGTGCACAATAGCTGCTGTGTTGTAAGGGATAACCGTTCGCAATGTGGGCCCGGCAATATGCGTATTTTCTTGTGGTAGGGAGGTTGAAGTGCGCCAGCACTGCTTTTTTCTATACAGCTTTCATAGTGCAGCTGATCGCCGGCGGCCAATGCTGAACCATTTATGCCCCCAAATCCCGCCTGAATATCGGTCGAGTGTGAGTCCAACGCGGCTTTCAGGCTGAACCCACCTTCGACACTCAGATAGGCACGCAGTGCCTCGGAGCTCGAGGCGAAGCTCAGGATCTGATCTGGCTTGCTAAAATAGCGCCAGCCGGGTGTCAGTGGCGTATCGTCAAGGCGTGCACTCAGGTCTCCCCCGGTCAGTGCAAAATTGGTAGCTGTCGTGAATTTTAGCTGGGCTAGTCCGACCGTGATTTCAAGTACCGCGGTATTTGGCGGGTTATCCAGTAACAGGTTGGCAATCTGCAGTGCCATGGGGTCCATCGCACCACTTTGCGAGACCCCCAGGTGACGATGCCCATGTCGTCCTAGATCCTGGATACACATTTGCACGCCGGGCTTAATGACTTCTAGCATAGGCCCTCCTTCTGTGGCACAAATTTGACGTTATCACCTGGCTGAAACAAGCTGGGGGACTGCGCATTGGCATCGAATAAGCGAGTAATGCTGTTACCCAGCAGCCGCCAGCCGCCGGGAGAGGCGCTGGGGTAAATCGCACTTAAATCTTCAGCGATGGCGACAGAGCCGGCTGGCACATGTGTTCTGGGTGAGCTGAGACGGGCAACCTGAAGCTGCTCTGGTACACTACCCAGATAGGCAAAACCAGGTAAAAAACCCAGAAATTTGACCTGATAAGTCGGTGAACTATGCAGCTCGACGATGTCTTGTTGTGATAAGTTCAGCTGTTCGGCCAGTGGTGCCAGATCTGGGCCTGCTTCTCCTCCATATATAACCGGGATTTTGTGAGTGTTGGGTTGAAAGTCTTCTGCACTGAGTGCATGCCATAGACTGAGTAATGCTTCTAGCCATTTAGTACCCTGTGTAGGGTCTTGCAAAACCAGGGTAAGAGAAGTTTTTCCAACTACAATATCTGTGTACCCGGCCTGTTTTTGCAGGTGGCGATGCAGGGCAAACAAACGGTTCTGTTGTTCGTTGTCGAGTCGGGCGCAGTTAAGGTCGAGTACAACAGCTTGCTCGCCGAGCAGGTAAGTCTGTTCTTGTGTCATGGTTTCTTATTTTCATTTTATTGTCTTCACATGTGGCGGCCCATAAGTGTCGGTTCACTCAGAGGGACACCCGGGCAAAGCATAGCAAGCTTATTGTTGGCTGTCTTGCCAAACCTGTCCAGCGTTGTCAGTCTGAGAGCTGACCACAGCTAAAAAAAAGCCATGCAAGGGTTGCATGGCTCTCTTCGGTTGGGATTGAGTTAGTTGCTTAACAACCATTCACTCAACAGGCGTACACCAAACCCGGTGCCACCTGGAGATACTTCACCTTTACCTGTGGTAGTTAGTGCGTTTCCGGCAATATCAATATGTAACCAGCGCGTATCACCGGCAAAGTGCTGCAGGAATGAGGCCGCTGTGGTTGCGCCAGGGCCGCCAGAGCCAATATTGGCAATATCTGCAATATCGGACTTCAGCATATCTTTGTAGCCCAGAGGAAGTCTCCATAGCGGCTCATTAACAGCTTTGCCTGCAACCGTAAATTCTGTGACCAGCTGGTCATCATCTGAGAAAACTGCTGCATAGCGGTTACCGACTGCACGGATTTTTGAGCCTGTCAGCGTCGCAAGGTCAACCATTACCTCTGGCTTGTAGTAGGTGCGGGCATACCACATAGCATCACTCAATACCAGGCGGCCTTCCGCATCGGTGTTGAGGATTTCGACACTCAGACCTTCTGCTGTACGCAGCACGTCACCAGGCGCGATAGAGTTTTCAGAAACCATGTTCGCGGCCATGCCCATCACAGCAACAACGTTCACATCTGCTTTTGCCAGTGCCATGGCCTTCACTGTACCCAGCACCGCAGCAGCGCCAGCCATATCTGATTTCATGCGGGCGATAGATTTACCTGTTTTGATGCTATAACCGCCAGAGTCAAACGTGATCCCTTTACCAACCAGTGCTATTGGGGTGTCGTTATTTCCTTTATAATGGGCTACGACCAGGCGTGCACCTTCTTTACTGCCTCTGCCAACACCTTCTAACGCGTTCATTCCCAGAGACTTAAGTTGCTCAGGTTCCAGGATTTTAACTTCAACACCATATTGCTCAAGTTGTTTTGCGGCATTTGCAAAGTCAACTGGCGTCATTTCAGTCGGGACCTCTGAGGTCAGGTCACGCGCCAGAAAAACACCTTGTTCGACATAGCTTAAAGTTGTGTACTCGGCCTGGGTCTGACGCTGGTCATCAACACTCAGGCTATAGGTCATGCTGTGTGTATTTGGTTCTTTTTTGTATAGTTCAAAAGTGTGGTCGCGCAGATTTGCTCCATGTGCATATTGTGCAGCGAGCGCATGATTGCTTAGCTGACCATTAACGCCTTTAAATGCGACACTAACGGTACCAGCTTCTTTTTTCTCAAGCTTGGCATGCAGGTTACCACCAAGCTTGGCCATTTTTGCGCTATCCAGCTCATCACGCTCGCCAAGACCAACGACCAGAATGCGCTTGTGTTTTGAGTCCACAGGCGCCAATACTTCTACAACCTTGCCGTAATCACCTGTAAATTTGTCTGCTTCAAGTGCTTTGGTAAGCTGTTTGCGGGTATCTCTGTCAAGAAATTTAAATGCATTGCTTTGCTCACTATCCTGAAACACAACCAGTGCATCGGTTTTTTCGTTCAGTTTACTGGTGAATTGGATGTCAGCGGCCAAAGCCGATGCTGAGCCGAAAAGTGCGACGCTGAGTGCGCAAAGACGAGTAGATAATGACATTGATTAAACCCTCAATAACTAATTTGGGTTTCGTTTTACCCTAAACGCTCAGATTAATTAATTAAATGTCGTTGAATGACACAGAATCCTAGTTAAAGTGCGGGCTGGTAGGTTTTTTCCCCGAAAGTGAAATTGCAGTTAGGGTTTCGCGGTCTCAGTAGACAACAGATATTTATTTAAAGGATACCGGAGTGAATAAACGACTAATTCTGGGATTTACGCTGATGAGTGTAGTGAATCTGGTGAATGCTGGTGAAGTCTCTGTCAACAGTACGACACCTGAGCAAGCCAGCTCGCATATTAAAACGTTGGTTTTGGGATCTGGGTGTTTTTGGGGGGCAGAAAAACGTTATGAGGCTTTACCCGGTGTGATAGATGCCGAGTCAGGCTATGCTGATGGCCGCGGGTTTAAAGCAAGTTACAAGGCAATTACGGCACCCAGCAGGCGTTTTGATCCTAACAACTATGCTGAAGTAGTGCGGGTCACTTACAATGCCAGTCGGCTTTCGACCGCGTCTTTGCTTAAAGCTTATTTTGAAAGCCATGACCCGACTCAGAAAAACCGTCAGGGCAACGACATAGGTACACAATACCGCTCGATAATACTGTACACCGATGAAGCGCAAAAAAAGCAGGCTATTTCGTTAACAGAGCAGTATCAGGTGTTGTTGACAGAAGCGGGATATGGCCAAATTCAGACTAAGCTTAAACCGCTTGCAGCTTTTGTACGGGCAGAAGAATATCACCAGAATTACCTAGTGAAAAATCCCAATGGGTATTGCCCGGATCACAGTACGGGTGTCACTTTTGTCGATGTGGCAGAGCAGCAAGTTGACAATGACGCTTTGCTAACGGGCAAGCACGTGGTTGTGATTGATGCGCCTTACTGTCCATATTGTGACAAGTTTAAGCAGCAAGTTGTGAACGACTATCAGGGCAGCATTCCTTTACATTATCGCCGTGCCAGTCAGTTGCAGGGGCTGAGTATCATGTCTGCAACTTGGGCAACACCTACCATTTTATTTCTTGAAAATGGTAAAGAAGTTGCGGGCTTTCAGGGCTATATGAATCGTAAGGAATTCTATCAGGCGCTGGGTGCATTTAAATTGGGTGACAGCGACGCTTTTAAAACCGCATTTGAGCAGGGCACAGACAGGCCGTTTTGTAAGCAATATGACTTGTTCAAGAAAACAGGGGATGGGGTCTTTGTTGATAAGCTCAGTGGTCAGCCTTTATTTGATACGAAAGATAGGTTTAATTCGGGCACTGGCTGGTTGTCATTTAAGCATCCGGTCGCAGACAGTGTGACTTATCATGAGGATAATAGCCATGGCATGCAACGCGTTGAGATCCGCTCCAGTTCATCCGGAATTCATCTGGGTCATGTGTTTGCTAAGGAAGGGCCCGGTGGAAGCGATCGCTACTGCATTAATGCGACCGTATTAGAGTTTAAATCAAGACAAGGTTATCAGGCAAATCACCCGTCATCTGACTGAGTAATTCGGCCATGAGCTAAAGGACTAGCACCCAATAGCCTGAGACAGAGGACAATTGTTGATAGACTCTTCCCAGCAAAAGCGGTTTTCGGTAGGTGCACAGTTATTGAAATAGCTTTTTGGACGACCTCCTGCCACTTCTGGCGTCGCTTGCATTGCCAGTGCTTTGTCTGTACTGAGTCTTTTGATGCTTTTTTTGTTTAAATTGAGTTTCATTTTGATATTCCTTTTAAAAAAATGCGTGATGTTCATTTATCGAACAACACTCACGTTAGTACAGTTGTAATAATATTGTGAAATTGTTTTTCATGTATCTTTGTAAATAATTGTGTCATAAAAAAGACATGTAAAGAGGGGCCATGGAAAAGCGACTTTTTAACTATACTTAAGGGACCTGTCTTTTGACTTCGGCTGTATTATGTATCGTTTGCTCTGTGTTTTGATTCTGACATGGTCGTTGTCGCTGAGGGCCGCGCAGCCAGTGCAGATCCTCTACAATGACTGGACCAGTCAGCAGGTTTTGTCCCACATTGTTGCTAATATCTTTACGGAGCTGGGCTACCAGACAGAGTTTATTGAGGCTAAAACGGATGGCCAATGGTTCTTGCTTAAAGCCGGTATGGCGGACGTACAGGTCGAAGTGTGGGAAGGCACCATGGCAGATAAATATGCCCAGCTGATGCAAAGCCAGGTCATAGTCGACCTGGGGAATTATGCGCTAAAAACCCGTGAAGATTGGTGGTATCCACTTTATGTTAAGCAACATTGTCCCGGGCTTCCCCATTGGCAGGCACTGATCCAGTGTGCGGAGGTATTTGCCCGTCCCGGTTCTCACGGTAAAGGGGTATACATTGCAGGGCCATGGGAAAAGCCAGATAGAGCCAGGATCCGGGCACTGAAGCTGCCATTTGTTGTGGAACAAGTCGAAAGTGGTGAGGCTTTGTGGAAAAAGCTGGCCATTGCGCACAAAATCAAACAGCCCATTCTCATGTTTAACTGGACGCCTAACTGGGTGGGTGCTGTATATCCGGGTGAGTTTGTTGAGTTTCCGGACTTTGACGAGCGATGTGAAACTGAGCCGGGTTGGGGCGTGAATCCCAAGTTTCTGTTTGACTGCGGCAACCCCAAATCTGGCTGGTTAAAAAAAGTGGTCAGCACGCCGTTTTTTGAGCAACATCCTTGCCTGGCAGAGGGCTTACGTCAGTTCAATATGACCGGCGCAATGCTTGAACAGCTTGCTGCTATGGTAAATCTGGAGAATTTCACCCCAAGCTTGGTTGCGAAGCATTGGCTTGAAAATAATCAAATACACTGGCGCAAATGGTTCGCCAGCTGCCGTTAACCTGCGTGATTGAATAAAAAGGCACAACACAACAGGTATTCGTCTAGACTTATAAAACCTGTCGGGATTATAAGTCAGGATGACGCTGGAGGTGCCATGAGCATCAAGTTAAAACTGATCGTAAGCGTCTCAGCTTTGGTAACTGTTGTACTCATCATATTGTCGGTTAGCGTGGGTATCATTACACAAAAAGATGTAGCCAGCACACTAACTATGCAGATCCAACATCGATTAGTTGGACTCAGGGACGCAAAAAAAGAACAGTTAACGGCGTATTTTGATTTTATCAATGGTCAGCTACTGACTTTGGCCCAGAATGAGGCTACCCGCGATGCAGCCGAGCGTTTCACCAGTGCTTTTAAGCAAACAGGAGAAATGCCAGATGAGCGTGTACTTGAACGCTATTATCGTGAAGAGTTCGGGCAGATCTTTGAACGAAGAAATGGTACTCCGATTGATACACGGCGCCTTTTGGGGGCATTGGATACACCAGCCAGATACTGGCAGGACAAGTACATTGCGCAAAACAAGCATCCTCTGGGCAGCAAAAATGCCCTGACCAGTTTTAATGATGGCAGTGAGTATGACAATGTTCATCGTCTTCACCACCCCTTCTTTAATAGATTTTTAGCTCAGTTTGGTTACTACGATATTTTTATTGTAGATGCACAAAGTGGCCATGTAGTTTATTCCGTATTCAAGGAGTTGGATTACGCAACGTCGTTGTTGCGTGGCCCATACGCACAAAGCGGACTTGGGGCTGTTTTCAGAGCTGCCAGAACATTGCCAGAGGGCGAATTGGCCTTTGTTGATTTTGAGCCTTATTCACCATCCTATAATTCGGCTGCTTCTTTTATTGCGACACCTATTGTAAGAGAAAATGAAATATTGGCGGTGCTGGTTTTTCAAATGCCGATCGACAGACTTAACGATATCCTCACTTATCAGCAGAACTGGCGGGCGAGGGGATTGGGAGAGTCGGGTGAAACCTACCTGGTAGGGAGTGACTTTAAAATGCGCAGTATGAGCCGTTTTTTATTGGAAGATAAAACGAGCTATTTACGGGTATTGGAACAAGCTAGAGTCGATTATGAAGTTATCGCTGCGATAGACAGATTTGATACATCGGTCGGCTTGCAGAGTGTACGGACGCAAGCAGTAGAAGCGGCATTGTCTGGACAATCCGGGTTTGCCATTATTCAGGATTATCGCAATGTGCCGGTGGCATCAGCCTATACAGACGTTGATATTAATGGCAAAACCTGGGCATTAGTGAGTGAACTGGACCAATCCGAAGCGTTTGCTGATGTCGCAAAAATTACAGGGCAGATCACAACGATAGCCATAGTTATTACAGTTGTGTTGATCGTCATTGCATTGGTTATTGCCTGGGCGATGGGCAATGTCATTGCGACGCCTATACAAAAGATGAGCCGTTTTATTAATCAAGTTGCGACCTCTTTGGATTTAACCAAGCGATTTGATGAATCAGATAATCAGGATGAAATAGGACAGGTAGAGCGTGCGTTAAATTCCATGTTTGAGACCTTCTCAGATACTTTAAATCAAGTTAATACCAATGCAGAAACATTGTCCGACCAGATGGCACAACTTCAATCGAACTTCACTGAATTGACAAACAAGAGCGATAATCAAACGGATCTAACTGTACACATAGCAGCAGCGATGGAACAAATGGCCGCAACGTCAGAGGATGTCGCTAAAAATGCGCAATACACCAGCGAGGCCAGTCATGATGCAGTCAGTGCTTCCCAACAAGGTAAGAGTAATGTGGATAAGAACATGCAATCGTCCCAAAGTTTGGAGCAAGCGATGGAGCTCACCATGCAACAGATGTCCAGTCTACAGGAACAGTCAAACAACATTAGTCAGGTACTTGAGGTTATTCAGACAATTGCAGAGCAAACTAATTTGCTGGCATTAAATGCTGCAATAGAAGCGGCCCGGGCGGGTGAGCAGGGGAGAGGGTTCTCTGTCGTTGCGGATGAGGTTCGATCTCTGGCACAGCGGACACAGCAATCGACTGAGGAAATTAACCGAATGATACAGAGTCTTCAGAGTGGAGCCGCGAGTGCGATGTCAGCAATTCATGAGGCACATGCTTTGACGGAAAATAACCTATCATCGACGGATTGCACACGTGACTCGTTGCAACAGATTAACGAGCAAATTTGCAAAATTGAGGCGTTCAATGAGCAAATGGCCACGGCCGCTACCGAGCAAAGCGCAGTGGCTAAAGATGTCACTCAGCAAATATCGGACATTACAACTTTAGCTCAGGCGAACTGTACCATTCTCACTGAGGTTAATGCAATGGCAAGTGCTGCCGATGAAGGTGCACTATTACTTAAGCAGCAGATTAGCAAATTCCATCTGGAATAAAGGTCATTATGCGGATCGCCGGACAATCAGCTTTGGTGGTAATAGGGTATCTGTGACGGCTTCTCCTTTAATTAAAGAGAGCAGGTTATTGACCAGCATCTGGCCAGCCAGCGTTGTATTCTGCTGTACGGTTGTCAGGGCGGGTGAGATAAAGTTGGCTGCAGCGATATTGTCGAAGCCAATAACGGCAACATCATCAGGCACGTCTTTACCGGCCTCTTTGAGTGCTTTCAAAGCGCCAATAGCAATGAGATCGCTGGCTGCAAATAACGCATCAAATTGAATATTGTTAGCCAACAACGAGCGGGTTGCATGATAGCCAGACTCTTCGGTTGAAATCGCATTGGCGATTTGGCGTTCAGACAATGTACAGTTATTGGCTGTCAGGGTGTCTCTAAACCCCTTAAAGCGTGCGAAAAATTCAGGGCTGTGCTCTGACGCGTCGCCTATAAAAGCATACTGTGAGCGATTTTGCTGTAGCAGATGTTCCGCTGCCAGTTTACCTCCGCCATAGTTATCACAGCTGACCGTTAAATCTTCACGCCCATCGACAGTCGCTCCCCAGCAGACAAACTTGGTATTCTGGGTGAGCAATTGCTGAAGGCGAGACTGGTAGTCCATGTAGTCGCCATATCCGAGCAGAATGATACCGTCGGCACGGTGGCTATCCTCATAGTCCGCTCGCCAGTCCTGACTGGTGGACTGAAAGGATACCAGCAGATCATAGCCTTGCTTTGCGCATGCACGAGTGATGCTACCCAGCATATTAAGAAAAAACGGGTTTATCTGTGATTCATCTCCGGTGGGGTCTTCAAACAGCAATAAGGCCAGTGTGCTGCTTTGCTGAGTGCGCAGGTTACTGGCATTTTTGTCGACCTTATAATTGAGCTCCTTTGCTACCTCCCAGACGCGACGACGCGTTTCTTCATTGACCAACGGGCTGTTTCTCAGCGCTCGCGATACGGTAGACTGGGAAACACCCGCAAAATGGGCGATATCAAAAGAGGTAGCTTTGCCTTTAGGTTTCATAGTGCACTGGTTTTGAGTGATAACCTGATTATTGTCAGCAAATGAATAAAATTTGCAAGTCTAATATCTCTGTTACTGCTCTGGTAACATATTTGATTGGTTGTTTTTCCACAACATTGTATATGGCAAATAGAATTGACGCGAAAACACGCAGTTGGCAGACGTAGCACTGATCTGGAGAAAATTTTTATTGCCTCCATCTGACACCGGTGTCATAATGTCACTGTTTTATCATTTTGTTGTCAAAACGTATTTAGCTGTCCTTTCGGGGACAGCCTTTTTTCAGCTGAACGTGCAAAGTTATCTAGCTGAATCTTGGCATCATCACCAAGCCAGTTACCTTGGAAGTTGTGCACTTAGTGCACCCAGATAAAAGAGAAAAACAACATGAGCCAGACAACACCTCATAGCTCGAATCACGCAGGACAGGCCTTTGAGCCAATTGTCGTTGCAGATATTGGCGGTACCAATGCCCGCTTTGCTGTCGTAACCCATTACGAATCGAGCAACAATCAGTTTGTTATTAGTCATCAGTCTACGTATCCCAGCGCCGAATTCCCCTCTTTTGAAACTGCCATTAGCCGCTATCTCAATGAACTACCTATAGCCAAGCCAACACGCGCGTGTTTAGCCGTTGCGGGTCCGGTTAAGGCGCAGCAGGTTTATCTGACGAATCTTGGCTGGCAGTTTAACAGTCAGGATATTAAACAGCAGTTTGGTTTTAATGAACTGGCTGTGATCAATGACTTTGCGGCCTTTGCTTACGCTGCGCCTTATTTAGACCCGAAACAAAATATAGAAATTAAATCGGGTCAGGCTCAGGCTGGCGCCAATATCGCGGTAATGGGGCCTGGCACAGGCTTTGGAGCTGCGTGTCTGGCCAGAGACATTAATGGTAGTGCTGTGATGAGTTGTGAGGCTGGTCACATCAGCCTTGCTGCAGTAACCGAATTGGACCAACAATTGTTGGCAGCTCTGAAACAGGAGATTGCACATGTCTCTGTTGAAGAGGTGTTCTCGGGTCGCGGATTGGCACACCTGTATCAGGCCATGGCCAAGGTAAAAGGCCATACCGCAGAAAGGTTGAGTGCAGCACAGATCAGTGAACGCGCATCAGAGTGTGAGATCTGCGATGCGACGTTGAATCATTTTTGTGACTGGATCGGCAGCGTAGCTGGCGACCTGTCCTTAACGTTTGGTGCGCTAGGTGGCGTATTTATTGGTGGTGGGATATTGCCGCGAATGGCAGAGCGACTCAAGTCAAGTCAGTTTGTTGAGCGTTTTGTGACTAAAGGGCCTATGAGCCAGTACGCAGGCCAAATCCCAGTCACCTTAGTCGTGCAGGAAAATATTCCTTTGATTGGTGCCGCAGCCTGTTTACATGAGCGTGCGAGCATCAGATAGTCAGGATAAGTGTAATGAAGAAAGTGACCATTAACAGTGTCGCACAGTACGCAGGGGTCTCGAAAAAGACCGTTTCTCGTGTGCTGAATAATGAACCTAACGTCAGCCCGGCGACCCGTGAGAAAGTACTTAAGGTATTCAAAGAGCTGGACTACCGGCCAAACCCGATAGCTCGGGGGCTAGCGCGCAATAAGAGCTTCATTATCGGCTGTCTGTATGATAATCCGAGTAAAAGTTACATTACCCGGGTACAAAGCGGAGCGTTAGAAGCGTGTCATAAACACAATTACAACTTATTGATCCACCCGTGTGAGCTCAGAGGGGAGGCATTAATCGACAACATAGATCAATTGCTGACGACTTCTCGCCTCGATGGATTGGTTCTGACGCCGCCATTTTCTGATTCTCGCGAATTGATTGAGTTTCTTAAACAGAAACAGGTCAACTATGCGCTGGTGGCCTCTGCGATTCAGGATGATGACTCCATTTCTGTGTGTAGTAACGACGAGCAGGGCGCGTATGAGCTGACCGAGCACCTGATTGCGCTTGGGCATACAGACATTGCATTTATTAAAGGGCACCCGGATCACAGTGCCACCGAAAACCGGTTTAACGGCTATAAACGGGCGCTCGAACAGCATAAAATTCCTTTGCAAGAACGGCTTGTCGCGGAGGGTAACTTCAGTTACCACTCGGGTGCAGACAGTGCCAAGGCAATACTCGACCTGACACCACGTCCCTCAGCAGTGTTTGCTTCGAACGATTACATGGCGGCTGCTGTGCTTAAGCTGGCAACCCAACGGGCGTTGCGAGTGCCTGAGGATTTGTCTATTGCCGGGTTCGATAATGCACCTATTGCCAGGCATATCTGGCCGGGCCTGACGACCATTGCACAGCCAGTGGAAGAGATGACCCGACAGGCGGTTGAGCAACTGATACTGCAGATTTCTGAGCCTCAGGAAGAGGTTTATCATCGTGTGCTGGAAGCGCGTTTAATCACTCGCGAGTCAACAGCGCAAAACCACTAAATCCCATTTTTATACTTGCCCAAAGCCCGGCCATTACTGGTCGGGCTTTTTTGTTTGTTATTTGTTCATTTGTGAATTTTAGACTAAATTTAATGTAAGGGTTGACACCGGTGTCAGAAACGTGAGTAAATATAGTGACACCGGTGTCAGGTTGGGGTGAGAGACAATCTGATAGCGTACCTTTGAACGGGTAAATCAAAGCTGCTCAGTACAGGGAGAGCTGTACTGAGCCTTTTCCTCTAACAATAGAGAGTTGAATTATGTTGCATCCTCGAATTCATGAAGTCACTCAACGCGTTATCACTCGCAGTCAGCAATCTCGTCATGCCTATCTTGAGCGTATCGAACAAGCAAAAAAACAAACTCGAGTCAGAGCCGGACTAGGCTGTGGTAACCTGGCACACGTGATGGCGGCCTGTTCGAGCAGTGACAAAGCCAGATTAAAAGCCGATGAGCAGCCAAACCTGGCCATCATCAATGCCTACAATGATATGTTGTCTGCCCACGTACCATACAAAGAATATCCGGATCAAATCAAAGCGATTGCAGAAAAATACGATGCGACTGCGCAGGTTGCGGGTGGTGTACCCGCAATGTGTGACGGTGTAACGCAGGGTCGCGACGGCATGGAACTGTCTTTATTCTCACGTGACGTCATTGCGATGTCGACAGCAGTTGCACTCTCACACGATGTGTTTGATGGTGTGTTCTGTCTAGGTGTGTGTGACAAAATCGTTCCGGGACTGTTGATTGGCGCACTATCATTTGGTCATCTTCCCATTTATTTCCTGCCAGCAGGTCCGATGCAGTCGGGTATTCCAAACAAAGAAAAGGCGCGAGTCAGACAAAAGTTTGCACAAGGCCTGGTGAGCCGGGAAGAATTGTTGGAAGCGGAAAGCGCGTCTTACCATAGTGCCGGTACCTGTACTTTCTACGGTACCGCTAACTCAAACCAAATGCTGATGGAAATCATGGGTTTGCATTTGCCGGGCAGCTCATTCATTAACCCTTACACTGAACTGCGTGAAGGGCTTACAGCCAGCGCGGTAGAAACCATGCTGAAGCAGCTTCAGGGTGATGGCAAAGTCAATAGCCTCGCGGATGTGGTCAGCGAGAAAACAGTGATTAACGGCTTAGTTGGCCTGCTAGCGACGGGTGGTTCGACTAACCACGCGATTCACTTGGTTGCGATGGCTAAAGCGGCTGGCGTTGACATTACCTGGAAAGACATGGCTGATTTATCGGAAGTCGTACCGTTATTGACACGTATTTATCCAAATGGTTCTGCGGATGTGAATCACTTCCAGGCTGCCGGCGGTATGGGATTCCTGATGCGTGAGTTACGTGATGCGGGCTACCTACACAATGACGTGAAAACCATTGTTGGTGAAGGTTTAGATGCGTACACCAAAGAACCTGTACTGGATGTGGATCCTTCACTCATCATGACGGACAGCAAGGGTCCGGCAAAAGTGAAGTGGATTGATTGCCCTGCAGATTCTTTGGACGAAGAGGTACTCAGACCTGTTTCTAATCCATTCAACAATCAAGGTGGCTTACAGCTACTGAGTGGAAACCTAGGTAAATCAGTGATTAAAGTGTCGGCCGTTGCAGAGCAACATCAAGTGGTGTCGGCACCTGCCAAGGTATTTAGTTCACAAGCCGCATTGCAAGAAGCTTATACGCGAGGCGAACTTAATCAGGACTTTATTGCGGTTATCAAAGAGCAAGGTCCTAAGGCAAAAGGGATGCCGGAATTACACAAATTGACGCCGGTCATGGCGAGCTTGCAGGATGAAGGCTTTAAGGTTGCCATTGTGACAGATGGCCGTATGTCAGGTGCGTCCGGTAAAGTGCCTGCGGCTATTCACTTGGCTCCAGAAGCCGTTGAAGGCGGGCCAATTGCCAAAGTACGAGAAGGTGATTTGATCACATTAGATGCACCAAAAGGTGAGCTGTTACTGCATGTTAGTGACGAAGAGCTTGCACAGCGTGAGATTGAACTAACGGAAGTTGGTCCAACATTTGGTACGGGTCGCGAGTTATTTAGCGGCTTCAGAAATATTGTCAGCAGCGCCGATTTAGGTGCGAGTGCATTCGGCATAGAAGAATAATAGCAACTGGGAATGAGGACATTATGAGCATTAAAGAAATATTATCAGCGGCACCGGTAGTACCCGTTATTGTTATTGATGATTTAGAAGATGCAGTGCCATTAGCACAGGCATTATATCGCGGTGGTCTTCGCGCATTGGAGGTGACATTGCGTACGCCAGTTGCTGCACAAGCAGTAAAGGCGATGAAAGAAGCGGTACCTGAGGCTTATGTAGGCACAGGTACTGTGGTTGACAAAGCGTCATTCGACGCTTCTGTTGAGGCTGGCGCCGACTTCATGGTGAGCCCGGGTGTCAGCTCAGAATTGCTGGCGCTGGCAAAAGAATCTGATATTCCGTTTCTGCCTGGTGCGGCGACACCGAGCGAAGCGATGGAACTGGCTGCGCAGGGCTTTAAGTTTCTTAAGTTTTTTCCGGCAGAAGCCGCAGGTGGTACGGCGATGCTGAAATCAATCGGTGGTCCTTTACCTCAGGTGACGTTTTGCCCAACAGGTGGGATCAGCTTAGCAACAGCACCCAGCTACCTGGCACTGAATAATGTGATATGTGTAGGTGGGACCTGGATGCTCGATAAAACACTTATCGCAAACAAAGACTGGCAAGCCATCGAAGCGCTTGCTCGACAAGCAAGTGAAGTAAACTAATTTAGGGGAATAGGGTTATGATTAATATTGCAATTAATGGCTATGGCCGTATCGGTAGAAATGTACTGAGAGCACTTTACGAATCAGGTCAAAATGACCAGATCAAGATTGTCGCGATCAATGATCTGGCACCAGCACAAACTAACGCACACCTGACTCAGTTTGACTCTGTACATGGACGCTTTAACTTCCCCGTTGAATTAAAAGACAACACGCTGATTGTAGGTGAAGATGAGATCACACTGACTCAGGAGCGCGACCCTGAGCAATTACCGTGGCGCGATCTGAATGTTGACATCGTCCTTGAATGTACTGGTTTGTTTACTTCGCGTGAAACAGCGGGTAAGCACATCACTGCGGGTGCAAAGAAAGTTATTGTGTCTGCGCCTGGCACGGATATGGATGCCACAGTGGTACACGGTGTGAACAGCGAAGTAATAAACGCAGATAGCACTATTATTTCAAACGCGTCATGTACAACTAACTGCCTGGCGCCAGTGGCCAAAGCGTTGAACGATACCATAGGTATTGAGCAGGGCAGCATGACCACCATTCATGCTTATACCAATGACCAGAACCTGTGTGATGTATACCACAAAGATCTGTACCGTGCGCGTAGCGCCACACAGTCTATGATCCCGACTAAAACTGGTGCCGCTAAAGCGGTCGGTCTGGTGCTACCTGAGCTGGCGGGTAAACTGGATGGCATGGCAGTACGAGTGCCTACGGTTAATGTCTCTGTGGTTGACCTGACCTTTATCGCTAAACGTGAAACATCCGCTGCGGAAGTTAATGAGATCCTTCAGGGGGCTGCAGAAGGTGCAATGGCAGGCATCTTAGAGTATAACACTTTGCCGCTGGTATCTGTGGACTTCAATCATAACCCGGCTTCTTCTGTCTTTGATGCGACTCAGACTAAAGTGGATGGAAAACTGGTTAAAGTGATGGCCTGGTATGACAACGAGTGGGGCTTCTCAAATCGTATGCTGGACCAGGCAAAAGCATTGGCTTCGTTCCTATAAGTAGCACGCTCAGCAGAAATTTAAATTCTTTCGTCATTTTAGCCCCACACCATGTGGGGCTTTTTTGTACGTGCTTTTTTAATCCAAGCCGTGTGTTTACCTTTTTTAACGCCAAAGTTGGTTTATTAGGCGCGTGGTGTTTGCACCTTAGGGTTGATTTTTATTACACTGCGCACAATTTTAATTAACGACAAAGAAATAACATGAAAGAAGGGTTTAAAGTACCTCATACGCTCATCCTGCTGTTGTCTATGATGCTGGTGGCATATATTGCGACCTGGCTGGTTCCGCAAGGTTTCTTCGACACCGTCACGCTCGATAATGGCCGTCAGGCTGTCGTGCCCGGCACTTATGCACTGGCTGAAGCACAAACTCATTTAACACCGATGGATTTCCTGGTTGCTATTCCGCGTGCATTTGCGGCTGCACAAGACGTTATTTTCTTTGTTTTCATTGTTGGTGGTGTTCTGTCAATTGCACGTGCAACGGGCACCATTGATGCTTTGATTGGCCGCTTGCTCGAGCGGTTTGGTCATAAGCCAAATATTCTGATTTTTATGGTGGTGTTTTGTTTTGCACTGGCATCCGGTGTGATTGGTACTGCGGGCGAATATATTCCCTTTGTTCTAATTCTGGTGGGACTGTGTAAAGCTATGCGGCTGGATGCGATGACCGCCGTGGGTATGGTTGTGGCAGGGTATGGGATTGGCTATGGTGTATCAGCCTTTAACCCCTTTACAGTGATGGTGGCGCAAAAGGTTGCTGACATTCCGGTTTATTCAGGTATTGAGCTACGTCTGGCGATTTTCCTGCCGTTTGTTTTAATTGGCTTTCATCATGTATGGAGCTACGCCAAAAAAGTACAGGCAAATCCTGAGCTATCCCTGACGAAAGGCTTGCCTTGCCCGCTAGCAGGCTCAGCGGAAGCAAATTACCCGGTTCTTAATAAGCGCCATCAAATGATCCTGTTCGGCCTCGTTGCCACCATCATCACGGCAGTCTGGGGTATTTCCCAAAAGGGCTGGTATTTGTATGAACTCGGCGCGGTGTTTATCTCCTGGGGTATTTTCACTACGTTAGTGGGCCAGATCGGTGCTGATCGTGCTGCAAATGAGTTTATCGAAGGGGTGAAAGACCTGGCAACCACAGCTATTCTGATTGGTGTTGCAAGGGGCATTGCGTTAATTATGGAAGATGGCCAGATCTTGCACACTTTGGTTTATGCGATGTCATCGCCGCTTTCACATTTAGGTGCTGAGCTGGCTGCAGTTGGCATGTTTATTATGCAAACCTTGTTGAACTTGTTTATTCCTTCGGGCAGTGGTCAGGCGTATGTAACTATGCCGCTTATGGCACCGGTTGGTGACATCATTGGTGTGTATCGTCAGGTTGCGGTGCTTGCATACCAGTTTGGTGATGGTTTCTCTAATATGATCATTCCGACCAACGCAGTACTGATGGGTATCATCGGAATGGCCGGTGTACCTTATCATTTATGGTTCCGATTCTGTCTGCCGTTATTCGGCAAGTTGATGCTGGCTGCGTCGGTGGTATTGGTGCTTGCGGTTACTTTTGGTTATGGTGAAGATGTACAGCCAAAAGTGAATGCAACGACACAGGTTCACTCGTAATATATCCGCTCGCAGAGTAAGTGCTCTGCGAGCAATTTCAGCGTCGACACTCAGCCTTATCTTCCTCTCGTTATGCTCGTGACATAGATCGTTGTCAATCCGGGTTTTCACCTTGTTGCATGCCAAAGCTTATTGTTTTTACGACTCAGTTCACAAATTGGGGTTCTGGGTAATTTTGTTACCTTTTTTGTTTGATTGTAAATGAGTTCTGTTTTTTTTGTGCTTGACAGTTTGAAAGTTGAGGTGCTAGTAATAGATTTGAACCCATAAAAGGAACTGTACAATGAACATAAAGAAACAGCCTCTTGCTTGTCTTATAGCTTCACTGCTCAGTGTAAGTGCTTTCGCAACAACCGATCGTGACTATCAACACCGTTGGCTTGATCCAAATGGTGATCCTATGCTCGCATTACAGTGGAACTTATTGAATTCGGGCGTATTGGCAAATACTCAATCAGGAATTGATCTGAACTTATGGCAGACGCACATCTGGGGTCATAAAGGACAGGATATTCTCGTTGCAGTCGTGGACTCTGGCGTGGACATGGAACACGCAGACTTAGATGCCAATACGATTGACGATCCTTTAATTGATCCACAGCTCAATTTGGGCGCCGATCATGGCACTATGGTGGCCGGAATAATTGCAGCGGTTCAAAACAACATCGGTGTGCGTGGGGTCGCGCCAATGGCGAAGGTCACGGCATTTACCAATTATGGCGGAACCTTTGAAAGTCATGAACAGTGGAAAATAAGCCATGGCTATGATGGTGACCTTACGGATAATTCAACTTCAGATCAGATCCGCATTTTTAATAAAAGTTATGGTATGAGCCCGTCAGTGAGCCTGCCTTATACCTTTTCAAAAACCGTTCAGGATAGCCAGGGTAAAGATATCCTGATGTTCAGCCAACCCGAGCAGGAAAAGATTTATGAAGCGGTTTCTCTGTCTACTGAACAGGATCCTCGCACCGCAGTCTATGTACAGGCAGCCGGAAATTCATATCGCGATTCTCGCGTTCACTATTTTACAGACACTGGACTAGGCTTTTTAGGTTATAGTTTTCCGGTTGGTGGCAATTATGGTTTGCCCTGGACAAACGGCAACTCACTTTATACTCCAGCGAACTTCTGGAACCTGACCGTTAGTGCGTTGAGTGCTGATGGTGTGTTGTCAGACTATTCGACGGTTGGAAGTAATGTGTTTCTGACCGCCCCTGGTGGACTGGACAGAGGCACCCCAGGTCATGCGACAACGCGTATTTCATGTGCCTGGTATCTGGAAAACATTGATGCAAATTTCGCTTGTAATGGCGAGGATGATTTTACTGTACGGATGAATGGTACGTCGTCAGCGGCACCGAATACGTCGGGCGCTATTGCGTTACTACTTTCTGCTGCGCAGCAACAGAGCCACGATCTGACACCGCGCGACATTCGTCATCTCCTGGCACGCACAGCGACAAAAGTGGATCTGACACGCGCCGACATCGATGTGAATGGTATTACAGCATTTGAAGGGTGGAGCACTAACGCAGCAGGGCATCTATTTTCGCCTTACTATGGTTTTGGCTTGATCGATGTAGACAAAGCGACTGAGCTGGTGCGCCGTTATGCAATCGAACAACTCCCATCTGAGTTGGTTAAGACGCCCTGGTATGGGCTGAATGACGTTGTGAACGCAACCATTGCGGATGATGCCAGCCAGACGACAACAGCAAGCATTAATATAACCGATGACTTGTTTATTGAAGGCGTTCAGATCCGACTCAATGCACGACATGCACGTATTTCAGATTTGAAAGTAGAGCTGGAATCACCGAGTGGTACCCACAGTATCCTGATGTCACCCTTTAATAACTTGATAGGGCAGCATTTAGGCTTGCCAGAACAGTCACCCGGTAGTCAGGATGGCTATACAGATCACCTGATGCTCAGTTACAAGTTTTGGGATGAGAAAGCCAATGCAGGCAATGGCCAGTGGACATTACACATCACAGATATGAGTGATGAAACCCGGACTTTTGGGCTCTTCGATTTCGTCAATGGGGGTCAACTTCGTGAGGTAGAGAACAATCCTGAGGCTGGTGTGTTACAGGGCTGGTCTATCCGTATTCTGGGTCATAAAACGAAAGTAACGAAGAAAAAAACGCTGTAAACCCTTGAAGTGGTTGCAATGGCAACCAATAAACCAAAACGCCGTGTCTCATTGAGATACGGCGTTTTGAAATGAGTCGTGATACAACGGCTAGTCTAATTTAAGCTCAAAACTACCTGTCACCTCTTCGTCTTTGAACGTGCCTAATGGTAGCGTAAAGTCAAAACCCGCTTTGATGTGCGTGTCCGTGTTGTCGCGTGACAAATCAATGGTTCCCCAGCTGTTCTTAAGGCCACTGATCTCTGGGAATACAGGGGTACTTAGCTGCGCATATTTTTGATCTAAACCGTGTACATTGCTAATTGAAGCGAATGGAGAATCTGGTGCGTCATCCATTACAAATTTCAATAATAATGGGCTGCCTTCGTACTCGCTGGCGAGTCGCAAAGTCGTCGCTGTGGCACTGTCCACTACGTTAGTACCGCCGATTTCAAGTGCTTCGACAGTCGTCGTCGCAATGATACCGCAGACTTGAGCTGTTTCACTCAACTCAGGGTAGTTAGTGAAGTTGACAGATAACTGACCAAAACTGTCTTTTTGGGTGTCGCTGACGTGTTTGAATGTGCTGGTAGCCGCAACGTTTTCGTCACACATTCTGGTAATGGTAAAGCTGTTCTCATTCTGAGTGAGTACTGTTGAGCCTGTCCCTTCTGTACAGTCAATATCCGTGTAGAACTCGGCAATCTTGACGCTGCTGTTTTGCTGCTCTCCACATACTCGCGCAGTAAATGCCGGATCATTCTGGTCTACATTGACAATATCCATTGGGCGGGTGAGCTTAACCACTATATTGTTAAACCCACCGTCATCACGCTGCGTTTTGATATATTGGTGTGCTGTTTCTGTCCAGGTACTACCAAAAGTGAGCACGCTTAAATCAAGCGCCTCTACAACGTTGCCAGTATTTGGTTGAGGTGCAATGATGTTAGTATCTGTATCAGCAACTGATACAGAGCTAAATTGATCCACAAACCCTATCACGTTAGAGGAGTCTTCCAGTTTTACGGAGATACTCAAAGAGGGTTGTTGGCTGACTTCCGGGGCGGTGAATTTAATGGTATCACTGCCTTGGCCTGTGAATGGCACATCGCCATTTACGCCACGTACTGTCCAGGTAAAAGTGAGGTTTTTAGCATTGTTGCCCGTGGTATTTAATGAGAGGGTGACTTCCTCGCATTCGTTCAAAAAGCCGGCATGTTAGTGCTTATTAGCTATGAAAACAACAGTGATTGATGAATGATTGTAAACAACGGAAGGAAGGCAGGCTACCAGTCAGTAACTGGCAGCCTGTATGAGGTTATTTTGGTTAGAATGTCGCGCGGTAGCGAACACCAAACTCGCTGGCATCATTGCTCTTGATCACCAGGATATAGTCTCCCGTATTCAGGCGTGCATCATCATAACGCTCATCAAAGATGTTACGACCATACAAAGAAATATCCCAGTTGGTGTTGGCTGGTGCGTAAGAGATATCAAAGTTGACTGTGGTACGGTCATCGATTTGTGTCATGCGACGCGGATCTGAGCTTGGCTCACCATACATGCTGTCGCGGTATGAGATATCGAAACGCGTGTTGACGGTTGCATTGTTGCTCAGTTCAAATTCATAAGACGGGCTGATAGAAGCGGTCCACTCAGGCGTGAGCGGGGCAACCGGCTTAATGCCGTTTTGCTCTTCCACATCCACATCCATGAAGCCGAAGCTTGAATGCAAGGTAAAGCGGTCTGTGACATAGTAGGTGCTTTCAAATTCGATACCGCGTGAAGTTTGCTCAACAATCAGGTTGTTTGTGTCGAATCCTGAGTCCGTTACTACATTCACCTGGTAAGGCAGGTCTTCATATTCTGTATTGAAAAACGCCACACTCATGCTGAAGTCGTCAGTCAATTGACCTTTAAAGCCGGTTTCATAGTTGATAGCACTGATGTTTTCACTTGCCATGAAAGCATTATTAGCACGTACAGCGGCCGCGGCATTTGGGTTGTCAAAGCCGCCTTCGCCGAAGAACTGACCGATCAGGAAATACGGACGAGCAGGGTACTGACCAGACTGATAACCCGTTTGAACCGTACCGTACCAGTTAAGACCATTTTCAAAGGTATAGTTAGCAGCGGCTTCCCATGAAATCTCATCCCAGTCTTTGCTCGAAGAAATGGTGCCGACAGGGTCAAACACGTTAGTTGATGCTTCTTTCTCATCTTCTGTGTAACGTACACCACCGGTCAGACGCAGATCATCTGTCAGGTCATATCCCAGGTTGAAAAATACGGCGCGGCTGGTGGTTTCCTGATCCAACTCGAGTTTAGTTGGACCACCGTCAAAGCTTGCTTCATCTGAACTCTGGCGGTTGCTGCCCTCTTCGTTAAACCAGTACAGGCCAGTTACGAAATCCGCGCGGCCCAGGTAGCCAGTTAGTTGAAGTTCCACAGAAGTCTGATCTGCTTTACCACGTTCTGGATAGTGATCGAGCGCGATAGCTGTACCATCGTCATCCAGGCCCGCTTTATACTCAGAAGAGCGCTTACTGAAGATGAACTTAGTGCCAAAATCGGCATTGATGTCGTATTCGGCAGTTAATGAGATACCGTTTGCTTTGTTTGAAACGGTCGCTGTCTCTATGCTGCTGGTTGCATTGTCATACGGGTCGGCAGCGACCATAGAGTTGCGCAGGCCTGCTTTATATAAACGGCCTTCCGGCATTTCATCAATTAAAACAGTAAATGGACGTGTACCACCTTCACCGTCATTGGCGTCAGCAGTAAGAACTAAACGCAGATCATCGGTAGGTGTGTATTTAACGGATACACGACCATGGAACTCCTGGTTCTCACCCACATCGTATTCAGCATTTGGCAGGTTAGTAAATTCACCCAGTCCACCGCGGCGGTTAAAGCCCATATTAAAGTTGAACGCCAGTTCATCAGTCACAGCCTGGTTAGTGAACATGCTTGCTTTAATACGGCCACGAGTGCCTGTTTCTGCGCTGACCTTAGTAACTGCTTGCTGGTCTGGCTGCTTAGTGATGATGTTAATGGCACCACCAATTGAGTTACGGCCATATAAGGTACCCTGAGGGCCACGCAGTACTTCAATGCGCTCGATGTTAGCCAGGTTCCAGTTTTGACCTACCTGGCGACCCAAGTAAACACCATCTACATAGACGCTGACGCCTGGATCTGTGGTGATCAGGTGGTCTTGCAAGCCGATACCACGAATAAATGGGTTTGCAGATGAGTTATGACCTGCAGAAAATCCTGTAATATTCAGGTTTGGAACAAATTTGCCCACATCAGTGATGTCAGAGATACCTTGCGCATCCAGATCATCTCCTGAGAATGCACTCATAGCGATCGGTACTTCATAGATAACCTGTGAACGTTTGGTCGCGGTTACTGTGATGGCTTCGATTTTTGATTTCTCAGCTTGTGCTTCTTCTGCAAGAACTGGGGCAGAAGATAAGCCGGCCATTGCCAGTGCCATGGCGGTTGCGATCGGAGTAAGATTGCGTGCTGTGGTGCTCATGTATGTTCCTCAAGTTAGAAACGGTTAATTTTAAATCTCGTGTGTGTGGTTTCTGCGAGGGAAGTCGCCAACCGGGTTGAATGGCTATCTCTGAGCTGGCTTTTGACATTTATAAAATTGACGCGCACAAAAAAGCAATCACCATAAGGGGACTGCATGACTTTTATTAACAAGAATTTTAAAAATGAAAGGCCAGCAAAAGCTGCTATTCGGTTGGGCGTGCATTCTACAATGTAATGAAATAATTTTGCAATAAAACTTGGTTAAAAATTTTTATTTTGCTTGATTTTTGCATAGCATTGTCGTTGTATTCGGTAATTTTACATGAATGTACCTTTTTAGTAAAAACTCGCGACAGTTAGGTTTATTGTTCTGTTAATTGCAATTATGTGCGCCAACCCATTTTGATTTTCTTTTAGAAGCTGTGCTAGCGTTGTAGTTTGGACCCGAAATAGGGGAGGGGGCGTCTCAGGTGCAGGAAGGAAGTATGGATTTTAAAAGTATCATGTGTGCACTATTAGTGGTGACAGTGTGGGGGGTTAACTTTTCAGTGATCAAACTGGGACTGGAAGAGTTGCCACCTATTTTATTCTCCGGTTTGCGCTTTTTGATTGTGGCAATTCCAGCCGTGTTTTTTATTCCCTTTCCAAAGACCTCTGTGTGGCATGTGCTTGGGGTTGGCTTGTTTCTCGGTGTCATCAAGTTTGGCTTGTTATTTGTTGCAATGGAAAGTGATGCCTCAGCAGGCATTGCCTCCTTATTGCTTCAGGCACAGGTGGTGTTTACGATTGTACTGAGCGCACTGGTACTGAAAGAGCAAGCTAGTCGGTTTCAGATTGTCGGCGCCGTCATTGCGTGCGGTGGGTTTGGCATGTTCTTTATGAGTCAGACCGGTAGTGTGACTTTGCTGGGGATAGCATTAATCCTGTGCGCGGCCTTAAGCTGGGCGGTGTCGAATCTGATTATGAAGCAGTTACAGCAGGTTAACTTATTACATTTCATGGTCTGGGTCAGTGTGGTGGTCCCTTTACCTCTGTTTGCCTTGTCCTATTATCTTGAAAACGATACACCGATAAACCTTGTTTTAAGCAGCAGTGGACAGACATGGCTGGCGTTACTTTATGTGGGGCCTGTTTCAACTTTGTTGGCATTTGCACTATGGGGCTGGCTGCTTGGCAGGCATCGCGCTGCCGCAGTTACCCCGTTTGCGTTACTCATTCCTTTGGTTGGCATCGTGAGTGCCAGCGTGATCCTGAACGAGCAGGTCGACACATTTGAGTTGATTGGTGGTGCTGTGATCCTCTGTGGTCTGACATTTTCCGTATTAGGCGAGCGGCTATTTCAATTCTTTTCAAACACAGCACCAGTAAAACGAAAAGTCAGCTGACAAATTTACCAGAGCGGGTGCAGTTAAATTGACCAGTTGTCTTTGCTAATCCGAATATTGCGACCTAGTGGACGAATTTTGTTCGTCCTGTAGCAATCAGCGCTAGACAATTGGTCTAAGTCCCTTGAGTATCCCAGCTCAATGTGAAAAAATTCGACACAATTAAAATCCAGTTAACTCACATACGAGGAACACACTATGCGCATTATTTTGCTAGGCGCGCCGGGTGCAGGTAAAGGCACTCAAGCTCAATTTCTAATGGAAAAGTACGGTATTCCACAAATTTCAACAGGTGATATGCTACGCGCTGCGATCAGCGAAGGTACACCGCTGGGTCTGGAAGCCAAAAAAGTGATGGATGCAGGTCAGCTTGTATCTGATGACATCATCATTGGTCTGGTAAAAGAGCGCGTTGCAAAAGAAGATTGTGCGAATGGTTTCCTGCTAGATGGCTTCCCGCGTACTATCCCTCAGGCAGATGCGATGAAAGAAAATGGCATTGCTGTTGATCACGTTATCGAGTTCGACGTTGCTGATGAAATCATCGTAGAGCGTATGAGCGGTCGCCGCGTGCACCCAGCTTCTGGCCGTGTTTACCACGTTGTGTACAATCCACCAAAAGTGGAAGGCAAAGACGATCAGACAGGTGAAGATCTGATCATTCGTGCTGATGACACAGAAGAAACAGTGCGTAAGCGTCTTGGTATCTACCACGACCAGACCAAACCACTGGTAAGCTACTACCAGTCTGAAGCGGATGCAGGCAATACTCAGTACCACAAACTGGATGGTACTCAGGCTGTTGAAGCGGTAAGCCAGCAACTTGCTGAGCTATTAGGCTAAGCTAGCCTTTAGAGTAAATTAAAAAAGCCAGCTGAGATGCTGGCTTTTTTGTGCCCAATGTTC
The DNA here is from genome assembly GCF_005886805.2 of Pseudoalteromonas rubra. Classification (NCBI taxonomy): domain Bacteria; kingdom Pseudomonadati; phylum Pseudomonadota; class Gammaproteobacteria; order Alteromonadales; family Pseudoalteromonadaceae; genus Pseudoalteromonas; species Pseudoalteromonas rubra. The sequence continues at coordinate 2,005,532 of NZ_CP045429.1, forward strand.
AGGTTAATGATCAGGCTTTTGCGACAATAATTGCCCTGAGCGGAGCCGGGTAACCCTCAATGGTCTTACTGGGGTCGTTTGGATCCAGGAAGTCGGCCAGCGATTCGGTTTGCATCCACTCGGTACGTCTTTGTTCATCCAGCGAGGTCACGTCTTTGTCGACCACCTGTATGTCTTTAAAGCCAACGCGTTGCAGCCACAAAGCAAGCGCATCACAGCTTGGAATGAACCATACGTTACGCATTTTTGCGTAGCGATCTGTGGGTACCAGGACGGTGTTAACATCACCTTCGATGACCAGAGTTTCCAATACCAGTTCACCACCCGGGCGCAACTGAGCTTTTAGCTGAGCCAGGAAGTCAATGGGGGAGCGGCGATGATACAGAACACCCATTGAGAAGACCGTGTCAAAGGCTTTCAACTCGGGGAGCTGCTCCACACCCAACGGCAGCAGATGGACGTTGGGATCTGGATTAAAGTGTTTGATCGCCTGAAACTGACTCAAAAACAGATCTGAAGGATCAATGCCCACCACAAACTCAGCCCCCGCACCGCGCATTCGCCACAGGTGATAACCAGAGCCACAGCCGATATCTAACACATTGCGGCCATGTAAATCGCTGATATGAGGCAATAAGCGATCCCATTTCCAGTCGCTGCGCCATTCGGTGTTTATGTCGATACCATGAACATGAAAAGGACCTTTGCGCCATGGCATCATGCGTTTGAACAGATGTGTCAGCTGCTTTTGATGCCCGTCAGAAATGGGGGTTTGGCGAGTAAAAGAGACTTTGCTCTGAATATCAACCTGGTCAGCAGGTAAATCAGGCAGGTTTTTTAATACTTTTTCCCATTGTGGCCAGTCGCCATGCTGCGCTTCTTTTTGCCAATGAGACAGTTGCGCTGGCAGTGTTTCCAGCCAGTGACTGAGTGGGCTTTTTGCAATGGCGGCGTAAAAATCGGTAAACCAGGAATTCATAGTCTTTCTCTTATTTAATCGCAATCATGGAGCAGAAGTTAAAGCACTGATACCACACCTGGGTGTGAGTAAACCCAATCTCCTCGAGGCGATTTCTGTGGGCACTCAGGCTGTCAGTACGCATCACGTTTTCAATGGCAGTACGTTTTTGGCTGATCTCGAGTTCTGAATAGCCATTGTGTCGCTTGAAGTCATGGTGAAGATCAATTAACAGATTGTCTTTGATATCATTTTCGCCTTTGATTTTCTCAGAGAGCAACAGTACACCGCCAGGCTTAAGTCCCTGGTATATCTTTTCCAGTACCGAGGCTCTTTGGTCCTGAGGAATGAACTGTAAAGTAAAGTTCATAGCAACGACGCTGGCGTTGTCGATCGCTAATTCGTTGATGTCGCCAAGCTGCACATCTACCGGGACATCGGACTTAAAGCCCTTAAGGTGCATCTGACAGCGCTCAACCATAGGCAAAGAGTTGTCTACTGCGATAATGCGGCAGTTTTCTTTATCGATATTACGGCGCATACTTAGGGTTACTGCGCCCAGTGAGCAGCCCAAGTCATACAGGTTAGAGTTACTCTGAGCATACTGTCCTGCCAGCTTGCCCATGGTACTGACTATGGTGGCATAACCCGGCACTGAGCGCTGGATCATGTCCGGAAATACTTCTACTACGTTTGCGTCGAAGGTGAAGTCTCTGACTTCTTGCTCTGTGGCATATATACTGTCTTTGCCCGTCACACTGCTAGTCCAATTTGTCTTAGAAAAAATAATCATGCTATTTTAGCATTTTATACTAGATAGTCAGTGATAAATTGAGTAGCTTGGCTAGTATTAACAATAAGAAGTAAGTTAGAGAACCAACATGGCGAAAAATAAAGTGATCAGCACAGAAGATATCCTATCCACACTTTGCAACTCAGTGACTGAGGTTTTGTCCTCGGCCAGTGGCAATCAGATTGCCTATTCGGCAATGGTACAGAAGATCACCCGTACCTGTATGCGTCCAGATATTGGTTGTTTTGTCCTGTTTGATGGCGGTTTTACCGGTCTGGTTGTGACCAACTTTACTGCCCAGGCTGCAATGGAAGTGTATCAGGATTACATGCGTTCAATGGGTATGCCGGAGAGTGAAATCGCACAAAGTCATTTGTCAGACGACGTATCCAACGTGATGGGGGAACTGATGAACCAGATCGTGGGTGACTTCACCAGCAAAGTGCGTGAGCAACTGCATACCTCTATCACACAGAACCAGCCTAAAATGATGGCGATCAATAAGCAGGTTCAGATATCGGTCGATACGACCATGGACAGGCCACAGGCACGCCGCGTGACCTTCACCACACAGGGCCAGAATATTTTCTATCTGGAGCTGGCAATGGACAAGACTGAGTTTATCAAGCTACACGATTACGATATCACAGAAGCTGTAGACCCGGATGATATCATCGCTAGTCAGAGATCGAAAAAGGCAGAACCTGCGAAAAAAGCTGAGTCGCCAGCAGAAGATGTGGCAGACGACGACTTTATGGCAGACCTTGGATTATAACGAGTAACACCTTACCTTTTCTGGGCAACAGGCCTTGTCTAATCTACCGCAGCGCTGCCTGACAAGGCCTGCTGCGGCACATAAGGCTCAAGTAAAGAGTGGGCTTTTTCAAACTCATACTGAGTAATCAGCGCTTTTAACTCATCTAACACAGCGCTAGGCAGTGGTGCGTCGTCGTGCAGTGATGCGACTAATTCAGTGGCTGATGAGTCGTACTCTCTCAGCGCCTTAGCAAGCGCGATCAAAGGTGCTTCAGCCGGCTCTGAGTGAGTGTCTGAGGTACTGTTCGCCGCGCTTTGCACCGCTGCGTTTTGAGCGTGTGTAATACCAGATTCAATATGATGAGTAATCTGGGCATGACAGCCTCTGATGTAATCCAGCAAATTGTCTATCTGTGTCCCGTCGAAACGAGCGTCCTTAAGCTGAGATTCCAGCTCAGCGCATTGACCAGTCAGAAAGGTCATAGATAAGTTTGCACTTGCGCCTTTCAGTGCGTGGAGTATATGCTCCGCAAGCTCTGTGTTGCCTATCGTGATGGCCTGTTTGAGGTTGATAAGCTCTTCTATCTGCTGTTTAACAAACTTCTCAAGCAGTGAGAAGTACACCTCCCGGTTGCCAGCTGCCCGGTTAATACCGGCTTCAATATCTATCCCGTCAAACGTACTTGCCTCGGTTTCTGTGTTCTGTACTGTGTCATCTTGACGTTCTGCGGAGACTGGTAGCGGGTTACCGTCATCTCGCTCCTGTTTCTGGGTATGGGCCAGGATGGTCGCAACCATATTCTCCACATCGATAGGTTTTGCAATGTGACCCACCATCCCCGCATCCAGACAGGTCTGAATGTCATCTTGCATGGCGTTGGCCGTCATGGCCAAAATGGGAGGTTTGGCTGTGTTGGTAAGTTGACCGATTGCACGTGTTGCCTGGAGTCCATCCATAACCGGCATTTGCATGTCCATCAGCACAATATCAAATGCGCTACTTTGTACCGCATTAAGCGCCTCCTGACCATTATTGGCAACCTCCACCGTTGCACCATGGAAAGATAAGATCTCAACCGCAATTTCCTGATTTACCGGCTGATCTTCGGCTACCAAGATGGTTAATCCGGATAGCCTGCTATCTTGGGCTGGACAACTCGTATTGAGCTGCTGTGGTTGAGGCGCCAGACAGGCTTGTAAGCAATCGAATACGCTGGATGGGTTAATGGGTTTCAACAGAATGCTGGAGATAATGTGCTTTTGTTCGTCCTTCAGCCCCAGCTCCCGTCCATAGGCGGTGACCAGGGCATATTGGCTTGCCGGAGACTGGGCATGTAACTCCATAATGGTATCAATGCCGTCTTTTTGCGGCATGTGCCAGTCAATAAACGCAATATCAAAGTGCGGCTGTTGATTCCGTACATACTCGATACAGGCATCACCGGAAGAGAATAGCTTAGAAGCGATACCAAACTTTTTCAGCATTGCAGCCATCACTTCGCGTGCCAGGGCATTATCGTCTACTACCAGCGCCATTTTATCTTTGAAGTGTTCAGCGGGCTGACTCAAAAGACGGGTAGGGGTTGCGAAGGGCAGCGGCAAGGTAAAGTAGAACGTAGACCCTTTACCCAGTTCGCTCTCGACAAAAATTTCGCCACCCATTAGTTTCACCAGATGTTGTGAAATCGTCAGCCCCAGACCCGTGCCGCCGTATTTGCGGGTAATGGAGGTATCTGCCTGCGCAAATGATTGGAATAACCGGGTTTGTTGCTCCTGGCTTAACCCTATTCCGGTATCAATGACACTGAAAAGCAGCCGGGCACTTTGTTCATCCTCACTCTGATAGCTAATGTTGACGGTGACATGGCCTTGCTCCGTGAACTTCACAGCATTACCAGCCAGATTGATCAGCACCTGACTGATACGCAGAGGGTCGCCGATATAGTCATTGGCCACATCCGGATGAACATCAAATACTAACTCCAGTTGCTTTTCATCTGCCTTGAAGCCCACGATAGTTGCCACATTATCCAGCACCTTATCAAGTTGAAAATGGGTTGATTCAATTTCGACTTTACCCGCTTCGATTTTCGAGAAATCCAGAATGTCATTCAGGAGTTTAAGCAACTGCTTAGCAGCATTGTCAATTTTCTCAACATAACTGCGCTGTTTGATATCAAGCTGTGTATTCAGCGCCAGGTGCGCCATACCTATAATGGCATTCATAGGGGAGCGAATCTCGTGACTCATATTGGCAAGAAACTCACTTTTTACTTTGGCATTTTTGTCAGCGAGCTCTTTGGCTGCGAGCATGTTGCGTTCCAGCTCATTACGTTCAGTCATGTCTAAAAAGGTGCCCACAACACCGCCAACCTCTTTAAACCCATCAAAGAAGGGGGCTTCATGAACGATTAGCTCTCGTGATTCCTGCTGACCGTTTTCCAGCTTCAGCTCAAACTGATGTTGTGCCTGCTGCTCTATCGTATAACGAGACTTTTGCTCCAGATAACCTGTGGTGTAAACGTCGAACACGTCCTGTATGCGCATACCGGTTACTTCGGCTTCAAACAGATCCAGAAAATCCAGAAATGCTCGGTTAACACCTAAAAAGGTGCCATGAATATCCCGATAATAAGTGGGGTTGGGAATGGCATTCAGAATGTGCAGCATCATTTCAAGATGCTGTGACAGGGCTGTTTCAGCTGCAAGTTGTTGTTGGGCATTTTCACAAAGCTGTATCTGGATAGCGAGGTCTTCGCACAGCTGCTGGATACTGCTTTGTTGCTCACAGTCGAAGTGTTCAACACTGGCAATATACAATGCGCCTCGGAGCTGGTTGTTAACCAGCAAGGGATACAGTGCCGCGCTTTTTATTGAAATAACTACGGCACCTGCTTTTACTTCAAAGGCGCTGCTGCCAGCGTCCAGACTCTGGCGTGTTAATGTACGACATAATTGAGCGTATTGGATGCTCAGGTCATCCAAACAGGGTGGGCAGCCAATGGTTTGAATTGGTATCAGTGTATTTTCATCTGTGTTACAAATAGCCACGCTGGGAGCGGCATAATGGATGGCAAAAAACTCCAGAGCAAAGCGCCGCAATTCATCCGGATCACGGCTATGTCTGATCCCCTGATTAAACATTTCTCGTAATTTAGCGATTTCTATCCGATTGTGAAGTTTGTCATGCATCTTTCCAACAACATTCGCCAGCCCACTGAGCTCAGTGCCAAGTTGTTCGGGGAGTTGTAATTTTGTATTGCCCGTTTGGTTGGCATTGTGTAAAGCCAGATATAGCCTTTGCAGCGGCTCGAACAGTCCGAAATTGCTCCACCAGGCGGCCAATAACGTTGCTGCGCCAAGCAATACAACACCCCAGATAATGAGTGTCTTAAGTTGTATAAATATGCGCTCTTTATCACCACTCAGTTGTCGACTTTGCTGCATGAAGAGCCCATTCAATTGCTCTAACTCAGCCGTTATGTGCTTTAGTTCTGTGTAATAATGTGCCAAGTTAAATGGTGAAACGACTAAACTTGGTTGATTGAGCTCAGCATAGGTCTGGATAAAAAGCTGTTTCAGGTCACTATGCAGCGTTGCAAGCTGAGCAGCCGAAGATTCAACTGGCAGAGCGGAAATGGCCTCGAGCAGGCTGACTGGATTCTGGTTTGCCTGCGCGATATCTGGCGAGATCTGTGTACCCGTGACGAGCGATAAATCGGACGTACTGAATATGGCCAGTTTTTCGAGTTGATCGGGCTGCGACTTATTCAGGTATAGGGCAAGCTGAACAGTGTGGTTTTGCGCATGCGCTGTGAGGCTGGATGAGACAGTGCTGAGGGTAGTAAGGTTGTCGAGCTTTTTATTAATGGGCGCTATTTTGGCAAAATTAAGAAGGAGTAATAAGGCTGCAATAATCAACAACGACAGTATCACCGAATAAACGATATTTACTCTAAATCTTACACCCATATATACGCCACACCGTTGAGTTTACTAACATAGTAACCATAGTCGCGTGCGGCCATTTCTCAAGCTATGCTTACTGAAAGTGTGCAAAGCAATGAGGAGGATAAAGGAATGGCAGACATTTTGGTGGTTGATGATGTTGCTGAAAACCTGCACATGCTGCAATTGATCCTGCGCCAGCAAGGACATACGGTACTGGCGGCGATAAATGCTGAAATAGCCTTAAACATTATTAAGCGTAAACCACCTGAGCTGGTGATCACGGATATAAAAATGCCTGGGACGTCAGGCATTGAACTGTGTAAGATACTGAAAACGGAAAAACACACTAGTCATATCCCGGTGATTTTTGTCAGCGTCCATAGCGACACCGACTGGATAGTCGAAGCACTCCACGCAGGCGGCAACGATTATATCACCAAGCCTTTTATTCCAGCCGAAATCCTCGCCAGAGTTGATACCCAAATAAAATTACTGGATGCACAAAAAAGTGCGGTTAAGCAGCAGCTTTCTCAAGTCATGAACGAAATGGTTATAGGGGTTGCCCATGAAATAAATACGCCACTGGGAACGGCCATCACTGCGGTGAGCCATTGTTCTGATACGGTGCATAAACTCATATCAGCTTTGCAAACCAATAGCGCCGACCCGGAGGTATTTGCAGATAAGCTGGCACAATGTGACACCAGCCTGGCGTTAAGCCAGAAAAACCTGACTCGGGTGGCAAAATTTGTCTCTATGGTGAAGCAGATTGCCCGGGTAGAGTGTCCAGTGTCACCGACTCGAGTGAACCTGATCGACCTTGCTGACAAAGTCCACAGTGCTTGGTCGGACAAACCCGTTGATGTCCATGTCGCTGTCAATCAGAACCAGGTAGCAGTGTTTGATGGTGGGTTAGTGGCATCGGTATTAGACACTTTGATTGCCAATTCTCTATCTCATGGCCGCCAGGAGGGTGCGCTTCAGGTGAATATCGTGATCTCAATAGAGGATGGGGTACTGAGTATCAGCTGTGAGGATAATGGCTTAGGGCTGGATGGGATTTCGGAAGAAGACATGCTCAAACCTTTTGTGACGACAAAAAGAGGCAACACTGGCCATGTGGGACTGAGCGCTTCGGTGGCGGCTAATTTGATTGTTAATGCTTTGGACGGCACGTACAGTGTGCGCAATCACCAGCATGGTCTGGAGTGGCAAATATCTTTGCCCGTGGATGCAGTTTGATCTGAGTCAATCAGGGGGATTATTGAGGGAGTGGGCGGACATAAGTCCTTATCTGCGGCGGTGTATTTCTCTAAGCTCGCGAGCAAGATTTTATCTTAATTCAAAAAGTTAATTTTCAATGTTCGAGTTGCAGTTAATTTTTTGAATTTAAGTCACGTTAATATATCGGTGGAACCATTATGCAACAGCTACCTACAGTTGACTATCAAGCGCCTGACGCGGCGAAACAATTTGTTGAATCTCTGCGCTCTACGGGCTTTGGTGTACTAAAGAATCACCCAATTCCTCAGGAACTGGTTGAGTCTATCTATAAAAACTGGCAAGAATTCTTTAACTCAGAAGAAAAGCACGCGTTTTTATTTAATAAAGAAACGCAAGACGGCTATTTTCCGCCTGATGTATCTGAAGTTGCAAAGGGCTTCACAATTAAAGATATTAAAGAGTACTTCCACGTTTATCCAAAAGGTCGCGTACCAGCGCAGCTGGACGCGGAAATTCGTGAGTACTACCGTCTGGCAAATGAATTTGCGGCGCAGCTATTAAGTTGGGTACAGGCCGAAGCGCCTGAAGATGTGCGTGCCAAGTTCTCGATTGATCTAAAAGACATGATCAAAGATTCTGAGCAAACGCTACTGCGTGTTTTACACTATCCGCCGATGACAGGTGACGAAGAACCAGGTGCTATCCGTGCAGCAGCACATGGCGATATCAACCTTTTGACGGTACTACCCGCAGCAAATGAGCCAGGTCTGCAAGTACAAAGACAAGACGGCAGCTGGTTAGACGTGCCGTGTGACTTTGGCAACCTGATCATTAACATTGGTGATATGTTGCAAGAAGCGTCTGGTGGTTATTTCCCGTCTACTATTCACCGAGTGATCAACCCAACGGGTAAAGCCAGTGATAAGTCGCGCATCTCGCTGCCACTTTTCCTGCATCCTCGTCCTGACGTAGTACTGTCTGAGCGCTATACAGCTGATAGTTATCTGCAAGAGCGTCTTCAGGAGCTGGGCGTTAAATAACCCTGATTAGCTTATCCGAATGGGTGTATCACCAATAGGGATGAGTTGAGCCTGACAGGCATATTAAACGGCGCGAAAGCGCCGTTTTGCGTTTCGAAGTATACTTGTGTAGCACTCTGTATTAATCGGTCTTCAGTTGTAGAGAGTCGGCGTGTAGCAAACAGTGTTAAAATTTCTCATGGCGCTCGTTGTGATGTCACCATCTCAGGATTGGCGACGCCATTTATCAAATGGGTATTAAATCAAGCTGATGTTCTGTATCTGAATATGCCGGATTTTGTCGAAGAAAAAGGACAATATTCAGTTCCTTGCAAAAATTTTTCTGACAATTAAGCAAAAGTATGCAATATTAAAATTTTTCACACTGCGAAAAAATAATAAAAAACTTAATGACAACGCTGTCATTTGTTGTGTAACATCAAATCAACATGACTGAATACTGGTTGCCTTTGGATGAGGAGGCACCAATCACACTTTTAGGGGTCGCTACATGATGGCTAAACAGGTTGAACATGACCAGTTATATATAGGTATCGATGGTGGAGGAACGAAATGCCGTGCCACCATATACTCTGCAATACATGGCGTACTAGGCACTGGTCTTGGCGGTCCTGCGAATCCGCTGCACGGATTTGAAAGAACCTTAGAGTCAATCATGGTTTCTACTCAACTGGCATTGCAGGACGCAGGACTCAGAGTAGAGCAGGTACATGAACTCAATGCGGGTTTAGGCCTTGCAGGCGTTAATCTACCTAGCTTATATGACAAAATTATGCGCTGGGATCACCCGTTTAAACAGATGTTTCTGACCACCGACTTGCATACAGCGTGTATTGGTGCACATGAAGGTGAAGATGGCGCTGTGATTATCACCGGAACTGGCTCTTGTGGCTTTGTGCTGGTGGACGGTAAAAGTGCTAATTATGGTGGACATGGCTTTGCTCAGGGAGATATTGGCAGTGGCTCCTGGATGGGTCTGGAAGCGGTAAAAGCCGTATTGTTGGACTTGGACGGGTTAGGGCCAAACACAGTGCTATCGCAGGTTTTCTTACAGCATTTCAACACCAATACTGCGATGGGCATTGCTGAGCAAATGGCAGGGCAACCATCTAGCAGTTACGCCAAACTGGCGCGCTATGTATTGGATGCAGCGAAAAGTGGAGACTCGCTTGCCTTGGAGATTGTTAAAACCGGTGCTGACTATGTTAGTCGCCTTGCGCGCAAACTTCTGGAGAACAACCCGCCCAGGCTTTCAATGATTGGTGGTTTATCTGAGCCGCTTAGCCAGTGGTTAGATCCGGAAGTGGCAAATCAAGTAGAGCTGCCAAAGCAGCCGCCTGAAATGGGCGCTATTTACTTCGCCATGCAAAGCATTCAACGTCAATCGGAGCACTTGGTATAAAATATGAACAGATTTTTGGCCAGCCGTTTGTTTGACGGCACACAATTTAAAAACGATGTTGAGTTTGTTGTCGACAATGGCAGACTTAGATTTGAATCGCACCCGTCGAGCAGTGACGTAACGCGATTGGAAGGGCTTACCGTACCAGGTTTCATTGACGTTCAGGTTAATGGCGGCGGCGGTGGCTTTTTAAATGCTGATCCGACCTTATCGTGCCTGACAACCATTGTCACAGCACATGCGCAGTTTGGTTCAACCGCTCTGATGCCAACGCTGATCACCGATCAGATTGCCGTTATGGAGCAAGCCGCAGATGCTGTTGCAGAGGCCATTGCCCGTAAAGAACCTGGTGTTGCCGGGATCCATTTTGAAGGTCCACATCTGTCCCACCCAAAGAAGGGAACACACAGCGAGCAATTTATTCGTCCTATCTCAGAGCGTGAATTTGCTATTTATGCCCGTACAGATTTAGGGATCAAGATGGTGACTCTGGCACCGGAAACTGTGCCTCTGAGTGACATCAAACGTCTGGTTGAACTGGGCGTGAAAGTGTCGATTGGTCATTCTAATGCTGACTTTGAAACCACCATGGCTGCATTGGAAGCAGGGGCTGATGGCTTCACTCATTTGTTCAATGCTATGTCGGCGTATACCTCACGTGAACCCGGTGTCGTAGGTGCTGCATTGTGGGAAGACAATGCCTGGTGTGGTCTGATCGTTGACGGTCACCATGTCCATCCTGCGTCGGCAAAACTGGCTATTCGTAGTAAACAGCGCGGTAAAATCATGCTGGTAACTGATGCTATGCCTCCTGTGGGCACCGATGATCAGGAGTTTGACTTTTTCGATGGCCGTAAGGTGATCCGCACGGGTGACAGATTAAATTCGACCACAGGTGAGTTGGCCGGCAGTGTTTTGGACATGGCCAGTGCGGTGCGCAATAGTGTCAATACGCTAGATGTTACCTTGTCAGAAGCGCTGCGGATGGCTTCTTTATACCCAGCACAATATTTGGGATTGGCAACTAAAGGGCGCCTTATCGACGACGCTGATGCCGACTTTGTTGTGCTCGATGACGATCTTCATGTGTTGCAGACTTTTATTAACGGGCAACGCGTATAATTTTCCCTGGGTAAAAAACCCCGCTGCAGTTTAGCGGGGATTTTTTGTTTGTGTAGGCTGTAACTATGTCAAATAATAAGAAAAGACTGGCATCACTCGATGCTTTACGCGGTATGGATATGTTCTGGATCCTCGGTGGTCAGTCCATATTTGCCGCATTGTTTGTTTTAACCGGCTGGCAGGGGTGGAAGATATTTGAAGCCCAAACGCTCCACAGTGCCTGGCATGGTTTCACTTTTTACGACCTGATATTTCCCTTGTTCATCTTTTTGTCAGGTGTGGCAATGGGACTCAGACCCAAGCGCATTGACCACCTGCCAATGGCAGAGCGTAAACCCATTTACATAAAAGCGATTAAGCGACTTGGCTTACTGTGCCTATTTGGGGTGCTATATAATCATGGCTGGGGAACAGGTATACCTGCTGATCTCGGTGAGATCCGGTATGCCAGTGTGCTTGGGCGGATTGCTATTGCGTGGTTTTTCTGTGCCATGCTGGTATGGCATTGTAGTTTGAAGACCACAGCTTTTACAGGCGTGGGTATTTTGCTGGCCTACTGGTTGCTACTTTGCTTTATTCCGGTCCCTGGTGGCAGTGCTGGTGAACTCACACCGGCAGGCAGCTGGAATGCTTGGGTCGATCAGGCACTGTTACCCGGGATTACCTATCAAAACCGTCCGGTTGATCCGGAGGGGATTTTGTCCAGCTTTCCTGCCATCGTTAATGCGATAGCGGGCGTGTTTGCAGGCCAGCTGATAGCTCAATCGGATAAACTCGGACAGTGGCAGGTAGCAGGGCGTTTGTTTGTCGCTGGTATCGTCAGCCTGGCGTTAGGCTGGCTATGGGATTTACAATTCCCGGTTAACAAAGAGTTATGGACGAGTTCTTTTGTGCTGGTCACCGTGGGCTGGAGCGCGATTTTTCTTGCCGTTTTCTTTACCCTGGTAGATATACTCAATGGTCAAAAACTGGCTTATCCATTCGTGATTATTGGCGCCAACTCTATCATTATTTATCTGGCCTCGAGTCTGGTCGACTGGGCCTTTATTAGCCGCAGTGTATTTGGCGGTATTATTAATGCTGTGCCTGCGCACTGGCAGGCATTGGTCAGTGTATGTGCTCTGCTGGCGGTTCAGCTTCTGGTATTACACTGGATGTACAAGCGTAAGATCATTGTTAGTGTGTAATAACGCAAAACATACTAACTCCAATATTTAGTTAGCAAACTCAAAATGGCCCGTTGTAAGGGCCATTTTTATTTGGCTATAAAAAAAGTACATTTTTTTATCACTTTTACTTTACAAGCGCGCTTTTTTCTCTAATAATGACAGCGTTGTCATAATGGTAATAACCTAAACAGTGTATCCCAGTTAGGTTTGATCTGACCTTGTTTTGATTGCACGCAAAGCAAGGTTCAGATCCCATTTTTCCTGTTTGTTCACAACCTTGAGCCTTACATTATGCAAATAGTAATTCTAAAAAACGCAGCAGAAGTTGCGGCATATGGTGCCGATATTTTCACTCAACAGTTAGCACGTAACGCAGGCTCTGTATTGGGACTTGCCACAGGGTCAACGCCCGTTGCTTTGTATCAGGAACTTATCCGTCGTAACGAAGCGGGTTCGGTGAGCTTCAGCAAAGCAAAAACGTTTAATCTGGATGAATACCTTGGGTTGGATGGCGAGCACCCGCAAAGCTATCGCTATTTTATGAATGAACAGCTGTTCAATCATGTAGACATTAACAAAGATAATACGCATGTTCCGCCGGGTGATGCTAAAAACCCAATTGAAGCCTGCAAAGAATATGAAGTACAGATCAGCGCCGCGGGCGGTATTGACGTTCAGCTCTTGGGTATTGGTCGTAATGGCCACATTGGTTTCAATGAGCCTTCTTCAGGCCTGACATCACGTACTCGGGTCAAAACTCTGACTAAGGCAACCATTGACGATAATGCACGCTTCTTTGCGGCCGACGAGTACCAGCCTCATTTATCAATCACTATGGGGATCGGGACTATCCTGGACGCACGTAAAGTCGTGTTGCTTGCGACTGGCGAAAATAAAGCGGACGCCGTGCACGCCATGATAGAAGGGCCGTTAACTGCCGCATGTCCTGCGTCGGCACTGCAAATGCACCGTCACGCCGTTATTGTGTTAGATGAAGGTGCGGCCAGTAAACTAAAAGACATCGAATTCTATAAGCATATTGAAGCTGAAAACCAAAAGCTTCAGGAATATCTTGCCTCTCTGTAGTGTGATATCACACTGTAGTTCAAGCCCGTAAGGGCTTTTTTTTTGCCGCAAAGCTATTGGCATTCGGCCCAGCTATGTTAGCGTGTCCTCAAAGAACAAGAAAAGGATGAACGTCGTGCTGCACTACACGCAAATGAACCTGGATCGGGCCTCGGCTGAACGTAAAGACCCTAATTGGCTGTTGGGCCAATATGGCGAAAAAAGCCGCTGGTTATTGGTGTGGAATAATAAAAATCTGATTGTGAGTGAAAAGCGTGAATTGGCACTGTTATCTCAGTCGCAGATTGCCACACTAGACCGTGCAGAAGCTGTTTTTTTAGGTATTGACGATACACATAGCTATTTTGCACTTGATGTAAGCGAGGTGGAGCAAGAGCTGCTGCAGGGCTGCATTGATGTGAGTTTTGAAGAACACGTCGATCAACAGGCTTTTCATTTTGAAGACATGCGGACTATTGGTCCCAAGCTGGATGTTGAACTGGCCTCTGTGGGCGTGTTAGCGCGAGGGTTATGCTACTGGCATAAAACGCACCGCTTTTGTGGCCGCTGCGGTAGCCCAAATCGTTCTGTTGAAGCCGGGCATGCGCGTTTGTGTAACGACCCGGAATGCCGTCATATGACGTTTCCGCGTACCGACCCTGCTGTGATTATGCTGGTTACTTATACCTTTCCTGATGGGGTTGAGCGTTGTTTACTCGGTCGTCAGGCTCAGTGGCCTGACGGCGTGTACTCGACCTTGGCCGGGTTTGTTGACCCGGGTGAAACGCTTGAACGAGCCGTTATCCGTGAAGTAAAAGAAGAAGCGGGGGTTGACGTTGATCAGGTGCGCTACCTTGCTTCACAACCCTGGCCATTTCCGTCGTCTATTATGCTAGGCTTTATTGCAACAGCAAAAAGTACCGAAATCTTTGTTGAGCAGGATGAACTGGAGCAGGCACACTGGTTTTCCCGGGAAGATCTCGACGGTTTTGCCGAGTGGGGAGACGATGCGCCGGGATATAAACTTACCCGAAAAGACTCTATCTCCCGATATCTGATTGAATACTGGCGTCAGCAATGATGCATCTAGTCCAAAATTGAGCACTTTATGAAGAAGAATACCAAACTGGTGGCTGTAGGCCGCAAATCCCAGTATACCAAAGGGGTTGTTAACCCGGTTGTACAACGCGCGTCGACAGTTGTTTTTGATTCCGTTGCTGATATGCAGGAAGCCATTTCCGAGCGCGGCAAGCGAACCTTATTTTACGGGCGTCGTGGCACCAATACCCATTTTGCATTGCAAGACGCCATTATGGAGCTGGAAAATGGCGCGGGTTGTGCGCTGTATCCCTCAGGGGCAGCTGCAATTTCACAAGCTTTGTTGTCATTTTTGAAAACCGGTGATCATCTGTTAATGGTGGACACTGCGTACGAACCAACGCGTGATTTTTGTGACAAGATCCTTTCCGGACTTGGCATCACAACAACTTACTATGATCCTCTGGTTGGCGCAGATATAGAGTCTCTGATCCAGGACAACACCAAAGTCCTGTTCCTGGAATCTCCGGGCTCTATCACGATGGAAGTACAAGACGTGCCCAGCCTGGTTAAAGTGGCCAAGGCAAAGGGCCTCATTACTATGCTGGATAACACCTATGGTAATGGCTGGCATTATCGCCCGCTTGAGCATGGGGTCGATATCAGTATTCAGGCTGCCACCAAATATATTGTTGGTCATTCAGATGTCATGATGGGTGTAGCTGTTGCCAACGAAACCCTGTGGCCAACACTGCGCGAAAATTCCTATCTGCTGGGTCAATGTACCTCGGCAGACGATGCTTATCTGGCATTGCGCGGCTTGCGAACTATGCCGGTGCGTTTACAGCAGCATGAGAAATCGGCATTGCAGGTTGCCAACTGGCTGGCGGGCCACCCGCTGGTTGATCATGTACGCCACCCAGCCTTAAAAAGTTGTCCCGGGCATGAGTTCTTTAAACGTGACTTTAGCGGCAGCAATGGCTTGTTCTCTGTCGTCATGAAACAGGGACATCGTAAAGCCATTAACCGTTTCCTCGACAGTCTGCATCACTTTAAGATGGGCTTTTCCTGGGGCGGCTTTGAGAGCCTGGTTACGGCTAACGCTAGCATGGCGCCATTGCGAAGCACTACTGGCTGGCAGCATGGCCCTGTGATCCGTTTACATATCGGTCTGGAAGATGTGGAAGACCTGATTGCCGATCTGGAGCAAGCCCTAAAGGTTTATCAGGAAAGTTTGTAACGGAAGAGGGCGGTGATAAATTACCGCCTTTTTAACGGGTTAGCTTAGAGGCTCTGAGCGTAGTGGTAGAGCGCTTTGAGTACTGCCAAATTCTTCTCATTCCCTTCATGTTCGTACACCAGGTTTTCCAGCGTGATCATAAAGTCCTGAGCATTAATAGACGGATTATCTTCGCCGTGCATCAGTTTGTTCTGACAGTATTTACGCCACTGGTCTAATTCGTTTTCAGAGAGACTCTCCGGCCAGTTTCTGGCGCGATAACGAAACAGCAGGGTGTGGAACTTAGGGTCTTCAAATTCCAGCGCCAGCGACCCTAATTCATGAGGCGGTGCACTGCGTACAATGGCCAGTTTGGCTTTGTCAGCTTTACTGATAAAGCCGTTATATAGCTGATAGTCGGGGTTGGTGGTGTCGCTAAAGTCGCCCTGATCATTAAACACTTCAGCCACCTTGTTGCGCAGCTCAGGGTTTGATTTCAGCACTTTTAGATTTTCCAGGCACTGTTCGCGGTCAATGCCCAGGCGTGCTGCGTTCTCCGGCAACAGCGTTTTAGCCGGAGCTAATATCGGACATTTGTTCAGGTGAACCAGTTTCAGACCAACCGGCAGCTCATCTTCGCCTAAGTCACTGTGCTTGGTATATAAGCGCGCCCGTAATTCTTCTACCGACAGGTCCAGCAGGACCTGTGGATCGTTGGTCAGGTTAAAGCACACCACGGCATTTTTATTGACCGGGTGAAAGCTCATCGGTGCAATCCAGCTCGTGCAACCCTGAGTGGCCGGAATACGCGAAGATGTATGCACCAGCGGCTGCATATTAAACACATCAATCAGATCGGCCAGTGCTTTTTTGCCGCGCAGTGAGAAGAAAAACTGATACAGCTTTGGCTGTTTTTCTTTGATTAATTTTGCCAGCGCGATGGTTGCGGTGACATCGCTCAGTGCATCGTGCGCATCAGCGTGTTCAATGCCATTGGCTTTGGTGAGATCTTCCAGACGAAAGCTGGGCGTGCCATCTTCTTTTTCTGGCCACACAATGCCTTCAGGGCGCAGGGCATAACAGGCACGCACCAAATCTATGATATCCCAGCGGCTGTTTCCATTTTGCCACTCGCGCTCATACGGGTCATAAAAGTTACGATACAGGCTGTAACGGGTTACTTCATCATCGAACCGGATGCTGTTATACCCAGCGACACAGGTATTGGGCTTACTGAATTCGGTGTGAATTTTCGCCATGAACTCACTTTCCGGTAAACCATGCTTAAGCGCATGTTGCGGCGTGATCCCGGTCACCAGACACGCCTCCGGCTGAGGCAAATAATCCGCCGCCGGGCGACAATACTCAATCAGTGGCTCACCAATGATATTTAAGTCCAGGTCAGTGCGGATCCCGGCAAACTGACTCGGCCGGTCTTTTTGCGGGCTGGCACCCCAAGTTTCGTAATCGTGCCAGTAAATTGTCGGGATATTATCAGTCAATTCTTGTGTCGCCATCAGGCTTTAAATCCTATTTCTATCAACCTGTTATTCTTATTAAGGGCAGCAGGCTGCTATTCAGAGTTTGTCTTTTGAGTGCCTAAGTGAAGTGTAAATAAGGTGCAGCTTGCTCGCAGCAATGGTTTAGGCTGAGTACAAACTCAAAAATTCTGTAAATCTAAGTTGTTGCCGTCATTGTCTCATAGTGGCGGGCTGAGAGTAAACGGAATAGGGTGGTTCCCTTGGGAAGGCCTGGACTTTGACAATGTGGTCTGGGCTATGCCACCGGAGAACTCTATAACCAACAATATAATCCGCACCCGATCACCAAAAAATGAAAAGTATGCTGAACCAACGCACTTTAGTCGATGGTAAATATAGTGTAGTTATCCCATGCAGCACACCAACAAAGTCACAGATGATTCATTCTGTTAGCCAGCTTTGTGGATGTATGTGGCTGAACCTCAGTCTTAAGCATTATATGGCTAAGTTCCTGCGCATTGACAGATTAAAGTGAACGGATTTACTTTTTCGGTTTTGCCTTAATCCAGTCATAGCGTACTTTGCTTAGCCTTAAAGCTGCAGAAAAAATCCAAAGTATATATAGTGAACTTATTAGGTAACCATCCTTGTTTTTATATATGTAGCGGTCAAAACTTGGTAAAACCCTCGAGTCGACTTTTTTTGAGTGCTTTTCTAAATAATTTGATGAAACCAATAATTGAGAAAATGATATAAGCATTTCGTAGAGATTCTCATAGTAGTACTTATGTAACTCAGGCCCTTTTCCAATAGTCGGAAAGTCTGTAATCTTTGCATAAGGAGTTTCCCATCCAATATGCAGGTCATCTGCAACTTTAATAAAAAACTGTATCGGTTTTCCCGTAAAGTTCAGCCCTCTATACTCGATATGGTTTAGACCAGCTGAAGTTGAGATATAGCTGTCGTCATGTTCAAACTTAATCTTACCGGCTTCTTTGTAGAAGTTCTGAAATGTTTCTGAAAAAGGCTCTACAGAAATATACTTTACCTCAGGTCTCATATGTATTTCTGTTGAGTAACCGCTAAAGTTGTTTTTGTTTTCTTTATTGATAATGATATTTTTAGCAGGGATTTTATTTGTGAATCCGGAAATCCTTGGTGCATACTTTCTTTCAAGTTTTTTTACTAGAACGGAAAATCTATTACAAAATCTATATATATGTCTTATTTCCACTTCTAACTCAATATGCTTTTCTTTAATAACTTGCTTGTTGCATAACTTTGTTAATTCTTGCACCTTTTCTTGGTATCTTGAATTATGTTCTTTGTAGCTTTTTATAACATCTTTGAACAGTTTTACTTCTTGGTTAACTTCTGAAAGGTATAGTTTTAAAGATAGCGCGACTACACTTGCTGATATCCACAAAGCATCGGCGAAAATCCAGAACCTTGTGTTTATAGTTCTTATTTTAATTATCCATGGAGTGAGAAACCAAAGTGTTACTGAAAATAAAAGAAAAATAATAATGTAGTAAGTTTGTGGATAGATTTCGAACATTTTAAAAGCTCCGTTTAAAAAATTCTTCTTTTCTACTGCCTAGACTTTTAATTTTGCATAATGGAGAAGTGATTCTCGTCTGCATTTTTTACTTTGTAATGCACAAATCGCTTGGGTTTCCAAAAATTAGTGGATGCTATGTCGAACAAAATTGTGTAAGTAGCACATCTCGGACAATCGTGTCTTTATATCATCCTGCCAGCGTATACCGGAGTTGGTATAGATGAATGCACCATGCTTTTAGTTTCGCTCTCCTTTGTGTAATTAAGTCTTACATCTTCATTGGTTGAGTTCAAGTTGGTAAAGCTTGTGGGGGAGTTACAGGTTTGCATGTCGTTACACGAACTCTCGGGTTTCAAACTTTACTTATTCGCGGTGGGTAAAAGTCAGTTTTAATCCTTTTACCTGATTAGGCTGTTGATGGCGTCACATCAGTGTCTAAACTTAAAGAAACTATGGCAAAGCATATGACAGGGCTGTTGAGGTCATGTGTTCTTATTGCTTACTTTGAATCAGTGACCGTTTCAGCTCCTTGTGAACCGGTGGCTCTGGAGGCTTGATGACGCGTAACCGTTCTGATCAACAGCATACCCATGTTAAGCAGCTGCTTAACAAGATGGATCCCGAAGTGGCGGCAAGCTTTAGCTACAAACAGCGTAAAGCACTGCAAAAGGTCATTAATACCCGGGACTGGCGGGGTCATGCCATTGATTTCAGGCCGACACTGGCGTTACCGTTTTTACCCTGGAGTTTTTATATTGTTTTCCTGGGCGGCGTTAACCGGCGCAGCCTGACTAACACCGAACGCTTTACTGCGGCCATTGTTTTCCTGGCTAGTTTGTTGATTGTTGGGCTGGTTTTAATCGGTCTCGTTTTTGTTGTGCTTTATCTGCTTAAATCCTGGCTCGGGATCGATATTTTTGCAGGCGAATCTTTGGGGCTGTGGGACTACTTTAAGGCGCTTTTTGAATAAGGTTTTGATTGTGAACGCCGAACGACGATTTCGTTGTTTTAATGGTGCTTAAATGGAGCCCTTAGTCCAAAAGTCTAACGCTGTCATTATTGTTTGTGTGAAAAAAGTTCAATATAACAAACAACTTAAAAAACAATTACCTAAAATAATACACAGATAAAGCGGGTAAAAGTGCTTGATATTTGTTGCTAATTTAAACACATTGTTTAACTGATGAGCACAGTCAGATCATTGTGACTTCATCATCAGTCGATTAAACAATTAAAGCATTACAACAGGAAACAACATGAAACTTAAAAAGGTTAAACTAAAAACGCTCAGTCCCGGCAAAAACATCAATGCACAGCAAACCAATCAAATTGCAGGTGGTGCCAGTGCTTACAGTAAAGACTATGGTGCGTGTCACACTGCTCCCGTGTTTTGTCCGACAGCATACATCTGTTGATAAGGCAGCTTAGCCCGGATAAGTCCGGGCTTTATGGTTTCAAAGTAAACCTTTATTCATTCCTTGTGTTAGCCCATTATTCGCAAACAAGTTGGACTGTCTCTTTACAGTACAGCGTCCTATATCAACCTCACCTTTATGTAAGCCTAACTGTATTTTGAGCATCATGGCCTTCTAAACAACATCAGTCATTATTGTGTTTATTCGTGCTTTCACATTTATTCAGAGTCCAGGAATTGTCCTGTATTAACGGATGAAAAAGATGATGAGTAAACAAACTTAATGTACACCGGTTGTGTCAGGTGGCTGTACCTATGGACACGATATACACTCAACAGTGGAATGTTACAGGTTGTATTTCAAACGATAATATATGGAGAGTGTTATGTTGATGCAAGACGACAATGAAAAACCAGAGGGCCCGGAGCCGGACTTTGATGGACAAGGGCCTGAATTTGAACTCAAGGTAGACGGTGAGGTAATGTTGCTGGGCGCGGCACCAGAAGGTGAAGTGGAGCAAAAGTTTGAGGATATGGCACGGGGCCTGGCCCTTGCCGGGATCTCTGCAATTCCCTATGTTGGTAGCGCGCTTTCGGCAATCATCGGTGTTCTGACCGAACGCAAACTGGATATCTGGGCTGAAATAAAAGAGCGTGTTTATGAAGCCATTCACAGAAGTATCCTTGAAACAAAATTGAATGAAATAAAAGGTCACTACAACGGGGTGACGGAAGTCTTTAGGCAGGCCAATGATTTTCGTGGTGGGCAACGCTTTAACAAGTTAAATAACCTGTCGGATACGTTTGTTGAGAAGTTCGAGAGTATCCAGTCAAGCCTTAAAAAAGGGGACTCAGACGAAGTTGATGGAGAAGCGATTTTTTATGCGCTGCCCTACATCGTGCCATTTTGCGCACTGGAGCTGGCGAATAGAAATATGGTGATCCGTGCAAGTTGGTGGCATGACTTGTTGAATCGCAATGTTCATAAAAAACATCATGAAGATCGTAAGAATGAGTTTGTGGCCTTTATTACCTTGTCTGCCTGGCAGTCGTTACAGTGGCGTCTTGGGCAAATTGAATTAAAGGACATGACCCAAAATCCAAATAATGCGTCGGCCTTTTACAGATACGTGGATAATTTCACTGGTAAGGAGATAAAAGGGACTGGTCCATTTAACCCGATCAGTAACCCGGATGCGGCTATTTTTAAAGAAGTGGCGGCGTACCATGAAGAAGTAAAGGAACAAACGGTCAATTTTATTATTGAGCATTCAGTCGGCTTTGTGAAGGATTGGGGAGTACCTCAAAAAGTAGAAGAGTGGGATCCTTCACCGCCTTCACCGTTTTGGTCATGGATAAAGTGGTTACTGGGTTGGAAATAAAACGGTAATAATATCAGCCTTCCCTTTGCAATAAGCTTGTGAGGGATTGTCTGAATTTAATTGCCGGGAAAATAACCAGGCATCGGCTTTGGACGTTAAAGCCAATTGTCAGTGACGTTACTCACCGTTTTAGCTGGAAAGGCATTGCAGTATCATAGTGAGCCAGTGCCTTATGACAGTATGCAAAAACAACTAGACAAAGCCAATTAGGGAGCGCTTGTTGATGCTGTGTCAGGTGCTCTGGATCAGAATAGAGCATTATCCTAATAGCCCTGCGCACATAAACAGGCAGCATCTGGCAGGGCAAGTTTTATTGTCTATGCCGATATCAATTCGTCAAACGCTTCTCGTGCTTGCTCGCTTTGCAATATCCGACCATGACCCAGCCCCTGCGTTTCTATCAGTTTGACCTCAGACATTTCAGTGGCTGCGCGTTTAGATACGGTGAACTGTGCAAACCTGTCATATTTATCATGCACGATAATACACGGAGATGTTCTGTTTTTTAATTTCTCAAATGGATCCACTGATGCCATTGGATAGTTGTACTCACTTTCAACTTTACTGACCACAGAACGAAACAGGCGCATTGAATAGCCGGAACGTTCAATACTGCCAAACAGGTTACTGACATAATCTAATACAGGTGCAATTAACAGCAGTGGCTTGTTATTAAGTTTAGGGTGTTTACATTCAATTGCAGCAGCGCAGCCCATACTGTGCGCAATAACACCTTCAATTTCATTTGTGCTACTTAGCACCGTATCAAGCCCGGATACAAAAGCGGGCAGGTGGCCCATAGAGCCTTCGCTGTTGCCGTGCGCTGGGTGATCAAAGGCCAAAGCGGTATAACCTTGTTGTGCGATGTATTGCATTAACGGGAAGAATTGATTGGCACTGCCAGACCAGCCATGAGTTAATACCCAAACAGGCCCGCTGCCGACCTGATAGGTTTTAAGAAAGCCTTCTCGGGAGGGGATACTCGCCTCAATCATATCACTTGGTACTGTATTTTTCGGTTTTGCCCGCACCGGTGTGAGCAGCAATTTAGTTGCGGTTTTCTCTGCGTGTCTGGGAGCGACTCTGTGATGCGCGCGTGTCATCACATTGAGCATGTGCTTTTTGAAATTAAATCTACTGTCTGATTTAAAGTAAATTTTGTCACTCATATTTATTCCTCTACCTGACAACCATAATTTGTTAACTTTTAAAACGAACGGTCGTGCTATTAATGTGTTCAAAAAAAGGCTGAAGGTGATCAGCCAGTGTTTTATCCTGTTTTACTCTACTCTGCAGGTGTTAGAGTTAGTCACTTCCATGCCAGTCTAGTATTAAACGCTCTACACCGAGCCAGAATCGTTTTGTACTCTCATCCTGTCCATACATGGAGTGATACAAGTGTGCACTCAAATACAGCCCATAGAGCTCAAAAGTGGCTTGTATTGGATCTAAGTCAGATCTAAACTCCTTGTTCTCTATGCCTTTTCCTATCTGAATTTTCAGATAACTTAACCAGCTTTCTATGGCCTGCTTGAGCACTTGTTGCGCAGGTGTTTGGTTAACGCATTTCTCGCGCCAGGCATCTAAGAACATGCAACTGCCCTGAAATGATTGATTCCAGTTGAGCCAGTGATTTAGTAGCGCTGTAATTTTTTCTTTATAACAAGTGCATTTGTCAGCACGGGCAGGCACAATAACTCGCTGTATAAATATTTCGTTGGCATATTCAACAACTGCTGCCTGCAAGTTTTCTTTTGCATTGAAATGCGCAAACAAGCCGCTTTTCGACATACCGCATTGTTTAGCCAGCTCGCCTATCGTCAGGCTTTCCAGGCCATTCTCACTGGCTAACTTAAAAGCGACGCTTAAAATATTATCGCGGGTCTGTTTACCTTTGCTCATATATTACTCACTACTACATTAAGTCTATTTATAGCACGACCGTTCTTTTAATGGTAGTAATACCTTTGATAGATGATGGGCGGGGAGGGAAGGTCACGGTAAGTGAGGTGTCTGCTAGCCTCAAATAGATAAATCGTTGCCGAGCTTGCATGGTCTTTGTGCACTTGATGAACGCCAAAGGCATTTCTCAAGTTTGATATGTGGTAGGTTGAGTTATTAGGATGGAGTCAAGGGTAGGCCTCAGATAAGGTTGACTCGATATAAATCATGTTCGCCGCAGAGTTGAATAGAGATAGTAATAGAGGGAATTGTAACGGGTCTTATGTCTCCCTCAACGTAGGGTGGCGCATCATCAGGCTGAGTTTTTTTGTTGCGTGACCAGTGTTTGAGTTTTGTTTTTTGACATTAAGTAATTTTATTTGCTTCTCTTTGGCTTTTATTAGAAACAACTAATGGTTATCAATGACCTAGTCATATTGGGCATTAAAAAATGAGAAATTATAAAACTGGATTCGGATGACTTCTAAGAACAAAGAAAGATTTTAGGGGGAGAAGAATGGTCGGCATAGCAGGATTTGAACCTGCGACCCCTGACACCCCATGACAGTGCGCTACCAAGCTGCGCTATATGCCGACTTGGTTGCCACTATAATGATTTTTATCAGAAAGGCAACACCCACTCGTGCGTTTGGGCATTAATTAGACATGCCGTCACTTTGTCAAAGCCAAGGCTAAGTCACCTGTCAGGTTATTAAGACACTTATACATATGTGATGCGGAGTGTTGTGTGTACTAAGCATCAGCATGCTTGCAGTAATCCGCGACAACGACTATACCTTTGCCTCAAATGTTATGAATTTGTTTTAGTAATGAACAGAGCAAACTGACTCAGGTTGATAGGAACGCATCAATGTTTTACAGTAATGCACATCGCATGCTTATGTATGTGTGTAAGTTTAAGCGAATTTTTCTACCCAGTGTCTAAGTTAAATAATAATAATAAACTAAACGAACGGCGCACCGCCATTGAACATGGTCTCCTTAGAGTCGTTCTTGCTTGCGTTTCTTTGTTAAACGAAAAACGTGCTTTTTACAGGTATAGACAGCAATGAATAAAATGGAAAAAATATTTGTAAGTGTAGTAAACAGCCAAGACCCGCTGCATCGAGAATCTTTTGAGTACCAAACTGTATTTCTCAGTAAAGTAAAACCAGATCCAACTAACGGCCGCTTTTTGCCTTGCGCATTAATATCAGATGAAGATGCTAAGTTGTTCATCGAAAAGCGACTCTCCAAGCGACAACTCGTGGAAAAGTATGAAGCTGAAGAACGTGTCATTGTTGGTAAAAATTGCATTATAAACTGTATGAAATATGGCTCCTTTGAATGGAGCAAAGCGCAAAAAAGCATAGACACAATAGTTGAGTTGGGTGACAACATTGCAGTATGTGAAATGATTCAGGTGCCAACGATCTACCCTATTGAAAATGGGGACTTTCAAATATTGACCGGGCACAGGCGATTTTTTGCATTGGTGTATGCAAAAGGGTACGACTCTTATGAGCAGTTCAAGGTATATGATCGCAGACCATTGTTTACTAAGGTTAAGCAATTCCAGGAAAACGCGAGTCGTGAAGACTTACCGCAATATGGTAAGTTACAGGCGTTTCAAAATGCATTGAGCGAGATTAACGCACTGAACAAAGCACGTAAATCCGCCGGGCATAAAGCACTCACCATTAAGGAAGTGGCTGCAAATCTGGGTATCTCTATGGGGGCCTATGATAATTACAATGTGTTGACTCGCTATCCGAGCGTGCTCAGAGCTTACGAAGAAGGCTGCTCGTTATCTTTTCGAAAAGCAAAAAAAATAGTCACTTCTGTTGAGTCTGAATATAAACAAACACATGGTAAGAAAGCGCTTAATGC
Organism: Pseudoalteromonas rubra; assembly: GCF_005886805.2. Lineage (NCBI taxonomy): Bacteria > Pseudomonadati > Pseudomonadota > Gammaproteobacteria > Alteromonadales > Pseudoalteromonadaceae > Pseudoalteromonas > Pseudoalteromonas rubra. The sequence goes on from NZ_CP045429.1 coordinate 2,030,938, forward strand.
GCTGGATAAGCAAACCATTTCGGAATCAATTTATGCCCGGGTAACAGGCAAGCATCAGATCCGTAAACCCGCGAGTGATATTTATAAGCTCGAGCCAATTCGTTCAGCTTCGGCCCTGAAGACTTTGCTTACAAATGATGTTACAAAAATTGATTGTGGTGTTAACTGGCAAGACTTGGACTGGGAAGATCACGCGAGTATTTCTTCCGCATTGATCCAATTAAGCAAGTATCTAAATCAAGATCAGCCTCAGCGTTGAATTCATCTGGGTTTATTCTAAAACTAGCCTTTATCCTTAATGAGGCTGTTGCCGTTTTTGGGGGGTTGAGTGCATTTTGTAAATCACCGCGTATAGAACATAACCATTGCAATAAGACAAATGTCTAACTTGATAAAGACTAGCTCCCCAAGTATTACTGTATTAAACCGTTTCTGTTCGAAAAACATACAGCTCATTTTGGGCAGCAATTTGGTTTTTTTACTTCTTGTATCTCTACCAAGCATATTTGCTTGAAGCTTTAATTTAGATAAATACTACGTCATAACTTGAACACAGATCCGGGCTGCTTTAAGCGATCAGGTACCAAATGTTGCCGTCTCGATGCGTTATCTTGTTTCGCTGGAACTTGGGGGTGTGAAAAGTTATGTACAGTTTATATTAATCCTATTTACGTAGTTTATGCAGTGGATGTGGGAAAATTGTTGCATATCTCCAGATCTCACCCGTGAGATCTGGAGATATGCGCCGTCAAAAGGGACTGCTGGATGTATAGGCAAACGTATACTCTAAGCTTGCTAGACGCCCAGTATGTAAAGATGATAGCCGTTTGATTAAAAAGGGGTTGAGGGAATGAAGAGAAAATATTTAGCAAGAATGTTTGATATTGCAGGGGCGGAAAGAGTTGACATTTTAACTTTAGAGGATGCTTTTAATGACGTTCATGATGGTGAGTTTGACGTAGTATTACTACGCGTTGAAGCACAGGACAGTGTTGATTTTTGGTGGGAAAAGCACGCTGCACAAGGTATAGGAGACAACACGTATTCAGCTGACGTTAATACTATAGGGATGAGGCTTGGCAAATTACAAAAGGCGTCAGATGATGAATATGAGGCAAGGTCGCAGTTGTATTTTGATTCTGCTAAGGCTGTCAACTCCACACTCAGGCAAACTCCTTACTTTACATTTTTTGAACGAGAGTTAAATGCCAGAGCACTGGAGGTAGAGCAGGATCTGGAAATGCTTATAGCCTCTCGATATGAGTATCCACCGTCGACTGAAAAACATTTCAGTTCTGCACCGTATGCGAATTCTATTTCCTATGCTCGTGCCAGTAAGTTCTGGCCTGTAAAAGAAAGGTACCCGCAAACGGCGGCTTTTCTTACCGTACAAAATGCAACGAATTGCGCTGGGTTTACGATGTGGGATTATTTGCCGGCAAGTCTCGGTGAAGTGGATGAGTTTTCAGCGCTGTACGACAAAGACAAAGACAAGGCTTTGGCTTTTTTGGGTCAATACAGCAGCATAGAAATCAATCCCAGTGAGGGCGACCTCTGTGTTTTTAACTGCCGAAAAATGCATGGTATTAAAACATGTAACACATTGAGAAAAACCATAGGCTCATTCTTCATTAAAGAAGATGGCTGGCGTATGTTCGGCTGAGTTGGATTAGAAAAAGCACTAGTGGTGCTTGCATTGTCAACGACAGGCAAGGCGAGATTGGTACATAACCCACTTTAACTTTGGTAAATAAGAGATTTTACAACATGTTAGCCCACACTGTTCTCTGGCAAAGAGCAAACTCGCCTTCGTTTTTATACAGACCATATGTTAGCAAGCGGCATGCATCCAGCGTATCAATAGATGATTGGACATAGCCGCGTTTCGTGACAGAAATACACAGTGATGAGTCACGTCATTGAGATGGTGGGCGCGGACTTAAGTCCCGCCTGATGCAGTCATAATTTTTAATGTGCCGATGCAGTAAGTGCACATTTATTGATCTAGCGCAAAAAGTAATCACCTAAGCTGAGATAGAATCTGGATATTGGGTGAAAAAGCGCTTAGATGGTCATAAAATATTGTTTTGGCAATAGCAAATATAACGAGAAAAGCCCGACGCTGTATTGTTAAACTTTGGTGCTGTTAGCACTTAAAGGTGCCATTGAGCTGTTTTATATACCTGGTACTGAAAAGTGCACAGTGTTACATTCTTAAAAGCTCAGGATCAGGCGACTGGCTTTGCCCTTTGTTGCTGTAATAAATTAAGCGCTTTTTGTGGCTGTATGCTCCTCCTTGAGTTTTTTAAGAAATTGATTTTGTACTTCTTCCAGCTTGATGTGAATACCTTGCCGGGTGTTAGATGCGCCTTGTAAATATCCGCTTTTAAAGGCTAACTTAACCAGTTCATCGTTTGTTCTCATAGTCCATGCCTCTGTCTATTTGTTAGGAAACACAGGGTAACGACACTGTAAAATACACAGAATACCTGCAGTACGAAATACGCATTGTGAAAAAAGTATTACGAATAATCCATGAAAAAGTAACATGGTATTCAGATACTTTAAAGTGATTTATGAGTACTTAATTTCAAAGTCTCTTATTATCAACAAAAATACAGCGTAAAGTCATACCAGCCTGGATGGCATCTTCATTGACAAACACAGGAATTCAATCAACGTTTTTAAGCACCTGAACCAAGTTTGTGAAAGATCTGAAAAAGGTACAAGTCAGATGTGTTAATCTGAGCTGGCCGTTTTATTTTTACTACAAAGGTGTGAGTAATGATTCTGGCCCTGTTATTTGTGTAGGTTGGTAGTCAATGTTCCTTTGCAGCCCGTCATGTTTAGCCGAATAGATTCAGAAAGACCCTGAACAGTATTTTATTGTTGGTCTTTGCATGACGATCAAAAGTGTATCTGATGTACTTAATTCGCCAGGAACCCAGGAAAACCCGTATTTTATTAATATATTACTTAAGTGTATCGGTTTAACGCTGAGCTGTTTTATGCGGATATCTTTTATGATACAAATCAGGTGTTTGTCACCTCTATGGAACGATAACAAGAACCGAATATGTCTTGCTCCGCGCGCAGGGGTGAGCTTGCTTTATTTCATTTAACCAGGAAAGAACGAATGAATTTTGAGAATAAAAAGGTTGTGATTACGGGTGCAAGCCCGGACTTTGGACAAACTCTGTCTATACTGTTTGCGCAGATGGGCGCTGAACTTTTTTTGTCTGCCAGGACGCTCGAGAAGGTTAACGCGACCGCTAAGCTGGTCAGGGAAGTGGTCCCAGGTGTAAAAATATCGACATTTCAGGTGAATGTTAGCAATCCTGCCGAGATCGAAAAGTTTGCACATGACGTTCGGGAAATATCAGATGACATTGACATTCTCATTAACAATGCATCTTACTGGCTTGAGGGCCATCTTACTGATGTTGATGACGAAGACATAGTTGAAACGATAAATTCAACCGCTACAGGCAGTGTCCTGATGACTAAACATTTCCTGCCATTGCTCAAAAACTCGAAATCACCCGACATCATTTTTGTTAATAGTACAGCTAGCTTAAACAACAATATACACTCGATCGCCAGCGAAGCATTTAGTGCGGCTAAGTCAGCTCAATCCACTTTTGCGGACAGGCTTCGCCAACGTATGAAAGGGCAAGGGGTGCGCGTAATTTCGGTGTATCCGCCTAACTTTGATAATCCATCGCCGTTAGATGACGTTCAATGGAATGAGCGCAGATCACATACGCAATTGAGATACCTGAGTGCCCGAAACGTGTTTGAGTGTATTAAATTTGCGTTGTCTCAGGACCGGGTTTGCTCAATCGATAAGATTGTTTTGAGTAATAACAATCCAGCAGAAACCGAGGTGATTGACTAAGCCTGACCCGAGTGCCTCAAAAGATATAGGCCCAGCAGGGTTAGCCGAACATTGAATGATTGAATTGATAAAGATTCATAAATAGCAGGTATGCAAGCGAGCATTTAACAGTTATGTAGGAGATCTCACGGGTGAGATCTCGTTTTATTTGAAAAGCAATACAGATCAGGATGGTTATCATTATCTCAATAAATTTTGACGGAGAGTGCTTGCTCAGGCCAATGCGTGAATACGTGTCGATACTCAGAGTCGAGCCGATTGAGAAAGCTCTGTCGTTTGAGAAATGTTGCCAACATGACAGAATTCCAATCATTTAACTATCAAACAAAGCCAGCATACAGACTTTGAACGCCTATTTTGCGCAGATCCTTTATCAATGCTGTCTACATTCAGGCTGTAAAAGCTGCAGTTGAGTAGTTGATAAATACCGCTGAATTCCATCCTGATGCACATACCCTTCAAAGAAATCATAAAAAAGCTCCCTGGCTACATTACGTAGAAAACTGCATCAATACTGCTGCCTTAGTTCTGACTTTAATTTAATTAATTATTATTAATCAATGGCTTAAGCTTTAATTTTGCTATGGTATTGGCTAACTCAATGAGTGCATTGTTGCTGTCATTTTAACTTTCTCTTCGAGTTAACTTAAATCAAAGTAACTTTATGTAAAAATAATTTACGTAAAGACTTGACGGTCTAAGATACTTTATGGCAACTTAAATACCAATCCAGAGCAACACACATCTGGTTAAGTTCTGGAATAAAAAAAGCGCTTGCAGGTGATAGAGCAAGTAGTGGAAAAATACATAGTCACTAGGGTTGAGGGAAGCATGAAAGAATTTAAGGCAAGAATTTACGATTTTGACGGCACTGCGAAAACGGACTCTTTATCACTTGAGCACGCGTTTAATCTTGTACATGGCGGTGAATACGATGTCATTTTATTACAGGTAGAGTCGCAGCAAGGTGTTGAATTATGGTGGGGAAAGCATGCCGATCTGGCAATGAATGGCCACCGCTACCACACCGGTATCATGACAAGCGGTATGACACTGGGCAAGTTACAACGGGCTACCAATGAGGAATATCAGGCGACGTCTGAGCTTTATTTTAACTCGGCAAATGTGGTTAACGCAGCGCTTAAGCAAACGCCTTACTTTGAGTTTTTTGAACAGGGCTTGAGCGCAAAAACACTGGAAGTGGAACCCGGGCGTGAAATGCTGATTGCATCGCAACGTGAGTATCCGCCTTCAACTGAAAAGAACTTTAGCTTTGCACCCCATGCGGACTCTATTTCTTATGCACGGGCAAATGATAGCTGGCCAATTAAAACCAGTTACCCGCAAACGGCTGCCTTTATCACGGTACAAAATGCTGCAAACGAAGCTGGTTTTGTAATGTGGGATTATTTGCCAAGTAGCCGCAGTGAGTTGGATGAGTTTATTGCGCTGTATGGCAAGGATGAAGCACAGGGGATGGAATTCCTGGCGCAGTTCGAAAGTATGGAGATTAACCCGGAAGTAGGTGAACTGTGTATTTTTAATTGTCGCAAAATGCATGGTATTCAGACGTGTGACACGTTACGTAAAACTATCGGCTCGTTCTTTATCAAGCAAGACGGCTGGCGCATATTCGACTGAGTAAATTATGAAAACATTAATGAAAAAATTCATAAATAGGGGCGTGCCAATACTCAGTATGCACACCGAGCGGGTCGAAAACAGGCCTGATGTGATTCTGGTTTTGCCCTTTGGCACTGAACTGGAGGCGGCTAACAGCTTCATTGCGAGCCTGGATCAGACATGCAACCTGTATACGTGGCAAAGCCGTCATATTTTGGACGACAACGATGAATTGCAAGTTCAGGCACTGACCATGGCGTCACATGCTGCGGACTTAGAGCAACTGATTGAAGAATACGCGTTGCACGAACCTGTGATTGTGGGTTACTGCTCCGGCGCTGCCGTGGCACTGCACTTTGCAGCGCGAAGTGACAATTATCAGGCCCTGTTTTTGGTTTTTGGCGAATACGCTTTGGCTGAAAGAAGTAAAGAGTACGAGATACCAGCACATTACTTTGAAGTGGATACTTTGTTGAGAATGGCTGCCAAAAGCCGAGCGTTTAGCACTATGTTAAGCGACAAAATGTCGGATGCGGGTTTTGCCAGTCAGGTTGCGGATGAAGCGAGATTTTTCAATAAACCTTACTTCAATGAATTGTATTTGCATCGTTATGCTTTGAATTATCTGGACTTTGTGAGTCACGATTATCTGGATGATGCGAAGCAGCTTGAGAAACACGTTTATGTGTATTGCTCCGATGAAGACAAGCATGTCGGCACGGACACATCAGTGGTGATAAGTAATGCGCTGAGAAACAGCACGCTGGTCAGAGGGAAGTTTGATGACCACTACGCATTTTGTCGCCCTGAAACAGGCATTTTACAGCAATTAAAAAAGGATATTTCTCATGAAATCAGCAGCAGAGAATGTTTACACGCAGTTTGAGCTGAGCGTCGCAAAACATCCAGACCGCATTGCGCTGGACAGTGACAAACAACAGCTTAGTTATCGCACTTTATATCAATCGGTGGAGCAGCTCGCAGCGATTTTATCAGAGCAGGGAATTACGCAGCAGGATGTCGTATTGGTAAAACTTGAACGCTCCATTGAGTTTATCACGGTTGTGTTGGCATTGTTGCGAGTCGGTGCGACTTATCTGCCGGTGTCGAACAAGCTCAATGAGTCGGACCTCAGCTTTATGTTGCAAGAAACTCAGGCGCGTTTTGTGATTTGTACAGATGTTACATCACTTCCAGGAATGGGCATTGAGGTGCTTGATATTGTGGACATGCTGGCTCAGCAACCCGCGAAATCTGCACCCGGGGTTACCCGCAGTCGTGAAGCGTGTGTCTACATTATGTATACATCGGGTTCAACAGGCAGACCCAAAGGCGTCAGAGTACCTGACAGAGCCATCCAGCGTCTGGTCGTAGACAGTGATTATATCCAAATCACGCCAGAGGATGCGATTTACATGACGGCTGATATTTCATTCGACGCTGCGACCTTTGAGATATGGGGCGCGTTATTAAATGGCGCAAGACTCATTATTGATGGTGCTGAGTTTAGTCCTACCAGGTTTATGCGTAACGTCGCAGTTAAGAAGGCGACTATTGCTTGGCTTACATCTGGGTTATTTCACATGTTGGGTGCGAACCGCCCTGAGGTGTTTCGGCCATTGCGGGCCATCCTTGCCGGTGGAGATGTACTCAGTAGCGCGGTGATCCGCTCCGTGCTGAATACTTGTCCGGATCTGACTGTAATCAATGGCTACGGCCCGACAGAGAATACAACGTTTACATGTTGTTATGTCATGGATGACGTGACCTTACCACAAGACAATGTCCCGATAGGATATCCAATTAGAGGCACTCATATCGCAATTTTGGACGACGAGCTGGAGCATGTGAGTGATGGTGAGTCAGGGATTTTGTATGCCTACGGTGACGGTGTTGCACTGGGGTATGTTGGTGACAGAGATAAAGACAATGCATTTTTCTATAACGAAAAAATCTCCTCAGGGCTGATTTATCGCACTGGCGATAAAGTGAAACGCTTAAACGGAAGAATTCATTTCCTGGGGAGAGAAGATAATCTGGTTAAAGTACGCGGATACCGGGTATCTATGGAGTTTGTTACAGAGAAACTGTATCAGCTCGACTATATAGAAAATGCGTTTGTTCACTTAATTAAAGATCATGCAGGAAATAATGCTTTGAGTGCAAAGGTAACGACTAAAAAGCCTGTGTCATCGAAATTAATAAAACAAGAACTGGCAACTATGATTTCACCTTATATGGTGCCAGATATTATTGAAGTAAAAGAAAAGTTTAGCTTAAACAAAAATGGCAAAATCGCCAAAAATCAACTTATCGAGGTGTAATATGCAAAACAGTAATCTAGTTAAAGATATCGTGCTGGAAAAAGCACAGGCCACATTTAGTGGTATCGAAATTGACGAAAAGACAGACTTTTTCTCAGTTGGGATAAGCTCTCTCGCAGTGGTTAACTTTCAGATGGAAGTTGAGCAAGCGTTGAACTGCACGGTCGAAACATCCGAGTTAATGGCTAATTCGACTTTAGGTGACTGGATCAACCTTTACCAGTCTGCAGCGCAAACAAACTGATTTAATTAACATCAACTAAAACCAAACTTATTTAAATAAACCAATTTAATCAAATTTTTATTAAGGAAAATACAATGAGCTTTTATCTAACTGAAGAAGAAATCCAACAAATGCGTACAAACGGTTATATCGGTCCTTTTGACCTATATGAGCGAGACGAAATTATTGAAAAGTACAAGAATATCCGTGCCAAAATGTTTGACCGTAAAAATGCCGCCTATGATCTGGAACACACCAGCGTAGTATCTGGCTATGACCGTCATCTGGATATTGACGCGCTCAGCGAGCACGTTATGAATCCGATTATAGTTAACAAGGTAAATTCAATCCTGGGCCCGGATTTAATCTGCTGGCGTTCAGAGATGTTCCCCAAATATCCGGGCGATGAAGGCACAGACTGGCACCAGGCGGATACCTTTTCTCACGCATCTGGCGCGCCTCAAATCAGATGGCCAGGTGAAAGCGACTTTGGTGGTGCAATCACCGTATGGACTGCACTGACAGATGTGTCTGAAGAAGTAGGCTGCTTGTGCTTTATTCCAGGCACACATGAAGAAATGTACTACGACGAATCAAAAGACATGGAATATACACCTGATGAAGTGAACGCGCTTGAAAAAGACGGTGTAAAACGCGGATTCTTTGGCTATGACTATCGCAACCTGCAAAAGGACCCAAGCTGGAAGCCGGATGAGTCTCAGGCCGTACCAATCAAAATGAAAGCAGGTCAGTTCGTGATTTTCTGGTCAACCCTGATGCACTCATCATTACCAAATATCACAAAAGACCAAACTCGACTGGGCTTTGCTGCACGCTATGTGCCTGCAGCGGTAGATATTTACCCTGACACTGATTCAGTCACAGAGTACGGCAGTGAACTGTCACTTGAAAAGTATGGTGTGGTTTCAGTATCCGGTAAACGCCATGATAGCCATAACCGAGTCCTGGATGAGAGTCTGAATGGGTTTAGCTTTAAGCGCTAAGTCATTGTATCGCGTCGTGAAGCTTCTTACTTCGTAGCATTGCCCTGATGTGTTCACAGGCAAGTGAGAAGCTTAATTCGCTCGAAAAGGAGAGTTGAAATGCAAACACAAGAGAAGATTTTAAGCATAGTCGCTTCGCTGGTAAAGGATGTACCGGCAATTGCTCTGGATACGCAGATTAATGATTTAAACATCAGTTCCATGCAGGCAGTGATGATGGTGAGTGAGATTGAATCTACGTTCAATATTGCTTTACCAATGCAAGAGTTCTATGTGCGTGAGTGTATACAGGATCTGGTTCAGTTTGTTGAGGAGGCTGCGTAATGTGGTTGAAACACATTAGCTCTGAGGGCACTCCGTCAGCCAGGGTGATTTGTTTTGGGCACGCCGGTGCCAGCCACGTTGATTTTGTTAAATGGCGAGACCTTCTGCCCTCAAACGTAGAGATCATTGCCATAGCATTACCAGGACGGTGTGAGCGGGTGAAGGAAACACCAGTAAACGACATTCAGGTATTGGTACGTGAGATTGCCGCGGCAGTTGCAGAGTTGCCGGCGGTGCCAACCAGTTTTTATGGTCATAGCTTTGGTGCCGTGCTCGCTTATGAAACTGCGGCATTTTGCACTAAGCACGCACTTTTACCTGAACTGCAACGGGTGATTTTGTCAGCCAGCGCTTTAAAAAAACGCCGTATTCTGCAAGGCGTCAATATTGCGGATATGGATGCCGTATTGTCGGTGTTTATCGAGCGTCAGTACATCAGTGAGCAGTACGCACAAAATAAAAAGCTTATGTCTTTGGTACTTCCGTACTTGCTGGCAGATATTTGCTGCAAAGAAGAGTGGGAAATTGATAACACCATCAAGCTGGCAGTGCCGATCCATACGGTGGCTTGGGACGAGGATGCCCTGGTTGACCCACCGCAAGTACACAGTTGGGTTGTACGCAGTGAAGTGCCCCAGTTGTGTCGTCAGGTGACGTTACCAGGCGCACACCTGGCATATTTAAATTCACCAGCTGAGTTTATCGAAACAATTAATGAGTTCATCGTTGAATAGTTGAGGAACCAAGCGGATAAGGAGCGCGTCGTGCAAGATTTATGGAAAAGTGTCCGGGTCAGGGCATTTCAGGAGTCCGATATAGACCAGCATATTGCGTACTGGCACAACCCCGAGAACACCTTTCTGGAAGATTTGGGGGTTGACCGGCAGCGGTTGATACCTGCGCACAAAATGCGTGAACAATTGCAATATGTGCTCAACAAGATGCCCCAGGCATGTAGTTTGTTGACTATTGAGTATCAGGGACAAGCCATCGGCGTACATGAATTAACGGATGTAGTTGAACAGGAGAGTGGGGTAATGCATGCCAGTATCTGGACTTCGGAATTTCGTGGTCTGGGCATCGGCAAAGTATCTTACGTAAAGGCTATGCAGTGGTACTTCGAGCACTTGCCATTGCAGCGGATCCTCTTTAAAACGCCGAAAAATAACCGGGCAGCGAACAAACTAAAGCAAACGCTCAAGATTAAGCAGGTTGGTGAATGTACTTATGAACTCCCCATATTCGGCCGACCGATTGAAGCCCATTTATATGAGATGACGCGCAGCGCGTTTGAGCACCAGGTTGCGCTTGCCGCGCCCAGGGAATGAGGAGAAAACCATGGACAAACAGGTAGAACAGGCGCTGGCAAGGTTCAGTGCGTTTCGAAGCGCAAAGACGCTGGGCAATTTTTCAGTAGAGCAAATTGATGAATGGGGATTTACTCTGGTGCCGAAAGGAAGTGAATCGGAAGACGGCAGTTTCCACAGCGACCTGACCCTTATCGCACTGAACCACGGCAATGAAGTGGGCGGACTGGCAGTACTAAATGCCTTATGCCAGGAGATTGACAATGGTCAGTTAACCCCGGATTTACGGATCACATTTTTATTGGGTAACGTTGCCGCGGCTAAAGCAGGTAAACGTTATCTGGAACAGGATATTAATCGCACTTTTAACACTCAGGCGCACGACAGCCTTGAGTCACAAAGAGCAAAACAACTGGAGCCCATTGTCAGAAACTCCCGGTTTATCCTGGATTTTCACCAGACAATAGAGCCGACCAATACGCCGTTTTTTGTGTATCAATATAATCGACTCGCTGCACTGTTTGCGCATGCAGTAGACAACGCGCTACCGGTGATCACCCACAAACAGTCAACAGCAAGTACGCTCGGGGGCATGCGGTGTGATGAATTTGGTACCCATTGCGGATGTGTGTCGATTGCGCTGGAACTGAGCCAGAAAGGATTCGACCAACAAGGCATTGAGCTTGGGGTATTGGCTGCTAAGCGCGCAGTGGCTGCTGTTGAAAATTGGACAGAAGTTAAATCACAGGCCCCGAAACAAGTAAACCCAATGTGGACCTGGTCACATATTGAGACATATCCGCAAGAATATGTGCAGTTACATACCGGGCTGCAGAACTTTACTGAAGTTGAAGCCGGGCAATTACTGGGTCACACGCAATTAGGGATTGCGGTACAGGCTGCTCAGTCGGGCGCTTTACTGTTCCCCAAACACATTAAAGTGGGTGAGCCAAAACCGGGCGAGCTGTATCGCATCTTAAAACAAGTCAATTACTTTGCTACGTCAGGCCCGGGCAGGGCGGTGGCGTAATAAACAGAATTTTAATTACTCATAAATTTATTAAGGAAAAGTCATGAAACATAATTACGTAAGCTCAATAAAAAAATGGACCGTCGCACTGGCCACAGGTTTGCTGCTCACCAGTGGGGCCGCGATGGCAAAGAAAGGGGTGACAACGCCAGACGGGTTTGAATCCGTACTCGTGCTGATGGGAACAGGCACCATTGATAAGCATAACCCAGAGCCTCATCCGGGGGTTATTAACTGTGATGGCCTGATCTGTGATGGTGAGTTTTTCCAGAAGGAGATCATGGGCCGTACGGATGCTGAAATTGCTGAAGTCGCGCAGCTGGCAAAAACGTTTTACCTTGAACGGTTTGGACTGGTTGCAGATGACCTGGTTGCAAATAATCGCGCCACGTTCAACAGCTTTACTTTGAATCCGGATTTTGAGTATCGACTGCAAATTGCCACCGGCATGAAAGCAAAAGGCGAAGGCTGGATCATCCGCGATGGCGGTTTTAACCTTACGATCACCGACCCTCAGGGAGTACCCATGGCCGGTGAAATGACGGGCCGTTTAGCCAAACCTGGCGATCAGTTCCTGTTCGGCAGCTACAATATTCTGGTAACGAACAAAAAGGGAAAACCGAAAAAAGAACTGGTTATTGACTATCGCTCACGCGTTCCTGCGGTTTCAGATGAAGACGGCTTCAGGTTGCAAAGCTTCCTGTCGAGTGAAGAGTTTGGTGAAGGTTTGGTACTGGGCACCATCTTAACCAGAGACGGCGCGGATGAAACAATCAAAGTGAATGGCCGTACTGTGATTTCTTTCCCGGCCGAAACACAACTTGATTCATTCCCGGCTTTCCCGGCCTTTGACGATAAGCCTAAAAGCAAATAACACAAACCTGAAGGGGCATAGTCCCCTTCACCTTTTAAATGGTGGTGAGTATGGATAACAAAATAAACATAAGCGAGGCGTTAGCATCGGTAACGGAACATTGGTCACAACGCGTGCTTGGTGAGGCAAATGGCCAGCTATATAAGGTGGCCAAAGGGCTGGGCGCAACAAACTGGCACAAACATGACGACCAGGACGAATTGTTCATCCTGTATCAGGGCCAGTTAAACATTGAACTCAGAGACAAAACCATCGAGCTGAAACCACAAGATATGTTTATTGTACCAAAAGGCGCAGAGCACAGAGCCGTCGCGCCGGTTGAAGCAGAGTTTGTGATTGTGGGTATGAACATTACATCGACCAAAGAAGGCGGAAAACCGAATTAATAGAGAGCGGATCAGAGTTAACCAAAAGAAATATAAAGCGAGGAAATTGCTGGTGGAGTGAGAAAAAATGGTCGGCATAGCAGGATTTGAACCTGCGACCCCTGACACCCCATGACAGTGCGCTACCAAGCTGCGCTATATGCCGACTTGGGATTCACTATAATGATTTTTTGATGAAAGGCAATAAGTAATTGTTTCAATTGAATGTTATTTGTACTTAATTGGTTTGGCTGCGGATTTGTTGCACAGTTTATTTGCAGAGGAAGGAAAAAGAGGGAGGTAGCATTGGCTGCTACCTCGGTAATGGATTACTTGTGCCAGATGCCTTTAGGCAGAGTCTTTAACACTTCAGGTTTTTGCGAAGGGTCAAAAACAGGGGTTTTGCCTTGTTTAAGCTGGGCACGGTAGTCTTTAGCTAACCAGATAACAATGCCTGATAACATGAACAATGCAACTACGTTGACGATGGCCATCAGGCCCATCGAGATATCAGCAAGTGTCCAGATCAAACCAAGCTCGCCGACCGCACCAAACATCACCATAGCCAGTACACAGGCTCGGAAGATAAACAGGCCTTTCGGATGGTTGTGCTCAAGGAACAGTAAGTTGGTTTCTGCATAACTATAGTTTGCGACAATGGACGTGAAGGCAAAGAACAGGATAGCGATGGCAACAAAAATCGCGCCCCAGTCACCGACATGCTCAACCAGTGCAGCCTGTGTTAACTGAATACCCGTTACACCAGATTCTGGCACAAGCTGGTTTGATAACAGAATAAGTGCCGCTGTGGCACTACAGATAACAATGGTATCAACAAATACGCCAAGCATCTGAACGTAGCCTTGTGAAGCTGGGTGATTTGGATTTGGCGTTGCGCTTGCTGCGGCGTTTGCAGCACTACCCATACCGGCTTCGTTAGAAAACAGGCCGCGTTTAATCCCTTGGATCATGGCCTGCATCACAGCATAACCTACAGCACCGCCTGCGGCTTGTTCAAAACCAAGCGCACTGTTGATGATCAGCATAAAGACGTCAGGTAATTGGCTGGCGTTCATGACACATACAACGATGGCCAGCAATAAATAGGCGATAGCCATAAATGGCACGGCCAGCTCGGCAAATCTTGCTATGGTCTTAAGGCCACCAAAGATAATAAAGGCTGAGCCGCAGACTAGCAAAAGGCCCATTACGTATTTAGGTACGTCAAAGGCAACTTCAAATGCTGCGGCAATCGAATTCGCTTGTACGGCATTAAACACTAAGCCAAACGCCAGGATAAGACATAAAGAGAAGAGTACACCCATCCAACGCTTGTTCAGTCCATACTCCATATAATAAGCAGGACCACCACGGAAGTTGCCTTCATCGTCTTTGGTTTTGTATAGCTGAGCCAGTGCACTTTCTGCAAAGCTTGTCGCCATGCCGATAAGCGCGATTAGCCACATCCAAAAAATAGCACCTGGCCCCCCTAAATAGAGTGCAACAGCCACACCGGCCATATTACCGGTTCCTACCCGGGCGGCAAGGGAAGTACAAAAAGCCTGAAAAGAAGAGATACCGTCTTTGGCGCCGCTTCGGCTGTTTGCCATCACTTTAATCATGTATGGGAATTGGGTGAACTGAATGAAACCCAGTCGGAGGGTAAAGAAAACACCTGCTGCAATTAATAGGTATATAAGTATATGACCCCACAGCAAGCCGCTTATTGTATTAAAAAAGTCAGCCATTGGATTACGACCCTTATTATAGATATAGCAGAACGGGTAAATAAGGTGGCGTAATTTACCACAGGAGCGCGTTCAACTCTAAATATTATTGTCTTATCCACAGGTTTTTGTGGGTAACTTGTGTGGTGTTTGTGCGATTTTTTGGGGTAAAAAATTAATCCAAAAAAGTGCTAAAAAGCGCTTGCGCTGGGTTTTGATTTCCCTATAATGCGCATCCACCGACACGGGGCACAACGCTGAAAAGCAACGAGCCAACGAGTTGGGAGTCAAATAAAACTTGATTCTGAAATTTCTCAAAATTAAGTGTTGACATAAAATGGGAAGTGATTAGAATGCACAACCCTCAGCGCTAACAGCGCAGCGACATTGAGTCGCACCGGGTAACCGGATTATGTTCTTTAAAAATATGAAGCAATCATCTGTGTGGGCACTCGTACAGATTGAGTTCTAACAGCGAAATTCAGTTTACTGAATGACGCACAAAAATTTAGAGTCTCAACTGAACTGAGTGACTAACATAGTCAATTCGTTTTGATTTTACTTTTTTAAAAGTAGAAACAGACAAAATCAGAATTCATTGAGCATGGTTTGAAGTTTACTTCAAACAAAAAACTTTTAATTGAAGAGTTTGATCATGGCTCAGATTGAACGCTGGCGGCAGGCCTAACACATGCAAGTCGAGCGGTAACATTTCTAGCTTGCTAGAAGATGACGAGCGGCGGACGGGTGAGTAATGCTTGGGAACATGCCTTGAGGTGGGGGACAACCATTGGAAACGATGGCTAATACCGCATAATGTCTACGGACCAAAGGGGGCTTCGGCTCTCGCCTTTAGATTGGCCCAAGTGGGATTAGCTAGTTGGTGAGGTAACGGCTCACCAAGGCGACGATCCCTAGCTGGTTTGAGAGGATGATCAGCCACACTGGAACTGAGACACGGTCCAGACTCCTACGGGAGGCAGCAGTGGGGAATATTGCACAATGGGCGCAAGCCTGATGCAGCCATGCCGCGTGTGTGAAGAAGGCCTTCGGGTTGTAAAGCACTTTCAGTCAGGAGGAAAGGTTAGTAGTTAATACCTGCTAGCTGTGACGTTACTGACAGAAGAAGCACCGGCTAACTCCGTGCCAGCAGCCGCGGTAATACGGAGGGTGCGAGCGTTAATCGGAATTACTGGGCGTAAAGCGTACGCAGGCGGTTTGTTAAGCGAGATGTGAAAGCCCCGGGCTTAACCTGGGAACTGCATTTCGAACTGGCAAACTAGAGTGTGATAGAGGGTGGTAGAATTTCAGGTGTAGCGGTGAAATGCGTAGAGATCTGAAGGAATACCGATGGCGAAGGCAGCCACCTGGGTCAACACTGACGCTCATGTACGAAAGCGTGGGGAGCAAACAGGATTAGATACCCTGGTAGTCCACGCCGTAAACGATGTCTACTAGGAGCTGGGGTCTTCGGACAACTTTTCCAAAGCTAACGCATTAAGTAGACCGCCTGGGGAGTACGGCCGCAAGGTTAAAACTCAAATGAATTGACGGGGGCCCGCACAAGCGGTGGAGCATGTGGTTTAATTCGATGCAACGCGAAGAACCTTACCTACACTTGACATACAGAGAACTTACCAGAGATGGTTTGGTGCCTTCGGGAACTCTGATACAGGTGCTGCATGGCTGTCGTCAGCTCGTGTTGTGAGATGTTGGGTTAAGTCCCGCAACGAGCGCAACCCTTATCCTTAGTTGCCAGCGATTCGGTCGGGAACTCTAAGGAGACTGCCGGTGATAAACCGGAGGAAGGTGGGGACGACGTCAAGTCATCATGGCCCTTACGTGTAGGGCTACACACGTGCTACAATGGCATATACAGAGTGCTGCGAACTAGCGATAGTAAGCGAATCACTTAAAGTATGTCGTAGTCCGGATTGGAGTCTGCAACTCGACTCCATGAAGTCGGAATCGCTAGTAATCGCGGATCAGAATGCCGCGGTGAATACGTTCCCGGGCCTTGTACACACCGCCCGTCACACCATGGGAGTGGGTTGCTCCAGAAGTGGATAGCTTAACCTTCGGGAGGGCGTTCACCACGGAGTGATTCATGACTGGGGTGAAGTCGTAACAAGGTAGCCCTAGGGGAACCTGGGGCTGGATCACCTCCTTATCGACTTAGAACTAATTTGTTCGAAGTGTCCACACAGATGATTGTTGATTAGAATTAGAGAACACAAACATTGTTTGGGTCTGTAGCTCAGCTGGTTAGAGCGCACGCCTGATAAGCGTGAGGTCGGTAGTTCAAGTCTACTCAGACCCACCACTTCTTCCCGATGCTGCGTTATTAAGCTCGTCGTTTAGAAAACACTAAACGTCCTCACTTAATGCCTGGCCTCGAAAAGAAGCTCGGTTCAAAGCAATGTTATTCCTAGTAATGTGGGGCTATAGCTCAGCTGGGAGAGCGCCTGCCTTGCACGCAGGAGGTCAGCAGTTCGATCCTGCTTAGCTCCACCACTTTACTACTCCTTCTCATAGATAAGCACTCTTAAGACAGTTACTTAAAATAAGAAACTGAGAGTTTTTAACTCTGGGAAGCAATTCTCTTGCTCTTTAAAAATTTGGAAAGCTGATATTAAATTCTCGGAATGACAATGAAAATTGTTGTTCTGTAGAGTTTTCGAAAGAAAAATGCCGATAAATTCGAAAGAATTTATTAGCGTCTACTTTAGTATTACTTAACTTCTGGCGAAGTTAAAACTGTCTTTAGCAGTACAATTCAAAACTATTTTGGGTTGTATGGTTAAGTGACTAAGCGTACACGGTGGATGCCTTGGCAGTTGGAGGCGATGAAGGACGTACTAACTTGCGATAAGCCTAGTTGAGCCAGTAAGAGGCACTTGAGACTAGGATTTCCGAATGGGGAAACCCGGCCCTTTGGGTCATCATGCAGTGAATACATAGCTGTATGAAGCGAACGCGGAGAACTGAAACATCTAAGTACCCGTAGGAAAAGAAATCAACCGAGATTCCGAAAGTAGCGGCGAGCGAAATCGGATTAGCCCTTAAGCTTTAATGTAGTTAGTGGAACATTCTGGAAAGTATGACGATACAGGGTGACAGTCCCGTACACGACAACTTATTTAAAGTGAAATCGAGTAGGTCGGAGCACGTGAAACTTTGACTGAATATGGGGGGACCATCCTCCAAGGCTAAATACTCCCAACTGACCGATAGTGAACCAGTACCGTGAGGGAAAGGCGAAAAGAACCCCTGTGAGGGGAGTGAAATAGAACCTGAAACCGTGTACGTACAAGCAGTAGGAGCCCCTCGAGGGTGACTGCGTACCTTTTGTATAATGGGTCAGCGACTTATATTCTGTAGCAAGGTTAACCATTTAGGGGAGCCGTAGCGAAAGCGAGTCTTAACTGGGCGCTTAAGTTGCAGGGTATAGACCCGAAACCCGGTGATCTAGCCATGGGCAGGTTGAAGGTCAGGTAACACTGACTGGAGGACCGAACCCACTAACGTTGAAAAGTTAGGGGATGACCTGTGGCTAGGAGTGAAAGGCTAATCAAACCGGGAGATAGCTGGTTCTCCCCGAAATCTATTTAGGTAGAGCCTCGGACGAATACTTACGGGGGTAGAGCACTGTTAAGGCTAGGGGGTCATCCCGACTTACCAACCCTTTGCAAACTCCGAATACCGTAAAGTACTATCCGGGAGACACACGGTGGGTGCTAACGTCCATCGTGGAGAGGGAAACAACCCAGACCGTCAGCTAAGGTCCCAAAGTGTATGTTAAGTGGGAAACGATGTGGGAAGGCTAAAACAGCTAGGAGGTTGGCTTAGAAGCAGCCATCCTTTAAAGAAAGCGTAATAGCTCACTAGTCGAGTCGGCCTGCGCGGAAGATGTAACGGGGCTAAACATACCACCGAAGCTACGGCTGCGAACTTAGTTCGCGGGGTAGGGGAGCGTTCTGTAAGCGGCTGAAGGTGAACTGTAAGGTTTGCTGGACGTATCAGAAGTGCGAATGCTGACATGAGTAACGATAATGCGGGTGAAAAACCCGCACGCCGGAAGACCAAGGGTTCCTATCCCATGTTAATCAGGGTAGGGTGAGTCGACCCCTAAGGCGAGGCTGAAGAGCGTAGTCGATGGGAAACGGGTTAATATTCCCGTACTTGGTATAAATGCGATGGGGGGACGGAGCAGGCTAGGCAAGCATGGCGTTGGTTGTCCATGTGAAAGGCTGTAGGCTGGTGACTTAGGAAAATCCGGGTCGCTAAGGCTGAGAGTCGAGACGAGCCACTACGGTGGTGAAGTTGTTGATGCCCTACTTCCAGGAAAAGCCTCTAAGCTTCAGTTTATATCGAATCGTACCCTAAACCGACACAGGTGGTCAGGTAGAGAATACTAAGGCGCTTGAGAGAACTCGGGTGAAGGAACTAGGCAAAATTGTACCGTAACTTCGGGAGAAGGTACGCTCTTACTTGTGAAGACTTCGCGTCGTAAGCAGGCGAGAGCCGCAGTGACCAGGTGGCTGGGACTGTTTATTAAAAACACAGCACTGTGCAAAATCGTAAGATGACGTATACGGTGTGACACCTGCCCGGTGCCGGAAGGTTAATTGATGGGGTTAGCTTAGGCGAAGCTCTTGATCGAAGCCCCGGTAAACGGCGGCCGTAACTATAACGGTCCTAAGGTAGCGAAATTCCTTGTCGGGTAAGTTCCGACCTGCACGAATGGTGTAACCATGGCCACGCTGTCTCCACCCGAGACTCAGTGAAATTGAAATCGCAGTGAAGATGCTGTGTACCCGCGGCTAGACGGAAAGACCCCGTGAACCTTTACTACAGCTTGGCACTGAACATTGACCCTACATGTGTAGGATAGGTGGGAGGCTTTGAAGCGCAGTCGCTAGATTGCGTGGAGCCGTCCTTGAAATACCACCCTTGTAGTGTTGATGTTCTAACTTAGGCCCCTAATCGGGGTTGAGGACAGTGCCTGGTGGGTAGTTTGACTGGGGCGGTCTCCTCCCAAAGAGTAACGGAGGAGCACGAAGGTTGGCTAAGTACGGTCGGACATCGTACGGTTAGTGTAATGGTAGAAGCCAGCTTAACTGCGAGACAGACACGTCGAGCAGGTACGAAAGTAGGTCATAGTGATCCGGTGGTTCTGAATGGAAGGGCCATCGCTCAACGGATAAAAGGTACTCCGGGGATAACAGGCTGATACCGCCCAAGAGTTCATATCGACGGCGGTGTTTGGCACCTCGATGTCGGCTCATCACATCCTGGGGCTGAAGTCGGTCCCAAGGGTATGGCTGTTCGCCATTTAAAGTGGTACGCGAGCTGGGTTTAGAACGTCGTGAGACAGTTCGGTCCCTATCTGCCGTGGGCGTTTGAGAATTGAGAGGGGCTGCTCCTAGTACGAGAGGACCGGAGTGGACGAACCGCTGGTGTTCGGGTTGTCATGCCAATGGCATTGCCCGGTAGCTACGTTCGGAATCGATAACCGCTGAAAGCATCTAAGCGGGAAGCGAGCCTCGAGATGAGTTCTCACTTTGACTTTAAGTCAACTGAAGGGCCGTTGAAGACTACAACGTTGATAGGCGAGATGTGGAAGTGGTGTGAGCCATTGAGCTAACTCGTACTAATTACCCGTGAGGCTTAACCATACAACGCCAAAGTGGTTTTGTTTGTTAGAAGTTAAGAATTAAAGTAGACGAAAGAATTTAATACGCTTTTCCAGATTTTAGTGAGATGTTGATAAACATCTTGCGCAACAGTTTATGCTTGGTAACCATAGCATTTTGGAACCACCTGACCCCATGCCGAACTCAGTAGTGAAACGAAATAGCGCCGATGATAGTGTGGGGTTTCCCATGTGAAAGTAGGACATTGCCAAGCTCCAAATAAGAGAAACCCGTTGCAGCAATGCAGCGGGTTTTTTGCTATGTGCGATTCAAAAGCTGTAGACAGAGCGGTGTTGTCTATTCCTCCATGAAGCTGGTATCTAGCGGTCTTTGGGGACACTTCCCTGTGGAGGGCTCCCGGCTCGGCGTCCATGCTTCGCGTTCATTGCGCTGCGAAGCGGTGCTTCGGTCACAATTCACCCATGTGAAAGTAGGACATTGCCAAGCTCCTAATTAGAGGTCGACGAAAGACATTCATCCATGAATATCATCGACATTCGTACCTCCTTGTACATCAAAGCCCGATTCGAAAGAGTTGGGCTTTTTTGCGTTTTGGGTAGTTTAAAAAAGCTGTAGATAGAATAGTATCGCCTATTCATCCATGAAGCTGGGTTGGATCGTAAAACTTGTACTGAACAACCTTTGGGGACACTTATATGTACACCTCAACTCTGTCCAGACTTTTTAAGGCCTAGACAACTAATTTCTCATTTTTGATTAACTGGTTAAGCTGCTTACGTATATCCGGCCTGTTTGTAAGGTTCGTCGACCTTTGGCCCTAATGAGAACCGCCCCTCTGCTGCTAATCGTGATACCGCGCGCGAAAACTTAGCGCTAATTGCGCGAAAACTGCGAAAAATGGTTTTTTAAAATACGTAAACAGCTTTTCGAATAGTTAAACAGAAATTCCCAATTATTTGGGGCCTCGAAATCCATCATCACCTGTAACTCACTCCCTGGTAAATTATATTTCACCCGCGTTAATACCCAGTCACCGTTGACGACTGTCCTGACTCCTATAACGTTTAACTATCCATCGTACAGGGCATTGTCAAACTGTCCATGGAGGTGTCTCGCTGCAATCAGTGTATGAGCTGCGAGCTGGCTTTTCAGCACTGCCGAACCTTGTTACTCACCGAGCAGCTTAAAGTAGCTGGTTTCAGCGTTTAAGATCTGGCCTATTAGACTAAGGTCGCAGAATATGTTGTTTGTATGATTTTTGTTCGCTCTGTTACTCTGGGAGGGCAGGTCATCAACTCTTTAAACGTCGGTGCGGCCTGCGTTTACCGACAAATACAACATGGAAAAGGTAATGAAATATAAAAACTTATTAATGGCGCTGCCATTGCTTGGTGCAATGGAAGTCGCGCTTGCGGTGGACTGTAGTAACTTAACTGACTGGCAGGCTCAAAGTGTCTATACCAAAGGGGACTCAGTCACTTATCAGTCTGTGAGTTATACCGCAAAGTGGTGGACTCAGAATCAAAATCCCGCAAATAACTCCACTACCTATGCTGTATGGAATAAGGATGGTAATTGTGATGCAACTGAGCCGGTACCGTCAGTAACGGTCACCTCACCAAGCAATAACGCAAGCATTATTATAGGGACGCCTATCGATTTGACTGCATCTGTTTCTCATCCACAGAATGTTGCGATTGAGCGGGCTGAATTCTTTATCGATGGTACGCTGATTGCGACAGATAATACCGCGCCGTATTCTGTGCCCTGGCAAGCACAAGGGCTAGGCAGTCATCAGTTACAGGTATTTGCAGTCGATGCCGCAGGCGGTAGAGGGGAATCCAGCGCTGTAAACTTTACAGTCGCTGCCGATGATTTCCCGCCGGGTGATCCTAATTTTAAAATTGTCGGCTACTTCCCAAGCTGGCAGGGGGCTGTCAGTGATATCCAGTTTGATAAACTGACGCATATCAATTACTCATTCTTGTTACCTAACGCAGATGGCACACTTCAGCCACTTGAAAATTTGAGTAAAATGACAGCGCTGGTAAATTCTGCGCATGCAAACAATGTAAAAGTTGGTATTGCTATAGGTGGCTGGAATGGTGGCGATGACAGCGCATTTGAAACATTTGCTGCGTCGGCACAAGGTCGCGCGACGTTTGTACGTGAAGTAATGGCCTTCGTAGAGCTTCACAACCTGGATGGTGTAGATATGGATTGGGAATATCCAGATCCTGGTACCTCGGCGAATAACTACGCATTGTTGATGAAGGAACTGAGCGTAGAATTGCGTGCTCGTGGTAAGTTCCTGACCGCTGCGGTTGTTGCGTTAGGCTATACAGGCGGTGGTGTTCTGGAGTCTGTATTCCAGGATATCGATTTTCTGAACCTGATGGCTTACGATGCGAACAATGGCAATCATGCGTTTATGCAGTATGCCAAAGACTCTATAGCATACTGGCAGAGTCGCGGTCTGAGTAAGGAAAAAACTGTATTAGGTGTGCCTTTTTATGCGCGTCCAACCTGGAAGGCATATCGGACTTTGGTCCAGGAAAACCCTGCTAATGCCTGCCGGGATACGGATGGCAGCAGTTATTATAATGGTATTCCAACTATCCGTGCCAAAACAGAATACGCAAAGCTTAATGCCGGCGGTATCATGAACTGGGAATTGTCACATGACAGCAAGGGACCGGCTTCATTGTTAACCGCAAAGTGGGAAGTCGCAAAGGGTCTGGCACCCAGCTACACCTGTCCGTAATACATCGATAAGTACGGAGTTCAGCAGCTAACCTAGTTGCTGAACTCACCTTCGATTAATAAAACCGTTTCAAAGTGTCCATATCTGGCAGTAAAGGAAGGCTTATCAGTTTGCTTTGCCAGAGCTGAATGACCTCGGATATGTCCTCGTAATGAGGGAGCAATAAATAGCTACCCAGCAGCACTACACCTATCTGAAGTACAGAGGCCAGTGGCGCACTGGTCGCAACGGGTTTGAGTGCACTGCCAAATGAGGCTTTCAATTCATTATTGTTGATGTCTACTGCGTAGCATTCATCGAGGATTAAATGGGTTAGCATGCCTAATACAACCATCACACCGCACAACAGCGCAAAAGGCAGCCCTTTACCCAAATACAAAGGAATATTAACTGTGATGATGGCAAACATCAGCACAGACAACAGCGAATGGCTTGCGCCGCGGTGAATGGTATAGCTCTCAAATATAGGCTTCAGACCATACATGATGAGTAGATAGACGCCCAGCCCGGACAACCAGATGCTGAGCAGAGAATGAAACTCGATGGCCAGTGGCAGTCCAATGGCTGCACACAGTGCAAATATCGAAAACAAACTATTTAACGAGCGTGATTTGTCGGCGTCAAGATCTGGCAGAAGCCCAGCTAGCGCACCTAATATAAATAACAGCAGTATATCACTCATATCGGCAAGGCTGGTTGCCAGTATAACGGATGATGCGGCGGCACTAACTACCACCGCTGCTTTGAAGTGAGTTGCAAAATTGGCCACTAAGTAAACTTCCGGTTGTATGGAGAGTACACCAGCCACAAAATCGACTCTGTGGCTGCTCTATCGAGAATGATCATAATGGCATTGTTATTGTTTTACTAGCTATAAAACAGGGGCTTACTTATAGTGATTGCCACAGCAGTGTGAACCACGCGATAAACAGAGTGATACTGCCAAGGGCAAAGGCGAGCGTACGCATTTTGAGGTTCTGGCCAAGTAAATGCTCATAGCAATGCCAGTAACGTGCAGTAACGAATACTGTGCTGAATACATACCATAGTTGCCCTTGGATCCCCTGAATATGTAGCATCAGTAACAAGCAGATAAACAAAAGGGGTAACTGGAACTGGTTGTCATAACTGTTGGTCAATAATCGGATGCGCTCGGGAAAGCCTTCTTTACTGACAAAGCGGATGTCTGACAGTGTTATTTTGCGCTGATAGACAGCGCGGATCCGCAGACTGGCAGTTATAAACCACAATAGAGTATAAAGAGACACTAAAAAGAATATTGGGATGTGGATCCACATTGGGTTGTTCCTTCTGTAAATGAGATTGGCTTTACTTTATCTAATCAGGTGGCTAAGTTACTGTGTCAATATTGACGAAATTTGGGTTGAAAGTGACATGCGGATCGTACTTGTGTGCCCGCCGAAAGTGTTTGCCAGTGCACTGACTGGGGTGATCGACATATTAAACGTGGCTAATCAAGTTCTGGGGCGGTCTTTTTTTAGCTGGAAGATCGCTGCGCTAACCAGTGAACTTGAGGTTGTCAGTATTCAGGGGCTGAAGATTCAATGCGACAGTACTTTGGCGGACTTACAAGATTATGATGCCATGATCTGGGTAGGCGCACAGTACAGTGGCCACAGCGCTTTATGGCAACAGTGTATGCAGGTTAAGGAGGCACTAAGAGGGCTTAATGATGTACACCGTCATTGTCGTTTTCATCTTGCTGGATGCTGCGGTGTTGCTTATCTGGCAAGTACGGGTTTACTCGATAAGCATCAGATCACGGCCAGTTGGTGGTTGGCTCCATTTTTTGCTAAGTATTTTCCTCATATTGACTTTAAATCCGATGAAATTGTTTTTCGCAGTAATGACGTTTATACCGCCGGCGCAGCACACAGCTATTTACACCTGATCCTCACGTTTATCAGCGATAGAGTAGGCAAAGAAGTGGCTGAGCAAATTGCTTCATGGCTGGCAATTCCACAAAAGTTTTCCAATCAAAATCAGTTTATTCGACTTAGTGTGTTACAGGACCATTCAGATAAGCAGGTCAAAGCGGTACAAAGGCTCATTGATGAAAATCTGCAGGATTCACTGACATTAAAACGATTGGCAGAGTCGGTATATATGTCTGAGCGAACTTTGATCCGGCGTTTTAAGCAGCATGTAGGGCTAACGCCTATAGATTATGTTCGATTAGTGCGGTTGGAGAAATCCAGATATTTACTTGCGAGTTCTGAACTGTCACAAGAGCAAATAGCCTATCAGGTTGGTTATCAGGATCCGCAAGCATTGGCGAGACAATTTAAAAAGCACTTTCAAATGAGTATGAAGGCCTTTAGAGAATGATAGTAATTTAGTATATGTTTTTTCTAAATGCTCTGTTATAAAAGTATTAAGTGCTATTGTGGACACTGCAATTATGAATGCTCACCTCTATCTTGCGGCGTTTTGCCTGACAACCCTTGTTGCCTGTGGTGGCGGCTCGTCAGACAGCAGCCCAACTTCAAATAATACCTCATCAAACACAACAACAAATACTCAAACTTCCCAGCAGGCTGGCGGAGATACTGAACAACCTACTCAGGAACAGGGAGATAGCTCGCAAGGCGAGGGGAGCAATAATGCTTCTGAAGGAACAGATGAAACGCCGGAGCAGCAAAACACCCCGCCCGAGGTGATTGTCGATATCGCTCAGCCTGAGGTGATTAAAGGTGAGCCATTAACTCTGTCTGCCAACGTTGCAGACCCTGAAGATACTTCATTTAGTTATCTCTGGAAACAGTTGAGTGGGCCAGAAATTGAATTGGGTGATGTGACTGGTCCAACGCTGGTTATCACTTTACCAGAGACCTACCAGGCCGTTGGTGATACTTATCAATTTTCAGTCACGGTGACGGATCCACAGGGCGCAGAAACAACCTCTGAGATCGATGTTTATGCCAGTAATGCGATGTCAGATATTCAGGCTGCAGTGCTCTTACATCAGGGGACAATGGGGCCAACGCTGGAAGAGGTGAATGCAGCTACTGGCATGAGTGAAGAGCAATGGCTGGATGCGCAAATGGCATTACCGGCTACGCATCACTCTGCACTACTTGAAAACTATCCTGACAGAGATACGCCTTATCAGATAAATCGTATTGATGCCTGGTGGAAAGCCACATTGAATGCAGATGATCAACTGAGACAGCGTGTGGCTTTTGCATTGAGCGAAATTCTGGTGGTCTCGGATGCAAACAATGCATTAAAAGGTGAACCGGAAGGCATGCTTGCCTACTACGATCTGTTGATTGAGCATGCGTTTGGCAACTACCGGGCACTGCTTGAAGCTGTGACTTTATCGCCTGTGATGGGGACCTACCTCAGCCATCTTGGTAATGAGAAGGCAGATCCTGAACGTAATATCCGACCTGATGAAAATTACGCACGAGAGGTCATGCAATTGTTTACCATCGGGCTGGATATGCTCAATCTGGATGGTAGCATCATGCGTGATGACAACGGCCAAAGTATCCCGACCTATTCTCAGCAGGAAATCACCGGGTTTGCACGTGTTTTCACGGGCTGGACGTTTGCATTCTCGGCTCGCTGGAATCGCCCAAGTCGTAATTTTAGTCTGCCTATGCAAGCATTTCCTGACTATCACTCAGAGCTAGAAAAGACACTACTGAATGGAGAAGTGATCCCGGCCGGTGTTGGGCCAGAAGACTCTATGCAGCTCGCGTTGGATAATTTATTTAATCATAGCAATGTTGCTCCCTTTATCTCCAAGCAGCTTATTCAGCGATTGATCACCTCAAACCCTACTGCTCAATATGTAGAACGCGTTGCTATGGTATTTAATGACAATGGGAGCGGTGTGCGGGGAGACCTCAGTGCTGTGATCCGTGCCATTTACCTTGATGATGAGGCGCGACGGTATGGATCTGTTCTGGCGCATCAGGGAAAAATAAAAGAGCCACTGCTTAAAGGGGTTCAGATGTGGCGTACACTGGATGCACACAGTGAGGAAGGTAACTACTTCACCTGGAACCTGGATGACAGGTTTGGTCAGGGCCCTATGCTATCACCTTCGGTATTTAACTTTTTCAGGCCAGATCACCAACCAGCGGAATTGAGTGAGCAAGGGTTATTTGCGCCTGAACTACAGATAGCGAATGATGCAGCAATGATTGGCACGTTAAACCAGCACTATAGCGACTTGGTCTGGCGCATGGCTGAGCGCCACGATACGCTCAATCCATCGGCAATTTATTTGTATGGCCATAGTGATATCGCATTGCTAGAAGCCAGCGGCCTCAACGCGTTGCTCGACAGATATAATGTGCTGTACTTTGCAGGCAATATGTCACAAGCAAGCCGGGAAGCGTTTGTAGAGCTCGACGCGTACTTTGAGAATAAAAGTGCAGCAGACAGAGTTGGGCAGCTTTTGTTTATGGTGTCACTATCACCCGAATTTAACGTGCAGTATTAGGAGGCCAGCAAGATGAACAAGAGCAGAAGAGACTTTCTATCCCTGTGCCTGAAAGGAGGCATGTCGGCTGCAGCATTGACCAGTTTGCAGCTTCAGGCGCTGTCGGGCAGCATAGAGCAACGTAACTTTTCAGACTATAAAGCTCTGGTATGTGTGTACCTGTATGGCGGCAACGACTCCATGAATATGCTTGTTCCGCTGACGGGCGATCATCGTAGCTGGTACGAAGCAAGCCGGCAGAACCTCGCTGTGCAAGATGCGCTGTCACTGACAACTGCCAGCGAGTTTGAAGGTGGCGTTGGCCTGCATCCTGCGATGTCTACATTACAGCCATATTTTGACCAGCAGACTTTGGCCTTTGTGGGCGGGGTAGGGACTTTAATCGCACCGACGTCCCTAGCTCAGTATCAGGGCAGGAGCGTACCATTACCGCAGCATCTGTTTTCGCATAATGATCAACAGGCGACCTGGATGCACGGCCAGGAGAAGCAGACGCTGAATACCGGCTGGGGTGCCAGGTTGTTAGAGCGGTTAGATCAGGGGACGGTATTTGGCAGTAATATTACCGTAGATGGGGCAAACCCATGGCAAACTGGCATGAATACTAGTGCATTTGCATTGAGTAAAAGTGGTATAAGTAAAATTAACGCCCTGAGCGGTTATGAGCCGCGAGTAGAGCATGTAAGGCGCGTCATGCAAACCTTGTTTAACCAGACGTCTCATCCGCTGGCATCGGCGTATGGCAGCCGGTTAAATGGTTCTATCGAACATACTCTATACATGAACACTTTGCTGGAAGAAGCGCCTGTACTGGCTACTGAATTTGGCGAATCGAGTCTATCCGCGCAATTGGCAGCGGTCGCGAAAACCATCAGTATCCAGTCTCAGCTGGGTGCTAAACGACAAATCTTCTTTGTCTCTATGGGCGGATTCGATACGCATGATGAGCAGGAGTCTGCCCACCCGGCATTGCTGGGCGTGCTTGCACAAAGTTTAGTGGAATTCCAAAGTGCGATGGCTGAGCTTGAGCTGACAGAGCAGGTCAGTACATTTACCATGTCTGATTTTGGTCGTACATTAACCTCTAACGGAGATGGCACCGACCATGGCTGGGCAGGTAATCAGTTGATACTTGGTGGTGCGGTCAATGGCGGTGATGTGCATGGCGCTATGATGCCGCAGCAGCTCGATGGGTCAAATGATGTTGGAGGCGGACGCCTGATCCCGGCATTCGGCAACGAACAGTATTTCGCACCGTTGGCACGTTGGTTTGGTCTTGCAGACAGCGAAATGACAGAGTTATTTCCGAATCTTAGTAATTTTGATGCGCAGGCACTTTCCTTGTTCAAAGTATAGTTGTGTAGTTTTGCTTCTGCGTCAGTCATGTTAGATTACTTCGTGAAATATCACGAGGTAATCTATGTCTTCTGTAATCGCACAATTCTTAAACGATCCCCGTCTGCTGCTTAATGCAGTCGGCGAGGGGATATACGGGTTTGATCTATCAGGTAATGCCGTGTTTATTAACCCGGCTGCAGAAAGAATGACTGGCTGGTCTGCCGACGATTTACTGGGCAAGAAAATTCATCAATACCACCATCATAGTTACGCAGATGGCACCCCTTATCCAGCGGATCATTGCCAAATTTATCGAACTATGTTTGACGGCAAAACCCGGCATGTCACAGATGAAGTGTTTTGGCGCAAAGATGGCAGCTGTTTTGCTGTGGAGTACACGTCGACACCCGTATATAAGGATGGCCAGGTTATCGGTGCTGTCGCGATATTTCGCGACATATCAAAACAAGTTGAGGCAGAGCGGGCGTTGAGAGACGCGCTCGAGCAAGTTCAGACGCTTTCTGAGCAACTCAAAGAGGAAAACAGCTATCTGCTGGCAGAGATTAATGAAGACTGGCAGGATTCCGGGTTGGTGGGCCAGAGTCATATTTTTCAGACTATGCTTGAGCAAATAAAGCTGGTTAGCCAGACCGATAGCACCGTACTGATCCTGGGTGAGAATGGCACCGGAAAAGAACTGGTTGCGAGGAATCTACATCGTCTGAGCTTAAGAAGTGCTCAGCCTTTTGTACGTGTTAACTGTGCTGCTTTTTCCCCCAGCTTGCTAGAGTCTGAACTGTTTGGCCATGAAAAAGGGGCGTTTACAGGAGCGAATGAAAGACGCAAGGGGCGTTTTGAACTGGCGCATCAGGGCACATTATTCCTCGATGAAATTGGCGAGTTGCCACTCGAAGCACAGAGTAAGCTACTGAGGGTGCTGCAGGAACAGGAGTTTGAACGTGTCGGGGGGAGCAAAACCATTTCAGTAGATATTCGTGTGATTGCCGCGACCAACCGAGATCTGTGGCAAATGGTAGAAAAAGGGGAGTTTAGAATGGACTTATACTACCGCCTCAATGTCTTTCCTATTAAAGTACCGGCGCTTAAAGAGCGGCTTGAAGACATTCCTTTATTATGTGCCAATATGTTATCGCGACTTAATGCTCGTTTGGGTAAGCAATTACGTGGTATCGCTAAATCTTCACTGGTAAAGCTTCAGGCTTACGACTGGCCCGGTAATATTCGTGAACTGCAAAATATTCTTGAACGTGAAGCCATATTAGCCACAGGCAGAACACTGCGGCTGACCCAGGCATTGGCTGCGAATATAGGAGAAGCGGCCGTATCTCAGGATCTATCTCTTGAACATGCCCAGCGGGAACACATACTCTCAGTCTTAGAACTTTGTCAATGGCGGGTGGCAGGCGAGCAGGGCGCAGCAGCATTACTGGGTATGCCAGAAAGCACTCTTCGATCAAAAATGAAGAAGCTAAATATTCAAAGGGAACGCGATATATAACGGGTGTTCGCGATATTTCGCGAACTTATGTTTTCCATGAATTTTAAAGTTGTTATAAAACAGCAGGTTAAAAACTTTCAGTTTGGTCTGAAACTTGCAAATTGTATTGGTGTGTTTCACTGATAATAAGCAAGTATTATGAAGTTCGATATTAAAGAAGAAGATATGATCATTAAGCCCTATAAGCAGGATGGGCCGATTTATATCCGCGAACAAAAGGGGCCTTTCCAGCAGATCCGTCGCTATCTGGGTTGGTTCCTGATGTTGGTTTTCATTGCCATTCCCTGGATCCCATACAAAGGCCAGCAGGCTGTATTACTGGATGTGGCTTCTCAGCAGTTTCGTATTTTTGGCGTTACTTTACTACCGCATGATTTCATGATCCTGGCCTGGGTATTTATGGCTGGTGCATTTGGCTTATTTTTTGTAACTAACTGGCTGGGCCGGGTATGGTGTGGTTACACTTGCCCACAAACGATTTGGATGCTGATGTTCACCTGGGTTGAACATCGGATCGAAGGGACTCGAAACCAAAGAATAAAGTTGGATAAAAGCAATTGGGACGGCAAAAAAGTATCTAAAAAACTGGCAAAACACGCAGTATGGCTGCTGATCTCTGTCTTTACGGCCACTTCTTTTATGGCCTATTTTGTGCCAGCCAAAGCACTGTATACCGATATGTTTACACTGCAATGGTCTGGTCTTGTGAGCTTCTGGGTGTTTTTATTCGCATTTTGTACCTACGGGAATGCAGGCTTTTTGCGCGAGAAAATGTGCAACGTGGCTTGTCCATATTCGCGCTTTCAATCAGTCATGTTCGATAAAGATACCTTAGTTGTATCATACGATAGTGCGCGCGGCGAAAATCGAGGCCCCAGAAAACGCAAAGCAGATCACAAAGCGATGGGATTAGGCGATTGTGTAGACTGTAATCTATGTGTTGAAGTGTGTCCGGCGGGCATTGATATCAGAAATGGTCTGCAATACGAGTGTATTAACTGTGGACTGTGTATTGATGCTTGTGATGAGACTATGAATAAGTTTGGCTATGAAACCGGGCTTATCAAGTACACCAGTGAAAATACACTATCGGGTAAAAAGACGAATCCGTTCAGGCTAAAGCTAGTGGGATATGCGGCCCTGTTCGCTATGATTGTAGTCACTATGGTGGTCTGGGCAATGAATCGTACGCCTATAGAAGCTTCAGTGATCCGCGACAGAAACGCGTTGTACCGTGTGAATTATGAGGGGCTGGTGGAAAATCCATATACCTTGAGTATCATCAATAAAACCCAGCAGACCTTGCATTATCAGGTTGGGATCAGTGGGATAGAGCATGCCAGCTTATCAGCGCCTGATTCGATCAAGATAGAGGCGGGGCAAATGCTTCTGGTTCCAGTGACGGTAACGGCGGATGGCTATGATTTAAGCCGCACAGCAACACCATTGAAGTTTGTGGTGACGGCCCAGGAGGATGCAAACATCACGATAGAAAAAGAAAGCTACTTCTATAAAAACCGCTAAAGGCGGGTTAGTTTCGGTCTTCTCCGATGTGCACCTCATTATTGAGTTGAGCTGTTTCATTAATGAGGTGCCTATTGAGCTTACTTTTCAAATGAGCTGGTAGCCACTTTAACATTATGCGTTTGTATTCCTCTGTTTTGACCAGGTTAACTAATGTCTGATCGAACAGGGCAACTGCTTTTTTGCCCAGGTCGTTATTGGTACAACCGATATAGCCTTTAGCAATGAGTGGCACGCCGATTAAGGCGATTTGTGTCAGGTTATCAGCGCCGAGGCGTTTACTCAGGTAGTAATGTTCACTCGGATAGCCCAGGACTAAGTCCACTCGCTTTTTCACCAGCATGTTTGTCAGGCTTTGCAGTGTATCCCAACCCGGCCGAATAACAACCTGTTCGCGTGGCAACCGCTCAATAAGTTTATCGAGCTTTTCCCCATATGAGCGACTTTGCGCAATACCCAGAGTGAGGTCATGTTTGAGCATCAGGTTTACCAAAGAAACAGGTTGTCTCACATCTAGCTCAAGTTTCTGTATGGTCTCTTTTCGCAGCGCAAGCCCGGGCGAAAGACCCACGGTTGAGTGGTGCTTTGTATAAGTGATGTATTTTTGTCTGCTGGCGGTTTTATAAAGCGACACCATACAGTAACCGCTGCGGCTGTGGCTCAGTTCATGAATGGCGCGACTGGCTGGAAAGCTATGATGATAATAGTCAAGTTTATTTAACTGAGTATGTAATAACGAAATGACCTGTTCATCTCGACCTTCGCCTTCATCCCTGTCTGCATAGATGTAGTAAGGTGGAAAGTCTAAGGTGATCCAGGATATTGCATGATTCTCGATACGAGCGTAACAAACTGAGGTAATACACGTTAACAACAGCAAAAAGAACTTCACGCATTTCTCCGAATATGTCATCCGAATAGTGAGTTTAGCAGAGGTCATAAAAAAGCGGAGTAAAAGGCGGTTCGGGCCGGATATTTCATGGAATTGGCTGAGTGAGATATTTGCGTTTTAATTATTTTTACAAATGGTAATGGTTTGCTACATTTTAGAGGGTTCCAACTCAGTTTGCACCGCTTGATGAACATGGATAGACAAACTTAGTTACGCTGCAATTGGTGCACTTTTCAGTTAAGATGGGGGGTTAGCGTAACGATTAATATAATAACTAAATTGGAAATAAGAGAAGACAATCATGGTTACGCTTATCGTCAGTGATATATTCGGTCATAGCGACTATCTCGAGGACTTTGCACAAAACCTGGACGGTGATTGCAAAGTGAGTTCTCCCTACGGGGATCGGCAGGGAAAAGGACACCTGCCAGAAAACCAGGTTTATCAGAGTTTTATCAATGAAGTTGGGCACGATGCGTATATGCGCAAAGTATTGGACGACATCCTGGCCTTTCAACCGGATCTGATCATTGCTTTCAGTGCTGGGGCTGTTGCTGCATGGCGGGCTTTGTCTGCAATTGCATTAAAGAGCTCTGTTAAGCTGATTGCATTTTACCCGGGGCAGATACGAAATTATTTGCATCTCAACCCAGGCTGTCGGGTTGACGTCTTTTTTCCCTATCAGGAAAACCATTTTGACATAGTACCAGTCATGGAAATTCTGCAGCAACAGCCTAATGTTGAGTGCTTCCGTACCCGTTATGAGCATGGTTTCATGAACAGACTGTCTGCGCACTATGACAGTGATGCTTACGGCCACTATCTGGCCAGATGCCAGGGAGAAGTGGCGCAGCTGGCAAAGATTAAATTTAACTATCGACGCATTAAAGATGAACTAGACTTAGTGTCATCTTAATCATTGTGGGCACTTAACACCCCCGGTTATCGGTCATGGAAGTACAGCTTTAGGTTGTGATGTGGTGGTTGCTGATAGCGCATGGGAGCAGTGGTAGCAAGCTTGTTTGTTATCGCTGTGTTTCTGTCGCCGCATACTACTACCGCAATAGAAGGAGTTTTCTATGTCTGAAAAACTGACTATCCCTTATCGCCATTTTTTGGGTAATCCCATTGCTAAACCACCTTGCAGAATGCTTAATGCAATGATGTACGGATTTTTTTTAAAAGGGAAAATTGAGAAAATACAGGCGTTTTTCGATGCTACGTTGAACTCCGTACCTAATGAGATTAATACCTACAAGGCCATATCTTCGCATTGTCTGCTGACATTTACTGATATCGAAAATATTGCCTCTAAGGTTCCGCCATTTAGTAATTATGGCTACATGCAGGAAACCGATATCATTATCTGGGTGCCAGTTGCTGAGGTGTGCAAAAACACCAACCGTATGACTCACCTTTATTGGTATCCCGCGTTTATCACTGTGAATAACATCAATGCACTGATCAATGGCCGTGAAACCTGGGGATACAACAAGTACTTATGTCGTTATGAAATGCCCAGTGACCGGCGGCATGCGGATCATTTTTCTCTGAGTCTTGAGACCTTTCAGCCTTACGACCCGAATAAAAAAATGGCCTGGTACGAGTTATTGTCCATAGACCGGGTGGCGGATGATGATACCTGGTTTGAGGAAGCCGTAGAAATCAGCAAGGAAGTCGCCGAGCTACTCCATGAAACTGCCAGCGAAATTGATATTAGTAGCGAATTTATCAAACAACTACTGACAGGGTTTACAAACCCTATGTTAGATCAAATCTTCTTCAAACAATTTCCGGATGGCTATGCCACTAACAGCGTTTACAGCGCCGTAGTGCATTCCCCTTCAGAAGTGAAAAAGCTCCATAAACTGGGTTTTTTAAAAGACGAATATAAAGTCACCATTAATCAGGTTGATGCTTTTCCCCTGGAAGATATGTTTGGGATAGCCGTGGGCGAACAGTTCGCAAAGCTACCTTATTATCTTTGTATGGACTTTGATCAAGACGGGGCACATGAAATTGTCAGAGCAGAGTTGGGGTAGGGTGTCATTATGAGTAAAGAAAAAATCGCAATTTTGGGTGGTGGTGTATCGGCTATGACTGCCGCTGTTTATCTGACAGAAAAAGAAAATTGGCAGGAAAACTATGAGATCACAGTCTATCAGTTAGGTTGGCGCCTTGGTGGGAAAGGCGCCAGTGGGCGCAACCCAGATGCACATGAACGTATTGAGGAACACGGTCTTCATGTATGGTTTGGATCATATGTTAACTCATTCCGGGCGATCGAAACCGTTTACAATAATTTGGATCGACCCAGCTCTGTGCCTATTTCAACATGGCAGCAGGCGTTAAAACCTCATAGCTTTGTGGTTTTACAGGAGTTCATTGACAATGAATGGGAAACCTGGCCAGTTGATTTTCCTTTGGTGCCTGGTAATCCGGCGGACGGTACTCTGGATCTGCATTTTTGGCAACTGATCCAGATGACCATTGCCTGGTTACACAAATGGATAGATGGCTTAGAAGATGAAGTGGAAGCTGCCCATCGGGAGATTCGTCTGCAAACGCGTAAACGCCGGGACCGGGGGTTGTTGCAGCACCTTGCCAGCGAAATTACGTCGGCATTTGATAGTCTGGAAGATAAAGTTTCTGACTTTTTTGATAGTGCACACGATGAGGCCAAAGAGATCTGGTCGACTCCCCGGTTACTGATCACGCAACTGCACGAATTATTGAATTTGCGTGCAGCGGATAAAAACCTCTCAAACAGTCGTGACCGCCTGGTTACCTGGTACATAGTTCGTAAGCTTAAACGCTGGCTTAGAGCTGAAGCGCGAGATTTGTTGGATGATCATCCGGGTATCAGGCGCTTATACATCTGTGCTGATCTTGCTATTGCGATGTTGATTGGCCTGCTCCGTGACCATGTCCATTCAGATGGTTTTGAAGCAATCAATAAATATGACTTTAAGGCATGGTTGAAACGCAATGGTGCTGATGAAGAGTATGTTGTTGAATCAGCGCCGGTGAGAGGGTTTTATGATCTCGTGTTTGGGTATGTTGATGGTGATTTTGATAATGGTAATGTAGAAGCGGGCGTTGCGTCACTGGCTATGCTTAGATTGATGCTGTGCTATCGCGGTGGCGTAATGTGGAAAATGCAGGCTGGCATGGGCGATATTATTTTTTCACCCATTTATGAATTGCTGGCTAAACGCGGCGTTCAGTTCGAGTATTTCCATCAGGTTGACGAGCTGATCCCGGCATTGCACGGTAGTGAGAATGTGGTTGATGAGATCACAATGACACAGCAAGTAAAGCTCAAAAATGGACAGTATGATCCGTTTGTCGACGTTAAAGGATTACCATGCTGGCCAGATAGACCGAATTATGACCAGATAGATGATGCACAGGCTGCGTTATTACAGCAGCATAATGTCAATTTAGAATCTTTCTGGAGTAACTGGCCGGCAATTTATGAAGCTGAGTTTGGTACGCCATTGCCGACATTGTCGCTTAAGCGTGGCAGGGACTTTGATAAAGTGATCTTTGGTATTTCTGTCGGTGGTCTGGAGCATGTATGCCCACAACTGCTGGCTCTGGATCAAAAGCTGAGTTTACAAAGTAGTGAAGTCAAAACAGTGGCAACTCAAGCATTTCAGGTTTGGCTCAATCAAACAGATGAACAACTCGGGTTCAATTATACGCCACCCAGTGAAGAGCGTCCTATCCTCAGCGGGTTTTCGCAACCTTTTGATACCTGGGCTGCTATGTCGAATTTATTACCGCATGAAGATTGGCCTGCTAACGGACCAAAGAACATCGCCTATTTTTGCAGTGCGTTTGGTTGTGCTGAGTATCCACCCAGTAACCACCATAGTTTTCCTTCAGACCAAAAAGCCAAAGTAAAAGTAAATGCCATCAACAAGTTAGCGACAGAAATGAAACCGCTTTGGCCCAATGCCTATAATGCAGCGGGTCAGTACAATTGGAATACACTCTATGACGACAGCATCGCGCAAGGCGAAGAGCGATTTGACAGCCAATACTGGCGGGTCAACGTTGATCCTAGCGAGCGGTATGTCTTGTCTGTAGTAGATAGTAGCCAATACAGGCTCCCAACAGATGGCACTATTTTTAATAATCTTTACCTGACAGGAGATTGGATCAGCACGGGTGTGAACGCTGGGTGTGTTGAAGCTGCGGTGATGGCAGGTATGCAAACCTCTCGTGCAATTTGTGGATTGCCTGAAAGTATCAGTGGTGAGGATGGCTTTAAACCGGACTGAGCCCTGTATAGCTGACTGTTCAGGGAGCCAAGTTAGCTAACTATAGAGATAATATACAAAAGACCTCCGATTTTGTTGGAGGTCTTTGCATTTCGACTATACTCAAACAAGCACAAGCGTGAAGCAGAAAAAGAGCACGGATATGTTTAAACTCTCAGCGATATCAATTTCAATAATTACAGTTTTTTTCTCTCCCGTTAGTGTTTTTGCAAACAATGATAGTATCGAAGTCATCGAAGTTTATGCGCAAAAACGTAAGCAAACGCTAGAGGAAGTGAGCATTTCAATAGCAACCCTGAAAGGCGATAATATCACCAGTCAGGGGATTAAAGACATCAGTGAAGTGGGCGGCTATGTTGCCAACTTTAAAATCAGTCAAAATGCTGCCGAGGGCACACCACCGGCACTAAACATTCGCGGCGTAGGGTTAATAGACTATAACACCGCAAATACGTCGCCGGTCGCAATGTATATTGATGGCAGACCGGTTGGCTCTGCCAACAATCAGATCGCCAACTTGTTCGATGTTGAGCAAATTGAAGTACTGAAAGGTCCACAAGGCACTTTGTTTGGACGTAACAGTACTGGCGGTGCATTGCTTGTCAGAACTAAGCGCCCGGATGATGGTAACTATGGCTTTATTAAGGCGGGTGCTGGCACCGATGAATGGCGTCGGGTGCAAGGGGCATACAATGCAAAAGTTAACGAGTTAAGCGCGTTACGATTCTCTTTTAATCATACTGATTACGAATACACAAGCTATAACTTGTTTGACGCATCTCCAGAAGCTGGTCTCAAGCAGCAAGATGCCAGGCTCAGCTACTTAGCTGAATGGGACGAATTTACACTTTATGCGAAGCTTGAATATGGCCACTGGGATGGGATTGTGCAGCCAGTGGGCAATATTGGTATCTTTAAAGACCCAACTAATGGGGTGCGATGTTCACCGGCAGAAGCTGGTGGTCCTGGGTGCTTTGACATGTTTGGCTTCAATGATGGCAGCGATGATTATTGGGCTGTCAGCGTAAATAATGACTCACCACATTTGTCTATTTATAAAGGCTGGACGGTACAAGGTGATTGGCAAATCTCGGACAGTCAGCAGCTGACCTACATAAATGGTTTTAATCGCCTGGACAGGCGCCACGCATTTAACTGCGATGGCAGCCCCGCGAGGCTATGTGAAGGAGAACTAGGCCTGAAAAATGAGATGCTTTCAAACGAATTGCGATACAGTCAAACCAATGACAGAGATCATCTTACACTTGGCTTATTTCACATAGAAGAACGTATCTATCAGGACAATTTCAATGATATTCTGCGAGATTATCGTGGCTTGTTAAGCACCGATCTAACTAATACATTCTTTTATGACAATGAAATTATCGTAAAGTCTGTAGCCGCGTTTGCGCAGTATGAGTGGCAGCTTAACGACGCACATCGTATTACTGTCGGACTTCGTTACAGCGATGAAACCGTTGAGTATGATTCAGTTTCCCGGCTAAACACTGTTGCAGATATTACGCAGCTAGATGGAGTGACCATTCCTTACTATCGTGTGAATGGTGAAGTGAAAGATGATGGCTTGTCTGGGCGCTTAGCCTGGAATTATCAATACTCTGATCCTCTCATGTTCTACTATAGTTTTGCCAACGGTACCAAAAGCGGTGGATATAATGGCGGGTTGCTTGCAACTGAAGAGCAGGCAAAGTTAGCCGATTATGGCCCTGAGGAACTCTATGCACACGAAATCGGGGCGAAATATAACAATGCGGATAATTTATCGGTCAATGGTGCTGTGTTCTTTTACGATTACAGCGACCAACAAGTATTTATGAACCAAGCTTCTACTGTCCCTGGCGCACCCCCGCTTCAGTTGCTTGAAAACGTCGGTAGCTCGACAATATACGGTGCTGAGTTGGCTATTCAATACAAGCTGAACGATGCCCTTAAGTTTAGAAGTGCAGCTGGCTATGTGCCAGAGGCAAACTTCGACGAGTTCATTGATCCGGTGGGCAATGTATTGACAGACAATCGGTTACCGTTTACCCCAGAGTGGAACATCAATGGCGATGTTACTCACGCCATGTCATTTTTGCAAGGAGAGCTGGTTTCAACAATTGGGTTTGATTATCAATCCGAGTACTACTTCGATCAAAACCAAAATGCTTACGCAATGCAGTCAGGGTATACTCTATGGCGTGGGAGCGTGCACTATGAACGAGGTGACTGGCGCTTTGGTGTATGGGGAAAGAACTTGTTTGATAAAGAATACAGTCACTTAAAGTTTGATTTAAGTGCTTTTCTTGGCATGTTGGAAGACTTTAAAGGAGAGGGGAGACGCCTTGGGGTGGATATTTCGTATCGGTTTTAGCCAGGCATTGACCCTGAGCTGCTATAGTTTAGGTCTCAAATGGGTAGTGTAAGACTATTATGCGCGGCATTGCTGTGCCTGTTTACTTTTTTTGCAAACGCGAGCGTGTATGTCTTTGACGGCACGCAGCGAGGGCAAAATTTACATGACAAAGGAATGGTGCTGTCGGCTCAAAATGGTGCGCGGTTTCCGGATAACTTTGCTCAAGTAGAACAGTGGGCAAGCATACAGCCGGAGCAGACTAAACGTGCGCTGTTCTCTGGTCGATACTGGCTGGTTACAGAAATAGAAAATCACTCTAAGTACCAGGACCTGGTGCTTTATCCATATAATACTGTGCTGTCTAATGTCGAGACGCGTATTTACTCACAGTCTGGTGTGGAACGGTTTTTTACTGGTGGTATGCATGCCAATGAGTATCCCTTTCACTACGGTAATAAAATCCACCTTTTACCTAACCAACGGTATTTTGTTGTTACCTTATTTGAGAGTGACTACTTTTACACACCAATCAAACTAGAGCTTATTCCGGTCAAAGAGTTTGAACGACAGGTGACAATTGATAATTTACTCATGTCACTTTGCTTTAGCGTGGGTATTGTACTTGGCTTGTATAACCTGCTGATTTATATCGGCTCTAAAGATATGACTCACTTATACTATGCCATGTTTGCTGCAACCTGGGTGTTTGCCTGGAGTCACTTCTTTCATATTTCCGATCAGCTTTTTGGTTTTTATTCTGCCCATTTACACTGGCTGGGTTTTGCGCTGACGCCGATTACCAATGTGCTTTTTTACAATCAACTCCTCAAGCTGAAAGAGACGCATCCATCTTTGTCTACAGCCTCGCTCTGGGTAGGTGCAATCGGTGCGATCGGTACACCCTTTTGTATCTTGTTCCCGGGTTTTGGTTTTCTCTGGGCGACCCTGGCCACGGGATCAGCATTGTGTATGGGGCTATACGTGGGCGTGTTGCGCTTGATGGAAGGCTTCAAGCCTGCGCGTTATTTTGTTCTGGCCTATGTGTGCATGGCCATTCCTAACATGGTCGGCAATGTGACTAACCTTGGATTATTGCCTCCTATTGCGGTTAATTTATATTTAATCGGCCTGATTGGCACTGCACTAGATGCCTTACTGCTGGCTTTTGCCGTTGCCGACAAATATCGCCTGACCAACGAGCAAAACATTGAGCTGAATAAAAACCTTGAAGCTAAGGTGCTTAAGCGGACTTATGAATTAGAGCAACTGGCTTCTGAATTACGGGATGCCAGCGAAGCTAAAAGTCGATTCCTGGCAAACATGAGTCATGAAATTCGCACTCCTATGACGTCGATAATTGGCTATGCCGATGGCATTATGCTCGGTGATATCAAGCCGCATGAGCGTAATCATGCTATTTCGGTGATTTTGCAAAATTCCCGTCATGTTCTTGGCCTGATTAACGATATTCTTGATATGTCTAAAATCGAAGCAAATCGGCTGGAAGTAGAGCTCATAGAAGCGAATCTGTTTCAGTCGATTGCTCATGTTGAGTCTTTGCTGGGTAAGCAGATCAGAGATAAAGGGTTGGAGTTCGAACTGAATTACCATTTCCCTTTGCCTGATTACATTGTGATTGACCCGACACGCTTGCGACAAATACTGCTCAATCTGACCTCTAATGCGCTTAAGTTTACTTCGGTTGGTAAAATTTCCATTGATGTTAATTGCACGCAGGAGACCTTATCAATCAAAGTGCAGGATACCGGGATCGGGATGACGACGGCAGAACAGAAGGAGCTATTTAACGCGTTTCATCAAGCTGACTCGTCTACGACCAGAAAATATGGTGGTACCGGCCTTGGGCTAAATATCTCAAAAAGTCTGGCTCAGAAACTCGACGGAGACATTGAAGTTGAAAGTGAAGTTGGTTCGGGCACCGCTTTTACTTTGTCTGTGGGCTTATACACTACGCAACGCACTAAATGGCTCAACACCTTTTCGGAAATTCATCAAACTCAGGAACCTGGTGCAGAGCCAGAGGGTTATGAATCTGAATCATTAAAAGGTGAAGTACTGTTGGCTGAAGATCACGTTGATAATTGTCGTTTAATAACGCGTATTCTGGAGCGAATGGGGCTTAATGTGACAGCGGTTGAGAATGGGCAGCTAGCTGTGCAAGCAGTATTGGACGGAGAGTTTGACTTGATCCTGATGGATATTCAAATGCCCGTGATGGATGGTGAGCAGGCATTTAACTTCATTCAGGCTACGGGCAGCACGGCTCCAGTCATTGCTTTAACGGCAAACACTATGAGTCATGAGGTAGAGCGCTATCTGAAACTTGGCTTTACAGATCATCTTGCTAAGCCAATAGACAGAGCAGAGTTCGCCAGAAAAGTAAGCCACTACCTGAATATTACCGTTGAAGAAGACCTGGCTTTACCCGATGAAGAGTTTTCAATATTAAAAGCACAGTATATAGCTGGTCTGCATGAGCAGCTGGTGCAGTTACAAAACCAGCTCAAATACCATGACTTTGAAGGGTTGTCACGCTCCATACATGCGCTGAAAGGCACGTCAGCAATGTTCGACTGCCATGACATTTATCAAACCGCATCTAAGATAGACGTGTTACTTAAAGAAAAAGAATATGACAAGGTCAACGTACCAATGGCGGAGCTTCTGGAGTTGATGCATATCGCAATTCAGCAGTCTGAATGTCATCAGGCTATCTGAGGGGGCTCTGGTTGTTGTGCTTTTATTTCGGGTTTTGAGCTATTTTAAATGTAATAAGTTGTTCGGCTTTTGTTATTTAGCGATCACCATTTTTTGTTTTGGAAAAGGCAATAAAGTGTAATGTAATCACTACACTAGTCTTATTTATGTAATCTAAATGAGAATGCATGCTTTTACCAGGTTTGTGTAAAAGTAGAAACATCAAAGCTTTAGCGATAAAGTGCTCAACATATTTTCACACTTCAGGGTGGTGTATTTTTGAGCTGCTGGTCTTTTTGGCTTACCTTTAAAGCGGGTTAGACAACAAGGTATGCAACTATGAAAACACCTATTCCATATATTTTACTGGCTTTATTAGCGGGCTGTTCTTCATCAGATAACGATGAGCAGAGCAACACAAATGCTCAGGAGCAGCAACAGCAGGCTCCTGCTAATGATGATTCAGCCAATGACGACACGGACAACAGCACTGATAACTCTGATAATGATGACTCTGGCAGTGAGGATTCAGATCCGGGTGATAACGGCACGGATGATAGTGATGACTCGAGTGAACCCGATGAATCGCGCGGCATCTATTTTCCCACTGACGTCATGGCCTCTTCTCCTTTTAGTGATAGCAGCGAAGAAGTTGAGCGTGGCTTTGGCAATCGGCCAGCGGTAGAGTACGGCCCGTCCGTACCCACATATTTGTGGTCTACGCAGCGGATCGGGCGGATACTCAATGGCACAGTTCCTTTGTTGGACGTATTTAGGGTTCAGTCATTTTATCGCAACAGTACGAATGCGGATTGTTTTGGGCCTCAGGTGGCCTACACAGGTCATCCAGATGCGACTGATCCGGCCTCTGCCTCTGGCACCTTACCTGGTGGTGATTTAGGGTTGTGGTCAGAGAGCGACAGTAATGGTAATGCCTGTGCTGTTGCGCAAACTAATGCATTGTTAAGTGGGATCAGAGATCAGTCCAGAATGAGCCTGATGACCTTGGCCAGCATGGTTTCAGCAGCACTGGATTCAGGTATGAGTTTGCCCACAGATGGCAGTAGTATTGATGTGTCCGGCGAAATGAATGCTAAAGGTGTTGCAGGTGTGACTTTCTCCGCTGCTGCTATCACCCGCTCGGGGAGTGAGTGGCTATATACAATTTCTCTGACATATACAGTCAGTGGGTCAGATTATGACATTTCGTTATCTATGGCACATACGCCCGGAGTAGATCTGTTGAATTATTCTGGTCATCTTACTTACCAGGTGGAAGGTGAGCAGGGCGTCAGCGGCATAGAATTTCCTGGCGGTAATTGTAGTCAAAATGAACGCACCAGAACGGGGTCACTGGCTTATGAGCGTTCTGGAGATAATATGTCCCTGCAAGCCAGGGTTGCCACCTTGTGTGGTCACAGTAATAGCGGCATGTTCAATAGTGACAGCCAGGTAGATGTGAATAACAAGTATCACAGTGTCGATAATCCTGATGGATGGAGTGAGAACTTTTCAATATTTGGCGCTAATTTTGACCTTACAACATTGGCAGGACAATATGCCTATGTTTGGCAGGCCGGCGTGAACGACAGCCACAGTCGAATTTTCAATATCGGGTTTAATTCCCCGAGTCTCGACAATGGCGAAGCGCATTTTGGTTATGGGTCGAAAATTGAAGACACTGATGGGCTTATTCAAGGTTTCATCTGTAACTGGGCGGGTCCTGGTAATGATCACAGTATGCAGGCATTCTCGCAGCGACAGTTCTTTGAGTACGATAGTGCAACAGCGACCTATGACGGGACTGGTAGTAAAGCAAATATTGAATACGCGCCTACAGCGTCGTGTAGCTATGACGGCACTGGTAGCTTCGTATTCGATATAGATGCCAGTGGCGTATTGGGTGATATCGCTCTGGAAGATGCCTCACTGGTGTTCAGTCAGGATTTATGGGCACCCACTGATCCGAGTAAAACAGTAGCGGAATCCATCACCGACCGGGGGTTATCTGTACCAACAGTACCTTACACCTGGCCCATTGATGAATAAATACAGTGTTATCGGACCCTCAGCAGAGGGTCCGTAATCCTCTTATTCATCGTAGGCTTGCGATGGATCAAACTCTCTCCCGTCATCGACCAATGTCTAGTGTTGTCTTTATTTCAGTAATTCTATGTTTAATAGCGTACTCGTCGTTAACCGGGTGTTAGCTAATTGGCGAAATATCAAGCTACCTTTACCCGGCCCAATAGGAAATCATTATGACAACAACAGCATATCAGGCCTATCAACAGGCGTATGAGCAATTTGAGCAAGATCCTGAAGCATTCTGGTTACATAAGGCCGGTCGCCTCAACTGGCATACCACACCCAAAAAAGGCGTAAGTTATGACCATGAGTCATTGAGTCACTGGTTTGAGGATGGTCAACTCAACACCTGCTATTTGGCCCTGGATCAACAGATAAATGAGGGAAGAGCTGAACAAGTTGCACTCATTTATGATTCTCCGGTGACAGAGCAAAAAGAGTGTTACACCTATGCGGAGTTGCTGGAGAGCGTT
The DNA here is from genome assembly GCF_005886805.2 of Pseudoalteromonas rubra. NCBI lineage: Bacteria > Pseudomonadati > Pseudomonadota > Gammaproteobacteria > Alteromonadales > Pseudoalteromonadaceae > Pseudoalteromonas > Pseudoalteromonas rubra. The sequence goes on from NZ_CP045429.1 coordinate 2,075,732, forward strand.
AGTTATTTTGCAGGCGCGCTGAGTGAACTTGGTGTTGTTGCCGGGGATCGAGTGGTCATCTATATGCCGATGATCCCGCAAGCGGTAATAGCCATGCTGGCATGTGCGCGACTCGGGGCTATTCATTCAGTCGTATTTGGTGGCTTTGCGCCTAAAGAGCTGGCTGTGCGTATTGACGATGCAAAGCCCAAGCTGGTGCTGAGTGCGTCTTGTGGTGTTGAGGTAGGCCGAGTTATTGAATACAAGCCAATGCTGGATGAAGCTTTAGTGTTGGCAACGCATGAAGTTGAGCATACGCTTGTATGGCAGCGTCCTCAATATCGCGCATCGATGCTGACTCCTCGGGATATCGACTGGTGTGAACTGGTCGCTGCCGCAACTCAGGTTGATGCTGTGCCATTACCTGCTACTCATCCGCTCTATATTTTATACACCTCAGGTACAACGGGTGTGCCAAAAGGGGTCGTGCGTGAGCAAGGGGGGCATGCTGTAGCATTACACTATAGTATGGAAACTGTGTATGGTATGAAACCCGGCCAGGTATTCTGGGCCGCGTCAGATATTGGCTGGGTTGTTGGCCATTCTTACATCGTTTACGCGCCACTGCTGTTTGGCTGTACTACTTTATTGTATGAAGGAAAGCCAGTCAGAACCCCGGACGCAGGCGCATTTTGGCGGGTTGTTGAGGAGTATCAGGTAAATGCGTTGTTCAGTGCACCGACTGCTTTTCGTGCCATTAAAAAAGAAGACCCGGAAGGTAAGTTGTTCGCTCAATACAATACCCGTTCATTGCAAACCTTATTTCTCGCTGGTGAGCGTTTGGACGCCGCTACCTATGACTGGTTGCAGTCGGTGACAAGGCTTCCTGTTATTGACCATTGGTGGCAAACTGAAACTGGCTGGCCAATTGCCGCCAACCCCATGGGTTTATCACCTTTGCCGACCAAAGCGGGTAGTGCATCCGTGCCTACGCCGGGTTATCAATTGACTGTCCTGGATGCGAATGGTGAACCTTGTGCGGCCTATGAGCAGGGGCTCATTGCACTCAAAACACCGCTGCCACCAGGTTGCCTGAGCAGTATCTGGCAAAATAGCACTCGCTTTAAACAGGGGTATCTGTCGGAATTTCCCGGTTATTATCTCTCAGGAGATGGTGGGTATCTGGATGAAGAAGGGTACGTATTTATTATGGGGCGCACGGATGATGTGATTAATGTTGCAGGCCATCGTTTATCAACCGGGGAGATGGAGGAAGTGGTTGCAGCACATGACGCTGTTGCTGAGTGCGCTGTATTTGCGGCCAAAGATGAGCTAAAGGGACAGGTGCCGGTGGCCATGGTGGTACTCAAAGATGGTAGTCAGCTTACTCAGGCGCAATTGCGTGAAGAACTGGTGCAGTCTATACGCCGCAGAATTGGTGCAATAGCGTGCCTGAAACAAATCCTGGTTGTAGAACGTTTACCTAAAACACGTTCTGGTAAGATACTGCGCAAGAATTTACGTCAGCTGGTGGATGGCGAAGCGATGACAGTACCGTCAACTATTGACGATCCTGCCACGCTTGATGAAATCAGTACCCTGTGGAAGGCTTCACAGCAATAACCTGCTGTATGTTCTACTAGATACACTTAGCCGGTTTTGGTAAACCGGCTATTTTAGTTGCTTGCTTTGCCGGGCCTTTAGGGAAAAGTTTGTATAAATAAATACTCTTGCCTTTGTCTTCCCCTAACTTCTGACCAATGGCCTTAACCAACATGCGAATAGCCGGGCTGGTGTTATATTCTTCATAAAAGTCGCGAACAAAGTTGACAACTTCCCAGTGGGCATCCGTCAGTGTTATATTCTCTTGCTCCGCCAGCAGCGGTGCCAGTTCTTTCTGCCAGTCCTGATGATTCAGCAGATAGCCTTCTTTGTCTGTTTCGATCTGTTTATCTTGAAAAACGAGCATAGTTACCACGTAATTGTTTTATGACATTGCTCAACCAGCGTGATCCACTGCTGGTCGTCGAGCGGTTCGATGTTATCCAGTGCGCTGATACCTCGGGCCTGTGCACAGACACTGAGCATACAGGTATGATTTGCACTTAATGCTCGCCATGCAAGTTGATCATAACAGGCATCTCGAGTGAGCAGTAATACGTCTTGCTCACCGAGCAAGGAGGCATTGAATGTTGCTTTGTAGTAGCTCACTGGCTTGGAAAAAATATGTAATGTGGGGAGGCTCATAAACTTACTACCTTGTCTTGCTGCTGAAGGAGTGCTTGCTGTGCATCCAGGGTCAGGAGTTGCGCATCAATGTTTAAGTCGTCAGTAGTCAAGTCAAACTGGCTCATAGCCTCGGCACACACGTAGATTTGTTCAACGTCATAAATTTCTAGTGTTTTTAGCTGCTTAAAGTAATTTTTCATACCCAGATGAGACGCATTATTGCCTGCCTTTAGCGCAAGTACCGCTGGGCCTTTGAATAGCCAGGACACATTTTGATCCAGTGCGGCAAAAATCAATGCCATATCTAACCCTTCCCGGATATTAGCGCCATCAAAGGGAGCAGTGTGATTGATCACGAGAATGTTTTCGCTCATTTGAACTGCACCCATTTATCTGCTTTGGTTGCCAGCATGGCAAACTCTGCCAATCCGGCAACTTCAAATGGGCCACAGTGCGAGGTATCTAGGCCATATTTTTCTGCAGCTGTGACACACAGTTTGAGTGCAATGCCCGCATCATTCAGCGATTGCCATAGGTGAGTTGGCTGAAGTTCATCACTGGCAAGGCGAAAATGTTGGCTGGCAAACAAAACGGCCTGTTGGTAAAGGAAGATACAGTCGATCTGGTGATCTTGTGCCTGTAAAGCATTAGCAAACCGCACCAGTTGTTGTAACGCATCATGATCGCTGACGTTGCTGTGAAGGGAAAGTACGTATTGACTCAAAAGTTACTCATAAAAAAAGCCCCGAATGGGGCTTATTTTAGCAAACTGAGCGTATTAGTCATCACTTGAACCAAGTAGGGCCAGGATAGACGTGAACAGGTTGTAGATGCTTAGGTACAGACTTACTGTTGCCAGGATGTAGTTTGTTTCACCACCGTTTACGATGCGGCTTGTGTCATACAAGATGAAACCAGACATCAGTAATACAACAGCGGCGTTAATCGCGATAAAGGCGATTGAGCTGCCGATGAACAGGTTAACCAGGCTAGAAACAATTACTACCAGCATACCTACAACAAGGAAACCGCCCATGAAGGAGAAGTCTTTCTTTGTTGTTAGTGCGTATGCAGACAGGCCAAAAAATACTAAAGCAGTTGAACCCAGTGCCTGAGCAATCAGTAAACTGCCATTTGGCATTGCTGCATAGTGGTTAAGCAGAGGGCCCAGACCAAAGCCCATGAGGCCAGTGAATAGGAAAACCAGACCAATCGCTGAGCTCGAGTTCGCTTTTTTCTGGATCACGAACAGTAGACCGAATGCAATTAAAGAACAGACAAGACCGGTGAAGCGCGGTAGTGCCATAGTCATAGAGATGGCAGCAGTAATCGCACTAAATGCCAGTGTCATTGCCAGTAGGAAGTAGGTGTTTTTAAGCACCTTGTTAGTTTCGACCGTCGACATAGCCACTTTTTGGCCAGTGTACGAATGATTGAACGCCATTTTCAGCTCCTTATTAGAAACATTATGTTCCGAAAATTATTCTAGGCCAAGATTACCAAGAGTTAAATCGCTCGGCAAACCTTTCTGGTTTAGTAGACCCTAAAACTATGTTAAAAGTTCTCTAACTCCCGATTTTTGACCATAAAACCTCCCAATGAGTCCGATGTTTGTACAAATGAAGTGAATTTTAACCAATTAAACAAAAAAGCGAAAAAAAAGCTTCACAAGGGGGCCGGGATTCTCTAATATTCGCCCCGCTGCGGAGAGATGGCTGAGTGGTTGAAAGCACCGGTCTTGAAAACCGGCATACGTTAATAGCGTATCTAGGGTTCAAATCCCTATCTCTCCGCCACCTAATTTTACGCAAGTTTGCCTCTGATAGTTCACAGGTGAATCGCGACAATCTGATTTGGAGAGATGGCTGAGTGGTTGAAAGCACCGGTCTTGAAAACCGGCATACGTTAATAGCGTATCTAGGGTTCAAATCCCTATCTCTCCGCCATATTAAGGCCGCAAGTTTATCATTTGTGGCCTTTTTTCTTAGCATCACCCAAAGCATGTCTTAACCAGAGAGCCGCAATGCCCTTTTTACATAGCGTTTTGCCCGGTGTGTGCAGGCATTGATTGCATCAGACGCTTTGCTTGCCACTTCGTTTGCCTCCACAGCCTGATAGCCCTTCAAGCCAACGCGTATAGTACATTGAAATTGTGGCTGGGTTTGCGTCTGGTTTTCATCCGCTAAAAGGAACACTTCAACTTTGTCTATTTGACCTGCATAGCGGCCAAGCATCAGCCTTACCTGCGCATCTACGTAATTATCTTCGGCCTCTGTCGTGTCACTATGGGATGAAAACACATCTACCCACATATTTTGCTCTCGTTGGTTAGTATTGTTGTAAATAAATTCGGTACACGTCCGAATGTCGCCTTCACATGATCGTTTTACCCCTGCTACCGTATCAATCGAAAAGAATTAAATGAAATCGTTTGTTCTATATACTACAGTTCGGATTATTCGAAGTGTTATCGAGTTGGAGAACGCACTATGCAGGATGTTATTAACTACAAACACTTAAAATACTTCTGGGCGGTGGCGCATGAAGGTAGCATCGCTAAGGCCAGCGCAAAGCTGAACATAACCCCACAAACCATCAGTGGTCAGTTGTCCTTACTGGAAGAGCGGGTTGGCAACGAGCTCTTGCAAAAAGAGGGGCGAGGCCTGCGGTTAACCGATACGGGCAGAGTCGTACTACGATACGCAGATGAAATATTTGAACTTGGCAACGAGCTGAGTGACGTTCTGAAGGGCAACAATGCGGTGGGGCCCGCCGAGTTCATTGTTGGGGCGTCGAGTGTATTACCCAAAACCATAGTACACAAAATTATCAAACCAGCTATGCATATAGAGCAGGAAATTAGACTGACCAGCCTGGAAGGGCCGGTAGACAGCATGCTTGCCGATCTAGCCGTTCATAAAGTTGATTTGGTGCTAAGTGATGTGCCCGTGACAGGGGCGTTTAGTGTCAAAGCCTATAACCATTTATTGGGGGAAAGCGGTATTACTTTTTTGGCGGCACCGGCATTAGCCCGGCAATATGAGAAGAACTTTCCAGCATCGCTTAACAGCGCGCCTTTATTGTTGCCAACACAACAACATGAAATTCGCAAAGAGTTTGATTTTTGGCTGAGTGACCAGAATATTCACCCTAAGATCGTAGCGCAGTTTGATGACAGTGCACTAATGAAGTCGTTTGGTCAGTCTGGTTTGGGGATCTTTTTTATGCCCAGCACGATAGCTGACGATGTATGTGACTCCTTTCATGTGCGCCCGATGGGTGAACTGACTCAAGTTAAGCAAAAATTCTATGCAATATCAGCGGAACGCAAGATCCGACATCCGGCGATCGCTGCAATTTTGAATTCGGCTAAATCCTCTTTATTCGTCTAGTGTACGTTTTCAAAGAGCCAGAAGATCAGCTGCTTGCTCAACTAAAAGTTCGCTTTTTTCGATATTTTAAAGCTAATAATTCGAGTTTTACATAGCATTGCGACATCCTAGTATGGATTTAGTACAACTAGTTCCCGAGGTGTTTTATGCAAGATCTGAAAGACTGGCACAGTCAACACTCAGAAGAAGTACTCAAGCAGTTCGAGGCCGACCCGGAGCATGGGTTATCTTTGCAACAGGTCGACAGGCAACAGGCCGAGTTTGGGCTTAATGCCATTACTAAACATGATGGAGACGGACCAATCAAACGGTTTGTCTTGCAGTTTCATCAGCCTTTGGTCTATATCCTGCTCTCGGCAGTGGTGGTTACGCTGGCGCTCCAGGAGTGGGTTGATGCCATCGTTATTTTTGCAGTAGTACTGCTCAACGCCATTATCGGCTTCGTGCAGGAATCCAAAGCAATCAATGCTATCAATGCTTTGTCTGGAAGTATCAAATCTGCCGCTACCGTGATCCGGGATGGGGTGAAAATGACCATTCCTGCCCAACAACTCGTGCCCGGCGACATCGTCCTGCTGCAAGCTGGCGATAAAGTGACTGCGGACATGCGTCTGATCAAGGTTAGAGACTTACAGGTTGATGAGTCGGCGCTGACTGGGGAGTCAGTCCCTGTTGAAAAGAACCTTGAGGTGCTTGCCAAAGAAGCCTTGCTGGGAGACAGGCAAAATATGGCGTTTTCTTCGACTTTGGTTGTATACGGCACGGGGGTTGGTGTCGTGACAGAAACAGGTGACAACACTGAAATTGGTAAAATCTCCGAGCTGATTGCTACCACGCCAACACTGGATACGCCACTAACCAAGCGCATCAAACAATTCAGTCATGTATTGCTGTACGCAATCGTTGGTCTCGCGGCCATTACTTTACTGATAGGCTACTTGCATGGTCAGCCATTGCTAGAATCATTTATGGCGGCAGTTGCTCTGGCTGTAGGCGCAATTCCGGAAGGGCTACCTGCGGCAGTGACTATTATGCTGGCCATTGGCGTCTCACGCATGGCTAAACGTAAAGCCGTTATCCGTAATTTGCCAGCGGTTGAAACGCTGGGGAGCACCACGATCATCTGCTCCGATAAGACTGGAACCTTGACTAAAAATGAAATGACGGTGGAGCGCATTTACAGCGGTGGAAAGCTGTATAGCGTATCTGGGAATGGCTATGATCCGGAGGGCGTTATTGGGAGTAGTGATGCGCAACCGCTTGTCACCGAGCCGAAAAATGAGCCTGCCTTATCTGCCACACTCAGAGCCGGCGCGTTGTGTAATGATGCACAGTTAATGGCGCCGGACCAGGACAATTCGCAGTGGCGGATCAGCGGCGACCCAACGGAGGCGGCATTATTGGTGTCAGCTCATAAGGCGAGTATGTCACCAGGCAGTCTCAACGCAAAACGCATCGACTGCATTCCATTTCAATCTGAATATCAGTATATGGCGACACTGGACGAAGTTGACAGTGTCCAAATGATCCACATGAAAGGCTCCATTGAGAGTATCTTGCCCAAATGCCAGTTTATGTTAAATGACCTGGGCGAGGAAATTGGGCTTGATTTGGACGCCATTGAGCAGGAAGCTGAACGACTGGCTGCAAAAGGTTTACGTGTTCTGGCATTTGCCAGTAAAACATTACTTGATGCACAAACCTCTCTGAGCCACGAAAATGTTGCGCAGGGTCTGGTTTTTCTCGGGTTACAAGCGATGATTGACCCGCCTCGCCCTGAGGCCATAGAGGCCGTCGCCGCCTGTCACCGAGCCGGGATCCGGGTCAAGATGATCACTGGCGATCATGCGTTAACTGCCACCAGTATCGCCAAACAACTAGGCATTATACAGCCACAAAGTGCGGGTAAAACCGTCACTGGCTATCAGTTAGGTGATTTGTCTGAGCATGAGTTTAGTGACATCGCCAGCAATAATGATGTGTTTGCCCGGGTTAGCCCGGAAAACAAGCTACAGCTGGTGAAATCGCTACAAGCTGAAGGTCATGTCGTGGCGATGACGGGCGATGGAGTTAATGATGCCCCGGCGCTCAGACGAGCTGATATCGGCGTTGCTATGGCATTAAACGGCACGGAAGTGGCAAGGGATGCATCCGATATGATGCTGACTGATGACAACTTTGCTACCGTGCGGGCGGCAGTTGAGGAAGGTCGCGGTGTATTCGACAACCTCAAGAAATTTATTGTCTGGACGCTTCCCACCAATGGTGGTGAAGGATTAGTGATCCTGCTGGCAGTGCTGTTGGGCGTTTCATTACCCTTATTACCGGTACATATCTTGTGGGTTAACATGACGACAGCCATCTTACTTGGTCTGATGCTGGCTTTTGAGCCTCGCGAAAAAGGCATTATGGAGCGTCCGCCTTATGATCCGAATGCCCCCATTATAGATAGAATATTAATGTGGCGAATTTTGTTGGTGTCTTCATTGCTCTGTATCACAGCATTTGGTTTATATGAGCTAGAGCTGATGTGGGGGGCAACGGAAGCACAAGCGAGAACAGTTGCAGTCGCTATGTTTGTGGTGGGCGAAGCATTTTATCTGTTTAACTGTCGCTCTCTGGATCGCTCGGTATTTTCGGTCGGGTTGTTCTCAAACCGTTGGATCTGGATAGGTATCGCACTCATGATGGCACTACAGTTATTGTTTACCTATCAACCTCTGATGAATGACTGGTTCCAGAGTGCGCCTATCTCACTGGAAGCCTGGCTACGAGTTATCGCCTGTGGCTGGTTCATCTCTCTGATTGTTGGGGTTGAGAAGCATTTGCGTAGCAAAAGCAAAGATGCACAGGCGACCTCGGATCCAAACACTAACAGAGTGAGTGAATCGGTATGAACTCAAAGACGCATTCTTACAATTCAGACAAACGGACCTTGCTTATCCGGGCATTGATCTTCAGCGGACTGTGGTTATTACTCACTAAAGGGGCATGGTCCTCTTGGGTAATAGGTATTGTCGTTGTCCCTGTGTCTGTCTGGATGAGCATGCGTCTTTTTAATGATACGTCACGCAATACTGCAAGGAGCAATGGCAAAGTTGTAACAGGGCAGTTCCATTATGTTCGCCTGCTGCGTTTGTTGCCGTATTTTCTACTTAACTCCTTGAAAGGAGGAATACAAACCGCGCGCCTGGCATTTGCACGTCGCGTATCCATGCAACCGGGTACTGTACTGTATCCACTGCGTTTGCCACCGGGTCATGCACAGCTGTGGTTTATTCACCTTATCAGCTTACTGCCAGGCACATTGAGTGCACAGCTCAGAGGAGACTCTTTGTTAGTGCACATGTTAGAGGTCACCGAGGGCAATTATAAGGATGTGGTTGACTGTGAGCAAAAAATCGCCTACTTGTTTGATTTAGAAATAGATAAACAAGCTGTGCCAGTTATGAAGGAGCAAAAATGAGTGAGTATTTAAACTGGATGGTGACCGTTCTAACCCTGGTTCTATTAGGTGGGCTTTGGCGGCTCTGGCTGGGGCCTTCTAAACTGACTCGGATACTTTCTTTGCAGCTGTTTGGCACGGTGGGAGTGGCCATTTTGGCTCTGCTGGCCGTTGTCTACCAGCAAAGTGCTTTGTTTAATGTTGCGTTGGTTTTGGCTTTGCTGGCGCCGACTGCGACTATCATTTTGGTAAAAATGGGGGATACCAAATCATGACCTTGATTGACTGGTATAGCGCGTTGATGGTGGCACTGGGTGTATTTTTCTTTGTTGCCGGGTGCGTTGGTCTGTGGCGCTTCCCTGACGAGTTATCAAAGCTGCATGCGCTGACCAAGGCCGATAATTTAGGGTTGGGGTTTGTTGTACTGGGCGTGATCCCTCAGGTTGCAGAGATTGCCGATGCCATTCAGTTGCTGGTGATCTGGGTTGCCGTGATGTTGGCCGGCGCGGTGTCTTGCTATCTGCTAGCCAGCCAAACGCAGTCTCAGCAACTGGAGCAGCCAAACGTGGATGAGCACCAAACAGGAGAAAACAAATGACAAGTGGTGAGCTGATTATTGATCTTCTATTGGGCTGTGGCGCCGTGGTGACAGCAGTACTGTGTCTCACTGCGAAAGACTTATTCCAGGCCATTTTGCTGTTTATCAGTATGGGCTTGTTGGTTACTTTAGCCTGGGTACGATTGGGCGCGTGGGATGTCGCAATCGCAGAGGCGGCGATCGGCGCTGGGTTGACTGGTGCTTTACTCATAGCAACACGCAGACAGCTCAGTCAATAGCATGGATTTGAATAATCACAGGGGGAGCTATGTTTAATGACATTACGCTGGCACGTAACGCGGAGCAGCAAGCAGGACTATCTGGCGGCGTTTTGTTTGTTGTTGGGTTAGTGGTTGGTTTAGTTTGCCTGTTTCTTGTCTTTGCGCTGATTGACGCTCCGGTGGCAGAGCAGCCGCTTGTTGCTTTGGTCGCCTCTAACCTGGAGCAAAGCGGCGTTCAGAACCCGGTTACGGCGGTGTTACTTAACTTTCGCAGTTATGACACCTTACTTGAAGTCGCTGTGTTGTTGATTGTCGCTCTGGCGGTGATGCCAGCAAGTGAAAAACAAAGTAACCAAGTCTTTGTTACGGTATCAAAACCTGCACAGCGCAGCTTGGTGTTAGAAGCATTTTTGCGCTGGTTGTTGCCTGCAATCGTAGTTACTTCCGGGTATTTACTCTGGACTGGGGCTGCTTTGCCTGGCGGAGCGTTTCAGGCAGGGGCACTTCTGGCAGGTGCTGGCATTTTATTATTACTGGCCGGGCATCACAGCTTTAACTTTAATGCACAGATAGCGCGTGTGTTGTTAGTGGTCGGCTTGGCGGTATTTTTATTGGTTGGTGCTGCTGTAATGGTATCGACTGGCACGGCACTGGCCTATCCGATTGCCTGGGCTGGCACTTTGATTCTGATAATTGAAGTGGCGGCGACGTTAACCATAGCCGCTATTTTGGTTTTGCTGTTCTGCGCACTTCATGTTGCGCCTCAGCAAAAGACGGCTCGGTAAAGGGGGATCGTCCATGACACAAGCGCTGGCCTATAGTGTATTTGGTATTATTTTGTTCGGCATTGGTTTGTTTGGCGTGTTAGCGATTGCGCATGTCGTTAAAAAAATCCTGGCGATCAACATTTGTGGTGTGGGGGTTTTTATGGTGTTTATCGCTAATGCCTCATCCGGCGCATCGCCTGACTTTGTGCCTCATGCAATGGTTTTGACTGGGATAGTGGTGGCCGTTGCAGGCACGGCGCTAGCTTTGTCTTTGGCATGCCGGATCAATGCTCTTGAAAAGCTGGAGGATGATGCCTGATGCCCTTATTTGATATGTCCACGTTACTCCCTTTGCTGGTGGCTATTCCCCTGGCCGGTGCCATTGTCTCTGTGTTACTGAGCACGAAATATGTTCAAGTGCTAACCGGACTACTGACAGCAACAAGCTTGTTGTTGGTAATGGGGCTTATCTTAGGCGGGCTATCGTTCAATGGCACAGGGGAGACAATCGCTGTCAGATATTCGCTTGCTGGCTGGGCGGCACCTTTGGGTATTGCGTTGAGCCTCGATGGGTTTTCAGCACTGCTCATCACGTTGACGGTTTTCTTGGTCGCGGTACTGACCTTGTATTCAGCTTTTTACTTTGCAGCCTCGCCTGCTCGCGAGCGTTTTTGGCCTTTGTGGTGGTTGCTGGTGGCCGGGATCATCGCATTATTTTTATCTGCCGATATTTTTAATATTTATGTCACGCTTGAGATCATCGGGCTGGCAGCTGTTGCGCTGGTCGCGCTAAGTGGTAATAAGGCTGGCCTGACCGCGGCATTGCGATACCTGTTAGTGGGGTTGTTGGGATCACTTTGTTACTTGCTGGCTGTTGCTTTGTTATATCATGCTTATGGCACGCTGGACTTTTCGCAGCTTGCAGAGCGGGTTGAGTCTAATCCTTTAAGCTGGGCTGCACTTGCATTGATTACAGTCGGGTTGGTGCTAAAAACAGCCCTGGTTCCATTACACTTTTGGTTGCCCCATGCTCATGGCTGTGCGCCGGCACCAATCAGTGCGATATTATCAGCGCTGGTTGTTAAAGCGTCGTTTTACTTGTTGGTACGATTCTGGATGGAGATCCTTACGCCTGCCGTGACCAATGATGCGTTGATGTTGTTGGGTGTGTTAGGGGGAATGGCTATTGTCTGGGGGTGTGTACAAGCGCTCAGAGCAAAACGTCTTAAATTGATGGTGGCGTATTCGACCGTTGCACAAATAGGTTATCTATTTTTGTTGTTCCCGCTTTTGATGAGTACGGATGGGGTTTCGGCATCGCAATTGGCTATACAGCATCAAAGTGCACTCGCTGCAGTATCATATTTTATTGTCGCGCATGCCTGCGCGAAAGCTGCAATGTTTATCGCCGCCGGCAATATCATCCATTCACTGGGTCATGACGACATTGCCAGGTTACAGGGCATGGCGAAATATATGCCTTTGAGCTTGTTTACTTTTGCAATAGCAGGGGGCAGTTTGATTGGCTTGCCTCCCAGTGCCGGGTTTATCGCTAAATGGTTGTTATTGAATGTCGCCATAGATACTCAGCAATGGTGGTGGGTTTTGATTATTCTGGCCGGGGGCCTGATGGCGGCACTGGCTATTTTCAGAGTGCTGGACCTGGCATTTATTAAACCTGAACAGGCGTGCGAACAAAGTACCCCGGACAATTGGCAGAAAGTGCCCGTTGCTATGCCGATTAGTGGTCTGGCTTTGGCACTCTGTACCATGGCACTAGGATTCAATGCAGATCTAATAATTGATTTGGTTGCGATAGGAGGCGGCGAATGATGTGGCAAAGCACACTGCCTTTACTGATATTGTTGAGCGCACTGGTATCTGGTGTTGCGATATTTTTTGTCAGTGACACCAAGCCAAAGCTGAGGAAAACGTTAAACTTTCTGGGGGCTTTTAGTTGTGTCGCATTGATACTTGTGATGATCTCTGGCGTTTATCAGGGGCAGGTGTTTGAAACGCGTTTGCCATTATTGCCTAACATGGATTTGGTACTTCATGCGGATGCTTTATCTTTATTATTTGTCGCTTTATCTGGGTTTTTATGGCTGCTGACCACGATTTATGCAATTGGATATCTCGAGCAATCACCTAACCGCAGTCGCTTTTTTGGATTTTTTAGCTTGTGTGTGTTTGCGACCATTGGCGTTGCGCTTGCGGGTAATCTAATAACGTTTCTGATTTTCTATGAATTACTCACGCTAACAACCTATCCGTTGGTGGTACACAAAGGGAACAAAGCATCGCTTGCAGCAGGGCGTAAATATCTTATTTATACTATGCTTGGCGGTGCTAGCTTATTGGCCGGGGTAGTGTGGTTAAAAGCGTTGGCTGGATCACTGGATTTTACCGCGACCGGTCTGCTGGCTTCCATGCCACATCTCGATCCACTCCATCTCAAAGTCGTATTCGCCCTGATCATCTTAGGGCTAGGTGTAAAAGCAGCATTGGTGCCCTTACATGGCTGGTTGCCTGCTGCAATGGCTGCGCCTGCGCCAGTCAGCGCGTTGTTGCATGCGGTCGCGGTTGTTAAAGCGGGCGCATTCGGTATAGTACGGGTCGTATATGATGTTTACGGTGTAGAGTTTGCTCAGGAGCTGGGGTTAACTATCATACTCGCTGTGATGGCTTCGATCACCATAGTGTATGGCTCTACCCGAGCTGTATTTCAGGATGATCTGAAACGCAGACTCGCTTATTCGACCGTTAGTCAGGTTTCATATATTGCCCTGGGCACCGCGATTGCCGGGCCGATTGCGACGATCGGCGGTATTGCACATCTGGTTCACCAGGGATTAATGAAAATCACCATGTTTTTCTGTGCCGGTAGTATCGCCGAAACGCTGGGCGTGACTAAAGTCAGTCAGATGAACGGTGCAGGTAAGCGTATGCCACTGACTATGCTCGCTTTTAGTCTTGCGGTGCTGGGAATGATAGGGATCCCACCTGCAGCGGGCTTTATCTCAAAATGGTACCTTGGAACTGGTGCACTGGAAGCTGGCTTTTATTGGGTGCTTGGGGTGCTTATTATCAGTAGCCTGCTTAACGCCATTTATTTTCTGCCTATTCTGTATGCCGCCTGGTTTAAACCGCAGCAGGGAGCATGGCCAAAAGAGCAACCGCGTGGGCGATTTGAGACACACTGGATGCTCATGTTGCCACCCATAGTCACGTCGATACTGGCACTGAGCGCAGGCCTTTTCGCGGATGCCCAGTTCAGCCCGCTTAATTGGGTTAAACTGATAGCTGCACGGGAATACGGTAGTGAATTTGTGTCGATCCTGACAGTAAGTTCGCAACAAATCCCCTGGATGTGGTTGGCCATTGGGGCACCTGCACTTTGCGCATTGTTATTGGTGCGCAAGCGGATGCACAGGGCGGCACATTGGTTCTTGCCTTTGTCAGCTGGTGTTGCGCTGGTTGCCTACATGATGTCGGCACAGGGCACAAATGCCACTCCCTGGCTGTTTTTTGGCAGCATCATGACATTGAATGAGACTACCTCAACCTTTTTCTTACTGGCTGGTTGTTTATGGCTGCTGGCGGCGGTCTTCGCGGTTAATTTTGCAAAAACTGACAAGCGCAAGGTGCGCTTTTGTTTGTTTTTTCTGTTAGCTATGTGCGGTAACTTCGGGCTTATTTTGGCTGAGGATATCTCTGGCTTTATTAGCTTTTTCACCCTTATGAGCCTGGCCTCGTACGGTCTGGTTGTGCACTTTGATACTGAGGAGGCCCATCAGGCTGGTAAGTCATACATGCAATGGGCGGTGCTTGGAGAGTTATTGCTGTTTACTGCACTGGCGGGCTTAGCGTTTGGTTCAATTGACCCTTCTTCTGCGAGCAATCCTGAGCAGGCTTACCCCGCCTGGGCAATTGGGTTTTTACTGGCGGGATTTGGCGTAAAGGCAGGCTTGTTTGGTCTGCACGTTTGGCTGCCTATGGCACACCCCGTTGCCCCGGTTGCTGCCAGCGCACTATTAAGTGGGGTTATGGTCAAGGCAGGTTTGCTAGGATGGTTGAAGTTTATTCCATTTGGTGAGGTTGCGTTCGCTACTTTTGGCTCGTTGCTTGTTGTACTGGGTTTATTTGCTGCATTTTTTGGTGTGCTGGTTGGGGTGAGTCAGGACAACCCCAAAGCTTTACTGGCGTATTCGACAATGAGTCAGATGGGGATACTGATTGCGGCAGTTGGTGTGGGATTGAAGTATCCCGACGTATGGGCACTCCTGTTGCCAGCCATAGTGTTATACGCAGTGCATCATGGCCTTGCAAAAGCGGCGCTGTTCCTGTTTGCCGGCATGAATAATAGCCTGGCATGGCAGAAGTATCGTTGGCTATGTTGGTTAGCAGTACTCATTCCGGCGGCTGCGCTGGCTGGGCTTCCACTAACCAGTGGCGCGGTCGCTAAGGTCGCTTTGAAGGATGTCGTAGAACAAGATCTCCTGATGGGAACCGTTTTACCGATTACTGCAATCGGCACGACCTGGCTGATGATGCGCTTTTTAGCCTTGGTTGGACAGAAGGCTCCAAAAACAGCAGCTGGACAAGCCGATAGACTCCAGTTAGGGGCATTTGGTGCCTTGCTGATACTGGTCCTCGTGCTCAGTTACTTGTTACCCCAATCGGAAGGCGCATGGTCTGGTCAGCTAACTGTGACGGTTTTTTGGGGTGGCCTATGGCCAGTGTTACTTGGTTTTGGTTTGTATATGGCGACGCGTGCGTTCATAAACAGTATGGGGGCGCTACCTGCTGGCGATATTAATGTGGCTTACCAGGAAGCGGGTAGCCTAGTACGTCTCGGTGCTGACATCATGGCACAAGGCTTATCGCTGCTTAAAGATGAGCTAAAGCAGACATCCTGGCAGCTTCCCCAGCATGTTGTGCAGCGTAAAATCCGCTTGGTCAGCCTGGCGTTGGCGATATTGCGGTCTATGATGACACCTGGTGTGCTGTTTGCGTTGCTACTGTGTTCGGTGCTGTGGGCTTTGGCAGCCGGTGGATAGCTCTATACGACCAAAGTTGACTTGTGATACAGGTGATTCACGATAACACTGAACATCTCTGTGCAGACTGATAAAGGTGAAAGAGATGATAAAAAGGCAGGTAGCTAAGGCCGTGGGGTACTCGTTGTTGTCACCACTTATCGTTGGCATTGTGCTGGGTGGCTACTATGCGTTGCTAAGTGGTCAAAGTAAAATTTTGTTTCAAGTACTGATGACAGCTGTTGCTAATGCGCACATCGTCGGTCTGTCTATGGCGATTTTTGTGTTGCCGGCTTATATGGCTTTACTACGCTATAACAAGGTAAGTTATTCAGCAGTATTAACAGCAGGTATGTTGGGTGGTGCCGTGTTCAGCTTCTTATTTGTTGCAAGTTCAGGCATGGTTTTCATCATCAATGCGGTGATGGCTGGACTGGGCGGCGGGTTGTTTTTGTTCAGTTTACGCCGCAACGCGCAAAGGGCTTGATGGCTTTTTGTACAGCTCGGTGGTGTTTTACACTAATTTAATAGTTTTTCTGTCTAAAAGGTTTCATTTAGCTGCCCGAAAGAGTACCTTTACTTCTTATGTAAATTTGTTGAATGACCGCAATGCAGAAGAAAAAGTTCTACGATACCCTCAGCCTACAAGCTCAGGCCCTGATTGGTGATGAGCACAACTACATCGCCAATATGGCAAACCTCAGCGCCTTATTATTTACCTCAATGGAAGACATTAATTGGGCGGGCTTCTACCTCTTAGATGGTACCGATGAACTCGTACTGGGTCCTTTTCAGGGGAACCCTGCCTGTATTCGTATCCCATTAGGAAAAGGCGTGTGTGGTACAGCAGCGGCTGAGTTAACGACTCAGCTTGTTGAGGACGTACATAGCTTTGATGGTCATATTGCTTGTGACGCTGCTTCAAATTCTGAAATTGTAATCCCTGTGATGAGAAACGGTGAACTGTTTGCTGTTTTGGATATTGATAGCCCGAGTTTGGCAAGATTTGACGATGAAGATAAAATGGGCCTGGAAGCACTGGTAAAATGCTTTGAAGGTACCCTGTAAATGAAAGAACTACTTAACGTTCAGGATTACCTGTTTTCCACCTTCGATGTCGGAGATTGGGAAGGAGAAGAAGAACGTGTTGCAGAGACGTTAAATGAGCTTATCCACGTAGCCTGGGAGCAACTGCCTGACGATCTGCCCTGCGAGAAAATTGATTTAATTATAAATGGAATATGGGAGCATCTGCGCGGCGATTTGGCACTTGTCGAAGCCGAGTATGATGAACTCATTGACTGGGTTACACATTACATTCAGTCATCTCTTGATGATAATATTGAACTATAGGTTTAGACATGGAAACCACAAACAAGCTAAAAGATATCAAAGAGGTTCTCGACTTTTTATATGCCGAGTTTCCTCAGTGTTTTAAACAAAAAGACGGTATTAAACCGCTTAAAGTCGGTATCTTTAAAGATATCGCTGCTAGAATTGAAGGATCTGAAAAAGTCAGTAAGACTCAGGTCCGTCAGGCGCTGCGCAAATACACTTCTTCGTGGCGCTATCTAGAAGCCGTGATTAACAACGAATTTCGTGTTGATCTGGACGGCAACGATGCCGAGAAAGTTGAGCAGGAACATGTAGAGCATGCTCAAAAAGCACTTGAAGAGTCACGTGCTAAAATGGCTAAACGTAAGAAGCCTCAACGTCCAAGACAAGATGGCCGTGGTGAGCGCCGTCGCGATGGTGACACAAAATCTTACAAATCTCGCGGTGAGAACAAGCATCGTCACGGCAATAAAAACGCTAAAGTTAATGCTAAACCAGAGCAACAGCAACGTCGTAGCTCAGGTAAAGTTGAACCTCTTCCGGCAAATGAGGTCAAGGTAAATAATAAGGTTAAAGTAAAGTTGGGACAGGCCTTAGTTAATGCAACCATCACTGAAGTCAACAAAGACGAAGTTCATGTTGAATTAGTGACAGGGATGCAAGTTAAAACAAAAGCAGAAAGCCTGTTTATTCTTTAAGGAGTTGTGTATGAGTAATAAGTTACCTTTAATTGGTGCAATCGCACTGTTTGTATCTGGCGTGTGTTCAGCTGCAACACAGACCGTAACGGAAAAAGACATTCCCGTACTGGAGCCTGAAATCCAGCATGCGACGGCAACCAAAAGGGTAACCAGTAAATTTACTCGTGAACACTATAAGCGCTTTAAACTGGACGATGCGCTGTCTGAGCAGATCTTTGATCGCTATATTGAAAACTTAGATTACAACAAATCTTTGTTTCTTCAGTCAGACATCGACAAGTATGCAGGCTACAGAAAGCAATTTGATGATGCACTTAAAAAAGGCAAGCTCGATTTTGCCTTTGAGATGTTCAATGCCAGTATGCAGCGTCGCTACGAGCGCTTTACCTATGCTATTTCTCTGTTAGATACAGAAATGAAGTTTGATAAGCCAGACGAGTTTGTATTTGACAGAGAAGAGATGCAATTTGCCAACACCCAGGCCGAGTTAGATGAATATTGGCGTCAACGTGTTAAGTCTGATGCTTTGAGACTAAAATTAACGGGTAAAGACTGGGCTGGTATTAAAGAGATTCTAACCAAGCGTTATAAAAATACCATTAAACGTTTGGTACAAACTAATAATGAAGATGCCTTTCAGATTGTGATGAATGCGTTTGCACGCAGCATAGAGGCACACACTTCTTACTTGTCTCCGCGTCGTGCAGAGCAGTTCAAAATGGATATGGAGCTCGAACTGGAAGGTATTGGTGCCGTGCTGGGGTATGATGAAGACTACACGATTATACGTAGCTTAGTGCCGGGTGGCCCTGCAGACAAAACTGAAAAAATTAAGCCGGATGATCGCATTGTCGGTGTGGCGCAGGATGGCGAAGAGTTTGTTGACGTGATTGGCTGGCGCCTGGACGATGTGGTTGATCTGATAAAAGGCCCCAAAGGTACTAAAGTAAGATTGCAGTACCTTAAAGGCAGTGACACGCATGGTACGCCTAAGGTTGTGGAAATCGTACGGGATAAAATCCGCTTGGAAGACAGAGCTGCTAAGTCTGAAGTTTTCGAAGCGAATTATTCAGACCTCACCAGTAAAGTGGGCGTGATTGAAATACCAAGCTTCTACAATAACTTATCAAAAGATGTTAAAAGAGAGCTCGATAAGCTCAAAGCGCAAAATGTGGATGGTATTATCGTTGACCTAAGACAAAATGGCGGTGGCTCACTGTATGAAGCCACACAGCTTTCAGGTTTATTCATCGATAAAGGTCCGATTGTTCAAATTCACACAGCATATAACCGTGTTGAAGCTCAAAAAGACAGTGATGGTGTTACTTATTATGATGGCCCTCTAACCGTATTGGTAGACCGTTATAGTGCGTCGGCATCCGAAATATTTGCAGCAGCGATGCAGGATTATGGTCGCGCAGTAGTCATTGGTGAGCAGACTTTTGGTAAAGGCACCGTACAGCAGCACCGTGGGTTAAGAAAGACCTATGACCTGTTCGACAATGCGCTTGGCAGCATTACTTACACCATAGCTAAGTTTTATCGTATTGATGGTGGCAGTACACAAAATAAAGGGGTGATCCCGGATATTTTACTGCCTTCAGCGGTTGAACCTGCCGAGTGGGGCGAAAGCCAGGAAGATAATGCATTACCGTGGGATAGCATTGTCAGAGCCAAGTATCGACAATTGGATGATTTGAGTCCAACCATCAAGTATTTAAATGAGCGCCACGGGATCCGTATTGCAAAAGAGCCTGAGTTTGCTTATGTATACGACGATATAGCGCGATATAAAGCACAGAAGGACGACATTGCTATTTCTCTTGTTGAAGCTGAGCGCACAAAAGAACGTGAAGAGCGTGATGAGCGTGCACTTAAGCGTACCAATGAACGTCTGAAGCGTCTGGGACAAGAGCCTGTGAAAGACTTGGATGATGTACCAGAGATCATTGCTGAGCTGGACCCGTACCTGGAGGAGGCTGCTCTGATCACGCAAGACCTAATTAATTACGGTCGCCTGGCAAAAAACAATACGGCTGACTGAACACGGTTTAACAAAAAAGACGTACAGAAGGCTAAACTATGAAAAGGCGCATTGAGCGCCTTTTTTCGTTACCAGTGCGTGGGAAATTTGTTATTATTGTCAGCTGCAATATTAAAAATAGTCGGGCAGGAACTTGCTTGGCGCTGTCTTGGGCGCAGATTCATGAGTTGTGCTTAACGTTGAACTGACCCGGCAGAGATAATAATAAAGCACTCCATTAAGTGCGAAGGAGTATTCTGGTTTGAGACAACAAAAACAAGCATCCTATCTGGATGCCTTTATTCCTATTGTGGTATTGGTAAGCCTGTTAGGTGCAGCTGTATACCTCTACGGTGATAATTCTTCTTCAGGGCCAAACCAGATAGCCCTGCTATTTGCTACCTTTACAGCTGCGTTGATCGGGCTTAAAAATGGCTTTACCTGGAAGACGCTTGAAGAAGCGATGATCAAAGGGATCACCATCTCTTTGGGGGCAATCCTCATTCTGCTGATGGTAGGTGCTTTGATTGGAACCTGGTTGCTTTCCGGCACAGTGCCCACTTTAATCTACTATGGTTTACAGATTATTCACCCTTCGTGGTTTTACGCGGCTGGGTGTTTAATTTGTGGCATTGTGGCTATGAGTATTGGCAGCTCCTGGACAACAGCTGCAACAATAGGTGTTGCCCTGCTGGGGGTTGCTAATGGCTTGGGACTGGATCCTGTGGTGACTGCCGGGGCAGTTATATCAGGTGCATACTTCGGAGACAAGTTGTCTCCGCTGTCAGAAACAACGAATTTGGCGCCAGCGGTTGCGGGGAGTGATTTATTCGAGCATATTCAGCACATGCTATGGACAACAGTACCAAGCTTTGTCATCGCCTTAATCATATTTATCTTTATGGGATTCAATGCTGATGTGTCCAGCGAATCGAGCAAGATTGATGAAATTGCCTCGATCCTGCAAAGTAATTTTAATATCAGCATAGTTAACCTCGTGCCTCTGATTATTCTTTTGGGCCTCGCCATCAAAAAGATGCCAGCTTTTCCTGCTATTTCTATTGGTGCCGTTGTTGGTGCGATATGGGCATTGTTGTTCCAGGGAGATTTGATAGCGAGCCAGGTAAATCCGGATGAAGGCGTGTTGGTCAGTCATTTCAAACTGGTTTGGGCCACATTCTTTGATGGTTTTAGTCTCGAAACGGGTAATGCCAAGATGGATGACCTGCTCAGTGGCGGCGGGATGTCGAGTATGTTGACGACGACCTGGTTGGTTATGACGGCGCTAATGTTTGGTGCAATCATGGAAAAAACCGGATTGCTTGAGCTGTTTGTCAAGAGCATTCTGAAAGTGGCTAAGAGTACAGGTTCACTCATTGCCTCTACGGTTGCTACTTGTTTTGGTACTAACCTGGTTGCGGCTGATCAATACATTGCCATTGTGGTGCCTGGTCGTATGTTCAAAGAAGAGTATACGAAACGTGGCCTGAGAAGTGTTAACTTATCCAGAACACTGGAAGACGGGGGGACGATAACAAGCCCCTTGATCCCATGGAATACGTGTGGTGCGTATATGCAAAGTGTGCTGTTGATAAATCCACTTGATTATGCGGTTTACGCTTTCTTTAACCTAATCAATCCATTCCTGGCAATTGTGTACGCATACCTGGGCATTAAGATTTTAAAAATTAAGCCTAAAGCGATGCAGCAAGGTGCAACAGCACCAGACGCCTAGGTTATTAAAGCCTAAAAAAAGAAAGAAAAGCGCCTCATTGAATTTGAGGCGTTTTTGCTCGTCTCACGGTCATAAATCCCTTTGCCCTTAGCGCGGGCCGTTCTACAATAAAGATATTGATTTGTACTCATTTTTTCATTGTGCTCAGTTGTCTCCGTGACGCAAGCACATGTAATTTGATAATAGGAATTGTCATGACCTCAAAACCTCAGGCCAAATACCTGCATGATTATCAGCCTCCCACACATGACGTTGAGAATCTCGCCTTATGCTTCGAATTAGATGCCCAGAATACCAAAGTGACGGCTCGCTTTACGCTGTCGTCACTGGATGGCGCAACGTCCGTGGTGCTGGATGGTATCGAGCTGACCCTTCAGTCTGTGAAAGTGGATGGACAAAGCCACTCAGATTACAAGCTACATGAGACTGGCCTGGAACTATTTGGGCTGGGCGAGCGCGCTGAAATCGAAATCGTAAATACGATTTCGCCAGCTACGAACACCTCTCTAGAAGGATTGTATTTGTCAGATGGCGCTTATTGCACGCAGTGTGAGGCTGAAGGATTTCGAAAAATTACGTATTTCCTGGACAGACCCGATGTGCTAACGACTTATCAGGTCAAGATCATCGGACCCAGGGAAATGCCACATTTACTGTCTAATGGTAATAAGGTCGACAGTGGAGAGCTGGCGGATGGTCGTCACTACGTGAGTTGGGAAGACCCCTTTAAGAAGCCGTCCTATTTATTTGCACTTGTTGCCGGCGACTTTGATGTTCTGACAGATACATTCGAAACACGCTCGGGTCGCCAGGTAGACCTGCAGTTATTTGTAGATAAGGGCAATCTGAGTAAAGCGCCGCATGCCATGGCGTCATTGAAAAAGGCCATGGCATGGGATGAAGAAAGGTTTGATCTCGAATACGACCTGGATATCTATATGATTGTTGCGGTGGATTTTTTCAATATGGGAGCAATGGAGAACAAGGGACTTAATGTGTTCAACAGTGCCTGCGTGTTAGCCAATCAGGAAACGGCCACTGATAGAGATTTTCATGTCATTGAGTCCATCGTCGGTCATGAATACTTTCACAACTGGACAGGCAACAGGGTAACTTGCCGCGACTGGTTCCAGTTGAGCCTTAAAGAAGGACTGACTGTATTTCGTGATCAGGAGTTCAGCAGTGATCTGGGTTCGCGTGCATTAAACCGGATAGATGCAGTGAATACAGTTCGCACCCATCAGTTTGCTGAAGATGCTGGGCCTATGGCGCATCCAATTCGCCCACAGCAAGTTATCGAAATGAATAATTTCTATACGGTGACTGTATACAACAAAGGCGCAGAAGTGATCCGCATGATGCACACCATCCTGGGGGAAGCTGGTTTTCAGAAGGGGATGAAGCTCTATTTTGAGCGTCATGACGGCCAGGCGGTAACCTGTGATGACTTTGTTGCAGCGATGAGTGATGCCAATAGCAAAGATCTAAACCAGTTTAAACTTTGGTATAACCAGGTTGGTACGCCCAAAATTAGCGCGCGTACGAGCTTTGATTCGCAACAGGGCGAGTTTACGCTACATCTGGCCCAAAGCCATGCAGAACATGATCCGGTAGAGGCTCCTTTGCATATTCCGGTTGCAGTTGAGCTGTTGGACGAGCAGGGAGAAGTGATAGCCATCCCTGAGTCGATTGCAAAACAAGGTAAAGTAATAGAGCTTACCGAAAAGCAGCAGAGCTATGTCTTTTCGGGATTAGAGGGTGAGCCGGTTGTTGTATTACTTGAAGGGTTCTCAGCGCCTTGTTTATTGAATTATGATTATCAGCAACATCAGCTGCTTCACATTGCCAAGTATGCCAGCAGTGATTACGCACGCTGGGAAGCCATTCAGCAGCTTTACAAAGCCGAGATTAAGTCACTGGTAAATACTCAGGTGTTTGATGAATATCAGCTACCAGAAAGCTTAATTCAGGCATTACGCATGTTGCTTGATGATCTTAGTGGAGACTTGTCAATCCTCGCTGAGCTATTCACTGTGCCTGGCTTTGACGCCCTGAATGCTGACTATACACCAGTTCCGGTTGAGCAGCTGACGCAAGCTATTTCGACTATTGAGTGCCAGATAGCGACTCAGTTGAAATCAGTTTGGCGTGATGTGTATGCACAACTACAGGATGACGGAAGCCTTGAGGCAAAGGCAGTTGCTATTCGCACCATGAAGAATAAATGCTTGTTTTACCTCGCACAGGTGTCAGACCCTCAAATCCAGGGCTGGATCCAGGCACAAAGTGAGAGTCATAACATGACGTTGAAACTGGGGGCGCTTAGAGCGGCTGTCAACGCTGACCATGTACTGACTCAGTTATTACTGGATGACTTTGACAAACAATGGCAGTCAGATTTGCTGGTAATGGACAAATGGTTTGCATTGCAAGCGAGCCGGAGTGACGACAATTGCATCGACAACATTTTGTCCCTGTACAACCATCCGTGTTTCGATAAAGCCAATCCAAATCGCGTTCGTGCTTTGATTGGCGCTTTCACGCGGGGTAACCCCAGGCACTTCCATCGCAAAGATGGTCGTGGATATGCGTTACTTGGTGACTTAATCGCTGAGCTAAACCAGGTCAATCCGCAAAATGCGTCCAGAATAATTACGCCTTTGCTGTCCTTCAAGCGTTTTGATGACACCAGACAAGGGCTAATGAAAGCTCAGTTGGAAAAACTGGCTCGACTACCTGAACTGAGCGATGATCTGTATGAAAAAATTGACAAAGCACTGAACTAAAAGTGCTTTTAGTCGAAATATGTAAAGGTTTGTATCCACATTATGCATGAGTATTACTTTTACATGGATTTAAGCCATGAACAATGTATGGCGTATTACCACGGACATGTTGAGTATATACAAGTCGTAGAGGATGGGGGAAAGCGGATCCGCTTTCCTGCCCATCATATCAGGCGACACGTATCAACATTAGGCGTTCGAGGTCGCTTTCGTTTGTTGCTTGATGAAAATAACCGCTTCGTAGCGCTGGAAAAAGTAGCTTGATGACAATTATGCGACGAGACATAAAGTATTTTTGTTAAATCGGTTTGTTTTAAACTTAAATTACGTGTTATAACTACTCTGGTAGGACGTCTTACCATGAGTGAAATACGCTCCAATGAGATAAAAATGCACCGATCAGACGCGTATTATTTGTAATTTAAAGCTATCGCTTCTATCGTTACGACAACAAAAAACAATAACTTGATAAGAATTACCCGCCAAAGGGGGGAGAAATAATGATAAAAACATCGCGCTTTGTGAAGAACAAGATCATGCTGGGCCTAAGCGCTGCATGTCTTGGTGTCGCTGGCACTGCTGCGCAAGCCGCCACGTTCCAAGTTGGTGATTTTGATGTGACCTTTGATTCTACGTTTTCTTACGGTCAGAGTATTCGTGTAGAAGACCGTGACTTTGATCATATTGGTAAGAGTAATCACCCGCGTTATAACTGGACCGGTTATAATGCCTCATTAGGCAACACCATCTATTCGTCTTCTCAGATCTGGTCACAACAGGGTGCATACTCTAACAACGGTGACGCTGGTAACTTGAACTTCGATTCTGGCGACACGTTTTCTCAGTTGCTCAAGGGCACCCATGAACTTGGCATCAGTAAAGATAACTACGGTTTCTTCTCTCGTTTCATGTATTTCTACGATTTTGCGATGGAAGATGGTGATTTTGCATACAGCAATCCGGTATCTGGACAGAAAGTCGATCCTTGCGCAGATGACGACACTAAAGAACAGGTTTGCTCCGATGTTCGTTTACTTGATGCCTTCGTTTGGGCAGATTTTGATATCAATAACGGTAAAAACCCGCTATCAGTCAGATTAGGTCGCCAGGTAGTCAACTGGGGTGAAAGTACCCTGATCAGCCACGGTATTAATGTAAACCCGGTTGATATCGACCGTCTTAAAGCACCTGGTGCAGAGCTAAAAGAAGCGTTCATTCCGGTCGGCATGTTCTGGGCCTCTCTAGGCCTGACGGATAACGTAACGCTGGAAGCTTTTTATCAGTATGAATGGCATGAAACACGCCTTCCTGCGACAGGAAGTTATTTCTCTACTAATGATTTTGCGTCAGAAAATGGTTACAACCAGAACATTCAGCTCGGCTTCACAGCCAACCCGGATATTGATCTGGCACATCTGACTGAAGCACTGAATAACCTCCATACAAACTGGATGGGCGCGTTAGCTGCTCAAGGCTTGGACGTTACAGATCCAAATGTACTGCAAAGCGAAGCAGCTATTTCGCAGCTTACTTCTATGTATCTGGCATATCCAACCAAAGTTGCACTGAAAGGCAAAGGTCTGAATGGCAAGAGAGAGCCACAGGATGGTGGTCAGTTTGGTATTCGTCTGGGTATGTTTGCCCCGGAACTTAACGATACTGAGTTTGCGTTATACTACATTAATTACCATGCTCGTCGCCCACTGATATCAGGTAAGGCGTCGAACTTTACCAGCGATGCCATTGCTGCCGACCTGAATTACATTCAGAACAACACGCTGAATGATGAGAATTTCACTAACCTTAATGCATTTACGCAAGGTTTGATTGAATACCCAGAAGACATTAAGTTGTACGGTTTGAGTTTCAACACCGCAATTGGTGAAACCGCATTCTCGGGTGAGTTTGCTTATCGCCAAGACGAGCCTCTACAGATTGACGATGTAGAGTTGCTTTATGCGGGTATGTTGGAACAGCTCGCTCTTGCTGGCATTCGCACAGACGTCGCTGGTTTGTCTCAGTTGAGTAAAGGTGACGATGTCGCTTATGTAGAGCCAGGCGCAATTGCACAGGGTTATGTGTTGAAAGACACGATGCAGCTGCAATTCACTGCAACGCACTTATTCGGCCCATCGCTGGGTGCAGATAGCTGGGCGTTGGTTGGTGAAGTAGGTGGCGTCACGATTAAAGACATGCCGAGTTATGATGAGCTACGTTTAAACGTAGCGGGTACTGGCCGAAGCGGAACGATTGAAGGTATTAACGGTCAAAGCTACGACCTGTTGCATATGGCTATCTCAAATGGTCCTGAAGTAAACCCATTCCCAACCGCCTCTGCATGGGGTTATCGCTTAATTGCTAAAGGTGAATACAATAACTTGTTTGCTGGCGTTAACATGTCACCTCGCATCGTATTTTCTCATGACGTCAATGGTATAACACCGGATCCAATGTTCCTGTTCGTAGAAGATCGTAAGTCGGTTGGTTTGACTCTCAACTTTAACTATCAAAATGCCTGGTCATTTGACTTTGGCTATAACGCATTCTGGGGTGGTGGCAAGACCAACACATTCTCAGATCGTGATTTCGTTTCATTTAATATCAAGTATTCAATCTAAGGGCTTTCAATATGTTTAGAAAACCTACTATGCTTGCTGCAACAATTATAACAATGATGGCAGCACCGGGTGCATTTGCAAAAATGGCCCCTGAAGAAATTGCGCGTTTAGGCGCGGATCTGACTCCAATTGGTGCAGAAAAAGCAGGCAATGCCGATGGTAGTATTCCAGCCTGGACCGGTGGGATCACTAAGCCACCTGCGGGTTATAAAGTGGGCATGCACCATCCTGATCCTTTTGCAGATGATAAAATCTTGTTCACTATTGATAAAACCAATCTGGATAAGCATAAAGATAAGTTGAGCCCGGGACAGGTTGCTTTGTTCAATACCTACCCAGACACGTTCAAAATGCATGTTTACCCAACTCGTCGTAGTGCTGCATATCCACAGTTTGTTTATGATGCAACTAAAAAGTACGCTGCAACAGCGCAGTTGATTGAAGATGGTAATGGGATTAAAGACACAGCAATTGGTATTCCTTTTCCTATCCCTAAAGACGGTTTAGAAGCTATCTGGAATCACCTGCTACGCTATCGTGGTTTGTCAATCGCGCGTTATGGTGGCCAGGCGATGCCAACTGCATCAGGCTCTTACAACATCATCGGTTTTGATGAGCAGCTGTTAGTAAAATATTCAGATCCTGATGCGACACCTGCTGAGTTAAAAGAGTCTAATGTTCTGTTTAAGTTCAAGCAGAAGGTAACTGAGCCTGCGCGTTTGGCCGGAACCGCACTACTGGTACATGAAACAATGGACCAAATCCTGACTCCTCGTCAGGCGTGGACTTATAACACTGGTCAGCGTCGTGTACGCCGTGCGCCAAACGTTGCTTATGACGCACCGGGAACTGCATCGGACAGCCTGCGTACTACTGATGACTTTGATATGTTCAACGGGTCGCCGAACCGTTATAACTGGACTTTGAAAGGTAAGCAGGAGCTTTACATTCCGTACAATAGCTACAAATTGCACAGTGATAAACTGAAGTACGACGATATTCTGATGGCCGGTCACGTTAATCCTGAACATGTACGCTACGAGAAACATCGTGTTTGGGTAGTTGAAGCAAACCTGAAAGAAGGCACGCGCCACATTTATAAGAAACGTGTTTTCTACATTGATGAGGATAGCTGGCAGATCCACGTTGCAGATTTGTATGATAACCGCGATCAAATGTATCGCGTAGCTATGGCCCATGGCCTGAACTACTATGATGTGCCTACTCATTGGAGTACGCTGGATGTTTACCATGATCTGAACTCTCGCCGTTACTTGGCTATTGGTCTCGACAACGAAGAGAAAATGTACGACTTCAGCCAGTCATTCCAGGACAATGAGTTCACACAAAGCGCTTTACGTCGCGAGGGCAGACGATAAGCACAGCTGCCGGTTAATTCCGGCACAGTACTACTTCTCAGGGACTGTGTTGGCAGTCCCTGAATTTGCACTTCCTATTCTCTCTCACACTAATTATCGAGTACTCATCATGATTAAGAAGTTAGTCGCAACCACGATTGCAGTGATGGCAATGCAAAGTGATGCAGTAGCCGCAGCTTCTGATGCATTAATGGTGGCACATCCTCAGCGTACACTATTAACAGATATCAGTTATACCGGTGCGCAGCTGGTAGCAGTTGGCAAGCATGGCACCATAGTGACCAGCAAAGATGGTAAAACCTGGCAGCAGGCTCAAGTGCCGGTGCAAAGTTTACTGACATCAGTGACGTTTGCCAGCGAAAAAAAAGGTTGGGCGTGTGGTCATGACGCAACCATTTTACACACAGAAGATGGCGGGCAGAGTTGGTTAATTCAGCAACATTTGCCTGATATCGAAAAACCGTGTCTGGATATTACTTTTGCCAATGAGCAAATTGGCTATGCTGTTGGTGCTTACGGCATGATGTATGAAACGACAGATGGCGGAAAAAACTGGACTAAGCGTTTTATTGATGCTTTTGTCCACCCCGATGATGTGACCTATCTGGCGGAGCTAAAAGCAGATGATCCGGCGGCTTATGAAGATGAAACCGCATTTATCCTGCCGCATTTCAACACTTTGCTGATTGATGGCTCACAGTATTTATTAGCCGGCGAGATGGGCTTATTCGCTGTCAGTGATGATGCCGGGAAAAACTGGCGTAAGTTACCTGAGTTCTATGCAGGTTCTCTTTTCACTATTAGCAAAACAGCAGATGGCCGGGTAGTCACAGCCGGGTTACGTGGAAACGCATTTGTCTCTGACGCCGCGTTATCTCAGTTCCAGCGTCTGGCATTCAACAAAACTGCTACCATTAATCAGGTATTGACGGTTGATGATCAACAATACTTGTTTGCGAACAGTGGCGTTATTCACACACGTACCGAAACAGGTCTGTCTAGTGAGCAGTTGAAAAATGGTAAATCTATTATGGCCGGCGTTATGTTCGATGGACAATTGGTGCTGGCAACGGAAAACGGGATCCAGATAGTAGAGGTTAAACACTAATGCAGTCATTGTTAAACCAACTTGTTTACGTTGTTTTCAGACATCGTGTTGCGATGATTATACTCTTCATCATAGCAACTCTGTTCTTAGGCTATCGCGCAACACAGATCCAGCTTGATGCATCTTTCAATAAAAATATTCCGCTAAATCATGAGTATATGAAGGTATACCTGAAACATGAAAAACAGTTTGGCGGTGCGAACAGCATTCTGATATCCGTCTGTGATGCAGATGGAGATATTTTTAATCCAGAATTCTTTACTCAGTTAAAAGCAGTACATGATCAGCTTTATTTTATTCCTGGCGTGAATCGCCCGCTGGTTAACTCTATTTTTGCGCCCAGCGCCCGCTTTGTTGAGGTTGTGGAGGACGGTTTTGCGGGTGGTCCTATTATTCCTGCTAACTTTTCTGCCGATGAGGCAGGCCTGGCTGTGGTTAAGCAAAACATCGAGAAAGCCAAAGTTGTGGGCCGCATGGTCGCCAGCGATTATTCTTGTGCGATGGTCACAGCGCAACTAATGGAAATTGATCCTCAAACGCAGGAAAAGCTCGATACGTTGGCATTTGCGAAGAAACTGGAAAGTGAAATTCGCGAGCCACTTAGCACGGATAAAGTATCTATCCATATCATTGGCTTTGCGAAAATGGCGGGTGATATTGCAGATGGAGCAAAAGGGGTAATTCTGTTCTTCGCAGTTGCGATTCTGTTCACGTTTGTGATGGTTTGGTTATTCTGTAAGAGTTTCAAACTGACTTTATTGCCTATTATGTGCTCCTTGATTGCCGTGGTGTGGCAAATGGGCCTACTTACTGTTCTGGGTTTTGGGTTAGATCCTATGTCTATTCTGGTGCCATTCCTGGTCTTTGCAATTGGCGTGAGTCATGGTGTGCAGATGATCAATGCGATCGGCAAAAAGGTGGCTGAAGGCGTTAGTAGCAAAGTGGCGGCTGAGGCGAGTTTCAAGGCGCTGTTAATCCCCGGTGGTATTGCCTTGCTGTCAGACACCGTAGGCTTCTTAACGTTACTAGCTATCGACATTGGCATTATTCGTGAGCTGGCAATCACCGCAAGTTTGGGTGTGGCCGTGATTATTTTCACTAACCTGATCCTGCTGCCAGTGCTGGCGTCTTACTATAACTCGAGCAAAATACATCGTGTTGATGACGGTAATTCGTTCAGTAATAAGCTATTCACCACGATGCGTGAAGCGCTAGTGAAAACGACAGATAAGCGCGTTGCACGGATCATCTTGCTGGTCAGTGCGATTCTATTTGGTCTTGGCTACTGGCAATCTCAGCATATGCAAATAGGTGATTTGCATGCGGGTGCACCCGCGCTTCATGAAGACGCTCGCTACAATCAGGATACTTTCCTGATCTCAGACCGGTATGCCATTTCATCTGATATTCTCAAAGTGTTGGTTGAAGCCTATCCTGCGGCCTGCACAGAGCACGATACAATGGACAGGATTAGTCGTTTTCAGTGGCGCGTTGAGAACTTGCCAGGCGTCCAGTCTGCAGTGTCTCTGAGCTCAGTCGCGCAATCTGTGAATGCCGGTTATAACGAGGGCAATCTCAAGTGGCAAACATTACCGCGTAATGGCGCATCACTGGTTCAGGCTACGTCGCGAGTTGAAACAAGCACAGGTTTGTTAAATGGTGATTGTTCTGTGATGCCTATTATTATCTTCATGGCTGATCACAAAGCCCAAACCATAGATAATGTAGTCACGCAGATAAAAGCGTTTGCACAGGAAGAGGGCACCGATACGGTACAATTTAAACTGGCTTCTGGCCCCATTGGTGTTATGGCCGCGACCAATGAATCTGTATCTGAAGCACAGTTACCCATGATGATCTACGTATATGGGGCTGTTATCGTTCTGTGCTTGATTAGCTTCAGAAGTGTACGTGCGACCATCGCTGTGGTTTTACCTTTGTATATCGTATCTACTCTGGCACAAGCCTTGATGGTTAAACTCGAAATTGGCTTAACTGTATCAACTTTACCTGTTATCGCCTTAGGTGTGGGTATAGGTGTCGATTACGGTATTTATATTCTCTCTTCTATGATGACGCAGCTTAAGCAAGGCGTGCCACTTGCTTATGCATATCGTAACGCCTTGGCCGAAAGAGGGAGTGCAGTACTCTTTACAGGGATTACTTTGGCAATTGGTGTCAGTACCTGGATTTTCTCAGCACTCAAATTCCAGGTGGATATGGGGATATTATTAACCTTTATGTTCCTCGTTAATATGCTGGGCGCCGTTTTATTATTACCTGCAATAGGAACCTTAATCTGGACAGACCAGAAAAAAAAGTGTGAATAAAAGTGCTTATAAATGGCCGGATTCGGCCATTTATATCTATATTTAGTGAATATCTGACCAACCAGCTGAAAAGGCTATAATGTTTTCGTCGAAAAGGCTTTTTATTAGCGCCAGAAAGGTTAAAATTCACATGACTCCACGCTAATAAATGGCTGTACAAATAATCTACCGTTCAAAGGTGGTATAGATTAAGGAACACATAATGACACAAAATGAAGGTCCAGCGTCAGTTATCCTGGATAACGTCACCAAGCTGATCCACAAAAAAGTTCATGCCGAAAACGTGTCGCTCGTTGAAACTTTTGCCAAAGCCTTGTACAGCAATATGTCTAAAGAGGACTTGGCACATCGTAACGACAGCGACTTATACGGAGCCGCATTGAGTCTTTGGAATTCTCTGGAAAAGAATGCCAATGACGATGCGGTTATTCGCGTTTTTAACCCTGAAGTAGCCAAAGATGGTTGGCAATCCTCTCACACGATCGTTGAGATCATCGCGAAAGACATGCCGTTCCTGGTTGACTCGGTACGCATGGCACTTAGCCGCAAAAATATCGTGTCTCACTTACTGTTACACAGCCCGCTTAAAGTAAAGCGCGATGGTGACAATAAGATTACGGCGCTTTCAAACCTAAAAACCGAGCAGGAATCCTCATCGACAAAAACTGTTTTCTTCATTGAGATTGATCGTCAGACTGACGCAAAAGCAATGAAAGAGTTCACCGAAGAACTGGAATCAGTGTTGAAAGATGTGTCTGTAGCTGTAGAAGACTGGAAGCCTATCCGAGATAAATTGGTTGCGGTCAGTAAAGAGATACCGACGCGTCACCATGACTGCTCACAGGCAGAAGTCAATGAAGCAGTTGAGTTCCTTGAATGGTTATCTTCAGATAACTTCACCTTTATGGGCTACCGTCAGTACGACCTAGTGCCTGTTCAGGGTGATCATGAACTGCGCGCCGTGCCAGACACCAGCCTGGGTTTGATGAAAAACTCGAGCCATGACGGCGGCCGCTTACTGTCTGAGCTACCAGAAGTCGCACGTAAAGAAGCTCGCAGCAAAAATCTACTGATTTTAACTAAGACTAATTCACTGTCTCGTGTTCATCGTCCAGCCTATATTGATTATGTGGGTATCAAGCGCTTTGACGAGCAGGGCAACGTTATTGGTGAAGACCGTTTCATCGGTTTATTCTCATCGAGCTTCTACAATAACAGCGCAGCAGATGTGCCAGTTCTTAAGAGTAAGATCCAGCGCATTATGGAGCAGTGTGACTTTGCACAAGGGACACACGCGTATAAAGCTGTGCTTAACTTGCTGGAAACTTATCCGCGTGATGAGTTGGTGCAGGCGCGCGAAGTCGAGCTATTGGAAGTAGCAACTGGCGTATTGCAAATTCAGGAACGCGACATGTGTCGTTTGTTCGTTCGCCGTGATGTATACGGGCGTTTCTTTTCATGCATGGTCTATGTACCGCGTGAGCGCTATAACACAGCACTACGTCGTGAAACTCAAAAACTGTTGGCAGATGCATTTAAGTCCAATGAAAAAGTTGAGTTTACGACCTTTTTCTCAGAGTCCACACTGGCGAGAACGCATTACATCGTACGTGTGGCAGATAACAGTATTAAGTACAACGTGAAAGACATTGAAAACAACCTGGCAGAAGCCGCTCGCACTTGGGAAGACAAACTACAATCAGCACTGCTTGGTAGCAATGGCGAAACCCGCGGTAATGAGCTAAACCGTAAATATGCCAACGCGTTCCCACACTCATACAAAGATCAAGTGTTACCAAGTGCCGCTGTGGTCGATATTGAGAAGCTGGAGCAGCTAAGCGATGAGAAAAAGCTGGAAATGCTTTTCTATCGTCCGCAGGAAGAATCGAACAGCGAAATCGTTCGTTTGAGCTTGTTCCACAAAGACGTACCAATTCACCTGTCTGACGTTATGCCAATGTTGGAAAACTTTGGTCTTCGCGTGATTGGTGAAACGCCCTATGCGATCAAGAGTAGCGACGGTCAGGTAAACTGGATCATGGACTTCTCCATGATGATCGACTCAAAAGGGATTGCAGACTTTGATAAAGTGTCAGCCCGTTTCCGTGCTGCACTGACTAACGTTTGGAATAACCGTCTTGAGAGCGATGGTTTCAATCGCATGGTTCTGCTGGGTGGCATGACCGGACGTGAAGCGTCAATTCTGCGTGCGTATGCTAAGTATATGCGTCAGATTGGTGTGACATTCTCGCAGTCATACATCGAAAATACCTTTGAGCATTACCCGCACATTGCAGCACAAATTGTTGAGCTGTTTGTGAAGAAGTTCTCACCAGCGAAAAAAGCGGCTGAGAAGACGCTTGAGAAACTGATCGAGAAAATTTACCTGGAGCTCGAAAACGTTGCTAACCTGGATGATGACCGCATCATTCGCATGTATGTTGACATGATCAACGCCACCTTGCGTACCAACTTCTATCAAAAAGAAGCGGACGATAGCAACAAATCTTATATTTCATTCAAGATCAACCCGCATGCGATCCCTGAGATGCCTCTGCCGCTGCCTGCGTATGAAATCTTCGTTTATTCACCTCGTGTAGAAGGTGTACATTTACGCGGTGGTAAAGTAGCACGTGGTGGTCTGCGTTGGTCAGATCGTCGTGAAGACTTCCGTACTGAGGTACTGGGTCTGGTTAAAGCGCAACAGGTTAAAAATACGGTAATCGTTCCTGTCGGCTCAAAAGGTGGTTTTGTTTGTAAGCAACTGCCAAACGATCGTGAAGGCTTCTTTAAAGAAGGTCAGGAATGCTACAAGATGTTCATCCGTGGCCTGTTAGACATCACAGATAACATCATTCATGGCGACATCATTCCACCGGTTGACGTAGTTCGTCACGACGAAGATGACCCATATCTGGTTGTTGCAGCCGATAAAGGAACAGCCACATTCTCTGATATTGCCAACGGTATTGCTGAAGAGTATAACTTCTGGCTAGGCGACGCATTCGCTTCTGGTGGTTCAATTGGTTATGACCACAAGAAAATGGGTATCACTGCGAAAGGTGCGTGGGAGTCGGTTAAGCGTCATTTCCGAGAAATGGACATTGACTGTCAGACAACTGATTTTACAGCGGTTGGTATCGGCGACATGGGTGGTGACGTATTTGGTAATGGTATGTTGCTGTCTAAGCACATTCGCCTGCAGGCAGCCTTTAACCACATGCATATCTTTATCGACCCGAACCCGGATGCAGCATCGTCTTATGTAGAACGTGATCGTCTATTCAACTTGCCTCGTTCAAGCTGGGAAGACTACAACAAAGAGCTTATCTCTGAAGGTGGTGGTGTATTCTCTCGTGCAGCTAAGTCAATCACATTGACCGCTGAGATGAAGAAAATGATTGGCACTAAAAAAGCCAGCATGACACCAAATGAGCTGATTAAAGCGCTACTTAAAATGCCTGCTGACCTTTTATGGAACGGTGGTATCGGTACTTACATTAAAGCTAAGTCTGAATCCAATGCAGATGTAGGTGACCGTGCTAATGACGGTTTGCGTATCGATGGTTCTGAACTGGGTGCGAAAATCTTCGGTGAAGGTGGTAACCTGGGGGCAACTCAGCTGGGTCGTATCGAGTTTGCTGAGAAGGGCGGACGCATTAACACCGACTTTATCGATAACGTTGGTGGTGTGGCGTGTTCGGATAACGAAGTAAACATCAAGATCTTGTTGAATGGTCTTGTTGCTGAAGGTGACTTGACTAAGAAACAGCGTGATGAACTTCTGTATGCCATGACTGATGAAGTATCTGAGCTGGTACTGGCAGACTGTTACCGTCAAACACATACGCTGTCTATCACTAAGTCGAAAGGCCCGGCAACACTGAAAGAGAAAATTCGCTTTATCCATGCATTGGAAAAAGATGGTAAGCTTGACCGTACGATAGAGTTTTTGCCTACTGATGAAGAACTCGCAGAGCGTGCTGCGGCAGGGTCAGATCTGACTCGTCCAGAGCTGTCTGTGTTAGTCTCTTACTCTAAAATGGTGTTGAAGGAGTCTCTGGTTGTTGATGAGATTTCAGAGAATCCATACTATCGTCAGCTGTTAGTAAATTCATTCCCAATCCCACTGCGTGAGCGTTTTAACGCGGCAATGGATAACCACCCACTGCGTAAAGAGATTATTGCAACTAAACTTGCGAATAATATCGTTAACGACATGGGTCTAAACTTCATGATCCGTATGCACGAAGAAACTGGTGCAACGGAAGCCGAAATTGCGCTGTGTTACTCAATTGCCAGTGAAATTTTCGAAATGAAAGAGACCTGGCAGTCAATTGCAGCATTGGATAACCATATTCCATCAGCAGTACAGACTGAAATGTTGTATCAGTTGCGTCGTACAGTACGTCGCACGACACGTTGGTTCCTGCGTCACCGCAACAAAGGTATGACGATTGAAGAAACCATCGCGTTCTTTGCGCCGACCTTTGCTGATCTGAGCAATAACCTGAACAACTACATGGTTGAAGATGAAAGTGCACGTTTGACAGAAAAAGCCGATGCGCTTGTCGCACAAGGTGTACCAGAGCAAATTGCTATGCGTATCGTTTCTCTGTCTAGTCTGTTCTCTGTAATGGATCTGGCTGAAGTAGCAGCAAACGCCGGTCGCGCGATTGATGTGGTGTCAAACACCTACTTCAAACTGGGTGCGAATATGGGTCTGCACTGGTTCCTGGATCAGATCACTGCACAACCTGTCGCTAACCACTGGCAGGCTCTGGCGCGTGCATCTTACCGTGAAGAGCTGGACTGGCAGCAACGTGCTTTGTCTGAAGTTGTATTGAACAGCTTTGAGGGAGACGACCATGATGTTGATTCACTGATCAATCAGTGGATGGAAAATCAGTCTACCTTGTTGCTACGCTGGCAACAGATGCTGGCTGAGTTCAAGACCTCACAAAGCCATGACTTTGCGAAGTTCTCAGTGGCATTGCGTGAGCTGATGTTGTTGAGTCACAACTGTGACACTTCCAAATAGAAAATAACCCGTTAAAATACCCCGGCATTGCTGGGGTATTTTTTTATCTCAGATTTGAAATTGATACTGAATTGGTTCATTAGATGAGCCACTTTGAGGCAAGAAAATCCTGTCGATAATCTGGCAATAATTTAGCTGTTTAGTGTACAAAACAAGAGGTTTTTAACACAGTTAGCGGCAGGTTTTATTCTTTAAATTGGTTATGCATTAATGCTGATTGGTGTCATACGTTACTAGGAACTTAAGGAGTCTCCATGTTTTATGATTTAGCGCGTCGCTATATGTTCAGTAAAGATGCCGAGTGGGCTCATGATTTCGCACTCGGAAATTTACGCCGCTTCGCGAATACCCCATTAAGTATGGCCTGGTCACAGTCACTTCCAAAGAAACCGGTTAATTTCCTTGGCCTGGAATTTGACAACCCGGTTGGGTTAGCTGCGGGACTCGATAAAAATGCAGAATGCATTGATGCATTCAGCCAGATGGGATTTGGCTTTATTGAGGTGGGAACGGTCACACCAAGACCTCAGGCAGGTAACGAAAAACCACGGATCTTCAGGTTGCCTGAAGCGAACGCAATTATTAACCGGATGGGCTTCAATAATAAAGGGGTCGACAACCTGGTTAACAATGTAAAAGCAGCGCGTTATAACGGGATCCTGGGTATCAACATCGGTAAAAATAAAGATACGCCGAACGAGCAGGGCAAAGATGACTACATTCACTGTATGCGCAAAGTGTTTGAGCATGCATCTTATATTACCGTTAATATATCGTCACCCAATACACCGGGTTTGCGCGACCTGCAATATGGCGAAGCATTGGATGACTTGCTGCAAAGTTTAAAGAACGAGCAAATCGACCTCATCGAGAAGCATAAAAAGTCAGTACCAATGTTGGTAAAAATCGCACCCGATGTTGACGCTGTACAGTTGCAGCAAATTGCCGAGTCATTAGTTAACAACCGTATTGATGGTGTTATTGCAACTAATACAACCTTATCAAGAGAAGCGGTTAAAGGGTTAGAGCACGCTGAAGAAGCCGGTGGCTTATCGGGTCGTCCGGTACGTGAAAAATCCACACAAGTTGTTAGTGAATTGAAACGAATGACTGAAGGTAAACTGCCTATTATTGGTGTTGGCGGGATCGACAGCGCTGCTGCGGCAAAAGAAAAGCTCAATGCAGGCGCAGATTTAGTACAGGTTTACACTGGCTTTATCTATGAAGGACCTCAGTTGATCAAAAAGATCCTCACTGAGATCTAACTAGCTGTTTTATAAGCTTATGAAATAGTTTGTAATTATTTTGAAATATACAGGCGAATTCTTGAGCTAATGCGAAAAACGATCTCTTCTTTGTGGAAAAGATCGTTTTTTCCTTATAAAGATCATTCATATAGCGCGATGATCTAAAACAATTTGTTATTACAAAAATTTTTACACAGTGATAATTCGCGATATACTTCTTTACAGGCATACGCACATAACACATTGATATTGGGAGGTCCATTTTGCAAGCATCCAAAGAGTGGCGTTGGATTAGATGTAGCCACAGAAACAGACTGCTTGTTGACTTGGGCGAGGACCTTCAGTTGTGTACGCCATTTCGCTTGAGGCAGTTAACCGAAGATTCCCTTCATAGCGTCGATTTGAGTGTCGACGAAGCCGCTTTTTATCGTAATGTGTATGATTATTTGCTTGGTTTTAAAGTCTGGTCTGAACCTCAGTGCTGTCAGATAGCGCTTAATGCAACAGCAGCAAAATTCCATCTACTTCCCGTTCAGGCCAAAAGTTGGTTTTTCACGTGTTACAACGGGGGCCAACCCTTGTGCGAAGCTGTGGTTACTCTCCAATCAAGATGCCAGTCAGGTGAATTCCTGATAGTCGATCATAACCAGGAAACCAGCATGTGTATCAACCTGACTCAGGGTTTTATGCTGGATGAGAACATCGAGCTGGAGCAATTTCAGGCCATCAAGGTACTGAATGACAGAGTGCACCCTCTGATCCAGGCACATAAGTTGATCCAAACAGCCTGACAGGGCAGCTTCTCATTTTTATCATGCGCCAACGCGTACACCCACTCTGATATCCCAGTCTGTCACTTGCTGTGTTATACTCGCTGCAATTGAAATTATTGAGTATTTACATTGCAGTTTATCGCCTTAACGTCCATTGGAATTGAAAACCTGTTGCTTGAAGAACTTCAGTCTCAGGGACTTGAAGTCGTCAAGCAAAGTGTTGGTTCGGTCCGCTTCACTGCGGATAGCCTGGCTGTTCAAAAATTCTGTATGACAACGCGTTTTGCCACGCGTGTCATGATGCTGATTGATGAACATGAAGACATCAACAATAAAGATGATTTGTACAAGTTTGCGCGTTTTCAGGGCTGGCAGGAGTGGTTTGGTCCAAAGCAAACGTTTGCGGTTGAATTCAATGGCACTAACCGGGAACTAAAAAACACTCAGTTTTCCGGTCTAGTCATCAAAGATGCCATTGTGGATTATTTTCAGGATCTGTACGAGCAACGTCCGTCTGTTGATAAACAAGAAGCCAATGTGCGCGTTATCGCCAAGCTCAATAAACAGAAAATTGCATTATATATCGACTATTCAGGCCCGCGCTTGTCTGACAGAGGGTACCGAACCAAGCAAGGTCGGGCACCGATCCGGGAGAACCTGGCAGCGGCTCTCGTAAAACGAAGTGGCTGGCTGAGTGATACCTCTAAGCCATTATTTGACCCGTGTTGTGGTTCCGGCACGTTATTGATTGAGGCGGCCAGTATGGCCCTGAATGTCCCAGCTAATCTGAATAAAGATTTTGCCTTCAAACGTTTGCCTGGTTTTCGTGATGCCAAATTTAAAGAGCTTAAAGCTGAATTGAAGCAGGCACAGCTGGATAAACCTTTATGGATCATCGGTCAGGACATTGATGCGCAGGTGCTCGATACAGCCAGAGGAAATGCTAAACGTGCCGGGCTTGAGCAATATATTCGCTTTAACGACGGAGATGCCAGCCAGCTGACTTGTGTCGCTAAGCGTCCAGGCACGTTATTAAGTAACTTGCCTTATGGTGAGCGCCTGGGTTCTATGGCTGAGCTGATTAACCTGTACCGGGGGATGGGCGAGCGCTTTAAAAAGCACTATAAAGATTGGTCATTGGCATTACTTGGCACAGATGAAGCGCTGTTTAAAACACTTAAGTTGTCGTCTAAAAAGCGCTACAAATTTAAAAATGGTCCACTCGACGTGTCCCTCTATTTGTATGATATGGATGAACGTCAGGTAGCGCAAAATGAACAAGTAGGGGCACTGCATTTCGAGCAGTCTCGAGCCTTCGCAAATCGGGTTAAAAAGAACAAGCAAGCTTTGAAAAGCTGGCTCAAGAAAGAGCAAGTCGAGGCCTACCGTGTCTATGATGCCGATATTCCAGAATATAATGTAGCAGTCGATGTCTATGGTGACAGTGCCGTCGTATTTGAGTACGCAGCACCTAAAGAAATTGATGAACTGGTTGCCAATAAGCGTCTTCAAGACGTGATCACGCTTACCGCCGAAACCTTGGATATTGACCCTTCTAACATTGCGGTTAAAGTCCGTAAAAAGCAAAAAGGTCAGGAACAATATAATGCACTCAGTAAGCAAAACCGAGTGCAAGTCGTTGAAGAGTTTGGTGCTAAATTCAAAGTAAACTTGTTTGATTATCTGGACACCGGGCTGTTTTTAGATCATCGTCTGGCAAGACGATATATTCAGCAAAATGCTAAGAACAAGCGTGTTCTTAACTTGTTTGCTTATACAGGGAGCGCTTCGGTTCATGCGGCACTTGGTGGTGCAAAAGCGGTGACGACAGTGGACATGTCTAAGACTTATCTGAAGTGGGCAGAAGAAAACTTTGCCTTAAATGAGCTGCGTAATCCTCGGTTTAGGTTTGAACAGGCAGACTGTCTGAAATGGCTTGAGCATGCGCAAGGTCAATATGATCTTATCTTTCTTGACCCGCCAACTTTCTCGAATTCAAAGCGGATGAAAGAGGTTTTTGATGTCCAGCGCGATCATATTCAGTTGCTTGAGTGGGTCAAAAAAATTCTCAGTCCTGGCGGTACCTTGTTATTCTCCAATAACAAACGGGGTTTTAAAATGGATGAGGTGGGTTTGATGGGGCTCGGCCTGAAAGCCGAAAATGTGTCAGATCAGACCTTGTCGCCGGATTTTAAGCGTAACAAGCAAATTCATAATAGTTGGTTGATCACTCATGGCTAAGCTCACTCTGTTTTATACCGATGGCTGTCACCTGTGCGAGCAAGCCTATGAATTGGTGTTACGTTGTGTTGCCAGCGATGCAGTGCAGCATCAGGACATTGTGGAAGATCCGCAACTGATGGCTGAATACCAGACTTCTATTCCCGTACTTAAGTCAACAGATAGCGCCAGAACTTTGTTTTGGCCCTTCACAGAACAAGATATAAAAGAGTTGTTAAAGTAAGATGGATTTAATCAGAATTGCACGGGCCCAACTGGCTTTTGGTACTCATCCCCTGTTAGATCAGGCAGATGCAGTCATTGAAGCAGGTGAACGGGTCTGTATTGTCGGGCGCAACGGTGCCGGTAAGTCAACCCTACTCAAAGTTCTGGATGGCCAGGTCCACTTGGACGATGGTGAAATCAACCAGGTCTCGGGACTTAAAGTGTCTCGCCTTGAACAGGACCCGCCAAAAGGAGCGCAGGGCAGTGTATTCGATTATGTGGCTGGGGGTCTTCCCAATATTGCCCAGCTGTTGATTGATTATCACAATGTCAGCGAAGCGTTGCAAACTGATCACTCTAGTAGCTTATTGAGCCGTCTCGAACGTTTGTCCGCAGATATTGAAGCCCAGGATGCATGGCGTTTCGAAAGTCGTATCAAGCTGGTGCTGACGCAGTTGCAACTGGCCGCTAATATGAAACTCGAAAAGTTATCAGGCGGTTGGCTACGCAAAGTGGCTCTGGCTAAGGCTTTGGTGAGTGATCCAGATCTGTTACTGCTTGATGAACCAACCAACCACCTGGACATGAGTAGTGTTGAGTGGCTTGAGCAGTTTTTAAAAGAATTCAAAGGCGGCATTGTTTTTATTTCGCACGACCGGGCATTTATTCGCGGTGTTGCAACGCGGATACTCGACTTAGATCGTGGAAAGCTGGTCTCTTATCCGGGCGATTATGCCAAATATCTTGAGCAAAAGGCGCACGACCTCAAAGTAGAGGAAGCACAAAATGCCTTGTTCGATAAAAAGCTAGCGGAAGAAGAGACCTGGATCCGTCAAGGGATAAAAGCACGACGTACCCGCAACGAGGGACGAGTCAGAGCTCTAAAAGCACTGCGGGTTGAACGTAAGCAGCGTGTTGAACAAGTTGGTAAGACCGACTTTAACATTGAATCGGCGGAGCGTTCAGGGAAACTGGTCTTTGAGGCGCAACACATTGGTCATGCTTTTAAAGATAAGCGCATTGTTGATGAATTCTCGACCTTGGTTATGCGTGGTGATCGGGTTGGCTTAATTGGTCCAAACGGGGTCGGTAAAACGACGTTACTGAAAATTTTATTTGGTGATATCTCTCCCGATAAAGGTAAGGTGAAGCAAGGCGTCAACCTTGAAGTGGCCTATTTTGACCAGTACCGGGAAAAACTGGATGAGGAAAAAACGGTTCAGGACAATGTCGCCGAAGGGAAACAAGAAGTACAAATGGGTGGTCGTAGCCGGCATGTACTGGGTTATCTGCAAGACTTCTTGTTTCCTCCTGCACGCGCTCGTACCCCGGTTAAGGCGTTATCGGGGGGAGAAAAGAACCGTCTGTTGCTGGCTAAGTTGTTTCTAAAACCTTCGAATGTTCTGGTACTGGATGAGCCGACCAATGACTTGGATATTGAAACACTTGAGTTACTTGAAGAGATCATCAATCAGTATCAGGGGACTATCCTGATTGTCAGCCACGACAGGGAGTTTATTGATAATACCTGTAACAGTGTTTGGGCATTTGAAGGTAATGGCAAGGTGACTGAGATCGTAGGTGGCTTTAGTGATTTTGAAGCGTACCGATCGCAGCAGGAGGCACAGAAAAAAGCGCTGGAAAAACTCGACAAAGAGAAACAACAAGCAAGCGATAACAAAAAACCTGCCAATAAAAACAAATCAGGCAAATTAAGCTACAAATTAAAGCTTGAACTGGAAGCATTGCCGGGTAAAGTAGAGGCTCTGGAAAACGAGCTGGAAGAGCAGCAAAACCTGGTGAATTCGCCGGAGTTTTTTAAGCAAGATCCTGAAACGACCCAAACCGCGTTGAACCAATTGGCTGACCTTGAGTCCAAGCTTGAAGCCGCGTTTGAGCGTTGGGAAGAATTAGAAGCATTACAGAATCAGTAGTAAGGATTGAAATGAAATATTCACTTATGGCCGCCAGCATTATTTTCGGCCTATCTGGTCAAGCGATTGCCGCGACCTACAAACTCACTGAATTACCAACCAGCGACATTGGCAAAATGCACTATGTCACGGATGTCAATGAAAGCGGTGACGCCATTGGCCGCGTGACAGGTTTATTTAATTTGCCAGTCGACATTAGCTATATAGACTTTCAAGACAACTCGATCACTAGCTATTACGACTCATACAAAAGAATTTTGGAAAACAGAGATGAGACTATTTCGTTCACTCTGGATGATATAGAAAATGGCGATGCGCTTTCAACAGACGCTGAAGCACATAACTTTATGCTGGGTTACTTATCATCTGGTACACAAAGTGCCAGTGCTGAATTCCAAAAAATCAGTTCAGTCGCCGGGCTCGAATTCACAGGTACCAGTGTTAACCTGGTTGATATATTCGATATAGAGTCGCCCGACTATGCGGGTCTGACACGTTCCGTCAGTAATTCGATGACCGCTGTAGCGGCTGATGGCACTGTGGTTGGCTGGGGCTCTGCGCCTTTTAAAAAGATTACTTTCACGCCAGAGGGTGAAAGCGAGGCAAAAACCTATTTTGTTCGCGACTGGCATGCACGCGCAATAGTAATATCTCCGGGTGGTAAGCGAGTAACTTTAGAGCCTGAATTCACTGAATATGGTGGCTACAGTATCGCGACAGATATTACACTGACCGATGAGGGAAATTATCTGGTGGTCGGTCAGGCATCAGTAGGTTTGCCTGAAAACAGCCAAACTACGATCACTGACAATTGTGATGATAAAGACGAGCCTGAAGCGGTTTGTATCTGGCGTCAGGGGCGGGGGGTCTATGATCTGCGCGCTTACCAATGGACGCTGGATAAAGACTTCAATGTCATTGAAGCAAAAAACCTGGGTATTGGTTTGGAGCGTAAGGACGATGAAGACAATCCATTCTACAGT
The DNA here is from genome assembly GCF_005886805.2 of Pseudoalteromonas rubra. Lineage (NCBI taxonomy): Bacteria > Pseudomonadati > Pseudomonadota > Gammaproteobacteria > Alteromonadales > Pseudoalteromonadaceae > Pseudoalteromonas > Pseudoalteromonas rubra. Next base: position 2,119,840 of record NZ_CP045429.1, read on the forward strand.
TCGGCGTATGCTATTAACAAAGCGGGTATTGCTGTAGGTAAGTCCAGAGTCAGGATCGACGATAGCCTTAAGGCTTTCGAAGAGCCAGGCTATTATCAGGATGGTCAGTTTTTCACTTTACGAGAGCATGATGACTTTTATCAGACAGGGTATGCTCTGGATATCAATGACAACAATGTGATTGCGGGATACGTAGGCAGACAAAACCAGGGCACCTTATTTGAAGTGAATGGGTTTTACTACGACATGAATGATAAAGAGTTGGTAGAGATCCCCAGTTATTTCAGCGGCTCAGACACATTCGTCAGAGACATTAACAACGCCGGTTATATGGTTGGTGAAGGCGAAACTGAGAAAAACGTTTCTAACTCTCGCAGTGAAGCATTCATGTATAAGATCGGTGACGAAAAGCTGACTAATATCAATGACCTACTACCTTGCAAGAGTGACGATTTCCCATACACTGTATCTGAAGCGATCCGTATAACGGATGACAATACGATATATGCAGTTGCAACCAAAACGGTGACAAAGCTGGACTCTTTTGGGAATGTAGATAAAGACTCTGATGGCAACGAGGCATCAGAATCAGTTGTGGTGCCTGTGGTGCTGACTAAAACGGGTAGTACAGAGCTCAGTGAATGTGTTGCACCGGAAACAGAGACGTATGAGCGCCAGTCTGCTTCTCTGAGCTGGTTGTCTTTACTTGCACTTCCTCTGCTGTGGGTACGTCGCAGACGCCAGAAATAATCTATCCGAGGCATACATTAGTATGCCTCGCGTCTTCTTTGGTCACAGCTGCTTCTGGATATTCCCCGCCCGGATACTGCTTTGACGGTCTTTTTTGCTTAAAAATGCGCTCATCATAGGTCATGCAGATTTAACCTGGCTGACACAGTCTCTTTCCTTCACCTTAATTGGACCTGCTTACCCAGGCTTATCGAACAGATGACTACGCCTGTCTGACTCGATACTTTTGTGACTTCTTGCACTTATACCAATTTCACTTAATACCTGTTCAATTTGAAGGAGCAAATATGACGCTAACGGCGTTAAAAGTTTCTCATTTAGAACCTTATGCCTTAGACATAGATTCACAAATTTTTAGCCTCGCCTATATGGATGTAGGTGCCTTAGCGATAGCAGGACGCGGGAGTGGTGTTATTGACTCTATTTTCTCTCTTCAAAATAGAACTCTTAAATAAGCAAATTGGTATTATGCGCAGGCTTTGAACAATGTTTATTCTTTGATAACACCTTATTTTTGTAAATATTTCGTATTGAACTATGCAGTAAACACTGCATTAACTCATTATAAAGTGCTTAATGATAAGAATTTAGTCATCCTTACGGCTGTTCTTACCAGTGCTGATTGTAAATGTATTGATACATTATGGAACCTTCCAAATACCTTGGCATTCATAAATATGCAACAAATAAATAATCTTATTAGTTATCATATATATAGTGATAATTTGTATTGATGTTGATGTGTTTCAAACAATAAAAATGTACTAGATTATTATTATTACCTAGTCACTTGTTATGTTTTTTTGTCTCGATAAACTTCATCCGCCTGCATCTGGGATAGAGATGTAATGAAGTTCTATTGATGTCAGGTAAAAAATAAAAACAAGTGAGGATGCATTTATGCAACTAGTTAACATAAAAAAGCCAGCTGTTAAACTCAGCGCAATAGCGCTGGCATTAATGGCACACCACGCGAGTGCGGCGGTGGATTGTAGTGGGATACCTCAGTGGCAGGCCGGACAGGTATATACATCTGGCCAGCAAGTGCAACAAGATAACATAGCTTACCGGGCAAATTGGTGGAACCGTTCATCACCTAAACTTCGCTCTGGCCAATGGCAGGAGTGGCGCAAACTGGGAGAGTGTCTGGGTGATGAGCAACCTAATCAATCACCTGTGATTGACATGGAACTGCCTGGCAGTGATATGACAGTAAAAGAAGGCGAAAAGCTTCAGTTCGTTTTCAGTGCACATGACAGTGATGGCATCGTCAGACAGGTTTCTGTGTATCACAATGATGCTTTGGTTAAAGTACTGGACGAGGCTCCATACGTGCTCAACTGGAAGGCACGTGTCGGGGATCACGTTTTCCATGCTGTTGCAATTGATGACGATGGCGCAAAGTCAGTATCGGCAAAGCGCACTGTTAAAGTAGCAGCATTACCGCCGGAAGAAAAAAATACCGCACCTGTCTCACGCCTCACAGCTGAATTGCCCAGCGAACTCGAGGTGGGTAACCTGGTCCGACTTACACTGCGAACTCATGATAAAGAAAATGACCGCTTAACTCAGGTACTAACGTTAAATGGTCAAGAGATCATGCGTACTGAGCTTGCACAAGCGCATTACGAATGGTCAGCCACATCGGCCGGGCGTCATGAGTTTACTTTGCAGGCAACGGACGAGCACGGCCTGGTGTCGGAAACAATAACGCGTACTTTTACTGTGAAAGCGTCAGGTGATGATCAAGCCAGTCAGTTGGACTGTTTACCTGCCGGACTATATCGCACACCCGGCGTAACCAGTGCTTACTGTGATGTGTACGATAGCGAAGGCCGAGAGAAAATGGGAGCTGATCATCCACGCCGCGTGATTGGGTACTTTACCAGCTGGCGGCATGGTAAAAATAATCAGCCAAGCTATCTGGTCAATGACATCCCCTGGGACAAGATCACCCATATTAACTATGCCTTTGCCCATGTAAACAGTCAGAACGAACTGAGTATTGGTGACCCTAAAGCTGAAGGCAACGCTGCGACCAATATGACCTGGCCGGGCGAGGCGGGTGCTGAAATGGACCCAAGCCTGCCTTATACCGGACATTTCAACTTGTTAAACCGCTACAAAAAGCAGTATCCACACGTCAAAACAATGATTTCTGTGGGTGGCTGGGCTGAAACAGGCGGTTACTTCGATGAAACCGGGACGCGCGTTAACAGTGGCGGGTTTTACACTATGACCACCCATGCCGATGGCAGTGTGAATCATGATGGGATACAAGCGTTTGTTGCCAGCTCTGTGGCGTTCTTACGCCAGTACGGGTTTGATGGTCTGGACATTGACTACGAATATCCGTCGTCAATGAAAGACTCGGGCCACCCTGAAGATTTTGACATTAGTAACCAGCGCCGTGCTGGCCTGAATAAGTCATATCAGGTGCTGATGAAGTCTTTGCGTGAAGCGCTGGACAAAGCGGGTGAGCAGGATGGTAAGCACTACATGCTGACCATAGCGTCTCCTTCTTCAGGTTACCTGTTAAGAGGCATGGAAACTTTTCAGACTGCACTGTATCTGGATTTTGTGAACATCATGAGTTACGACCTGCACGGTGCCTGGAATGACCATGTTGGCCACAACGCGCCTTTGTATGACACCGGTAAAGACACTGAACTGAAAACCTGGAATGTATATGGCACCAAAGAGTTTGGTGGAATTGGCTACCTCAACACAGACTGGGCCGTGAATTATTTCAGAGGTGTATTACCAGCCGGGCGGATCAACATAGGTATTCCTTATTACACCCGTGGATTTAAAGATGTGCGTGGTGGTGAAAATGGTCTTTGGGGTCGTGCGCCATTGCCTGATCAAAACGCCTGTCCGAAGGGAACAGGGATTGGTGAGAAGAACAAGTGTGGTAATGGTGCCATTGGCATCGACAACCTATGGCATGACATAGAAAATGGCCAGGAAGTCGCTGCCGGGTCGAACCCCTTATGGCACGCAAAAAACCTGCAACATGGTATTAATCCGAGTTATCTGAGTGACTATGGCCTGACACCTGCTACCGATCCGGATGATGTGCTGCGAGGCGACTATGTGCGGCATTACGATGACATCGCTGTCGCCCCCTGGTTGTACAACGCACAAAAGAAAGTCTTCCTGTCGATGGAAGATACAGAATCCATGCAGACCAAGCTTGATTATGTGCTTGAAAAAGGCCTGGGTGGCGTGATGTTCTGGGAGCTGGCCGGCGACTTTGACTACCATGCAGATAAAGGTGAGTACTTCATGGGCTCGACTATGACCAGTCTCGCCTACAACACCTTCAATCAAAATGGCACAGACTACGCGACAGTGCAGGGTGATGCAGAATTTGTTGTGCCTGAGTCAGCGGTTGATATCCGTTTTAACGCCAAAGATTTCCCGGTTGGCGATCAGAATTACCCAATCAGACCTACATTCCAGTTTACCAACCACTCGGAGCTGGACCTGAGCGGGGCGACAATCAGCTTTAATGTGCCAGTCTCAACCTCTGCGATCTTCAAGTCTAACTGGAATGCCCGTAAAAAGCTGGGCATGAAAGTAGAGCATGATGCCAGCAATGCACGCGGTAACAACATTGGAGGCTTTGACAACGCATTCCATCGCTTCTCAATTACCCTGAAAAACGAGTGGGGCGGTCAGCTGGAGTCGTTTAAACCAGGCGAGACCGTGAATGCTCAGGTTATGTACTACATGCCGATCACAGGGCCGGTTAATTTTGTCATTGAAAAAGGTGGCAAACAATACGCCTTCAGTAGCGAATATCCTCAGTTGCCTGTAGCGAAAAAATCGGATGACACTTCCGGTGGTAACCCACCATCCGGCACGCTTTGCGAGGGGGTTGAACTGAGTAATATCAATCATTACCCACAGTGGCCGCGTACTAACTGGGCCGGCACACCGAGCCATGCGCTCGGTGGCGATATGCTGATCCACAACGGTTACGTCTACAAAGCCAAGTGGTGGACCAATGCCACGCCGTCCAATGGTGGCGCCTGGCAGCAGGTTTGTTCGCTGTAATCCTCAATAAATGGCGGTGGCATACTTGCCACCGCAGGAGATAACCCTATGAAATATAATAAAACCCTATCGGCTATCGCCGTGGGGATGAGCTTGGCTGCTGCCAATCAGGCATTCGCACATGGTTATATGGACTTTCCTAAGGCCCGTCAGGCGATTTGTCAGGAGCAGGGCGGATTCTGGTGGCCAAAAGATGGCTCCAAGATCCCCAATGCTGCCTGCCGTGCCGCATTTTTGAATTCCGGTCATGTACAGTTTATTCAAAAGCATGAATTCGCTGCCAATACGGCAAATTTTAACGACCAAAGCGCGGTTGAGGCGAATATTCCTGATGGCACTTTGTGTCATGCCGGCGATAAAAACAAAGCGGGCATGGGTTTACCTTCAAAAGACTGGCAGACAACCCCAGTGACGGTCGATAGTCAGGGACAAGTTAAAATTCGTTATCGGGCTACAACGCCACACAATCCCAGTTTTTGGCAGTTTTATCTGACCAAGCCGGGTGTTGATTTTAAAAACAAAGCACTTAGCTGGGTTGATCTTGAACTGGTGCAAAGCCATGGCAATATCGATTTTTTTATGGCACCCGATGGTAAACGTTACTATGAAATGAAAGTCGCTATTCCCGAGCGCTTTTCGGGGGATGCGATCCTTTACAGCCGCTGGCAGCGGGACGATGTAGTCGGAGAAGGTTTTTACAACTGTAGTGACATTATCATTGTCAGGGGATCAGAACCTCAGCCACCGCAAAGCTGGCATAGCGCCGGGTACTATCTGCGTCAGGGCCAGCAAGCGCATGTTGGTGATACCGTTTGGATGCGAGTATTCGACAGCAATGGTAAAGAGTTGATCCAGGAAAAGCTTACTATTACTGAGGCTCATCACACCAACTGGCCTGCATATTTTGCGACTCAGCTCAATGAGGCGTTTGCTTCACTGCTGCGTATCGGCGTGCAGGATGAGCATGGCAACATTCAGTTTGATGAAACCAGCCTGGCGAGTAATCAGGTTTTTGTCACTGATCAGACGCATAGCTTCAACCTCAGTATTGTGGCTAAACCTGCGAATACACCCCCTACGGTACACACGCCAGCAATACTGACCGTACAGGAGGGGCAAAGCGCTCATTTGCACGTGCATGCTTTCGATGATCAGCAAAGCACACTGCATTTTGACTGGCAGCTACCGGCTCAGATCAGTTACTCCGGCACTGGCTCGACTATCACAGTCAAGGCTCCACAGGTTGATAAAGACACGCAGTTCAGTGGCAGGGTTACCGTTTCTGACGGACAGCTAAGCACCTCTGTCAATGTGGTCATTGCCGTGACTAACCAGGACAACACACCAACACCACCCAATAGTGACGCCTGGCAGGCGGATAAGGTTTATACCGGCGGAGACATTGTCAGTTTTAACGGTAGCCAATACCGCGCCAAGTGGTGGGTTCGCGGACAGCGGCCAGACAGCAGCCATGCCTGGGAGCGGATCGCGTCACCTTCTGAACCGCAAGACCAATGGCAAGCCTCGGTCGCATACGCGGGTGGTGCAGTGGTGCGCTATCAGGGGGAACGCTATCAGGCCCGTTGGTGGACCCGAGGTCAGCAACCCGGCAAGCACAGTGTGTGGAAAAAACTATAACAATTTGTGAGGAAAAAACATGTTTAATTATTTGATCAGTGCGGCTGCGGTCGCGTCAGCTTTATCTGTAGCGACAGCTGTCGCTGCGCCATCAACCCCGAGCATTAACTGGAAACCGCAAAATTACTCGTTTGTTGATGTAAACATATACGGCAGAGGCTCCTATAAACAGCTGATCCAGGCCAAAGAAGTAGTCGATATCGCCATCGAATGGAATGCCTGGTCGGGCAAAGGAGGAGACAGCTACAAAGTGTTCTTTGATGACAAGGTGGTTAATGAAGGGCAGCTGGCGAAAGGCACCACCAGCGGGGTGATCCGTTTCCCTTATCATAAATCAGGCCGTCATGAATTGCGCATCGCACTGTGTGATGCGTCCGGTTGCGCCACCTCTGCCAGTAAGCCGATAGTGATCGCAGATACTGATGGTGGGCACCTGGAGCCGCTTAAGCTAAACGTTAACCCAAATAACAAGCAATATGACACCGACCCCAATACCGTGGTGGGTGCCTATTTTGTTGAGTGGGGTATATACGGTCGTAACTTTGATGTGACTCAGATCCCGGCGGATAATCTGACTCACCTTCTGTATGGTTTTATTCCTATTTGTGGACCGAATGACTCGCTGGCAGAAATTGAAAATGGCAATAGTTTGCGCGCGTTAAAGCTGGCCTGTGGCAGCTCTGAAGATTATGAAGTGGTGATCCATGACCCCTGGGCTGCAGTACAAAAAGCCTTGCCAGGGATCAGCAGTAAAGATCCAATCCGCGGTACTTATGCACAATTAATGGCGCTTAAACAGCGTAACCCGGACCTGAAGATCTTACCTTCGGTAGGTGGCTGGACTTTATCCGATCCTTTCTTTGACTTTACGGACAAAGCGAACCGCGACACTTTTGTCAGGTCAATGCGCGAGTTTCTGACTACATGGAAATTCTATGATGGTGTGGACATAGACTGGGAATTCCCGGGCGGTGATGGTGCCCACCCAGACTTAGGTGCAAGCACGGATGGTGAAACCTATGTGTTGTTGATGAAAGAGCTCCGGGTGATGTTGGATGAGCTGGAAGCCCAGACAGGTCGTGACTATGAATTGACATCAGCCATTGGTACCGGTTGGGACAAAATCGAAGATGTTGATTATCGCGATGCTGCGCAGTACATGGATTACATCTTTGCCATGACCTATGACTTTTACGGTGGCTGGAACAACGAAACAGGCCATCAGACGGGCATTTACTGTGGTTCACACCTGAGTTCAGATGAATGTCAGGGTACTGGTATAGATGAGCAAGGAGAGGTAAGAAAAGGCCCCGCTTATACTTTAGACAATGCAATTCAGTTATTACTTAAGCAAGGTGTGCCCAGTGAAAAACTGGTGGTTGGTGCCGCTATGTACGGACGTGGCTGGGAAGGTGTTTATCCGAAAAATGCTCAAATTGCCGACAACCCGATGACCACGCCAGCCAATGGTAAGTTGCGTGGCAGTACGTCACAGGGCGTCTGGGAGGCCGGTGTTATTGACTATAAAGGGCTCAAAGCACACATGATAGGCAGTGATGAGCTAGGTATTAATGGCTTTGAAGTGGGTTATGACACCACAGCCGAAGCTGCCTATGTATGGAATCGTCAGACCGGAAAACTGGTTACCTATGATAGTCCGCGTTCCGTCAGAGCCAAGGGACAATATGTCCGTGAACATAACCTGGGCGGCTTGTTTGCCTGGGAAATTGATGCCGATAACGGTGATATTCTCAATGCGATGCACGAAGGGCTTGCCGGGAAAGTCACAGAGCCGGTGCCAGTGAACAAAGCACCAGTCGTCACTATGCCGACAAACCTGACATTGGCGGCGGGTGATATCTATATCCTGACTGTCGATGCGCGCGATCCCGAAGGTAAAGCACTGACTTATCGCTGGTCTGGTGATGCTCAACTGAATCTGCAAAGTGAGCATGACAGCGTTATCGTAACGGCGCCGAATGTCACTCAGGACGGAGTGTTTACGGTTACTTTGCAGGTTTCTGATGGGGTAAACCAGGTGCAGCGACAGGTCAAAGTGCTGGTAAAAGCGCCTGTGGTTGAAAATAAAGCGCCCGTCGTTGGTGACGTGGCGAGTATTAGCCTGGATGAAAAGTCCAGCAAAACGCTGACTGTAAGTGCTACTGATCCGGAAGGTAAAGCACTGAGTTATAGTTGGAATGTGCCTGGTCATGCAATCAGTGGCCAGGGCGTATCTGTCACCCTGACCGCCTCTGAAGTGGATAAAACACAGACTGTGACTGGTACTGTGACCGTGAGCGATGGTGTTCATGAAGTACAGCGTCAGTTTAACGTCACGGTGAAAAACCTGGCTGAAACGCCCGATCCGACACCTGGCGATGGCAAAACCACCTGGGATGCTAACACAGTGTATGTAGGCGGTGACAAGGTGTTTTACAAAGGCGTTGAATATCGTGCTCGGTGGTGGACACGAGGAGCAACACCTTCCAACGGGGGCGTGTGGCAGGAAATCATCCCAGACGACGGCAAAGTGCGAGCCTGGCGCAGTGACCTGGTTTATACAGGCGGAGACAAAGTGACACACGGTGGAGAAACCTGGCAGGCACGCTGGTGGACCCGAGGTCAGGCGCCTGGCAGTAACGGTGTTTGGCGCAAGCTATAAATTAACTCGCTCTTACGGATAATCCTTATTAGCGCAAGGATGCGTTTCCAACTGATAAATAAAAACAACGAACAATAAGAGTATAATCATGTACAAATTATCACCCGTAGCGTCTTTTTTTGCCGCGATGAGCGTGTTTGGTGCTACAGCCAGTACAGCACCAGTGAGTATCCATAGCAATCAGCAACTTGAGTCGCAGCTCATTGAGCAGTTGCAGCAATCTACGCGTTTTTTCCAATCTCGTCAGGCAGGCACGCAGCCAGACCTTGAATTTAAAACCCACAGCCGCAGCGAAGATGGCAAACACCTTCGTCGTAGCCAGTATTATCAGGGGGTCCGCGTACACGGTGGAGAAATTGTCACACACCATGATGCACAAAACCTGTTTAGTGTGTGGTTTTCACCTGAGGGGAATATCACTGGAGTCAGTGGCTCAGTGGTACCGGCTCCTAAGTTAGTTTCAATTGATGCGTCAATTGATGAAGAAAAAGCGCTGAGTAGCGCAAAGGCCAGTATCCAGGACCTGTTACTCACGCACGATGAGCAGGTTGAACTGGTGGTTTATCCGTACCAGAATAGCTTCAGATTGGCATACATGATCACTTTTTTTGCTGAGACTGAGCAAGCCCCCAGCAGACCGGAGTTTTTCATTGATGCACACAGTGCCGAAATCCTGAGTCATGTTGAGACCCTGACCCATGGAAAAATTGGTACGGGCCCCGGCGGCAATGAGAAAATCGGCCGTCACTATTACGGAGAAGATAAGCCCAAGTTTTATGCGACAGAGCGTGACGATGGACGCTGTACGCTGGCGCATGATGACATTCGTGTGATCGATATGGAGCATGACATCAGCAATACCGAGACCTTCGTGTTTGATTGTCATGAGAACCAGCATAAGTCAGTCAATGGTGCCTATTCTCCCCTTAATGATGCAATGTATTATGGTAAAGCGACGCTGGATATGTTTGATGACTGGTACAGCAGCCGCGCGCTGGAAGGCGATTTGGTGATGCGGGTGCACTACCGCGAAAATTATCTCAACGCGTTCTGGAATGGCAAAGAGGTGACGTTTGGTGATGGCAACTTGTCTCGTTATGGCGTATATCCTTTCACATCACTGGGCGTGGTCGCCCATGAAATTGCCCATGGTGTGACTTCGCAAAACTCAAAGCTGGTGTACAGCAGTATGTCTGGTGGGGTGAACGAGGCGTTTTCAGATATGACGTCGGAGGCATTGGAGTGCTTTCTGAATCAAGACGCTGATGGCAATTGTGAAGTGGATTGGTTAATTGGTGCCAGCATTTTCAAAAACCGCAAAGCGCTGCGATATATGGATGAGCCAACCAAAGACGGCAAGTCTATTGGTCATGCGGATGATTACACCATAGGGCTCGACGTTCATTACAGCTCAGGGGTATTCAACAAAGCTTTTTATCTGCTGTCTACCACACCAGGCTGGGGCGTAAAAAAAGCCTATGAGGTGATGTTGCACGCAAATAAACACTACTGGGTGTACAACGGTAATTTTGAGTCGCTGGCTTGCGGTGTAACGGATGCGGCCGAAGAGCTGGGTTACGATATCAAGGACGTTGGCGCGGCATTTAAACAGGTCGGCGTGTTTGCCTGTACAGAAAATAAAGCCCCTGAAATCACCATAACGAGCCCGGATGAGGGTGGACGTTTTAAGATTAGCTCAGCGCTGACTTTCAGTGCCGATGCGCAAGATGACTATGGTGAAGTTGCTAAAGTGACCTTTATAGTAAATGGTGAGCAATATCAGACATTAACCGAGGCGCCTTTTGAGGTGCGCTGGCAAAGCGATCAAACCGGAACGTATCAACTGAGTGCCGTAGTGGAAGATAATGAAGGCTTGCGCGTGACCTCTGAGCCTGTGCAGTTTACGTTAATCGATCCGAGCCAATGTCAGACACCCCAATGGCAGGAAAGTCAGGTCTATGTGCAGGGCAATAAAGCCGCCTTTGATGGCTATGAATACACCGCTAAGTGGTGGAATCGCGGTCAAAGTCCTGCGCATAATTCGGGTTCCTGGGGTGTATGGCAACGCGGCGTTGAGTGTGGCCTGACTCAGGAACAGCCAAACCAGGCACCTGAGCTGACTTTCTTGTCACCTGCAAATAACCTCGAAGTCACAGAAGGTAGCCGGGTAGCGGTGGCATTACGCGCTACCGACCAGGATGGTGAAGTGAAAGAGGTGCTGATCAGCGTGAATGGCCAGCTATTGACCGAACTTACCCGAGCACCTTACGCGTTTAATTTTAATGCTCAGCAAACTGGCGAGTACACCTTGAGTGCGGTTGCAGTGGATGATGACGGTGCGCGCTCTCATGTTGTAACACGCGCTATTAAAGTGACACCCAGTCAGGATAAGGCAAATGCGCCTGAGGTGGTTTTAACCAGCCCCAAAAATGGTAGTCAGTTTGCTCCTGAACAGCCCATTACGCTTCAGGTTCAAGCGTCGGATAAAGATGGTGATTTGGCTCAGGTCCGATATTTCATAAACGGCAAACAAGTTGCTAACAGCAATCTAGAGCCTTTCAGTGCGTCGACGACTTTGAGCGAGGCAGGGACCTACGAGCTGTATGCCGTGGCCAGCGATAAGAGCGGTTTGCAGACACGTTCAGCCACCCATCAAATTCGCATCAAAGCGAAGGCTCCAGGCTGCCGGACTGGTGGCTGGTCTGCTGGCACTGTATATACCGCTGGCGATCAGGTGAGCCATAACGGCAAACTGTACCAGGCAAAATGGTGGACACGTAATCAAGTTCCGGCTGATTACTCAAGCCGCTGGGCAGTGTGGAAAGTAATAGGGGTGTGTAAGTAATCAAGTTAAGGGCCTGAGTTTCTAATGTTTCAGGCCCACTTTATCTGTTGTTGCATAGACAGTAGGTAACATTAAATAACACGCAATTCGTTGTCACTATTATATATCCAGATAAAATGCCATTTGGAATTTGTTTAAGGAAACGTAATAGTGAAGACACGCGCATTCGTAACACTTATGCTTACAGGTATTTTGCTTGGCTGTGGTTCAGGTAGTAGTGAGACTACGCCTGATATAACAGGGCCTGTGAAGCCACCGAAACCGAGTGTAAAAAGCACTAAGATAGTCACTCAGGGATTTGAAGTGAGCATTTATAATCGACTGGCCGAGCAAGATGCAGATGCTCTTGAGTACAATCTAGATACTCCTTATCAGATGAATGAGTCTGTCACATATCGGGATGTTGTATTTCACCTTAGCACGCAAACAGAGTCGGTCAAATTGACATCCCTTGATAGATTTAAACCTTTTCAATTGATTTCTAAGGCTTATGCTCTGTCGCTTATGCCCCCTCAGACAGAAGAAAACATTGTGTCAATTGACATCACTTCGGCAATGGATTTTAGTCAGGAACATCCTTCTGGGAGCAAATTGAATGCGTTGTTTTCGGTGACTTATGATGACGCACTCAACAAATACTATTCTTATAAAAACGACACGAAAACATTTTTCACGGTTGATGAATTCTTACAGTATGGTCGCGATGGTGAGCCCTTGAACGCAGGCTTTAATCGCAATCTGGTGTTGAATACGGGGCCTGAGTATCCAGGAAACATGAGTTTTTACATTTCGATAGAATTGGATAATGGGAAAGTTTTCTCGTTAGAGACTGAAGAGATCGCCTTTAAGGTCCCGGACGAATAATGTAGGCGCATATGTGCCATTTGATCCTTACGAATGCCATACCTCTGATTTGTCAGAGTTTGTCCTTCGCTATATTTGATGAGTAAGAGGGTATCTATCATTCAACGCTGAGGGCAGGCGTAGTATGAAGTTTGTTTATGTAAGCGTTAATCTAAGGGGGCAACTTAATACTGGAGTTGCTGTGTAAAAGCCGGTTTATCTGAACCGGCTTAATACTGATTTACAAGTATTGTCAAAGCGTCTAAAACTGTTGTACCACTTTCACAGCATCAGTCACCGAATCGGAAGAGACAAAGCCAATTGTATCTGGGTTCGCTGAGACCATTTTGATGACTTCTGCGTCATTAGAAACTTCCTTGGGTGGCGTGCCTTTACCAGTAAAGATGAGTTTAGACCAATATGCTTTGAGCTGAGCAGAAGACTTATTGAGTGCCTTGCTGTTAAACTCGTCAGTGATCGGATTACCGGGTTCTTGTGATACCGGGATTGCTTTATTCCCATTGGAAAAAGACTTCTCTTTGCCAGTAAAAATACGGTTTATCGTTGAGGTATCAAAGCTACTGCCGTTGCTAGGGTGAACAATCACGGATACGCCAGCATAAGCGTTAAAAGCTGACGACAATAGCACTGCGTATATTAAATTTCTCATGTTATTTCCCCTAAAAAACCAAATCAACACCGAAAGTGAGTGATTCACTGTCGCCAGCTACTGCCAGTGCAGTCGAGTCATCTTCGACTTTGTCGTATTGTACTTTGAATGCTGCTGAAGGATGGAAATCCCATCTCACCCCGACGGCACGAGTATCATGTTTTTCCGGGTCGTCTCCATCTTTTTGTTCAAAATTGGAATACATAATGTATGGGGTGATAGTGTCAAAGCGATAGCCAGCACTGATCATGTAGGTATCTAAATCACCATCAAGGTCCAGTCGGTTAAACTCAGATAAGATAAAGACATTGCCAAAGTCTGCGTTGGCGGCGAGACCATAAAACTTGCCATCCCGGCTGTCTTTGCCGTTCCAAAGCTCAGGTTCACCATTACGAAAACGCTTGTTGGTATAGCGCATGTGGGTGACTCGTAACTCGAGCCAGTCATAGCTGAGTTGTACCACGCCGCCCAAAATATCTTCCCAAATCTCCCGGGTAGGGGTTTGGAAGAAGAATTCAGACAATAGTTTATTTTCTGTGTCGTCCTCACGTCCTGTGTACACGTTGGCAGAAATACCCCAATCTCCGATTGCACCGCTGTACAGCAGGTTGGCACCTTCATAATTAAATATCTGCCAGGTATAGTTGTCGGCAGGGGCCCTCATCCACACATACGCATACCCGACATCATAAAAATCAGAGTAGTAAAACAAAGGTAAACGCTTCTTACCGACCTGAAATGTCCAGTTGTCGTTTATTTCGTATGAGGCATAAGCCCATTCAAATTCTGCGTCATAATCATTGGCACCTCTGGCGACAATTTGACCTGTGACGCTCAAGCCTTCACCCAGATCGCTGCTTATCTGCAAACCGATCAGGGATTCTGGCGAAAAGGATAAGTCCTCTTTATAAGCGCTCACAATGGGATAGTCAGCCAGAAAAGTAGGTTCAAGACCGAACTGAGGGACACCCGAACCACTTAACACCTGACCACCGGTCATACTGGCGAACCCAGATATGTTAACTTCGGCGTGAAGTGTGGTTGATGCTAACGCTGTGACCAAGAGAGTATATTTTAGTTTCATGGATAGCTCCGCTAAACTCGTGTTGTTGGCACTGCTAAGTATAGTTATATACTCGAAAAAGAAAGGTTTTTTGATTAAATTATAAGCGCAATTTGGGGTTTTGTTTAGGGGGCACGATGCCGTGGCCACACGCATTGCGCCGGGCTGAATAGCCCGGCTAAAGCACTATCTGACTCGCTAAGTTTATAGCTTGAACTGGCTGGTCGCGGAAACTAACCGATCTGAAGCCTGATGTAGTCTGTGAGAAACATCATCCAGGTCAGTAAAGGATGCGTTAACCTGTTTCTGTCCTTCATTCATCTTTTCAATCGTATCGGCAACCTGGGCAGCAACAGAGCTCTGTTGTTCTGTAGCCGACGCAATTTGGTTGTTCATTAGCGTAATGTTGGCAATTTTACTTTGGATCTCTTCTAATGCCTGTCCGGCTTTTAGTGCTCTGGATTCATTGCTGCTTGCCTGTTCATCGGCCTGGCTCATCATTTTCACGCTACGTTCAGCAGCATTTTGCAATGAGTCGAGCATTGTGCGTATTTCTGTCGTCGCATCCCCTGTGCGAGAGGCCAGCGTACGCACTTCATCGGCCACCACAGCAAAGCCCCGGCCTTGTTCACCTGCTCGGGCAGCTTCGATTGCGGCATTGAGCGCAAGCAAATTGGTTTGCTCTGCGATTGAACTGATCACATCCAAAATGGATGAGACATTGCCGGTGCCTTTTGCAAGATCATTGACCGCCTCGGCTGCTTCGCCAATCTGTTGGTTCAGCTCTTTCGAGTTAGCAATGGTATCGGTTACCGCTGAAAGCCCATTATGTGCTTCTTGCTCGGTTTCATGCGCTGCGGTGTTCGCCGCAGATGCAGAGTCGCTTATGCTGTCGATGGACTGAATCAGCTCATTAATCGACTGTTGTGTTTGCGCCGCCTGGGCTGATTGCTGATCTGTCACTCTTCTTACTTTTTCAGTGCTGTGTACCAACTTTTCTGAGGTATCTAGGAGTGGTTGAGAGACGGACATAACACCATTAATAGCAGTAGTCAGTGTGTCCATAAATTTATTGAAGTTAAGCGCCGTGCGACCTAGTTCATCGTCACCGAGTACTTCAATGCGCTGATTCAAATCACCGTGTCCATCTGCCAGTTCACTTAATGAGCTACGTAGTTCATTGGCTGTGAAACTGATATTGCGAGCAACGGACAGTGCCACAATCACAAGCAGAATCGTCAGTACCACGCCTGACTGTATTGACAGCCACAATCCGTCATTACCACTTTCGTATGCCTTTCTTATGGTGCTCTGAAATAATTCGTCGACGCTTTTTTGATAGGCTGTCAGGCCGTTTTCAGCTTTTTCAAACAGGTCTGATTTTTGTTTCGCAAGCGTTGGAAGTGTACTGAAGTCAATGGTGTCATTGATCATACCTTGTGCAAGCCGTTCAGACAGCGTTTTGTATTCGGCAATGACTTCGAGCTGGTTTTTTATCAGTGTACTGTTTTCAACATCTAATACGCGCAGCTCATCGAGGTTTGCTTTCAGATCTTGCACTGTTTGCAAGGCCTGATTCATAACGTCGTTGTCAGCAAACGAGACCGCCTGACTGAACAGCTCATCTGCCCGACGGATGAGAACACTGTTAATTGTGGACAGTTGAACTGTTTTGTAAATTTGCCGTTCTAGCAGTACAAGCTCTTTTTGAGTGTTCTGGAAGGCAAAGAAATTAATGAGCAGGTTAGCAGTGAATACGGAGACAGACAGAGCAACAATCAAACTTATTTTGTAAAACAGTGGTAGGTTTTTAAACCAATGCATAACCGAGTTCCCCAGTATTAAAACACCAAACTATCAACTGAATGACTGCCTGTACCTGCACAGGCGCGATGCGAGTCCAACACAGTAACAAGTCTTAGCCATAAACGCCCAATTTGCCAATTGTTTGTAAAAATTAAATAAAAAAGGGATGACCTAGCCTGTCTTATATTGTCAGAGGTATTGTCAGAGGCTTGTATAGGTCTGTGTGTACGGCACTGTAATTTACACACCTTGCCCAAGCCTCGTGACTTTGTAGCAGTGCAATGTGACTTCAGGAACAAGTGGTTATATGTCTTTAACTGTATGAAATATAATGGCTTTAAACCTATATTAAATCCGCTTATCTCAGTATTCGTTGCTGTTAAGAGGCGCTCAGACGCATGGATGTTGTGAGAACAGGTTATGGTTAACCTGTACGTTGTCCTGTTGACGACAGCGTGAGAGGCTGACCAGAGCTGATATTACCTGCATCAGGAAATTAAAATATCCTTGCTAGCAAAAGGATTAACTTGCGCTACGGTTAAAAGGCGTTATGTAACTCTGCGCGCACTGAAAGACTAACGGGTAGGACTAACTATGAACTGTAATTATGCTTTGAAGTGGGTAATTGGAGGCGCGTTGGTGACGAGCAGTTTCGCCAGCTACGCCGACGTCGTATTTAATGGCTTTGCTTCTCTCAGGGCGACTGCCGCCGATAGTGATGGGGGCACGTCACCATTTGAGACACTTGAGGGGAATGGCGATATCTCGTTTTCTGACGAGTCTCTGTTTGCGCTTCAGGCACGAGCGGATCTGGGCGGTGGCCTCAGCGCGACTGTTCAGCTGCTCGCTGAAGGTAAAGGCGATTTTGACGCAGAAGCGAGGTGGGCGTACGTTAGTTACGAAATTAACCCACAGCATACTATCAGCATGGGACGCTTCGCCAATCCAAGCTTTTACCAATCTGAGTACCAAAATGTTGGCTATACACACAACTTTGGTCGTTTGCCCAAAGCGGTCTACATTGGATTTGATTTCACCACAATTGAAGGGGTGTCTTTAGACAGTAACTTTATTTTTGGCGATTATGCATTGTCGACCAAAGTACTGTACGGTAGCTGGCGCGGTACGACCTTTCTGGCCGCAACACAGCAGGACGAATCTTTTGGCTTTAAAGATGAACTGTCTGTAAGGCTAGAATTATCCAAAGACTGGTGGACCGTGTACGGTGGCTTTTTCATAGTCGAAATAGAAGGCGGTACGGTCGACACCAATGCGATCCTTGGAGGAGCTCAGGGAGCAATCGAACTGGCTAAGTCTCAGGGAGCAACAGAGCAACAGGTTCAGGCGTTTAAAGATGCGGTTGTTTGGGATGGCAAAAATGGCCTGTATGGTTACACCGGGTTTCATATAGATTACGACCGCATCATTCTGGATGTGGAATATGCCGACTATGGAGTTGAAGACTCAAGTGATGGATTTAATCAGGTCTGGTATACCGCAATTGGTTATCGTGTAGTCGATAATGTTATCGTCACAGTACATCACGAAAGGTTTTTGCAAGATAACAAAGACTTGGATTTCCTCAATGGCGTAGATCAGCCAACTTTGAGAGCGACCGGGGTTGCGATTCGAAATAACCTGGCAATGCGAGAATTTGATGGTGTCGGCCTGTCTGTCAGATACGATTTCCATCCTAATGCAGCGTTGAAGTTTCAGTATGTAAGCGGTGAAGACTCCCGGCCTTCAGTCGGAGACTATTCGATTTGGACCGCGGGCGTCGATTTGGTCTTTTGAGGGGAAAGTAATGAAAGCGATTATATTTACGGGCTTGATCGGCTTGTCTTCTTCATGCTGGGCTGTTGATGTCGTTGTCCATCCTTCAAATACGGCTGCGTTAGACAAGAATCAGATAGAGCAGATATTCTTGGGTAAGTTAAAAACCTTTAATGGTGCAGGTAAAGCCGTGCCAGTCAGTCAGTCCGATACAAGTGCTGCCAGTGAAGAGTTCTACAGCAAAGTGATCGGTCGCAGTGCTAGCCAGTTAAAAGCCTACTGGTCTAAGCTCCTGTTTACCGGTAAAGGACAACCGCCAAAAAAGCTGGCCAATGATCAGGAAGTGCTGGATATGGTGAAAGGAGACGCCAGTATTATCGGTTATGTTACCAGTGGTAGTGCGGATGACAGTGTCAGGGTTATCGCCTCTTTTTAACGTAACAGGTCATGAAACTGATCAACCACGTTTGAGTACAGGAAGCTTTGTTCCAGCAAAGCTTCCATGAGGCCTTCTTTCTGTGCTTTTATGATTGCGGCTTCCAGCTCTGATTTATAGGGCAGGCAGGCGCTTTGGTTAGAAAGCACTAAGTAAACAGGATTGATATGCACGGGCTCCGGGAGCATGGCCAGTGGCAGAACTTGCGCGCTGTAGAGGTTCAGCCAGCTACTGATGGCCTGCCACTGAGGCGCAATAAAGTAGTCGATACGTTTCATGGACAGCATCTTTAGTGCTTTCTCAACGCTGTCTGCAGTAGTGAGGGTAAGCTGAGTCAGGTCAAAGCCTGTGTGACTTTGAGTCGCTGATTTTTCGCCGCGCAAGGTAGCGCCTCTGAGCGGGATAAGCTCTGTCATGTTAGTGAGGGATATTTCCTCACGTCGATAGAATACACTGTGAGCTGAGGTGGTTAAGGCAGGCTTCAGGTAGGTAAACCACTCACGCGGATAGTCCGTACTTTGCAGCCCAACCAGCATGTCTATGTGGCCGTCTTTGGCCCATTGTATTGCCCTCAGCCAGGGCATAGGCTTAGTCACTTCAATTTGCGTGTGTGCAGGCAAAACTTGTCGTACAAAATCAAATCCAATGCCACGCAACTTGTCTTCATGGATAGCGTAACTAATTGGCGGGGCATCCGGACTGCCTCCCATGCGCATTAAGTTACACATTGCAAAGCTCGGAGCACTAACAAAAAAGCAAAACAAAAAGGTTGTTAAATTCGCATTATTCCACACAACTTTGCCAGATAAACGTGAGTACTTGCTGGTATAAGTTATAGCTCAGTTTCGGTGATTTTTCTTGATGAACTGTGCCGCATAAGGTGATTGATGCCTCACAAAAAAGGGTAATCAAGCTGTCAATGACCATCCAGGTCACTGGGAGCCTTAGAAGTCTGGTAGAGGCGGCAACGCAACTTCATTGAATTATACTAACATATTCAATAACAGAGATGAGCCTTCTTAACATCTGAAGTAAGGGAAACGGGTGGTTATATGTCCGAAAACACCGCTGATTTGAAATATCTGGTGTGCTTTGTTGTGTGCCTGACATTCAGTGTGGCCTCAGTCGCTCAAACGTCTTTATCGGCCGAGCTGATGGCAGAAAAGATAGCAAGCGCAGAAGGGGATGAAAAGGTTGAAGCAATTATAGACTTTGTTTCACAACATTCTCACTTTCATACCGCTCAGTCACTCGCCTATGGGCAGATTGGATTATCCCTTCTGGTGGACAACCCTAACGATGACCAAAGTGCTCGGCTATTGAGTCATCTGGCACGTGCTCATATTTCAAAACGTGAGCTCAGTCAGGCCAAAAAGTTGTCAGAGCGAGCGTATATATTGGCAGCACAAAGTCGTATAGAGGAAAATCAAATATTGGCCAAACTGGTCTCTGCGGACGTTGCTACGCGACAGCAGAATGTTGATATTGCGGAAGCTGATCTTGTTACCGCTATGCAGTTAGCAACGAAGATAGGCCATGACAGGTATCTCGCTCGCGCCTATCAGTATTCGGGTACGCTCAATATTCAGCGTATGCGTTTTGACGACGCCTTGGCTGACTTTCTTCACAGCCTGAACTTGTTCCGCAAATTACAGGATAACCACAGAGCATCTTCAGTACATCAAAGTCTGGCTTCTTTGTACAGAAGATTGAACCTCTATGAAAAGGTGTTGTTTCATCAAAACAAGGCCATCCAGATTGCAACAGAGCTGAATGATGAAAGAAAGCTGGCAATTTATTACAGTAACATGGGTACTTATTTTGAAGAGATTGATGACTTTCCCAATGCCATCGACATGCACCTTAAATCACTTGCCTATAAAGAAGCACTAGGCTATAGCATGGGCATGATCCACACCTACAATCGCCTCGGCTCTGTGTATCGGTTAGCGGGCGATTATAGCAATGCTGAAAGCAGCCTGATGGAAGCCTTGAATCTGAAACAAGCGACCAATCGCTTTGACACGAACATTTCGACCTATCTGGATCTGGGGCGTTTGTATATAGATACAGGTGAGCTGAAAAAAGCCGACGCGTATCTTAATAAAAGTTTGCCGCTGTATCTGGGCTCCCCCTGGGAAGACCGCATTGCTGAGATTTATCAGGCGTTTGCGCAGTTGTCGTTGCGGCGGGGAGCTACTCAGCAAGCAATCGGTGAGTATCTTAGAGCCATTGAAATAGCCACTGAACATCAAAGAGATGCCCGAGTGATGCAATATCAGCGTGAACTCGCGAAAGTCTACGAACAGGCCGGGCAACCTGAGCAGGCTGTTTATTATCTGAATGCCTATTTAGTGAATCAAAGTGTATGGGAAAACAGGAACAACCAGTATCGGCTTAGCGCATTAAGTGTCGAGTTCGATGTGGAAGAAAAGGAACGTGAAATTGCTGAACTGGTACAAGAAAATCGCATTAAAGACTTACAGATAGAAAAACAGGCATTTCAAAAGGGGGTCGTTTTTATTGCCTTGCTGCTGGTATTTGGCACTGTGTTTTTCTTGTATTTTTGGTATAGCAAGAATAAACAGCTAAAAATCGAGCAGCTGGCGTTAAAGCAGGTGAGTGGTGCTAAAGAGCGACTCAGTCTGGCGCTATGGGGGAGTGGTGATGAGCTATGGGACTGGGATTTGGCAGCGGGCGTGATTACACGAGACAACCAACAGAGTAAATTGCAACTACCTGCTGCCGAGGTTGGCTCTGATCTCAGCGTCATAAAAGCATCCGTACACCCTGAAGACTATCCTGAATTAGAACAGGCATTTAATAAGCACCTGGAGGGGGAAACAGAATTCTATGAAGTGAGCTATCGAGTGAAAACCACTCAGGGGGACTGGCTTTGGGTATTAGATCGGGGAAAAGTGACAACCCGGCATGAGAGTGGAGCGGCCGTCAGAGCGTGCGGTACAATCAAGGATATCTCAGCACTTAAGCGCACGGAGCTTGCTCTGGCTGAACTGAATAAATCCCTTGAAGAGCGTGTTGAGGAGCGGACCGAACGCTTAAAACAATCCCGGGATGAGCTGGCCAACACACTGGAAACGCTGACCAGGACGCAGTCGACGCTGGTCGAAGCACAAAAGATGGCCTCACTTGGGCGTCTGGTCAGTGGCGTTTCTCATGAGCTCAATACGCCTTTGGGCACTACGGTTACAGCCTGCTCAGTGCTGACTCAGGCGCTGTCTGGATTTAAGGACAAACTGGCGCAAAGCAAACTGACCTTAAGTGATACACACGCGTTTGTTGACGTGTCCGAGTCCAGTGCACAGCTGATAGAGAGCAATACAACGCGGGCGGCACAATTAGTAAGGCGATTTAAGCAGGCATCTGCCCACGAATACACCAGCAATCATGACCGTGTTGAGTTAAAGGTATTCCTTGATGCCTTTGTTGCGTGCCATGTTAGCAAATCAGTAAGCCTCAATGTTGACTGTCCCGCGTCTCTTACTGTGCGCTTAAATAAACAGGCGCTGGAGCGGGTGTTAGAAGACTTACTTATGAATGCGATACAGCATGGGTTTGATTCATCTTATGGGGACGTTTGGATCACATTAATATATGATGAAGCGCAGATTAAACTGAGTTTTAAAGATGCAGGGAAGGGCATCTCAGACGACACACTGGCACACATTTTCGAGCCATTTCACACCACCGCCCGGCACCAGGGTAATGTAGGGCTGGGTCTTTATATGGTGTTTAATTTGGTCACTTTTGTATTGAACGGGGAAATTAAGTGTATCTCGGGCCCTGATAAGGGTTGCCTGTTTGAAATGGTTTTTCCGGCAGAAATGACTTAGTCCGGGTTGCGACAAGGTCACCTTATTTTGTGGCAGATTTAAGCACACAGCGATTGACACACACGGATAAAATAGGTCACTGTGTTTGCACCTAAATTATATACGGAAAGGAAATCAGCATGACAGACCTTTTGGCCCCATACCAGTTGAGTATTTTAGTGCTTGGGTTATCAGGCGCTTTGTTTTTAGTTCAATTGGCGGTTGTAGATATTATGGCAATTAAACAAAAGCACCCGCCGGGTGTGGCGGTGGCGCAGGATCCGGATGATTTTTTGTTTCGCTGCAATCGTGTGTTCGCCAACAGTAATGAAACTGTGGGGATCCTGATATTGGTGGTGATATTTGCGATGCTATCAGGGGCTAACCCCAGTTGGTTAAATGGACTGGCTGTGGTGTATTTGGCCTCCAGAGTTGGCCATATGGCTTGTTACTACCTCGGTAAAAAACTGATGCGCAGTGTTTCTTTCGGCATATGTTATGTCAGTTTGTTAGGCATATTTGGTATTGGATTATCTGCCTGGATATGATGAATCAGGCAGCAAACTTCAGGTTATGGCGCGAATAATGATCCCGGGGTCTGTGATCCCTTCTTTTTTCAGCGCCTCCTGAATATTTTTGATGATGTCGAAATATTGCTCCTGCAACTGCATCAGATACTGGCTTTTCATTTCAGTGAGCTGCTGTGTTGCTTCATCGGGCGAACGCTCAGCTTGCAACTCCATCAGCTCCTCTTTAAGTAACGTTATTTCTTCTTTAATCTCCTCGAGGCGCTCGAGCATACGTTGAATGTATGCCGGTACATCTTCGTATTTTTCAGCATCTTCTTTGGCTTTTTCCCCGGATAACACATGCTTGTCTTCATTAGACAAGGTGATACCCTGAGCTTCTTCTGCTGTGTCAGTAGCAGCGGCAGTTGCCTGCTCTTCGCTGGCCTTTTCATCAGCTGGCTCTTTAGCAAGCGCTGGTGGCTTAGTTTTAAATGCGGAAATATCCGTGGTGGCCTGGTGGATGATAAATGTCATTGCACGTTCCTTGGGTCATTCATGCGTGAAATACACACCGAATAATACTTTTATCTTATTCTGTATCGGCAGAGATAGTGACACCTTTAGGAAAAAAGTAACTATAAATGCGATGACTTGCGGTACCTTAGCCGTGTTATTGATGGCACTAACGCCAGGAGAATGAGCAGGTAACCACCCGAGAGCGGCATAATGATCACTATTATCAGGCCGAGGGTGAATAAAGCCGGGCAAAGCAGCCCTGGCAAAGGCACATCGTGTTGCTGCATGTGTTTCAGGACACACCCTAACAGAATAAACAAGGACCCGCAGACTAAAAACCAAACGATGGCTTCGCGATCGAATAACATCATGTCTTGTTTTATGGTGCTTGCGAACCAGCCATCCTGATGCATTGCAGTAAGCACCTCCCAGCCCATCAATAAACCAACCAGGTTATGTAGCAGGCCGATGGCAATCAGGCCATAACTCATGAAATAGGGGGATTTCATATCAACGCTCCTAATTGTTCTTTTGCTTGTTTTGAGCTCAGTGCCAGACAGTCCTGAACGGACAGGCGAGGGTAGAGCTGCTGCAGCCCGAGGAAGCTGGCATAGCTGGTTGTTGCCAGGTGTTCTGCGCGTGTTTGATCCAGACCTAATTCGAGGTAGCAGGTTTTAAGATAGTGCTGGCGCTGTGTGTCTATGGTACACAAATGGTGCTGGATGCTGGCATCTTTCAGTGCCCAGGCGCGAATATGTAGTTCGGCTTCAATGTCTGTGGCTGCGATGGCCTCATCAAGACGTTCCAGTCTGGTTAGTGGGCAGGGCTGCGTATCGGCAATGGCGATCAGACGTGTTGTAGCCTGTTCATACCAGTATGTCATGAGTGCGTCTATGAATGCCTGGCGATTTTTAAAATGATGATAAAAAGAGCCTTTGGTCACTTTTTTACAGGCGCATAGTCGGTCTATTGTCAGCGCATCAGGGCCACTGCTGATCAGCGTTTTTAAGGCAAATGCAAGCCAGCTTTGTTTTGCATCACTCATAATCTGCCCGCCTTCTTGGCACTCTGGATAACACTGCGAGCAATGACATAATGAAAGGGCAAGATGGCATTAAGGTAAATGCGCCCCGTTAGGGTCTTTGGGTTGACCAAAGTGGATACAATCACGGAGCTTTGCTGTTTTTTTACACTGAGATAAAAAACCATGTGGCGATCTTCCGAGTAACTGATGATCTCCTCCGGGTATTTTTCACAGACATTCAGAAAGCCAGCCTGATCACCTACTGCAAGCTCATCACTGGCTGGAGTCATGGTCTCTTGTCCGGTGGAAAAGCCAAAAACAGCGACCAGCTTGTTTCTGAGTCGCATCAGCCGTGTTACCCAACCGGGCATTGTATTAAAGATCCGGTATTGCAGCTGACTGGGGGTCAGGGTGGGGGTGTCGAGCACAATTTGTAATGCATCACGGAAATGGTGTGGGCCTGCTTTCGCCTGAAGACGATCGGGCTCTGGGGTCAGGCTAATAATATGACTGAACATAAAACAACTCCTTATGAGAATGAATGAACATACCATACTGTATGGTATGTTCATTAGCAATGATCTTTGTCCGATTTTTACTCAGAAGGCGTATTTAAAAAGTGAAGTGAGCAATACCAATTTGCTTAATTAAGTGATCTATTTTGAGGCGAGAAAATAGGGTCGATAACAAGGCAGAAATTTTGCTATTTAGTTGTTCTAAATGAGAAATTTTTAACGCTGTTAGTGCCCTATTTGCTCCTTCAAATAGACTAGGTATTAAGTGAAATTGGTATCAGCCGGGCCTGAACAGAGGGCCCGGTCAAACTGTGTGGCTTAAAACGTCCAGGCAAGGTGGATCTGGGGGACTGATTCGTCGGTATCAGTGCCCAGTTTATTTTGCCAGTATTGCCATTCGAGACCGAGCATGAGCTGGTTTTCAGGCATCTCCAGCGCGTGACCCAGATCCCAGCGTAAAATAGGCTGTGCCAGTAGCCAGTTGTTCACGTCGCCACCGACTTCATTATCACGACCTGTGAGGTATTCAACGTGACCGGTGAATTCAAACTTGTGGTCGCCTAAAGAGAATGGATAGCTCCAGGCCACATCCAGTATGTAACTGTTGGTTTCTTTCGGTGCGCCACCGGCTTTAACGCCGCGGCTGTCATCGATGTAGGCAGTTAAAGTGGTTGCGAAGAAATTAAACCCATCCAGGTTCCAGGACAGCTTTACGCCTGGCAGGTATTTCATGACTTTGGCATCACCGGCGGCGTTAAAGCCCATCACAATGCCAACGTCTTGTAATGGTGAGTCATTAAACTTCAGGCCCGCCAGTTTCCCCAGGCTAAAAGTCGAATACCATTCGCCGTAAAAATCGCCATCCTGATGACCATCATCCAGGTCATCTGTACTGTAATCGATAAAGAAAAAGTTATCTCCGTAGCGGTAGCCCGAGGCATGTTGCAGGGAGTAGATTGTCTGATTTGCTTTTTGCTGACTAAACGGGTTTTTGAACTCGCCATGGTTAATGTGTAATTGCGTGTTACTCCAGTCCGCGGCAGTGACCGATGTTGTTGTGAGCGTAAATCCCAGTGTGAGCGCAGTAAAAATAGGTGTTTTCATTGTTTCTCATGTTTGTGGGGTTATAAACAGCTGAATTATATACGCAAAATACTACAGAAAAGGAATAAAAAACTCATAATTTATTAATGCGGGGGAATTAATGGCATCCGCTTGGATGCCATTGAAGTATCAGTCTTTATGACGACGAATACAAATCACAGCGACCGCTGTAAATGCCAGAATAAAGCAGTAAAAAGACGAGGTAGACACTTCCCACGGGCTGATCTTAAAGGTAGCACCCAGTAACAGCGCTTGTGCGCCATAGGGTAGGGAGCCTTGCATCACACAGGCAAAAATATCCAACAGGCTGGCTGAACGTTTGCCTGAGATCTTTCCATCATCGGCCAGCTTCTTAGCAACGGGCCCTGCAACAATGATACTAACAGTGTTGTTCGCGATACACAGATTGCTGGTCAATACGAGCGCTGCAATGCCCAGTTGATCAGCTACTTTTCTGTGCCATTTGGCGATGAGCGCGGTGATTGCCTGGATCTTATGTGCCAGATAATCCAGTCCACCATTAACGCGAATAAACTCAGACAAACCACCAATGAACATAGAAAGCAGGAAAATCTCTTGCATGTCACTGAAGCCTTTATACACGTCTTTGACAAAGGCAGCGCCCTGGTAATCACCGGTGAATCCCATCAGGGCGGCGAAAATAATGCCACTAAAGAGCACCACAAAAACGTTAATGCCGACCACAGCCAGCACCAGAATAAACGCATAAGGCAGCACCAGCAGCCAGTCAAAAGGCTTGGTTTCAACAGCTTGTGGCTCAGGTGTCAGGAACACTAATAAGGCGACGGTGAGTGCAGCTGCAGGCAGAGCAATTTTCAGGTTTTCCCTGAATTTGTCTTTCATTTCACAGCCCTGAGTACGGGTTGCCGCTATGGTGGTGTCAGAAATAATCGATAAGTTATCTCCAAACATCGCGCCTGAGACTATGGTACCGGCCATCAGAGCCGGATCGATCCCGGTTTTGACGGAGACAGCGTAAGCAATGGGGCCGATGGCACCTATGGTACCCATGGACGTCCCCATGGCGGTTGAAACCACGGCCGCAATTAAAAACAGCCCGGGTAATAGCAGACTGGGTGGGATCAGCGATAAGCCGGCATTGACCACTGCGTCAACGCCCCCTGTGGCACTGGCCACCGACGAAAATGCGCCGGCAAGCAAGTAGATTAAACACATGGTGATGATATTGCTGTGCCCCGCACCTTTGATAAAGGTTTCAACGCTCTGGTTGATGGTGCCTTTGTTGATCCAAAACGCGATCACTATGGCTGGCAAAATGGCTACCGGTGCAGGTAACTGATAGAAAGCATAATCGACCCCCTGTGATTGCAGGTACAGACCCGCGCCCAGGAATAGGCCAACAAAGGTTAAAAGAGGTAGCAAAGAAAGCTTTGCTTGTGTGTGATTTAAGTTTGGCTGCATAGCACTCCCCAAAAACTAACCACAGCCAACGGATCCATTATTAGCTGCATTTAAACTACGTCGCCCGCAATAATTGAAATCGGCGAGGGCGGAAGTTTATATGGTTAGACGTCCAAAGTCCATGGTGTTTCGTTATTATGTTTATCTTCCCGGTAACGGAGTGTGCGCTGAGCACATCGACATGATTTACAGCGGATGAAACGCTTTTTTGGTAAAGCCAGTCTTACTCGAAGTATTAATCAGGCCTGCTTCACAGCGGTCCATGACGGGATAGATTAGTATTATTGTCAACTGACTATGACACAGAGATCGGGTAAACTCTAGGCCACAAAATCAATCATCCAACTAAAAAGCTGGGTGACTGGGCTTATCTCTCTTGCGCTGAAAATCGGGAAAATACGTTTCCGTACCACTGAACAGGGTGGAAAATCTAATACAAAGGAAAACCGCAATATGACGAAAATCGGTATTTTTGGCGCCAATGGCCGCATGGGTCTGGCGCTGATTGAAGCAGTCCAACAGTCTCAACATTGCCAGTTAGGTGGCGCGTTTGTCAGAGCATCATCGCCACATTTGGCTCAGCCCATTGCTAATTTACAGCCGCAAGCGCCGGCCGGGTCAACTTTTAGCGCTGAGCAACACCTAGGCGATGAGCTGGATGTACTGATCGACTTTACACTACCAGAAGGCATGCTCGGCCACCTGCAACAAGCTGTCGCGAACAACATACCAATGGTGATTGGCACAACCGGCCTGAGCGTGCAGCAAATGCAGGAGCTGGAATCCGCCTCACAGTCTATTCCGATCGTCTTTGCACGTAATTTTAGCGTGGGTGTAACCCTGATGCTGGACCTGGTACAGACCGCCGCGGCAAAGCTTGCAGATGAAATGGACATTGAAATTTTTGAAGCCCACCACCGTAACAAAGTAGACGCGCCGTCGGGCACCGCACTGGCGATTGGTGAAGCCATTGCAGAGGCAAAAGGCTGGGATCATGAGCAGGTTGCACGCTATGACCGAACTCAGGTACATGAGGCGAAAAGTCAACAAGAAATTGGCTATTCAGTGCTCAGAGCTGGCGATATAGTTGGTGAACACACAGCTTATTTTGCCACCATGGGAGAAAGGCTGGAATTAACACACAAAGCAACATCAAGACTAACCTTCGCATCAGGTGCTGTAAGGGCTGCACAGTGGTTAAAAGATAAGCCAAACGGACTTTATTCCATGCAAGATGTGCTTGGATTGAAGAAGTAAGCTTACTATTTTAGCGTGTTCGTTATAAAAAGTCGCTAAAAACCTTATTTTTTTATTTTTTACGTGAATTATTAGACGAATCTAAGAATGTGCTGTAGACTATAACGAATTTGCCAAAATTTTAATAACTGCGTGTTACCAAGCGCTTTGTAGACGGGAAGATAAGCGCTGGCTTGCTCCCGTTTTTTACTATCTAGGAGGTTAACTTGACTAAATCCGCTCTCTTAGTCCTTGAAGACGGCACTGTGTTTCGCGGTACTGCCATCGGCGCTGACGGCCTGTCCGTTGGTGAGGTAGTATTCAATACGTCTATGACGGGATATCAAGAAATTTTGACGGATCCTTCTTATGCAGAACAGATTGTGACGCTGACTTATCCGCACATCGGGAATACCGGTACTAATAGTGAGGATGAAGAAGCAGATAAAATCTGGGCTAAGGGTCTGGTAATTCGGGATTTGCCATTGCTTGCAAGTAATTTCCGTAACGAGCAATCGTTAAGTGACTACTTAAAAGCACGCAATATCCTTGGGATTGCCGATATAGATACGCGTAAGCTGACGCGCATCCTGCGTGATAAGGGCGCTCAAAATGGCTGCATCATCGCGGGCGATGAGATTGATGAGCAGCAGGCACTGGAAGCGGCAAAAGCGTTCCCAGGCCTTAAAGGGATGGATTTAGCGAAAGTCGTTACAACAGAACAGACTTATGAGTGGCGTGAAGGGAGCTGGACTTTAGGTCAGGGCTTCCAAACTCTGAGTTCTGAGGAAGAAAAATTTCATGTTGTAGCGTATGATTTTGGTGTGAAAAAGAACATTCTTCGTATGTTGGTTGACCGTGGCTGTAAACTGACAGTAGTACCTGCAGAAACCTCCGCTGCAGAAGTGCTGGCGATGAATCCAGACGGTATTTTCCTGTCTAACGGCCCTGGTGACCCTGAGCCATGTACTTATGCAATCGATGCGATTAAAGCCTTCTTAGAAACTGATACGCCTATCTTTGGCATTTGTTTGGGCCATCAGTTACTGGCGCTGGCTTCTGGTGCGCAGACGGTGAAAATGAAATTCGGTCACCATGGCGGTAACCACCCGGTGAAAGACCTGGAGCGTGACGTGGTAATGATCACAGCACAGAACCATGGTTTCGCAGCGGACGAGGCCACTTTGCCAGATAACCTGCGTGCAACGCATAAATCGTTGTTCGACGGTACCTTGCAGGGTATCCATCGTACTGACAAGCCGGCTTTCAGCTTCCAGGGTCACCCTGAAGCAAGCCCGGGTCCGCACGATGCAGCACCGCTGTTCGACCACTTCATTGAATTAATGCAAGCACGTAAAGCCTAATTAGAACCGGAGTAACAATGCCAAAACGTACCGACTTAAACAGCATACTGATCCTGGGCGCAGGCCCAATCGTCATCGGCCAAGCCTGTGAGTTTGACTACTCTGGTGCTCAGGCGTGTAAAGCGCTGAGAGAAGAGGGCTACCGGGTTATTCTGGTTAACTCAAACCCGGCAACCATCATGACTGACCCGGAAATGGCAGATGCAACTTACATCGAGCCAATTCACTGGGAAGTGGTTGAGAAAATCATTGAAAAAGAAAAGCCAGACGCGGTACTACCGACTATGGGTGGCCAGACTGCGCTGAACTGTGCGCTTGACCTGGACAAGCATGGTGTACTGGCTAAGCACGGTGTTGAGCTGATTGGTGCAACTGCGGATGCCATCGACAAAGCTGAGAACCGAGAGCGCTTCGACGTTGCGATGAAGAACATTGGCCTTGAGTGTCCTCGTGCCGAGATTGCACACTCAATGGATGAAGCGCACGACGTTCTGTCGCGCATTGGCTTCCCGTGTATCATTCGTCCTTCCTTCACCATGGGTGGTACCGGTGGTGGTGTTGCTTACAACATGGAAGAGTTTGACGAAATCTGTACCCGTGGTCTTGATTTGTCTCCGACCAACGAGCTGTTGATCGACGAGAGCTTGCTGGGCTGGAAAGAATACGAAATGGAAGTGGTGCGTGACAAAAACGACAACTGCATCATTGTGTGTTCTATCGAGAACTTCGACCCTATGGGTGTGCATACTGGTGACTCAATCACAGTGGCACCAGCACAAACTCTGACTGACAAAGAATATCAGATCATGCGTAACGCCTCGATGGCGGTACTGCGTGAGATTGGCGTAGAAACCGGTGGTTCAAACGTTCAGTTCGGTGTTAACCCGGACGATGGCCGTATGGTTATCATTGAAATGAACCCGCGTGTATCGCGTTCATCAGCACTGGCGTCTAAAGCAACCGGTTTCCCGATCGCTAAGATTGCAGCTAAGCTGGCAGTGGGTTACACCCTGGACGAGCTACAAAATGACATCACAGGCGGTGCAACCCCTGCGTCATTCGAACCGTCAATCGATTACGTTGTAACTAAGATCCCACGCTTTAACTTCGAGAAGTTCGCCGGCGCTAACGACCGTCTGACTACACAGATGAAGTCAGTGGGAGAGGTGATGGCCATTGGTCGTAACCAGCAAGAATCACTACAAAAAGCACTTCGTGGTCTGGAAGTGGGCGCAACAGGTCTTAACCCAATTGTTGCACTGGACGACCCGAAAGCGAAAGAAACCATTATTCGTGAACTACGTGAGCCAGGCGCAGAGCGTATCTGGTACATCGCCGATGCAATGCGTCACGGTATGAGCGTAGAAGAAGTGTTCGAGCTGACCAAAGTTGACCGCTGGTACCTGGTTCAGATTGAAGACATTCTGAAAGACGAAGCAACCATCGCTGAAGTGGGCATGGCCGGTCTGAACAAAGACTTCCTGCGTCGCCTGAAGCGTAAAGGTTTCTCAGATCCGCGCATCGCAGAGATTGCCGGTGTGTCTGAAAAAGAAATTCGCAAGAAGCGTCACCAGCTGGATATCCTGCCGGTTTATAAGCGCGTTGATACTTGTGCAGCAGAATTCAGCTCAGACACGGCTTACATGTACTCATCTTACGATGAAGAGTGTGAAGCGGCACCATCTGACAAAGATAAAATCATGGTAATTGGTGGTGGTCCTAACCGTATCGGTCAGGGCATCGAGTTCGATTACTGCTGTGTACACGCTGCGCTGGCAATGCGTGAAGATGGCTACGAGACCATCATGGTTAACTGTAACCCTGAAACGGTTTCAACTGACTACGATACGTCAGATCGTCTGTTCTTCGAGCCAATCACATTGGAAGATGTGCTTGAAATCGTTCGCGTTGAAAAGCCTAAAGGTGTGATTGTTCAGTACGGTGGTCAAACACCACTGAAACTGGCCCGTGACCTTGAAGCAAATGGCGTGCCTGTAATTGGTACTTCTCCTGACGCAATCGATCGCGCGGAAGACCGTGAGCGTTTCCAACAGCTGGTTGAGCGTCTTGATCTGCTTCAGCCTGAAAACGCAACGGTCACGTCACTGGAAGAAGCGATTGCGAAATCTCAGGAAATCGGCTTCCCACTGGTTGTACGTCCTTCTTATGTGCTGGGTGGTCGTGCGATGGAAATCGTGTATGACGAAGATGACCTGCGTCGCTATATGACCGAAGCGGTATCTGTGTCCAACGAAGCACCAGTACTGCTGGACCGTTTCCTGGATGACGCCATTGAAGTAGACGTTGATGCGATCTGTGACGGTGAGAACGTCATCATTGGCGGTATCATGGAACACATTGAACAAGCCGGTGTTCACTCTGGTGACTCAGCTTGTTCATTGCCAGCACACTCTCTGTCTCAGGAAATCCAGGACGTAATGCGCAAGCAAGTGCGTGACATGGCACTTGAGCTGGGCGTGGTTGGTCTGATGAATACTCAGTTCGCAGTCAAAGACGGTCAGGTTTACCTGATTGAAGTGAACCCGCGTGCTGCGCGTACCGTGCCGTTTGTTTCTAAAGCAACCGGTGTTGCGCTGGCAAAAGTGGCAGCACGTTGTATGGTTGGCCAGTCTTTGGAAAGCCAGGGCGTGACGAAAGAAGTTATCCCACCTTACTACAGCGTAAAAGAAGTAGTACTGCCATTTGCTAAGTTCCAGGGTGTTGACCCAATGCGTGGCCCAGAGATGCGTTCTACGGGTGAAGTGATGGGTGTTGGTGAAAACTTCGCCGAAGCCTTCGCAAAAGCGCAATTAGGTGCATCAAACGCTTTACCACGTGGTGGTCGCGCGCTACTATCTGTTCGCAATGGTGACAAGGCACGTGTTGTTGAGTTGGCTAAGACCATGAAAGCCATTGGCTTTGAGCTGGATGCAACCAAAGGTACAGCACAAGCTCTGGAAGACGCCGGCATCGAAGTACGTCGCGTAAACAAGGTATTCGAAGGTCGTCCGCACATTCTTGACCGCATCAAGAATGGTGAGTACAGCTACATTGTTAATACCACAGAAGGCCGTCAGGCTATCGAAGATTCGAAGGTGTTACGTCGTGGTGCACTTCAGCATAAGACTAACTACACCACTACGCTCAATGCAGCGTTTGCAAACTGTACAGCTAATGAGGCTGATGACAGAAGTTCTGTAAACTCTGTTCAGGAGCTACACCAGCGTTTGAACTAAGAAGAACAAGGCCAGAGCGTAAGCTCTGGCAATGAGTGAGATACTATGCAATCAATTCCGATGACAGTACGAGGCGAAGAAATGCTTCGTGAAGAACTGAACCACTTAAAGAAAGTCGTCCGTCCAAAGATCGTTGCCGATATCGCGGAAGCCCGTGAACACGGCGATCTGAAAGAAAACGCCGAGTACCATGCTGCACGTGAGCAGCAGGGATTCTGTGAAGGCCGCATCCAGGAAATTGAAGCCAAGCTGTCAACATCACAGGTCATTGACGTCACTAAAATGGCAAACAATGGCAAAGTGATCTTTGGCAGCACGGTGACCATAGTCAATGTTGATACGGACGAGGAAGTGACCTACAAAATCGTAGGTGATGATGAGGCAGATATTAAAAACAATCTGATCTCAGTTAACTCGCCAATTGCACGTGGTCTGATTGGAAAAGAACTGGATGATTCAGTGAGCATTCAAACTCCTAACGGTAGCGTTGAATACGACATCATCGAAGTTGAATATGTCTAGATTTGTCTAACCTATAGCACCAAAAACCCGACCCAGTGTCGGGTTTTTTATTGCCCACTCCTTAACCTTGTGCCAGATCAAAGAGCCTTAAAAGTAGCGCGTTATGATGAGTTTAACAAAGGAGAACATCATGACTGCTGACCAACTAAATAGTTTTCTCAAAACCAAACAAAACGAACTGAGTCAACGGATAGCCGCCATTGAAGCCGATTTCAGAAAGGGCCGGTCGGCCAACTTCGCAGAGCAAAATACAGAGCGTGAAAACGACGATGTACTGGACGAAATTCACCAGGAAGCGAAGCAAGAGCTGGTAATGGTGAATCAAGCGATACTGCGTATAGAGCAGGGGGCTTATGGCTTGTGTCAGCATTGTGAAGAACAAATCAACCCGGAGCGTTTAAACGCTCTGCCTTACACAACGACTTGTATTAAATGCGCAAAATAGAAAGGACCGTATTATGACAATTGAAAAACATGATCTGCACCACGAGTTTCCTGAATACAAAGATGAGATCCACCACCTGAAAATGAACGACGCACACTTCGCCCGTTTGTTTAAAGAGTACCATGAGTGCGACCACGAGGTACATCGCATAGAAACCGGCGCAGAAAACACCTCTGACGACTATCTTGAGTCACTGAAAAAACAGCGCCTGCACCTAAAAGATCAGCTGTTTTCTATTATTAAGAAAGCGCAGACTGTTGCTTAAGATAAATAAGTCTTAACTTGAACTGTCAGATTTGGCTGATAGAGCTTAATCTGACGGTTTTTTGTGTTAGAAGCGGGGGTTTAGTTATTACTTGTTTGTGGACAGGAATGTTTTAGCGTTAGCTATTCAACTAATTAATGAATAAAACTTCGAAGGTTAGAAAATCTGATCTTTAGGGTTGAATCTAATCTGACAGTGAATGGCTGTTTTTGCCAAAAGTTGACCTACCAGTGTAACTTGTTTCTGCCCCGAAAAAAAGTTACAAGACAAATGATTGAGTTCTAAAAGTTGATATCTGTTTAGGTGCAGCGTAGCGTGTATGGGTTCATTACTCAAATTCTATTTCCTAAAGACTTCATATTCACATACTATGTTTTATTAATGGTAAAAATCATGTAAATTAACTGATGGTTAGAGTGATTTCTTAAGGCATTAAAATGAAAGGCCTGATGCAAGATTTGCTAACAGGGAAAGTAAAGGTAGATTAATGGCGGCTCTACGACCAGAACCTAAGTTACCAGAAGAAATAATCGAGGCTGCGAAAGCGGGAAATTTGGTCTTATTCATAGGTGCAGGAATATCAAGAATGGCAGGCCATCCTTCATGGGATGGATTTGCCGATACTGTGGTAAATCAGCTTGTTAAAAACGAAGTTATCGATCACCATGAAAAGTCATTAATTAATGCCCTTCCAGACCCAAGGAAACGTTTGTCAATTGCCAAGATTTTGGATGAGGATAATGGTGCAAAAGTTGACTATAAAAAAATATTTGAATTAGATAAGCCTTTGTGTAATGTCTATGATTTTATAAACAAATATGATTGTACTTTTGTAACTACAAACTACGATAAGCTGATCAAGCCAACAAAATCTCAAGGTAAACCAGAAACCAGTTGGCGTAGCTTCAAACGTGAAGATTTATTAAACGCAAAACTAGATACAAGAGGGGCGGTGATTCACTTGCATGGTTGTGTAGATGATCCATCAAGTATGATTGTTACAACTAAGGATTACTTGGAACACTACGTCTCCGATGAAGTCCCTAAGTTCCTCAGCCACCTTTTTTCCACGAAAGTCGTTCTATTTCTTGGTTATGGATTGGAAGAAACTGAAATACTTGAATATATATTGAAGTCTAGTAATCAGAAAGAAGAACCTCAGAAGCGACTGTTTATATTACAAGGCTTCTTCAATGCGGAAGAGCCATTATTTAACAAATTGAAAGCTTACTATGAGCAATCATTTAATGCACAACTGATCGTTTTTCCAAGAGATCATGAAGATTATGCACAACAGCAAGCCATTATCAACAAGTGGTGCGATGAACTTGAGTTTAAAGACTTAGCTCTTGTTGACAAGTTAGCTGCGTTAGAGGCAGATCTGGATGAGTAATGAATTAAGTGCTAAGCAACGAAGTGCTTTACAGAGAGTAATAGATGACCCGGCTTTACAACCTTGGCTTTTTAAAAAAGTTGATAGCCTAATATGGTTTGATGCATTTAAAGATAGCGGCCTATTTTCACCAGAACTAAACCCTAAGCCACGTGAGACGGCTGATAACACTTTTCAAATTCCTTCATGGCCCATCACTGAATACCTTGTTTCGTCATCTCTTAAATTAAGAGATGAAAATGATGTTGAAATGGCACGGAAATATTTAAGCCTGCTAAAAGAAGTAACTCAATACGCTATGGTAAACGAGCGTTCTAACTACAGGACATGGTGGCAATTCAGTAAGGTTCTTAGAAATATCCCTTTAGAGGCTATCAAACTTGACGATCTTGACTGTGTTAGCGACTGGCTAAACGATAAATTTGACCGCTATCTTGTTAATAAAGAAATCAGTGATTGGATGTTAAAGCTGATTGAAATTAATACCGAGCAGTCGGTTTCATTCGCCACCTTTTTGTTGGACAAGATATTTGAGATTCACAGTGTTGAAGGCAGATACTCAGACAAAAAATATGAAGCCGTATTGGGCTTTGGAGACTATCAAGCAGGAAAATTTGTAGATGAGAATGCTTTAGCTCTCGGTGAAAAGTTGGGCTTGCTAGCAGTAAACTTATGTGAGCAAAAACTCAAAGAAGTACTCGATATTAATCGCAATGATAAATGGTCCAATGTTTGGCGAAATTCAATACCTGAGCATAAGCAAAACAGAAGACACAATGACACAGGTGATATTGTTTTAAAGCTTTTTAGAGATGCCTTGTTAGGTTACGTAAAACAAGATTCTGACAATAAGGCTAATGGCAAACTTATAGAGTTAATCAGCAATGATTACCAAACGATTAAGCGTGTCGCTATTTATATTGCTGGTGAATGCTTTGAAAAACTAGATAAGGAAGTGGTAAATTTTGTTATTCAGCCGAATCATTTTAATGATAAGTATCGCCATGAGCTTTGGCATTTTATCCACAAGAATTTTTCTTCACTACAAGCGGAGCAGCAACAATCAGTTATTGAAGCGATAGAATCATTGAGTGTAACTGAGGAACACACTGGAGTGCTATTATGCAAACCAACTGCTTACAAGCAGTCAAATTGGTTTGCCGCAATCAAAGATGAAAATAGAGTGACACAAGAGAAGTATCGAGTTTGTGTTGATATTACAGGTGTGGAGCCAGATCATCCCGACTTTTCATGTTATATGAGCGGTGGCGTTGCGGTAGATGTATCTCCACTGTCTGTATCTGAACTTGCTGTTATGCTTGAAGACATTGATTCGTTGATACATTTCTTAAACGAGTATAAAGAAGTTGGACACTTCAATGAGCCGGGCATTGAGGGTTTAGTTAATACGTTTGAGGAGCTAGTTTTACTCGATAGTTGTGAAATTCTTAATAATTTAGATGTATTCATTGACCTTAAGCCACATTATTTACATAAAATTTTCTCTGCTTACTCCAAGTTATGGGCAGATAAAGCACTGCGACCGTGGAATGAACTTTGGCCTAAAATTATTCACTTTGCTGGCAAAGTGTTCAATGAAGCTTCTTTTTGGGATTCCGTTGATAATGTCGATTCAGGCCCGTTCATTGGCGACAAACATTGGGTGGTCAGTTCATATTGTCGATTAGTCGAAGCTGGATGTGAAAATGATGAACGCGCTTTTGAGCTTGAGTTAACAGATGATGTTAAAAATACGCTTGAGCTAATTCTAAACAAAGAATCGGGCGAAGATTTTAATGATAACTCTGATGCAGTATCTATCGCTATAAATAGCCCAAGAGGTCGATGCCTCGAGGCTTACGTCAAATTAGCTCTATACCAATGCAGAAACGTTGGTAAAGATTCAGAAGAGCGAAAACGAATATGGGCTGGTTATCAGCCAACATTCGATAATGAACTGGGCAAGCCACATGCTGCTGGTGAATATGAGTTTATTACAATTCTATTAATGTATGTGCGTAACTTTTTTTATCTATCTAAAAACTGGACTGTGCAAAATATTGAGTCAATGTTTGGTGAAAAAAAATCTCTTCAATGGCGATGCGCTTTACAAGCCTATTCACATGTAGGTTGGTTAATTCCAGAAATTCATGCTTATTTTAAAGAAAAGAATTTTTATCCTGCATTGCTAGATGATGAAAGCCTGTCAGATACGGTTAAAGGTCGCTATATAGAGTACGCATGTATTGCGTATCTTCAAAAAAGAGATCAACTTGATGATAAAAGCTTGTTGAGACTTCTTTTATTTAGACAAAAAGAAAGTGAGTTAAGTAAAGTTGTTTGGTTTTTATGGTCTATAAGAGACCAAAATGTAGAAAAGACCAAAGTGTTAGTATTTGCTTTATGGCCTGATTTAGTTGATCTAATAAATCAGCAAGACTCTAATACAAAGCCTTTGGCATCCAAGCTAGCTTTGTGGGCGGAATACATTGAAGAGCTGAATGTGGATACTAAAACTTGGTTGATGGCAGTCGCTCCATATATTAATGACGATCACAATGGTATGTCGTTTATGCAAGAAATGGCGAGGTTGAGTGAAGGCTATGCCTCGGATGTTGCAGACATTTGGATCAAAACATTATCAAAGCCATTTTATATGTATGATCTAGACCCTTTAGAAACAATATTTAAGAATATAATTTCCTTAGGTCAGGTCGGACAGGCTGTTGCAAGAGAAATTGCTGACATTTATATAGAAAATAATGACGAGCCAGTCGTAGCACTGTATCGAAGGATTATTAGAGAATGACAAACAGAGACATATATGGACGCTCCAGCGATGTCAAGCCGAGTAGGCCTGCGGGGTAGCGAGTTTTCGTTATCCCGTTCGTTATGTTACCTGTGTTGCCATGCCTGATGCTTGGTCCAGTCCGCTATAAATGTGTTGCTCTGACATATATCCGGGCTTGACTGGTTATCCAGCGCCCCTAAAGACAAACAGAGAACAAACAGAGACACCCACCCGAAATTGGCGTGCGCGACAAACAGAGACACCCACCCGAAACTGGCGTGCGGAATGTACGTCGTCGGAAGGATTGAACGGACACCCACCTGAAACTGGCGTATGGAATGTACGTCGTATACCTTTAGGTAATACTCAATGGATTGAGGATGACAAATTATGCCAACTGCAAGGAAAAAGCAGGTCAGCTCATCAGACACTAAGTACTACCACTGCATATTCCTGTGTGTTCGCCGGGCATTTCTGTGCGGCCAAGACCGCGTAACGGGCAAGTCTTTTGAACATCGCCGAGACTGGGTTGAGGACAAATTGCTGACCCTTGCGAAGGTGTTTTGCATTGATGTGTGTGGTTATGCCGTTATGGGCAATCATACGCATATCGTGTTGTATGTGGATGATAAGAAAGCACAAGGGTTATCAGATAAAGCGATAGTACTTCGCTGGCATAAACTGTTTAAAGGCAACTGGCTGACGCACAAGTTCATTAATGGTGATGAGCTGAGCGAGTCAGAGCACAGTATACTTGATGCAGACATCAGTGAATTCAGAATACGCCTTGCGAGCATCAGCTGGTTTATGCGGGTGTTGAATGAAGATATTGCCCGCAAGGCCAATAAGGAAGATGGTTGTACAGGTCGATTTTGGGAAGGAAGATTCAAGTCAGAGGCCTTACTGGATGAAGCTGCACTGGCAGCGTGCCTGGCTTATGTTGACCTGAACCCAGTCAGAGCCAAAATGTCAGAGACACCGGAAACGTCTGATTACACCAGCATTAAAAAGCGTATTGAGTATGCACGGCAAGGAAAGCAACCCAAAAGCTTACTGCGCTTTGCAGGTAATCCAAGAAAACACATGCCCAAAGGGCTGCCCTTTGAACTGACATATTATATTCAACTGGTTGAGCTAACAGGCCGGTGCATGCGTGCAGACAAGCGAGGTTACATCAGCGAAAATGAGTCACTGCTGACACGATTGCAAATAGAGCCGGATAACTGGCTCAAACTCACTACGCAATTTACAAAGGTATTTCATGGTGCGGTCGGGCGAAATCAAGCGATGACGGATTACTGTGAGCACCTTAACAAAAGGCGACGCGCCAACTTGACTCAATGCGAGCGGTTACTGGGTTAACACTTTTTCTTCAGTGGCAACTCAATTTATCCCAGCTCAGGTTTGGGTATGTTCTCGTATTGTCCGAATCTGATTATTCTTCAGGGTTTCGTGCTTACACGTATGACTTTTAATGCTCAGAGCTTATAGAAAGCGCAGCATTTGATGGTCTTGCATTTCTTTATTGAACCTGCCGCGTCGTATGACAGACAAGTTTGGAATGGGTGTCTGCTAATTGCTCTATTTGATTGCTTTTATGTCCCATGCTATTTGTCCCACCAACTGGAATTTGCCGCTATGTTATCTGCCTGTTTACAGTAGCAATTATTAGTGGAATTATGAAGGTATGTAATATGAGCCGCTTTGGTATGTTATGAACTACCAAATTTGGACAGAATAAGTTGTTATACGTATTAGTTCAGAGGAAGTATTATGCAGTTATTTTTCCATGATGTTGGCTTAAAAGGAGCTAATGCAGATTTTCCCAAAACTGTCTTTGGTGAAGTCGCTGTTTCCGACATCGTCGAATATTGTCCACCTGATCTACAAGCAGAAATAGAAGATAAGCTACTAGCTGAGTTTCCAGATGGCTGGTGTAACGTCTGGGGAGTTCCTGACGGCGCCAAGAGTGTTATTCGTCAACTTAAAGTTGACGATGTCATGCTGTTAATCAAGACCACTGGTGGTGATGGTGAAATGCCAGCTCTTTGTCATGTAAAAGGTTTTTGGAAAGAACAGCTTTTAGATCTTTCAAACTTTTTGTGGGGAAGTAGTCATTTCCCCTACGTGTTCTTTTTCAAAACTCAGCATATCGAACTGACTTGGACCCAGTTCAAGAAAGATGTTCAATATATGCCTAACTTTCGACCGTCAGGAAATGTTTATCGTGTGAAAAGCGATCGACTTGAACACTTTGGTGGTTCAGCCGGCTATGTTAGTCATCTTTTACAAAAAACATATGTAATCGATGATCTAGGTGACTATGAAATTAGAGAGAACTCACCAGAGCAGGAGTATGCTGAGGGCGAACGGCAGGTACGTGAAGCTTCGTATTTCAAGCGTAACGCTAAGTTAGTAAAAGACGCAAAATCTGAGTTTGGCTTTATATGCCAGGTTTGTGATTTTGATTTCGAGTCAGTGTATGGAAAAGAACTAGGCGCTGGTTTTATCGAGTGCCATCATAAGAATCCTTTACACGAAAAAGATGAGGACTACATCAGTACATTAAATGATGTTTGTGTGGTTTGTTCAAATTGTCACCGCATGCTTCATCGCACCAAGCCTGCAATGAAACCCGAAATTCTTAAAGCAAAACTGCTTAAAAAATACGTATAACAGGGCGTTACGGTTGTAGGTAAAATACTTAATTTTAGGTTACTGGAACAACGCGGTAGGCTTGGTTTTTTCAAAGTAAATTCATGATTTTTGTTGGATGGCGACGCTGTGCGCCTTATCCCGACCAAACAGATTGAACGGACACCCACCTGAAACTGGCGTTCGGAATGTAGAACAAATTCAGCAGGGTGTTGTGGGCTTAAGCGTTTTATTATTGCATTGCTTATTACTAATGCACTCTTGGAGCCTAGCTTGGTTATATGCACTAGCCGTGTTGCTCTTTCCATGATGACATTCAGTGCACGACTTTTTGTGCTTGGACACTATGGAGTAGACAAACTAAGACACCCACCCGAAACTGGCGTGCGGAATTTACGCCGTCTACCTTTAGGTGATACTCAATGGATTGAGGAGGACAAATTATGCCAACTGCAAGGAAGAAGCAGGTCAGCTTATCAGACACTAAGTACTACCACTGCATATCCCGGTGTGTTCGCCGGGCATTTCTGTGCGGCAAAGACTACGTCACGGGCAAGTCTTATGAACATCGGCGAGACTGGGTTGAGGAAAAATTACTGACCCTTGGGAAGGTGTTTTGCATTGATGTGTGTGGTTATGCCGTTATGAGCAATCATACGCATATCGTGTTGTATGTGGATGATAAGAAAGCGCAAAGGTTATCAGATAAAGCGATAGTACTTCGCTGGCATAAACTGTTTAAAGGTAGCTGGCTGACACAAAAATACATCAATGGTGATGAGCATAGCGAGTCAGAGCAAAGTTTACTTGATGCAGACATCAATGAATTCAGAATACGCCTTGCGAGCATCAGCTGGTTCATGCGGGTGTTGAATGAAGACATTGCCCGCAAGGCCAATAAAGAAGATGGTTGTACAGGCCGGTTTTGGGAAGGCCGATTTAAGTCACAGGCCTTACTGGATGAAGCAGCGCTGGCAGCGTGCCTCGAACAAACAGAGACACCCACCCGAAACTGGCGTGCGGAAAGACAAACAGAGACACCCACCTGAAACTGGCGCGCGGAATGTACGCGGTCTACCTTTAGGTAATACTCAAAGGATTGAGGATGAAATATTATGCCAACGGCAAGGAAGAAGCAGGTCAGCTTATCAGATACTAAGTACTACCACTGTATATCCCGGTGTGTTCGCCGGGCATTTCTGTGCGGCAAAGACCGCGTCACGGGCAAGTCTTATGAACATCGGCGAGACTGGGTTGAGGAAAAATTACTGACCCTTGCGAAGGTGTTTTGCATTGATGTGTGTGGTTATGCCGTTATGAGCAATCATACGCATATCGTGTTGTATGTGGATGATAAGAAAGCGCAAAGGTTATCAGATAAAGCGATAGTACTTCGCTGGCATAAACTGTTTAAAGGTAGCTGGCTGACACAAAAATACATCAATGGTGATGAGCTTAGCGAGTCAGAGCAAAGTTTACTTGATGCAGACATCAATGAATTCAGAATACGCCTTGCGAGCATCAGCTGGTTCATGCGGGTGTTGAATGAAGGCATTGCCCGCAAGGCCAATAAAGAAGATGGTTGTACAGGCCGGTTTTGGGAAGGACGATTTAAGTCACAGGCCTTACTGGATGAAGCAGCGCTGGCAGCGTGCCTGGCGTATGTTGACCTGAACCCAATCAGAGCCAAAATGGCAGAGACACCGGAAACATCAGACTACACCAGCATTAAAAAGCGTATTGAGCATGCACAGCAAGGAAAGCAACCCAAAAGCCTACTGCGTTTTGCGGGTAACCCAAGAAAGCACATGCCCAAAGGACTGCCGTTTGAACTGACCTATTACATTCAGCTGGTAGAGCTAACAGGCCGATGCATGCGTGCAGATAAGCGGGGTTGTATCAGCGATAGTCAGCCACTGCTGACACGATTGAAAATAGA
The DNA here is from genome assembly GCF_005886805.2 of Pseudoalteromonas rubra. Lineage (NCBI taxonomy): Bacteria > Pseudomonadati > Pseudomonadota > Gammaproteobacteria > Alteromonadales > Pseudoalteromonadaceae > Pseudoalteromonas > Pseudoalteromonas rubra. The sequence continues at coordinate 2,163,178 of NZ_CP045429.1, forward strand.
GCCAGATAGTTGGCACAAGCTTACTACGCAGTTTACGAAAGTCTTTCATGGTGCGGTAGGGCGAAAGCAAGCGGTGACAGATTACTGTGAGAATCTTCATAAAAGGCGACGCGCCAACTTGGCTCAGTGCGAGCGATTACTGGGTTAACACCTTTCCTTAAATACCATCTCGATTTATCCAAGCTCAGGTTTGGGTACGTTCTCGTATTGTCCGAATCTGATTATTCTTCAGGGTTTCGTGCTTACACGTATGACTTTTAATGCTCAGAGCTTATAGGAAGCGTAGCATTTGATGGTCTTGCATTTCTTTATTGAACCTGCCCACAATTGGTCCGTGAATTTATTGGTGGGTGTCACTTATAATTTCCTTCTAGATTTATATAAAGGATAAAAATGAGAGTTCTAGCAGTAATTATAGCCTTAATGATTCAGGGCTGCGCAAGTACAGGTAAACAATCAACAGGCGCTGCATTTCAAATGCACGAACAACCTTCCAATGGCAAATCTATAGCTTATTTCTTTCAACCAGACATGGCAGGTGTTAATTCCTGTTTACTAGTTGGTGTCGATGATATTCATAAAGGTTGTATAGGTTACCCTGGTTTTGCGAAAGTGGAAATTGACCCAGGGACTCGCAAAATATCATTTACGCCTAATGCTCTGATTAAGATCGCTAACCTGTCTTATGAATACAATTTTGAACCAAACAGGGTTTATTACTTCGAGTACCAGCATTTTACTAGTAAGGCAGCTTCTGAGAAAGCAGTTGAAAGTCATTACAACATGATACTTGGATATCATCTAGGTTGGGTATCGCTTGAAGAACAAGAAGCACTATTAAAATTGAAAAACCTGAAGGCATGGAAGTGAGTAAACATAACAAGTTACTCAAAAGGACGTATTCGTCCTAACTCATTCCTGACCAAAAAAATGTTAGAGCGGCCGTCCGCTGCTCATTCACCCAAGCACCCACCTACATACTTTGAAACGATTTGTCATACTCATCTGGACCCACCTTTGCTACACTTCCTGAATCGTCGTCATCGCATATTGGAAGTTTTATGTTTTCTCTAATCAAAGGGTTATTGTTTAAGTCTCTGAAGCACCAGGCGGGCCGAAAAGTGGCTGATGCTGTTGTTGAAAAATGTGTTCAGCAGGGCATGGAGTATATGCGTGGGCGAGGTGGTGCAGCGCCACAAAAGGCCAGCGAGCTGGACGGATTGATTGTCGGGCTCAATAACCTGACGGCCAGGCGATTGCCTGATGGTCAATACCCGATCAGATTAGAGCATCAAACCCTGATAGTTACCATTGAAAACCATGGGATTGTATCTATTACGGAGTTACACACCGATTAGTAAAGACCAGGCAGAGCTTTGATTTATTTGAAGTTAAACACAGAAATAGATTGTAATACTCATGTCTGATCGCTATGTAAGTATTTGAAAATGTTTGAAAAGTATTAACCATCTACGAAAGTTGTTAGCCTGAGTCAGCTGTAGGCTTAGTAAAAGGTTTACTTTTCCTCACCGGTGTTTAAAGTTGCGCGCTATACAAGCTGAGGAACAGACTCCTGGCATCGTGCCCCACTTCGTACGCTGGCGCGCAAAGAGACTTTGGGTGTCTTCTCTGAGTTGTCAAATTGAGTGCCACTTTACTTGCCAATTCTGCCAAACCATATGGGTAACACCAGGGCCTCTCAGAAAGCACCGATGTTTATCGGGCACTGTTGAGTTGACCCAATCTACGCGCCCGTAACGTGAGCAGCATGCGTTGATACTTCACTCATATTGCTGCAATCGCGAAACTTTCTCAATCTGGCATGCCATCTTCGGCCTGTTTAACAGCCAGCCTTACGGCAACGTACCAGACATTCTGGCTCTACCTGTTGCACTTCATTTTGAGTATTGGTTAACAAGAGG